>DATLZK010000082.1:0-9704 GCA_035574015.1 Anaerolineales bacterium
AGCGCAAGCGGACGGTGCGCCTCGCGCCGGTAGTAGGATAACCCTGCGGCCCAGCCAATGAGAAACATCAAGCCGCTGATGAGCGGAAGCAAGATCAGGCGTGTGGAGGGCACAGCCTCCACCGGCGTACCGCTGGGATCGAAGCCAAAGGGAATGGAACGCAGTGAAGGAATCAGAATGCCCACCCACATGATTAGCCCCGCGTTGAGCAGGAAGCCGCTTGTCCACAAGAAGCGTACCATGGGCTTTTCCCATGCCTGCGTGATAACGAAGGAGGGATAAACCGAAATCGCCTCGGCCGGCGTAAGACTTCCCAATTCGATGGCGCGAGCAAAGGTTTGTACCATGGCAGCAGGGTTCTCAGGTGAAATGGCGAAAACGCGCTTTGAGGTGGCAACGAGAATCAGGTTTTTGGCATCGGAGGCGATAAATTCCACCAAGCCCAAGTCCGGATGCCGGCGCGTGCCCAAAATCGCGCCCGGAAGTCGGAGCGGAGGAAGCGATAAGGGATGTGTCAGATGTGAGACCGGACGCATCCACTCGATGTCGGTCAGTGGAATGTCCTCGATGCGCAGTCCCCAGGTGATTGCCAGGCTGTCGCGGTCAATGGAATAATCCGCGCGCAGAAGAGCGTACGCGCGGTAGAGCAGAAAAGGGACGGGCGCAAAAGCGAGAATGCCAAGCAGAAGATAATTGACGAATCCAGGTCCCACCTCTGCGCGTGGGAGATTCGCAAAACTCCATGATGAAATGCCCACCAGCACGAGAAGAATGAGCCCATGCACGAGTAAACCAAAGGATTTGGAAGGGGGGAAATGACCGGTCTTGATGTTGTTCATGGAACCAGGTTATTTTGCAAAGGATGGGTACTCGATTCTCGCTCTCAGTAACTGTTTTGAATTTCTGAGACAATTTGTTCCACCCCAACCGGTTTGATTTCCTGGGCTGTTCTTTTCTTTAATTCCACCTTTCCCTCGCGTAATCCCTTTTCTCCCACGGTCACGCGTAGAGGGCAACCGATCAGGTCAGCGTCGTTGAATTTGACGCCGGCGCGTTCGTCGCGGTCATCGAAGAGAACCGCGATGCCCGCCTGTTGCAGGGTGCTGTAAATTTCCTCGGCTTTGGCGCGTGTGTCCATCTCTTTACCGGGGACATGCATGAGATAGATATCGAACGGTGCGGCGGGATGGGGAAGTGTCAAACCTTTCTCGTCATGATAAGTTTCGGCGAGGGCAAGAAGAATATTTTCAAGATTGTATTCATTGCCCGCGGCTAAACGCTTTGCGGAAAGGACACTGAGCGGATTCCCGCAATTGATGCAGGGATCGCCCTCTTTTGCTTGAATCAAATCTGCGATGATCTCTGCCGAGTAATCGCGCCCATAATTTGTGTTCTGGAGATGATAACCCGCCTCATTCGCCCCTGCCACTAGATTTTGCGACAGTGGAATCAAATCATCTACGACGATCAACGCATCTTTCAAGCCGATGGGCGAGGCATATCCCCCAACCGCTCCCGCCGCGACGATTTCCTCCGCGGTCGCTGCGCGCACCTCGCCAACCTGTGCCTTCAACTTTGCTTCGCTCATTTGCATATCCCCCCGCACCACAACGAAAACGAATTTGCCGTCACTCGCTCGCGTGTACATGAGAGCCTTGGCGGTCTTCGTTTTTGGAATGTTTAGAAAATTTGCCAGTGCCTCAATGGTATTGCACTCGGGCGTGGAAACCTTTTCCAAAGGAAGTTGTTCCTCTTGCGGTAGGGCGTTTTTTTTGAAGCGTGCCAGTTCGAGGCGCTCGGTATATTTGCAGGAGGGACAATGAGCAACTTCGATGTTCCCCGTGATAATTGGAAAGAAGACTTCACGGTCGTTGCTGATGAGGGGCAAAGAAAGGTGAAAGAGGACAGAGGGATCATTGAGTAAATGGCGCAGGCGCTCGAGCGCGGTTTCGCCCAATTTCGTCGGAGAGCCCTCGCGCGTCAGATACCCCGCGCGAACGAGGAAAGCAAATCCCTGCGTTCGCGCGTTATTAGGAGCTTCACGTTGGGTTTGGATGTGCAGGTCGCGATATTTCATTTTGGGTACAAGGGCTATTCGTCTTTCTTCTTTCGCGTTGCTTTTTTTGTCGTCCCACCCACCACTTCGGGGATGACAATCGGCGTCGAGGCGATGGATTCCGCCACAGCCGCCTCGGAAGGCGTAGTTTCGGGCGCAGGCTCAAGGTCCAGTTCGACCGTTTCTTCCATCCGAATTTGTCCGCGCAGAAAAGCGCCCTCTTCCGTCACGAAGGCGGTAGTGACCACATCTCCCCACACGCGTCCTGTCGAGCGAATTTCCAACTTTTGAGTGGTGATATTGCCGCGCACCGCGCCTGCCACAATAACCGTATTGGCGCGCACATTCTGGCAGGTCACGCGTCCCGTTTCACCGACGACCAGCATACCGCGCAACGCAATTTCACCCTCGAACGCCCCTTCGATGCGTACCCCTCCGGAACCGTTGATCGAACCGTGCCAGATAATACCTGGTCCCAGCACCGAGGTAATACGCTCCACGGCTTGAACAGCAGGTTGCTGGGTCTCAGGGGGACTTGTGTTGCGTCTAAACATGCGACAATTTTACCGTTAAAAATCCTCCGATCCCCCAATTCCCTCTGCTTACTCTTTCTCCTCCTCCCTCTCCTTCTCACTCACCTGCACGCCCATAATGTTGAACCCAGAATCCACATACAAGATTTCACCTGTAATATGCGTGGAAAGGTCCGAAGCCAAAAACACCGCCGCATTGCCCACATCCTCAATGGTCACGTTCTCGCGTAGAGGCGCCATGTCTGCAAAGTGCTTGTACATATCGCGAAAACCGCCCACCCCTGCTGCTGCCAGTGTGCGAATCGGTCCCGCCGAGATGGCGTTCACACGAATCTTTTGCGGACCCAAATCATATGCCAGATACCGCGTCGAAGATTCCAAAGCGGCCTTTGCCACACCCATCACGTTATAATGCGGAGCGACCTTCACGGCACCCGAACCATAGGTCAGCGTAAGGATCGAAGCGCCCGGCCTCAGCAATGGCAAAAAGGCATGGGTCAGCGCAACGAAGGAAAACACGGAAATATCCATCGCGGTTTTAAATCCCTCGCGGCTGGTCTGATAAAAGGGACGACTCAATTCCTCACGCCCGGCATAGGCGATTGAATGTACCAGCACATCAATTTTTCCAAAGTGCTGCGCCGCCTTCTGTGCCACCGCGGCGATCTGCTCATCGCTGGTCACGTCACATTGCTCCAGCCACTTGCAGTCTACTTTCTCCGCCAATGGTTTCACACGCCGTTCGAGCGCTTCACCCGCGTAACTGATGCCCACATTTGCCCCCTCACGTTTGAACGCCTGAATAATGCCCCAGGCAATCGAGCGTTCGTTGGCAAGACCAAACACCACTGCATTTTTTCCCTCGAGTAAACCCATATCATCTCCTTATTCATTATTCATTGGTATTGCAAGAAATCGTCTCCGATGGAGAGATTATCTCTTTGAACTTCGCAATAACGATTATAAAATCTTCCAGTCTTTCACCAAAAATCTCCATGGCTTGGACTTCCATGGCTCAGGCACACTATTTAAACCCACGCGCGGACCTTTCGTCACGAGCGAATTTGGGACCTTGACTCCCGCTTCAATCCACAAGCCGCAGGCTGGTTCCGTTAAATCAGCCCCGTTCTCCCCTTTGCCGATGCCCATGGCCTGACACAATTTCCCCGGACCAAACGTATCGCGCCCATTGCGTCTCCTCAACATCACCTCCACGCCCTCCACCGGCTGTATGGCGCGAATCAACACTGCGGCTGGAAAACCCTCGCGCTCAGTCACCACGTTCAACATCCAATGATTCCCATACGTAAAATAGACGTATGCATGCCCAGGCTCTCCATACATGACCTGCGTGCGCGGTGTTCGTCCTGCTCTTGCATGGCATCCCAAATCCTTTTCGCCGATGTAGGCTTCGGTTTCAGTGATGAGACCAACCAGTTTCACCCCGTCCAAAATCCGAACCAACCGCGCACCGAGGAGGTCACGGGCAACGCGGAGGGTGGGGCGATCATAGAACGAGCGGGGAAGAATCTTCATATCCTGATGGCTTGAACGATGGAAAAAGTTTCAACCTTGGCAACATTATTTGAACCGCGCGTCCCTCATAATAGTCAATCTCAATCCCTCCTCCAGTTTAATGGAAGGGCGATAACCCAGTTTTTCTCTTGCAAGCGTCAAGTCAGCGCGCATTCGTGAGACGCCGCCTGAAGTCTGTGAATTGTAAATGACCTCTGCCTTGCTACCTGTTACCTCGAGCACGGCTTTGATCAAATCGCGCACGCTCGTTTCCGTCCCCGAACCGACATTGATCACCAAGCCATTGATGTTCGGCGCGGTTGCCGCCGCCACCAGCGCGCTGACCACATCATCTACATAAACGTAATCGCGTGTCTGATTCCCGTCCCCATGCACAACCAGCGTTCCCCCACGCAGTGCCTGCTTCAAAAAATGTGGCACAACGGGCGGATGCGAAGGCGGCAAATGCTGTCCCGGTCCATATGCATTGAAGATTCTCAGGCTGACCGTCTCAATCCCCCACAATCTGCCAATCGTGCGCACGTAATACTCCGCCGCGAGTTTGGAAACCGCATACGGCGAGCGCGGATTCGGCGTGGCTGTTTCCTTCAGCGGTTGTTCGGCTATCTCACCATACACAGCCCCGGACGAAGCGAGAACGACGCGGCGTACCCCCACATCCCGTATAGCCTCCATGAGCGCCACCGTCCCACCCACATTGACCGCGTTGTAATCGCGCGGATACAGCACCGACTCTGGTACCGAAACCCTTGCCGCAAGGTGATAAACTACATCCACTTCTTGAAGCAGAGTCCACAATTTCGGACGATCATTCACATCACCGCGCGTGAAGTGAACATCCGGCGCGAGCGCCTTCGGATCCCCTGTAGAAAGGTCATCCAGTCCGCGCACCTGATGTCCCTCTCGTGCAAGGTAGTTGGCAAGCGACGAACCGAGAAATCCCGCGGCTCCTGTAATGAGGAAATTCATGCTTGGGATTATAAGCGAAATGCCGTGACATACAATTTTAGATGTAAGCAATGTCCACGCAAAAGCCTTGGGCTACAGAACCATGCCGCTGACACCCTTGAGTGCATACTGCAAGCGCGCAGATGATTTTGCCTTGCAAAAAAATTACCTCCCTCACCCTAACCCTCTCTCAAAGGGAGAAGAGTGTGCATTATGAACGCACATGCACCAGAAAATCCATCTGATGAGCAATATAGACCAACTCACCGCGATCAATTTGCGCGCTGCGTACATTTAGCCAATTGGCAAATGCCGCCTCATCCAACCCTGCATATCCCCGCAGCGCCTCCTCGAAGAAATGCAAAATGAAATACAAAAAATATGCCTCTTCATCGGGGTACTTTCCATCTCGCGCATACACCACCCAATCCGATGCACCGGCCGCGAGAATCTCTGCACCCACACTTCGTAAATATCCGAACAAATGCCGTCCGACGCGGCTGTCACCTCCGCTGGCGCGCGCATCCATTGTCTCATGATATAGCCGCTCGATTTGCGCATCCAGAGCGGCATCAATTGTCGGCTCGAAGGTCGTCACCCCATCGAAATTGATCGTCAACCACGCCAGACCTTTGGTGAGCGAAAGCAACTTTGACAGCGAGGCGGGCATTGGTAGCAGATCCAAAAACGCATGCGCGATCAGCAAATCAGCAGGCTCTTTGTTCTTTTGGATGAAATCGAAAACGTCTGCCCGCTCGAAGCGGATACGTACATCCCGCGCCTTGTCGAATACCCGAACTTGATTCCCTTCGCTTCTTTCCACGCTCAAGCCTGCCTCCTCCGCCCAAACCTTCACCCACCCCGACGCGTACTCGACGTTCTCCACCATCTCATCCACCATCACATACTCGCATTGATGAATGACATCCCATCGCACCAGCCGCCGGATCATTGTCCCGATCCCCGCGCCGACCTCGATGATGCGGAAAGGCTCTGGTGGTAAGCTCGACCTTAACACTCGCAGCACATCCTTATTGAGCGCGCGATCATCAACGGATTGTTTGGCAAGGAGATAACGTTGAAAAGAATATTCCATGCTGCTCTCTAGTCATGACGTGGAGGAGTGGAGCGATGAGGAAGCACTTCCCTCATGGATGTCGGGGACTTCAAAGCCATCACTTTTTGCAACAGCCGAAAGAAATGCTCTGATCCTTCCTGCTGTCGCCTCCCACTTTGGCTGTGACCTGTACCTTTTCACAGCATTCATGGACAATCTCACCAACAAGTCTCTATTTCTTGCCAGTTCATCAAGATAGTTTGTAAGCGAAGTGGCATCGTCAGGTTCGATTAAATATCCATTCTCTCCATGTGTGATGACCTCCCTTGCCGCGCCTGCCGTCGTTCCAATCGCGGGAAGACCAAACCCCATCCCCTCCAGATAAGCGATACCGAACCCTTCATAACTTGATGGTACGACGAGAACGTGCGCGTGCCTGAACTTTTCAATGAGCGGCTCCCTGTCAAGCACGCCATGGAGAAAGACATAAGAGGACAGATGATAGGTTGCAATCAATGCTCGTATTCGATTCGCATACCTGGGCTCGGCATTCAGCCCTCCTACCACATCCACCCTGACCTTCGACTTGAGATTTACGAGCGATCTTAATAAGGTGTGTAATCCCTTCCGATGAATGACGTTTCCAAGAAACAAAATTCGCAGTTCTTGGCTCTGCGCTCTTTGTCTGATTTCATCCTCTGACATAACCTCCCCGAATCGGTCTGTTGGTGGATACGCCACAAGGGATGGTTTACCGTCCCCGATCAATCCGTGAACGACGTTTTGCGTGGTTTTCGAGTTAAAAATAAATCCATCTACACTTTGCAGATATTTCTTTTCCACAAAACGATAAAACCAGTTTTGCCATGCGGGACGTTGTTCCGAACAGCGCAGATGATGCACAAGAGAAACAATTGGATAGGGATGTTTCCCTTGATTTGCCCAAATCAGGGATGGGTGATTGAGTTCATCCTGAACCAGTACATCGAAAGGCTGCCTGATCTGGAATGGGTTTTCCCCTTCATTCGCAATGGCGACTGGGAGGCGAAACCAGAAATTGTCTGTGAGATGCATGGCGTAATTCCTCCACGGCAAGGAGATGATCTCCACCCGATCCCCCTGCGCGCGCAAATACTCGATCAGTTTGCGGTCATACAAATATCCTCCGCTCATCGTATCCAGCGAACCGTAAATGACAAATCCGATTTTCATGAGTTCGAAAAAGTTGGCGGGATTTGAACGTCTTAACCTGCCGATCTGTCAATCCGAAACGACGCCCACGCCGACTCGTTCTCCCACAGCACAACCTTCAAAGCAGTGATGTTCGCGGCGTCAATACGTTCATGCAAAGACATGGCCAGGATGCGCGCAAAATTTTCAATAGATGGATTCAAGCCCGCAAATTCAGGACGTTCATTCAGCATTTGTTCCCGATAATATCTCACGACCTCGTCGAGATATTTTTCCACGACCACGATGTCAACAAGAAAACCGTGTTGATCAAGTTCGTTTCCTTCGAGTTGCAATTCGAGGACGTAATGATGCGAGTTAGGGTAATTTTCAGGTCCCCAATCTCCCCCAATCAGGAAATGCCTTGCGATGAACTCTCTTCTTACTGCGAGGGTGTACATATCGGCTCCTTTAGGACTGATTTAACTTATGTAGATTCTCTCCCTCACCCTTTCACATCTTTCCCACTAGGGGAAGGACCGGAGGTGAGGGTACGTAACATCGGTGCTTTAACCTTTTCTTGTGTGATCGTAATTGCCTGCTCTCATCCTAACCCTCCCCCAAAGGAAGGTTCCATCGTAAAAATAGTGAATTTGACAATTCGCTCGGATTTTCCCTCCCCACTCCCTCTCACGGCGAGAGAAGGGCAAAGAAATAAATTGCAAATGGTCGAAGCACATTTTATTCATGAGCAGTTTTCATCGGCGCACCGTTGGCTTTTGATTCAACTTCGGTGAAAGTTTCTTTATCGGCAAGGACAATGAGGGTATCACCTTCCAGTAAGGTGGTCCCACCACTGGGCATGATAAATTCGTTTTTGCGGGCAATCAAAATAATCAGAAAATCGGGTGGCAGACCCAGTTCAACGATGGTCTTGCCTGCGAACGGCGAATGGGGTGGAAGAGGGAGTTCCTTGAGTTCGTTTTTGAAACCGCTAACCGGCGTGAATTCGATGGGATAAATCGGCTTTTTTTCAGTGGGCGCGTCCACTTTGAGCCATTTGGCAACATAGGGCAGTGATGCACCCTGTAAAAGCGCCGAGGTCAGAACGACGAAGAAAACAATATTGAAAATTGAATCTGCTTCGGGCAGTTGAGCAAGAAGCGGAAACGTTGCCAGAATGATCGGCACCGCACCTCTCAGTCCAACCCACGCGATAAATGCTTTTTCCCGTACATTGAAATCGGAGAACATCAGACTGAGGAACACCCCAACAGGCCGCGCAATGAAAATCAACCCTGCGGCGACCAACAATCCTGTGCCAATAATGGGGACAAGTCGTGAGGGGAAGACGAGCAATCCAAGCGTCAGAAACATGGCGATTTGCATGAGCCATGCCATACCATTGTGAAAGCGAATCAAACTCCTGCGATGGACAAAATCCTGATGTCCCGCCACAATGCCTGCAAGATAAACTGCCAGAAATCCGTTCCCATACACTGCGCTTGTCAGGCTATACGTCAAAAAGACAATGGACAGAGTTAGAACGGGATACAGTCCTTCATAACCGAGATGTAGGCGGTTGGCAAGTAACACGATCACCTTACCGAAGAAGAATCCCATGACAATGCCAATGAGGATTTGAAGGGTGAGCGAAAGAAACAGATCGTGGAGTTGGTAATGGGGCAATGTCAGCAATTGAATCAATCCCCCTGTAAGAAATACAGCCATTGGATCATTGCTGCCCGATTCGAGTTCAAGCAAAGGACGCAGTTTCCCTTTCAGCCCTAGGCTTTTGGAGCGTAAGATAGAAAACACGGCTGCCGCATCGGTGGAGGAGACGATGGCGCCAAGCAGGAGTCCTTCTAGAAGGGAAAAATTGAGCAGGGCTTGCGCGATCACCCCAACGATCAAGGCAGTAAGTACAACACCCAGCGTGGAAAGTATAGCGCCTTCTTTCAAAACAGGGCGAATATCCTTCCACTCAGTTTCCAAGCCGCCTGCGAACAGGATCAGATTCAAAGCAACAATACCGATGAATTGTGACAGTGCGGGATCATCGAAATAGATTCCCCCAGGACCGTCGGAGCCTGCCAACATCCCCAGCGCGAGAAACAACAAGAGCGCCGGGATGCCGAAGCGATCCGATACTTTACTGGCAAGTACGCTCAACAGCAGTAGACTTGCCACGATAGTCAGGATTAATTCAGTGGATACATTCAACCATCATTCTCCATAGGATGGAATTTTATGTCGGGTAATCAAAACTCGAGTTTAGACAAAATTTGGGGCGGTTTTGCTCTTGAAAAAAACCGCCCTTTGGTAGAAGCTTGGGGTTATGAGAAACCAAGTTGCTACCAAAGAGAACATTAACAAACTTATCGCATTTCGTCAAGAGGTATAC
>DATLZK010000083.1:0-16815 GCA_035574015.1 Anaerolineales bacterium
GACACAACCGACCCGCGCCGCCTCCTGCGACCTCCACCGCAGGCAAGCCAACCTGACCCATCAGCAAGCCCGCCGCCTGTCAAGCCAGACCTCACAACCGAAACCCCCGCGTGCTGACCTATGCCTTCGCCAGCCCAGCGCTGACCTGACCTCTGCCCGCGCAGGCAACTCAACTCGTCACACCCTCTGCCTCGACCTGCACACAGGCGGGCGTGACGGCTGGCAAGCGGACACTGCCCGAACGCCCTGCGCCTATGTCAGCCATTGCAGGCGGCATCCCATCACAGGCACGCGGCGCGCACATCATGGCAACGCGGCTCAATTGACAAGGTTCAAAGTTCCTTCTCCCTTCCAGCGCCCAACGGTTTGCTTTACTGGCGGCGGGCGGGCTTGCGACTAGCCTTGTGACCAGAAAACACTTCGGGCATAGATAAGCCCGGTAAAGCGGGAGACTCCCCGCCGTCCAGTGCAAGCGGTGTTAGGTGGCGTTACTGGCAAAGAGCGGCAAGTTGCTTTCACGATGCTCGCCATAGGCGGATGCTATTCTGCCTTTGGCAATATCGAAATAATGCGCGTCTCTTTCAATGCCAATAAAACCACGATTCAATTTTGCACAGGCTATGCCTGTCGTGCCGCTACCCATGAACGGGTCAAGCACTACGCCATCAATTGCGCTTACCATGTACTCTAAAAACTTAATAGGCTTTTCCGTAGGGTGATAACCGCCTTGTGGTTTTGTTCCGCGCCATGTGTTGAAAAAAGAACCATTCGGCAACGGTGACGGCGCACCCTTTGTAAACACACAAACCCATTCGTGATTATTGCGCCAAAACGAACCCATAGCGCCGCCCCTGTTTTTGTCCCAAACAATTACACTGCGCAAAGTCCAGCCGATTGATTTCCATGCCGTGACGACATTTGTATATTGCCGCCAATCTGTGAAGATGTAAGCATGTGCGCCCATCGCTGACACTCTCAAAGTTTCCTTTGCGATAATTCTCATCCATCGGATGTATGTATCTGTTCCCATGTTATCGGCTAAAAACCATTCATCGGGCGCACGCTCACTTTTTTCGATTTGATTTCTTGCGCCGCTTTGTTGCCTGCCACCTGAACAATATGGCGGGTCTGTGACAATTGCCTGAACGCTATCAGCCGCTAAAGTGGGCATGATGTCAACGCAGTCACCATGATAAAGTTTATAAGGTACGTTGTTATTCACAAGAAGCCACCTAACGTGGGCATCAGCCGCTGGCAAGCCGAGCGAAGCGAGGCGAAGCCAGTCGGCTGGATGCTGTGTTAGGCCCGCCTCTGGTTCTGAAGTTTCCATTCACGTGCTCTACTCAGGAATGCATATGCGTTCGCGTACTTTGTGTTTAGCTCTGCCTGAAGATCGCGCGATATTGGCTTGGTTCGCAGAAGACTTTCAATTTCTGCCAAGTCATGTCCTTTCAGGCTGAGTAGAAGCCTCTCGTCGGTGTATTTCTCGTTTATTAGGAGCGCGACTAGATTGACTTGGTCAAGCAGAAAGCGCCAATTGTCTCCGTGAAGTGATGTTTCAGCCATTGCCACGCTGCTAACACTGCGAAAGCGCTCGGAACTTAGCACATCAACGGCAGCCTTAACACCAGACACTTTGTTTTCGATTGATTCCTGCCGCATACGTCGGAGCTGATAGATTACGATAATAGCGGACAAAGTAACGACAACGGCCTCGAGCGTTTGCGCGAGAGCGGCTACAGCTGTCCAATTGAGTCCACTGCTATCCATCTTTTCGGTCTCTACCTACTTGAACACGAACTGATCAGGATCACAATATAAGCGGCCCATGCGACGACCTTAAGTCACGCCCTCTTGAAGGGCCTAACTATGGTTTAGATTGACCTCCGCCTGATAACAGGCTATAGACTGCCAACGTCATTTTTCTGCTGCAATTATGACACTTGCAACCTAATCCGCAAAAAACTGACAAAACCTCGCCTCCTTACAAAAACCCTACTCATACCTTAGAATTATTATATATCCCTCATCTAAAGAGTCAATCCCCTATGGCAAAAAACTTCTCGACCAAGTGCGCGAACTTTTACGCCAAAAGCACTACTCCTATCGCACCGAACAAACCTACGTGGATTGGATCCGCCGTTTTATCCTTTTCCACCACAAACGTCACCCCCTCGAAATGGGAACCTCAGAAATTCAAGCCTTCATTAACCATCTGGCAGTCGAAAAGAAAGTCAGCGCCTCCACACAAAACCAAGCACTCTCCGCTCTCCTCTTCCTCTACCGCACAGTCCTCCACAAAGACATCGAACCGGTCCTCCTCTCCACCGCCAAACGCCCCGAACGCCTCCCCACCGTTCTCACTCGCCAAGAGACCCTCCAAATTATCGGACACATGACCGGCATTTACAAACTCATGACCCAACTCCTCTACGGTTCCGGCTTACGCCTCATGGAATGTGTTCGCCTGCGCGTCAAAGATATAGACTTCGAATATCGCACCATCACCGTCCGCGACGGCAAAGGCCAAAAAGACCGCATCGTTCCCCTCCCCGAAACCCTCATCCCTGACCTACATCGCCAAATCGAACGTGTTCGCCTCCTGCACGAAGAAGACCTCGCCGCTGGCTATGGCGAAGTCTGGCTCCCCTATGCCCTCGCCGAAAAATACCCCAACGCCGCCCGCGAACTCGCCTGGCAATACCTCTTCCCTGCAGCCTCCCTCTCCCGCGACCCACGCCTCCCCTCTCCTGTTGAAAAAGGGACTGGAGGTGAAAGCATCCACCCTACCAACGGGAGAGAGACCGCGGGCGAGGGCAAAATCCGCCGCCACCATATTGACCCCTCTGCCCTTCAACGCGCCATCAAAGACGCCGTCCGCAAGAGCGGAATCGCCAAACGCGTTACAGCCCACACCTTCCGCCACTCCTTCGCCACCCACCTCCTCCAAAACGGCTACGACATCCGCACTGTCCAGGAACTCCTCGGACACAAGGACGTGCGCACCACCATGATCTACACCCACGTTCTACAACGCGGAGGGTTAGCAGTCAAATCCCCCCTTGACATGTAATAATTTTCACCCACTTGCTTACATACCAAACCTCTCTTCAAAAAGGAAACACCCATGAAACTTGTCACCGTCCCACAAATGCAGGCCATTGAAAAAGAAGCCAATGCAAACGGCCTGACTTATGACCAGATGATGCAAAACGCTGGCCAGGGACTTGCCCGCATCATCCTCGAGATGTTCCTCGGAGAAGAACATCCCGAAGCAGTAGGACTGGTAGGTCCCGGCAACAATGGCGGTGATACGCTCGTCGCCCTCACCGCCCTTCTCAAAAAAGGCTGGAAAGCGCGCGCCATTCTTGTTAAGCGCAAGAAAGATGAACTCCTCAAAGCCTTTACCGATGCTGGCGGCGAAATCATTTCCTTGCCGAAAGAAAACACACTCCAGGATCTCTCATCCCTCCTTGCCTCCGCCGATGTGTTGCTCGATGGCATCCTCGGCACAGGTATCAAACTTCCACTCAAGAAAGAAGTCGCTGAAATTCTCTCGCAGATCGGCGACATTCTAGAAAGTATAGACTCGCCACCCTTTGTAATTGCCGTAGATTGCCCATCCGGCGTGGACTGCGATACCGGTGAAACTGCGGAAGAAACACTTCACGCAGATATGACAATCACCATGGCCGCTGTCAAACAAGGACTATTAAAATTCCCTGCCTTCGAATACGTCGGTGAATTGCAAGTCGTGGATATTGGCCTCCCCCCCGATTTGCCCTCTCTGAAAGAAATCAAAACAGAAGTTGCAGAAAAAGACATGGTCGCTGCGCTTCTGCCCGAACGTCCCCTCGCCTCACACAAAGGCACGTTTGGCACTGCCCTCATCGTGGCCGGCTCGGTCAATTACACGGGAGCGGTTATTCTTGCGGGAGAAGCGGCATATCGCTCCGGCGTGGGACTTGTCACCTTGGCGGTTCCCTCCCCCCTGCATGATGTCCTCGCCGGTCATCTCCCCGAAGCGACGTGGATCTTACTACCTCATGAACTGGGCGTCATCGCGCGTGACGCTTCGGAAGTCCTCGCCAAAAACCTCGAACGTGCTACTGCTTTATTGATCGGTCCCGGCTTTGGGCTGGAAGAGACGACAAGGGAATTCATCGAATACTTACTGACCGGAAAGGCTATCCCCAAGAAGACCACACCGCGCATCGGCTTTGTGCATGAAACGAGCGAACCGATCGAAGAAAAAAACATCCACTTGCCACCCATCGTTTTCGACGCGGATGGCTTGAAACTGCTTGCCAAGATTCCTAATTGGCACAAACTCCTGCCGGCTCCTGCCATCCTTACCCCACATCCTGGAGAAATGGCGGTATTGACCGGTCTGTCCAAAGAAGCAATTCAAGAAGACAGACAAACTCTGGCAAGCCAATACGCGCGGGAATGGGGACATGTCGTTGTGCTGAAAGGCGCCTTCACCGTTGTCGCTTCACCTGATGGACGCCTGACCGTCATCCCCGTTGCCACGCCTGCCCTCGCCCGAGCCGGTACAGGCGATGTTCTTGCTGGGCTGATTGTGGGCTTACGTGCCCAGGGATTGGACGCGTTCGATGCCGCCGTCGCCGGCGCGTGGATCCATGCCCAAGCCGGCCTCTACGCCGCTGACGATCTTGGCACCACCGCCTCCGTCCTGGCGAGCGACGTACTGAACTCCATCCCCGATGTCCTGAGCGACCTCGAATAACGTTTACATGCTGCTCGATTACAAAGACAAATAGAACTGGATACTCATCCCCGCTTTCCCTCACCCCAACCCCTCTCCCACTGGAAGGGACAAGGGTGAGGGCATCTAATCCTCTTAATTCTCTTAATTCTCTTCTATCTCTCCTCTACCTCTTCCTCCCCCTAATTCCCCCTCCCACTCACCCCTTCAAAAACTCCTCCAGCGCCTCCTTACTGATGCGATACGCCTTACCGAGCTTCTTTGCTTTCAGCGACCCATCCTTGATTGCCGCAATCACATCCTCTTCAGAAACCTTCAAAATTGCCGCCGCCTCCGAAGGTGTCATCACATCGGGAATACCGGATGGCTTCGCGCTGCCGGCTGACTGTTGCTGTGCCGCCCCAGAGGTGGCTTGTTGAATCAAATTGCCGATGCCCATCCCTGCTCCGATGCCTGCCGTCAACCCCGCACCACCGCTGGGATTTTGCGCCGCCTCGCGCATAGCATCTGCCGCCTGCAACTGAGTATAAGTTGCCATATCGAGCATACCCATATCGCGCAATTCTTGAGCCGACTTGGTGGACGGTTTGAGATTACCGATATAAAAACTCTTGAGCGTCATGCCCAGCGCTTCGAAATCATCTTGCGCCTTCGCCCGCACCGCCGCGCCGATTTCCTCGGTCAGCCCAATCAAATCCACCACACTCTTGGCAGAAGTCGTTTCACCAAGCACATCCTGCAACTTGGACAACAAGATAGTCTTCAATCGTTCCTCAATATCAGCGGTACGATACACGCCCTGCGTGCCAACCACCTGAGTCACGAATTGCTGCGGATCTTTCACCTGGAAAGAATATGTGCCGAAGCCCTGAAGCAGCGCCACACCCAATCCCATTCCCGGATTGCGCACGATGATCGGCTGTGGCGTGCCCCACTTCTCATTCGCAAACTCCTTCATCGAAACGAAATACACCTCTGCGGTGAACGGCGTGCGATCATTGAACGCCTTGCCAATCAGATTGATCAACAGTGGAATGTTCGCGGTTGTGATCGTATGCCTGCCTGCTCTGAACACATCCAAAGCGGTGCCATCCCGAAAGAACACAGCCGCCTGCGCCTCGCGCACGATGACCTGCGAACCGATACGAAAATCGCCGACCCCCTTTTCGGGAAAGCGATGAACAATCTCATCTTTCATCTCACTGGGATACTCAATGACATCAAAAATCCTTGCCATAATCATCTCCTTTTGAATCTGGTTGGATTATAGTTCATGCATGAGTGCACCACAAGAACCGAATTTCTCATTCCTCATACGAATCTCAACACACCACGTTTCAATCCTCCTCGCTTTCCACCCTACTCTTTCCTGACACCCATTCCCTCATCACTCTCATCGGCTCTCCCGTTCCCTTATTTCTGACCATCAAAATCTCCGCCATAATGCTCACGGCGATCTCTTCGGGTGTTTCTGCATTCAACTCAAGCCCAATTGGTGAATGCACGCGTGCAATCTTTTCGTCAGAAACGCCTTTTTCCTTTAGTGCTTTGACTGTGGTTAGCCATCTGCGCTTCGATCCAATGACTCCGATATAAGCGGCATTCGTCTCGAGCAGACTCGGCAACCCCGCCGCATCAAGACTGGACCCGCGACTGGTTACCACCAAATAAGTTTGGCGCGTCACCTTGAGTTTTTCCGGCAACTCAGCCATCGGGCAAAGATAATAAACATCCGCGCCTGGCACTGCTTCAGGATTACAAAACTCCGCGCGGTCATCGCTAACAGCCACGCGGAATCCCAACCATTTCGCCAAATGTACGACTGCTCTGCCCACATGTCCCCCGCCGATGACGACAACCATTGCAGGAGGCAAAATCGGTTCCACAAACACCTCCACCGTTCCGCCGCATACACCCGGATCACCGCGAGAGGGGTCAACCATGCTGTATGTCAACAAGCGCGGTTGACCATCGCTGATTGCCATCCGGGCTTCGTCGAGGACGCGATGTTCCAGGTCCCCGCCGCCGATGGTGCCGATGAATTTCCCGTCGGGGTACACCAGCATTTTGCTTCCCACATGTCTCGGCGTAGAGCCTTCGCTTTTCACCACCGTACACAGCGCGGCGGAACCATTGTTCTTTTCGATTTCCGCGAGTGCCAGATAAATGGAAGTCATTCCTGCGCCTCCAGCAAATGCGCCTCGAGCCGGTCCATTGTCTCCATAAAGGTCTGCTCCAAATCTACATTGTGCATCTGTGCCAGCACAATGACCGACCACAAGCAGTGCGCCAGCTGGGACTTGAGCTTCTCTCTGCTGTTGGCGATTTCACGCTTACCATGTTCTGCCATGATCAGTTTGATCAAGTTATTGACATCCCCCGCGAAGCCCTGGGCAATCTCCTCATCGGTTGAAATCTTGCCGTAAAGCCTTTTTTCTTTTTCTTCGTATTGTCTGCGCAAAGCCATTGCCCGGTTGACTAATTTTTGAAATTCCATAGCGCGCTACCTCTCCAACAATCCTAACACCACAGGCAGCAACTGCTTCTTCCTCGAGACTACACCCGGAGCATCACGCGTACCATCCGGCAGAGGAGGGTAAGGGAGATCATTGAGCACAGGCGGAGCGTTGGTGGAAAGGATCAATCTGCTCGAACCGCGCACGATATCTGTGATGAGGAGCATGGCAAAATCCAGCCCACGCTTGTCGCGCAAGTCATTGAGGGCTTGAGTAAGCGATTCAAGGTGATCGCCGATTTGCAAAAGGTCGGTCACCTCTGCCTGGGCGATGGCAAATTTGAAGCCGCCTGCCTCGTAGGCTTTGATGTCGGTGCTGACGATCTCCTCAGGGGCGCGGTTGGCGAGCCCGGCACCGGCCGCAAGTAATGCCCTGCCGAACGATTCGATGGTCTCACCTTTGAGTGGACTCCCGCCGACGAACGCCCAGCGGGCAAGCCGCTGCGCGGCTTCTTTGTCGCGCGGCGTGGTGGTGGGAGAGGTCAAGATAAGGGTATCCGATAAAAGTCCCGCGAGAAGCGCCGCCGCGAGTTCGGGGGGAGCAGAGAGTCCCGCTTCTACTGTCTGTTCACAAACAAGTGTGGAGGTGGATCCAACAATATCCACCATGAAGCGGATGGGGGTGTGCGTGTGGGGGTTGCCCAGGCGGTGATGGTCGAGAATTTCAAGCAGTTCGGCTTCTTCGAGCGAGGCGATTGCCTGACGCGGTTCATTATGATCCACGAGGATGATTTTGAGGCGTGGCGGGTTGAGGAGATTGCGCTGGCGGGCAATACCGAGGTAATGTCCGTTTTCGTCCACCACCCAGTAATCTTCGATTTCGTCGCGCAGGATGCGGTTGAGGAAATCGCGAATGTGTGCGTTCGCGCGAAATTTTGGAATACTGGTATCTGCCGCGTCTTTACACGGCGCAGACATCATCTCGCGCACGGTGGTATCTCCGGGGCGCGGACCGAGAATTTCGGTGAAGTATTTGAACAGACTGAGCCCGTTGATAAGCCCGTAGGGTGTGCCATCTTCGTTGACTACGGGGGCAACGCCTCCGGTTCGCGAAGCGAGTAGCCATGCCGCACCGAGTTGCGCGTCGGGGCGAATGCTATCGAGGCGCTGCATCACGGATTCGAAGCGTGGCGAGGCATCGGTAAGCAGCACGGGAGGGTCGAGATGGAGTGTTCGCAGGAGCCACGCGGTTTGTGGATTGAGCGCGCCGGCGCGCGCCGCGATGGCATTGACTTTGTCGCGTTCGCGCAGTAGCCAGGCATAGCCCATAGCAGAGGCGATGGAGTCGGTATCGGGGTTGACGTGTCCGATAACGTGGATAGAGTCAGGCATAAGAACTTTAATTTCTCGTGCGCGGGGCAGGGATGTATTCCACCGAGGGGCGGCGCTGAGCGGTTTGCGGGTAGAGTGCCATGATTTGGTAGATTTCGGCGGGCATCTCCGTGCTGACAGGCAAACCGAGTTCTTCTGCTTCTTTGACCGTGATGGGGTAATCGTGTGTCCAGGTGCCGCTGGCAAGCGTGGTGGCAAGTTGGTCGGCTTTTTCGGGGGGCATTTTATCCTGCAAAAGTTCGCTCACCGTGCGCTTGACCTGACGAATGGCTTTTTCGGCGATGTCTGCCATGATGAGCGTCTCGTCGTCAATTTCGGTGATGGGCTTGCGCTCGAGGACTTTCAGGATGGACGCGGCGGGGTGTTGACCGAGTTGCGGGTCCACCGGACCGAGGACCGCGTTCTCGTCCATGACGATTTCGTCGGCGGCGAGGGCGATCAGTGTCCCGCCCGACATAGCATAGTGTGGCACGAAGACCGTCACTTTGGCGGGATGTTTGCGCAGGGCAAGGGCAATTTGCTCGGCGGCAAGCACTAGCCCGCCGGGAGTATGCAGGATCAAATCAATCGGCACGTCGTTGTCGGTCATCTTGATGGCGCGCAGGACGGCTTCGGAATCCTCAATGTTGATGTAACGCACGATGGGAAAGCCGAGCAAACTCAACGTCTCTTGCCGGTGGATGAGGACGATGACGCGGCTCTTGCGTTTCTGCTCCAATTGTTGAAGCAAACGTTGGCGCGCCATATCCAGCATCCGCTGGCGGATGACGGGTTGAAGCGACGAGATGATGAAGAACAGCCAGATCAGCGATACAAAGTCCATGCTTGACTCCTGTTGAGAGGGTTACCAGGGATAGTATTCGTCAAGATAATAGCGACGTACATAACGCCGGCGGCCTAAAAATGGAGCGAGAAAAAAGCCCGCCGCAAATCCGCCCACATGCGCCCACCAGGCAATGCCGCCAAGGGCTTGCACGCCAGACACAATGGCAAACAAGCCGTTGAAGAGTTGCGAGAAGAACCACATTCCCAAATAGAACAAAGCAGGAATTTCCACAAACCATGGGAGAAAGAAAAGCGGAACAAGTGTGATCACTCTTGACGTGGGAAAGTAGAGTAGATAGGCGGCTAAAACTCCACTGATAGCTCCGCTTGCTCCAACGGTGGGAATGGGCGAAGTAGGGTTGAAGAAGATATGCACCGCGGCAGCGGCAACTCCTGATAGAAGATAGAACAGAAGGTAACGCCCACTGCCCATGCGATCTTCTACGTTGTCGCCAAAGATATAAAGTGCCAGCATGTTGCTGAACAAATGCGCCCAGCCGCCGTGCATGAACATGGAAGTGAAGATGGTGAGGTATTCATGGGGATTGGCAAGATCGAGCAGGAATCGTTGGGGAATCAGCGCAAAGATGCGAATCCAAGCCATGCCCAGCGATTCGGCTGTTGCCATCAGCATGAAGACGAAGACATTGATAAAGATCAATAACCAGTTGACAATGGGAAATGTGCGAGATGGAATGGTATCTTTGAGTGGTAGCATGGGGACCTTTGCGGTCTATTTTATTATGCATTGGCGCAAATGCCAATAAGTTGTGACACTAGTCGTGGCTTTTTGGAGAGCATTGTAGCCAGTGTTTTCTTGTGCCTATGCGAGAACATGCCCTAATGTCAATTCGAGATAGTCTGCACTGACGCCGAGTTCGCGGAGACTTTTTGGAGTTTTCTGAGTATGTCTTTGCAGTGAGAAAGTCCTTATCACGACATGTTGTTCTCGCCTCCCATGATTTTCAACCGATCACTTGTCACCCCTCCCTTGGCGCTGCTCGAAAGAATGGCACGCAATTATGTCTTTCGATTTGATGCGTTTCGACGTAATACCTCGCTTGTGTAGAGGGTAAGTGCCAATACTCCCCAAGCGATGAGTTGAGCAAGGCGCAAGCCTCCGAAAATTAATGTGCTGTCGCCACGAAAGGCTTCGAGGAAGAGACGTGCCCCCGCGGTCAGCGCGGCGAAGGTGAGGAAGAGAAGGCCAGGGGGAGAGTCGCTTTTTCGGAACCAGATCAGGCTGAAGGTCAGGAGAGAAGCGAAGAGTTCATAAACCTGGGTAGGATGCCGCGTCGCGTTCCACAGGTCAATTCCCCATGGGAGCATCGTCGGTTTCCCAAAGGCTGTCCCCGCCGCGAGGTGGGCGAGGGAAAGCCCAATGGCGAGACAGGCAAAAATTGGTGTCATGGCATCGAGCGTTTTCCATAGCGCGAGTTTTTGTCGTCGCCCATAGATCAACCCCACGAGAATGGCAGTAAGCAAGCCACCGATGGAATCGAAGAGGTCGGGATTGGGTGAAAAGAGGCTAAAGGGACTTTGCGCAAAAGAGGAAAAATTGGCAAGCGCAAAAAGGAGACGTCCACCGATGAGAAAGCCGAGTAGGCTGTAGAAGGAAAGGTTGTTGAGTTGTTCCTTCGAAAGGCCATGACGCTCACTTCGTTTTTCAGCAAGGGTAAGACCAATCCACAACGCGGCAACAAGAGGGATGAGATGGCGTGGTGGCGCGAACAGCGCGCGGAAGAGTTCGATCACTTTAGTACCTCCTCTACGCGTGTGCGCAGCAAAGCCTCTGCCATTGGACCGCCGATGATCACATCGCGAATAATGCCCTCGCGATCAATGAAAAAGGAAGCGGGCAACGAACGCACTTGATAAACAAAGCCAACTACATTGTTTTCATCAAGCAGGATGGGGTAAGTGAGATCATATTCCTCGACGAACGCGGCGATGTTCGAGTGCGCGTCCTGATAGGTCATGTTGACGGCAAGCACAACAAGACCTTGCCCTTTGTATTCCTGATAGATTTTTTCAAGGGTAGGCATCTCGGCACGACAGGGCAGGCACCAGGTTGCCCAGAAATTGATGAGCACTGCCTGCCCGCGTAAATTGGAAAGCCGTAAGGTGTTTCCATCGAGTGTGTTCAATTCAAAGTCCGGCGCAAGGAATCCCTTTTGGGGAGCAGGAATTTTTCCTGCTGTCGAGACGTTCGCTTGGTCAGCACTGGCAAAAATCCATATAAGGCCGAGGATGAGAATAAAGGCGTAAGCAATATGTCTTTGGGTGATGTTCATAATCACTATACTGAATGGCAACCTTGTTCGTTTCTTACCGCGCTCATTTGGTAAAATGAAGCATCCAACATCACGAGTGATAACAATGAACAACGATCTTCAATCTCGCGCAATCAATACACTTCGATTCCTATCTGCGGATGCTGTACAGCAAGCCAATTCGGGTCATCCCGGACTTCCTATGGGGGCCGCACCTATGGCTTTTACCTTGTGGACGCGTCATCTGCGCCACAACCCGCGCAATCCAACATGGATGGGACGCGACCGCTTCATCCTCTCGGGCGGACATGGTTCGATGCTTTTGTATTCGCTTTTGCATCTCACGGGCTATGACGTATCGCTCGAGGAAATCAAAAACTTTCGGCAGTGGGGGAGCATCACGCCAGGGCATCCTGAGCATGGACTCACCCCCGGCGTCGAAGTGACAACGGGTCCGCTTGGGCAGGGGTTTGGTCAAGGGGTGGGCATGGCAATCGCGGCGGCGCATCTGGCCGCGCTCTTCAACAAGCCCGGTTATGAAATGATCCAATCCTATATTTACGGTATTGTCACCGATGGGGATTTGATGGAAGGGATTTCCTCCGAAGCCGCTTCCCTGGCCGGCCATTTGCAATTGGGGCGGATCATTTATCTTTATGACGACAATCGCATCTCGATTGATGGCTCAACTGATCTGACTTTCACCGAAGACCGCGCCAAGCGATTTGAGGCTTATGGCTGGCATGTACAAAAGGTCGAAGATGGCAACGATGTGGAAGCAATTGACCGTGCCATTCAAGCCGCGAAAGCCGATCCGCGCCCCTCATTGATTCTTGTGCGTACGATTATTGGTTATGGCGCACCGAACAAACAAGGCACGGCGAAAGTGCATGGTGAGCCGCTCGGGGAGGAAGAACTCAACGCGGCAAAGCGGAACCTTGGTTGGCCCCTCGAGCCACGCTTTTTCATTCCCGATGATGTGCTTGAGTTTTATCGAACCGCTTTGAAAGAAGGCGAAAAACTCGAAAATGAATGGTGTCAGCGTTTTGAAGCGTACCGCAAGGATTACCCTGACCTTGCGGCCGAACTGGAACGCCGCATCAATGGTCAACTCCCTGTGGAGTGGGATTCGGATTTACCGGTTTTCCCTCCCGATGCGAAGGGACTGGCCACACGTGCTTCTTCGGGCAAAGTGTTGGATGTACTTTCCACGAGATTGCCCGAACTGCTCGGTGGCTCAGCGGATTTGACGCCCTCGAACAACACTCGCTTCGAGGGAGCAAGCGATTTTCAAAAGGATCATCCCTCCGGGCGCTACATCCGCTTTGGAGTGCGCGAACATGCCATGGGCGCGGCGTTGAATGGAATGAATCTGTTTGGGGGCGTGAGAGCCTATGGCGGCACATTCCTGGTCTTTTCGGATTACATGAAACCCGCTATTCGCATCGCGGCGATTTCGCATGTGCCGTCCATTTTTGTATTTACACATGACAGCATCGGCCTTGGTGAGGATGGCCCCACGCATCAGCCCATCGAGCATTTGATGGCGCTGCGCGCCGTTCCGAATCTGGTGGTCATTCGCCCGGCAGATGCCAACGAAGTCCGCGAGGCATGGAAGGTGGCCATTGCGCGTCGCGAGGGACCGACCGCCCTTGCCTTGACCCGTCAGCCCGTGCCAACGCTCGAAAACGAAAACGCCGCCCAACTCGCGCGCGGCGCGTATGTGTTGAAGGACTTTGGGGAACCGGAGATCATTCTCATCGCTTCAGGTTCGGAAGTCAGTTTGGTTCTTGAAGCGGCGAAGAAATTGCACGAAGAAGGACATGGCGTACGCGTGGTATCCTTCCCCAGTTGGGAATTGTTTGAGATGCAGGACGAGGCATACCGCGAGGCTGTGTTACCGAAACGCATTCAGAAGCGGCTCGCCGTCGAAGCAGGAGCAACCCTCGGCTGGGAACGATACGCAACGTCCATCCTCGGCATTGACCACTACGGCGCGTCCGCTCCGTACAAGGTCATCTTCGAGAAGTTTGGGTTTACAGTGGAGAATATCATTGCGAAAGCGAAATCTTTGTTGGATGCAGAAAAACGCTGACGGTTTGATTTGGATGGACGATGGGACAAGAAGCCTTCGTACAGCACTCCACTTTACAAACATTCCAAGTTCAAGATAAATCTTAACTCTGCGTTTTCAGCGTTCATCAGTGTCCAAAAGGAGAATCATGAAAATCGCCGTCGGTTTTGACCATGCGGGTTTCCCGCTCAAACAGGTTGTCCTAGAAACCGTCCGCGCGGCGGGACACGAACCCATTGACATGGGTACGTATTCTGCCGAAAGCGTGGATTATCCCGACTTCGCCGAAAAGGTCGGGCGCGCCATTCAAAACGGAGAAGCCGAACGCGGCATTCTATGTTGTGGTTCGGGCATCGGCGCGTGCATCGCTGCCAACAAGATGAAAGGCGTGTACGCGTGTGTTTGTCATGATACCTACTCCGCCGCACAGGGCGTAAAGCACGACAACATGAATGTGCTATGTCTCGGCGGGCGCGTCATTGGACCCGAACTTGCCAGAGTGCTTATCCTCGCGTTTCTGAATGCGGAATATCAAGGGAACAAAGAGGGCGGTGAGAGGCTGGCAAGGAGGGTTGAGAAGATCCAGAAGATTGAGAATGGCGGCACGGTTTTATAGCAGCGGGCAGTATAATTTTTTCGATGAAAAATCTCCAGCCTCAACAACCATCCCGCCTGTCTCCTTATGCGCAAGCATGCTTAAATGCATTGGTCAGTGCCGACCTTGCAAGACATATTTCCCTCGGCGGCGCGTTTGGGTTGTTCCATTATCTTGATTATCGCTTCACTCAGGATGATGCATGGTGGTCTGATGGTGTATCCGAAGGCGAGAAAAAATCTGTGGTGGACATGCTGAAAAACGTCCTGTCTGAGTTTGGAAAGGTAAATGTCCGTTCATGGGGCGATGTGGTTAGCGTTGAGTTGTTACAGGAAGGAAAAACAGTTTTTAGTTTTCAAATTGCCGCACGTTCAGCGCGCATTCAGGAATCGATACTTGCAGGTTGGATTGATGTTCCACTGGACAGCCTGTCCGATCTGATTGCCAGTAAGATGGTCGCTTTGGTGGAGCGCGGCGCGCCGCGTGACTTTTTGGATATTTACTCGATTTGCAAGGCTGGTTTGGCCACTGCCGATGAATGCTGGTCTCTTTGGGCGCAACGACAAGTCATGTCAGGCAGCGATGCGGATTTATCCCGCGCCCGCCTCGCGATTGAAACTCATCTCGAACGTATTGCTCTTCATCGTCCTCTGGATCAAATCACCGATGAAGTCCAGCGTCAACAGGCTCGACAAGTGCGTGAGTGGTTTTCTAGCGTTTTTTTGAAAGCGAGTAACAATGAAAGATAATCTTTGGCTCGACGGTTCGTTATATCCCGACACAGATGTCCCTCAATCCCTGGAAACGCTTTCCGACCGCGTGGATTTCCTTGTCCGCTTGTGTTCTGCCTGGGATTTTGGCATTTTGCCACATGCCGCCACCGTGGACGAAATCCGAAAAGCCGAGTGGAAGCCTGCCGTGGATGCCTGTCGCTTGTTGACTTCACCCGCTTATCATTTGTTGCGCCGCTGGCATGGACTTCCACCTCTCCCTTATCTTGGAAGACAGATTGCTGTAATCCGTGATGATCCCTGGCTTAATTGCGTTTAGCATTTCGAGGAGCCATGAACCCCATTGAAAAACTCACCTCCCTCGGACAATCCCTCTGGTACGACAACATCCAGCGACGGCTGCTCGAAAACGGCGAACTCCAAGCCATGATCGAGCGCGGCGAGATTCGCGGCGTCACCTCCAACCCCACCATCTTCAACAACGCCATCGCCAAAACCACCGACTACGACTCTGCCCTCACGCCGCTTGCCTGGGCGGGCTGGGACGCCGAAAAAATCTTCTGGCAACTCGCCATTGAAGACATCAAAGCCGCCTGCGACGCCTTCCAGCCGCTTTACGAAGAGACGAACGGCGGCGACGGCTACGTCAGCCTCGAGGTCAGCCCCTACATCGCGCACGACACCGACGCCACCGTCGCCCAAGCCGAACAACTCTGGGCGCGCGTCCGCCGCCCGAACCTGATGATCAAAATTCCCGCCACGAAGGAAGGCATCCCCGCCATCCGCAAGGCGATTGCCGCAGGCGTCAACGTCAATGTCACGCTCATCTTTTCGCTGACGCGTTATGCCGAAGTGATGAACGCCTACCTCAGCGGGCTCGAAGACCGTCTCGCGGCAGGTCATCCCATTGACCACATCGCCTCGGTCGCCTCGTTCTTCGTCTCGCGCGTGGACACCAAGATTGATCCCAAACTTCCCGATGGTTCTCCGCTCAAAGGCAAAGCCGCCATCGCCAACGCTAAACTTGCCTACGACCTCTACCAGCAAACCTTCGCAGGTCGCCGCTGGGAAAACCTCAAAGTCAAAGGCGCGCGCGTCCAGCGTCCGCTATGGGCGAGCACCAGCACCAAAAACCCCGCCTATCCCGACACCATCTACGTGGACAACCTCATCGGACCCGAAACCGTCAACACCGTCCCGCCGCAAACGCTCGAAGCGTTCAAGGATCACGGCGTTGCCGAAGTGACCCTCGTGCGCGGTCTCGACGAAGCGCGCGACGCCATTGCTCAACTCGAAGCGCTGGGCATCTCGATGGAGGTCGTCACGCAGGAACTGGAAGACGAGGGAGTCAAAGCCTTTGCGGATGCCTTCACGCAACTGCTCGCAACCATTGACGAACGCCGCAAAGCCGCCGCTTCCTCTCTCGGACCGATTGCTGATTCCGTTTCCAAACGGATTGCCCAACTGGAGGCGGATTCCCTCCCCGCCCGCCTGTGGCGGCATGACCCATCCCTTTGGGCTTCGGAAAAAGACTCCGCCGGTCAGCACGAAGTGACCATCCGTATGGGCTGGCTGGATTCCACTGACAAGGCACGCAGGAAGTTGAAGGAATATCAGGCGTTCGCCAAAGAAGTCAAAAAAGCCAAAATGGACCGCGTGCTTGTCCTCGGCATGGGCGGCTCATCGTTGACTGCTGAGGTGTTCAGCCTGCTGTTCAATTCGCTCCCCTCTCCCAGCGGGA
>DATLZK010000084.1:0-140783 GCA_035574015.1 Anaerolineales bacterium
GTAATCCCAGCTGTGTCCTATTCCTTCCCACTCGGGGTGGTCTTTGATTATCTCTTCATAAACGGCGCGGTTTGCCTCCATTCCTTTGCTTTTACTTATCACATCCCCCAAGTGAGACACGATAATATCCCAATAAATCGCCTCGCGGTCGGCGTCGGGGGCGAGTTTGAGATTGTAGTCCGGGAGATTTTCGACAAATTCAATATCGTTTGCAGGGACAAATTCACGGGCCTCTGAAATGGGATAGGTGGGGATAAGTTGGCCTTCTTGGGAGAAAGTGTATGTTTCACCGCCTGCTGCTTTCAAAAGAAGTTGATTGTCTGCCACTTCAATTTCGGTGACAGGCTTCTTTTGTCCATCAATTGTAATAGTTAAGGTTCCATCTGGCTGAACCGCAACACCAGCGGCTTCTACAATTGTGCCATCTGACAGTTTTACTTCTAACCCATTAGGGGTGAGGGTAAAGTTTTCGCTTTGGGCAATTTCTTCCTGAAGCGAGAGAAACTCGGGGCTAACCGGCGTGCCGTTGACATCAACCCAACCCTCCGGCATGAGAGTGGATTGGCTGATAACTCGATACATTGCACTGGTGGTTTGCTGGGGATTTTCTTTCCACTGATATTCCCGTCCCGAATAAGGCTCACGAAGGGTGACAATACCCGTGCGAAAGTCTCTTCTAAAAAGATAACTATCTGTTTCCAGTGGTTGAGTGGCGTTAGAAGTTTCAATCCTGAAAGCCCAGTAACCTGTTTCTCCTTCAACCCAGGCCCTTATCGGCAAAAGAACACCGGGCTTATCTGTGTCACCCTGACCGGGTGGAGCAAAAAAGGCATCTTTAGAATCCGAATAAAAGAAAAAGGGAACTTCAAAGGACGACCCCGTTTCGGTCGTGACGGTAAAAGGAATCGTCTCCCCTCCCAAACCAACCCGCGCCAGAAAAATCGCATCTTGTTTGTTGCCTTCCTCGTCTTCTAATCTGATGAGCAGAGTCTGAAGACTTCCCCCCGCTGCCTCGATGGCTTCGCGGTAGGGAGAACAGGCAATGGCTTTCTCCACTTCGCTTTGATAAGATTGGATCTCTGCGGGGCTGATTTGAGAAGTTTCTGTGATTTCTCCGCCGAGCGGGGCGGATGCACCTGCCCGAAAGTTCGTCGCATAAGGCAAGGTGTCTTGTGCTGGGGAACAAGCGATAGTCATTACGGGTGTTAACTCAAGTTTTTCGTCTACCCCACATGCAGCCAGTAACCCAACAATGACAAGGCTTGCGGCCTTATACCAAAGCGGAACATTTTTGAGTCTCTCTGCCATATCTCCCGGATTTTTTAGGTACATTCCTAATCAAGTTGATCCCCCTCTCTCATTCATGGCAGGACGGAACTACGATGTTCGTTTGAACCTTATCAAACTGCAAGTTTCGAGTCAAGTTGTTTCGCTGAAATTCAGCGCCTCCACATCTAAAGTTTTTGATGCTCGAGCCTGTTATGCACTTTTGGGATGGTAAACTTGATAAATGTCAAGAAAACCATATCCAAGTGACGTAACTGATGAAGAATGGGCATTTGTTGCTCTATATGAGGCAGGCGCCTTTGAAGGCATAATGCATGACCTGTGCGCCTTGATTCGCATGGCAAAAGGCAAGGCCGAGCAGCCTACTGCCGCCATTTTCGATGGTCGCACCGTGCAATCTACTCCAGAAAGTGGCGAAAGAGCAGGGTATGACGGTTATAAACGCAAAAAAGGCAGCAAAATTCACCCTGCGGTCGATACCCTGTATGTCCTTCTGGCAGCGCACGTCACGCCAGCCAACGAACAGGAGCCTGCCCCAAGTTCAGGAATTGGCGGAAGCAGTGCAAGAAGCAACACAGGATTCTGTCCAAATCGCATATGACGATCAAGGTTACAGCGACGACGGATCCAAACAGGACGCTCAGAAAGCAGGCATTGAATTGGTTGTTGTGAAACTACCAGAAGCCAAGAAGGGCTTCGTCCTTTTGCCCAGAAGATGGGTGGTAGAACGTAGTTTTGCCTGGACGGCACGTTTTCGTCGCTTGGCTCGTGGCTTTGAAAGGCTGCCTGAAACTTTCCGCAGCCTTCACTTCCTGGCGTTTGCCATCCTCATGTTACAGACCTTTGTCAAAACCCTTGCATATCTACTTTAAAGTTCATAACAGCTTCTAACCCTCTCTCTTTGAAGAGGGACTGGGGTGGGGTGGCTTTGGTCTAGTCACCACCTGCCGGTTGGCTTTGCAAATAAGCCATATATCCGAATTGCCCGAACAGATGAGAGGTCACGGCGGAGAGATAAACTACCACGCTGATAGAAAGGATCCATGCCGCCAATTGACCGAGACAGGGGATAAAATTCAAAATCACCTGAGCGAACGCAGTGACAAAGCCGATGGCAATGCTCGCACCGATGCTCACACCCCAGGCGGTGAAGAAAGGTCCGCTGTTCCTGCTGATCAGGTTGAGTATTTCACGAAATTTGAAGCAGGCAGCAAATGTACCTTCGCGCGAGTAAAGAACCAAAATGGCAGGATAGGCGACCGAAAAAAATAGGAAATAAATTACAAGCACAAATAACATGCAGAAGAACAGGATGACGCCAGCTCCTTCAATGACAGTTCTCACATCCTCCAGATTCCCGTTGCCAGCGAGTATGGCAGGCACGATCATGAACGCCAGAGGCAAGCAGATGAAGAGGAGGGCAGGAAGCGCATACACGAGACTGGCAAGAAACAGAACGAGCCCATCGCTGAATTTCTTGCCAATGTCATCCCAATTCGGCAGGGGTTCTGCTGCATTGTTGGTTACGTTGCGGACAAGTTCTACCATGTAGCCTGTCCAAGCGAAATTGAGGATCGGGATCATGGCAATCAGCGCGCCCAAGCCCAATTTGCTGAGCCATTGTTTATCTTCGAATACAAAAGAAAAGGATTTGCTGATGTTCATAGTGTCCTCCTTTCAATCATTTGATGTTTGCTGTGGCACTGTGTGCATTTCTGCTCATATGAAAACCGACAGGGATATTCTCTCATACAACCCGTTTACGAAGAGAACATCCTGTCGGCTTCAGCCAGGTAAGGGCTACTTTTGTAGCGCTTGAATTTGTTATGCCCAGCCTTGATTCTTGACAAAATTGGTGACTACAGGAATCTCGACCAACTTGCCGTTATAGGCTTGAATACCCCAATACACGCACGCAAACTAGATCAGCACCGGAACACAGGATAGGATCAGTGTCCAGCCAAGCAGTAAGCTAAGGACAAAATTGATGACACCGACGACAAGTGCCTGGCTATTGTGTGCTTTGATAAAGGGGCGATTTTTCTTGTCCTCCATCAGCAAGATGATAATTGGAACCAGCGGTGTGAAGACATAAGCCAACAAAGCCAACAATTTGTCATTGCTGGTAACTTCCATGGATTCTTGAGACATAGGTTCCTCCGAGTTTCTGGGGTGAGTTTTTACAATTGTACAACCGAATAAGGTAAAACGCAATCGAAATCCTGCTGGTAAAATCGTCCCATGACCAAAATTGTATTCATGGGCTCGCCTGAGTTTGCACTGCCTACCCTGCGCGCCCTGGCGGATCATTATGAAGTTGTCGGCGTTGTCACACAGCCGGATCGCGCTTCGGGGCGTGGGCGTGAACCCAAACCGCCTCCAGTCAAAACTCTTGCGCTGGAGTTAAAGATTCCTATCATTCAGCCCGAACGCCTCAAACAGCCCGAAGCGATGGAACAACTGCAAAAATGGAATCCCGATCTGATAGTCGTTGCCGCCTTCGGGCAAATTCTCAAGCCAGAGGTGCTGACGCTGCCGCGCTTTGGATGTCTCAACGTACATGCATCGCTCCTGCCGCGTTGGCGCGGTGCAGCGCCAATCCATGCCGCCATTTTGCATGGGGATGAAGAAACAGGCGTAACCATTATGAAAATGGACGAGGGGCTCGACACGGGCCCCATCCTTGCGAAGCGATCCATTCGCCTCACGCGGGACGATACAACGGGTTCCGTTACCCAAACCTTATCCCATCTCGGAGCGACTCTGCTCATCGAGATCCTCCCCGATTATTTATCCGGCAAACTTCAACCCATTCCTCAACCCGATGAGGGCGCGACCTATGCACCGATGCTCAAAAAAGAGGATGGCAAACTCGATTTCACGCGCGATGTGAACGAACTGGAAAGGAGCGTGCGAGCCTTCAATCCGTGGCCCGGCGCGTTTATGGAGTTCGATGGAGCAATGTTGAAAATCCATCGGGCGCATGTCGAAGCGGGAGAGGCTGAGGTGGGACAAAGGCTCATTTGGCGGAATCAACCCGCGGTCGGCGCGCGAGGCGGTATCCTGGTCCTCGATGAGGTGCAGCCCGCAGGAAAAAAACCTATGAGCGGAAAATCCTTTCTTGCCGGCGCGCGTCATTGGGCATAATTCAGTCAGGAGGTTTGCATGTCACGTTATGTCGCTGCATTGGATCAAGGCACAACCAGCACTCGTTTTATGATCTTTGATCATGGAGGGAATGTCGTCGCATTCGATCAAAAAGAGCACAGACAGATTTATCCCAAGCCCGGTTGGGTGGAACATGATCCGCTCGAGATTTGGGAGAAGTCATGTGAGGTCATTACTACCGCTTTGCGAAAGGGAGGTGTCTCACCCAAAGAAATTGCCGCCATAGGCATCACCAATCAGCGTGAGACGACAATCGTTTGGGATCGTGACACGGGCAAGCCGATTTATAACGCCATCGTCTGGCAGGACACGCGGACAGATGCTATAGTCAAACGATTGGCGCGCACCGGCGGACAAGATCGTTTTCGGAAAAAGACGGGTTTGCCTCTGGCAACGTATTTTTCCGGTCCAAAAATCAAATGGATTCTCGAGAATGTGCCAGGCGCAAAAGAAAAAGCCCGCAGGGGAAAATTGCTGTTCGGCAACATAGACACCTGGCTGATCTGGAATCTAAGCGGCGAGCATGTAACTGATGTGACGAATGCCTCCCGCACAATGTTGATGAATCTCAAGACGTTAGATTGGGACGATGAGATTCTGGATGTGATGGCGATCCCGCGCGCCATGCTTCCGAAAATCAAATCATCTTCTGAAATCTACGGTCATATCCACGCGCGCAATACTGCTTCTTCGGTTAACACATTCTTGCAAGGTATCCCGGTTGCTGGCGATCTCGGCGATCAGCAGGCGGCATTATTTGGGCAGACCTGTTTCAGAGCAGGCGAAGCGAAGAATACATATGGGACGGGATGTTTTATGTTGCTCAACACCGGCGAAAAACCCGTTCAAAGCAAAGCAGGATTGTTGACTACATTGGGCTACAAGATTGGGGGCAAGAAAGCAGTATATGCCCTCGAGGGTTCGATTGCCATCACTGGCGCGTTGATTCAATGGCTGAGGGATAATTTGAGTTTGATACAAAAATCGGCGGAGGTGGAGGCGCTCGCGAAAACGGTGGAAGATAACGGCGGCATTTACTTTGTGCCTGCCTTTTCGGGCTTGTTTGCGCCGTATTGGAGGTCCGATGCGCGCGGCGTCATCGTGGGCTTGACGCGCTATGTAAACAAAGGTCATATTGCCAGAGCCGCGCTCGAAGCGACTGCGTATCAGACGCGGGAAGTGTTGGAAGCAATGGAAAAAGATTCGGGTGTGAAATTGCGCGCCTTGAAAGTGGATGGTGGCATGGTGTTCAATGAACTGCTCATGCAATTTCAGGCGGATATTTTGGGTGTGCCGGTTATTCGCCCGAAGGTCACAGAAACTACTGCGCTGGGCGCGGCATATGCCGCAGGGCTTGCTGTTGGCTTTTGGGAGGATGTGGACGAACTGCGCGCCAACTGGGCAAAAGATCGGGAATGGCATCCCACGATGGACACGCAGACACGAAAGAAGTTATACTCAGGCTGGAGGAAGGCTGTTGTACGCACTTTCGATTGGGTCGAGTGAGGTTGTGTGGATGGACGCAATCCGCGATAAGACGCTGATCTTCTTTGGATCGAATTTCTCGAAAAAAATTCGGTCAATTCGCCTTATTCGGTGCTAATACTTTTTGCAGGCGTCAACTCTGGAAAATTAGGTATTTCGTGCATGAGTTTCATGTATAACTAAATTCTATGAACCGACAGGAAATTTTTTCAAAACTCAGGCAAAACCCTGAAGTCTCCGTGTTGATCGTCGGTGGGGGAATCAATGGTATTGGTGTTTTCCGCGATCTGGCGTTGAACGGTGTGGATGTCTGGCTGGTCGAACGCGGGGATTTTTGTTCGGGGGCTTCGGCGGCTTCCTCACACATGGCGCATGGTGGCATCCGCTACCTTGAGAACGGTGAGTTTCGTCTCGTGCGTGAAGCGGTGCAGGAGCGCAATCGTTTGCTTCAGAATGCACCGCATCTGGTCAAGCCGCTTCCCACCACCATTCCCATCTTCAAGCGATTCTCCGGTTTGTTCAACGCGCCGCTCAAATTTTTGGGAATGCTCACCAAGCCCGCTGAGCGCGGCGCGCTGATCATCAAAATTGGCTTGATGCTGTATGATGCATACACAGGAAAACAGCGCATCGTTCCCAGGCACAAATTCCTTTCGCGCAAACGCGCGCTGGAAAAGTGGCCGCGCCTCAACCCCAGGATTGTCAATACAGCCACATATTATGACGGTGCGATCCTGCATCCCGAACGCATTGCCATTGAACTCATCCTCGATGCTGAAGCCGATAACCCCGATGCGCATGCGCTCAACTATGTGAGCATGATTGGCGGAAGCAAGGACACGATTATCCTGCGCGATGAACTGACTGATGAGACCTACGATGTGAAGCCCAAACTACTCATCAACGCCTCCGGCCCCTGGATTGATTTCACCAATCGCAAATTGGGACTTTCCACGCGGTTCATCGGCGGTACGAAGGGTTCTCATCTCGTTCTCCAACATGAGGAACTCCGTAACGCCATCGGCGATCACGAATTTTTCTTTGAGAACAAGGATGGACGTATCGTTCTGATCTTTCCCCTTTTCGATCGCGTCTTGATCGGGACCTCAGACATCCCTGTGGAATCTCCCGATGAAGCGCGCTGTACGGACGAAGAGATTGAGTATTTTCTGGACATGGTCAAGCGCGTCTTTCCTGACATTCGCCTGTCGCGCGAACATATCGTTTATCAATTCTCAGGCGTTCGTCCGCTACCTCGTTCTAACGTTGCGTCCACATCTCAAATCTCGCGCGATCACAGTATTGAGGTCCTCAGCGGTGACTGGACCAATCTGTCGTTCCCCGTCTATTCCCTTGTGGGCGGAAAATGGACGTCCTTTCGTGCGTTTTCCGAACAGGTGACCGATAAAGCGTTAGAGTATCTCGGCTTGCTGCGCGAAAAGGACACGCGCAACTTGCCCATCGGTGGGGGGCGTGGCTATCCGCGCGATGCGGAGGATAGGAAACGTCAGATTGAAAGCCTGTCCGCGTGGACGGGTGTAGCACGGGAACGGTTGAAAATTCTTTTCGAACGCTATGGCACGCGCGCCGAAGCCATTGCGACTTTCATGAATGGCGGAACCGATTACATCTTGAGAACGCTGCCAGATTACTCACGCCGCGAAATCCTCTTCCTGGCACAGCATGAGAAAATCTGTCATCTCGATGATTTTGTCTTGCGACGCTCCTTGCTCGCCATGCTTGGGCGTCTCAGCCGAGCCGCGCTGGAGGAAGTGGCGGATGTGTTGGGCGAAGCGCTGGGGTGGACGCGTGAGCAGAAAAGTGCTGAGGTCGCGCGCACGCTGTCCATTTTGGCAGACAGGCACGGGGTCGTCCTGAACGGGGAGAAGGAAAAAGTAGCAAACCAAGTGGTAAAATAGCGCTCCGTTGATGAAGACGCTATCCGTTGTTGTTCCGGTCTATCGGGGTGAAGGATATATTCCACCATTAATCGAGCAGTTTGCTCGTGTCTTGCCGTCCCTTGCAGAGCAATATGAGGTGATTTTGGTCAATGACGGCAGTCCTGATCGCTCTTGGCAGTTGATCCAAAATGCAGCGCGTCAATATGAATGGGTGCGGGGCATTTCTCTGATGCGCAATTATGGTCAACATAATGCGACGCTATGTGGCGTCCGTGAGGCGCGCTACGAGATCATTGTGACCATGGATCAGGATTTACAGCATCCACCTGAGGAGATCGCCGTTTTGCTTGCGAAACTGGAGGAGGGATATGATGTAGTCTATGGCGCGCCCAAAAAACTGCCGCAAGGCTTTATACGAAATTTGCTCACGGCGGGCATCAAACGCATCTTGGCACGTGTGATGGGTATTCCATCGGTGAGAAACATCTCTGCTTTTCGCGCTTTTCGTGCGGAGTTGCGTCGGGCATTTTCCAATTTTCACAGCCCCTCCTTGATTTTGGACGTCCTGCTTTCCTGGGGCACCTCTCGCTTTACCTCTGTTCAGGTTGACATCAGACCAACGAATCGCTCGAACTATACCTTCGCCGCGCTAGTACGAGCGGCGTTGTTGATCCTCACCGGTTACAGCACCAGTCCTCTGCGGCTCGCCAGTTGGATCGGTTTCGGTATGACGCTCTTTGGGCTGGGCGTGTTCGTCTATGTGTTGGTGATTTATTTTACGTTGGGAAGTTTGCCGGGGTTTCCGTTTCTGGCCTCTATCATTGCCTTGTTCTCGGGTGCACAATTGTTTGCGCTGGGCATTTTCGGCGAATATCTTGCGCGCATCTTTGATCGAAGTATGGATAGACCTGTCTACATTATCCGCGAGAAGACCGAAAAATGAACGTAGTCATCCTTCAACCTTCCTACATCCCTTGGCGCGGCTATTTCGATCAGATCCGCCGCGCCGATCTGTTCGTTTTTTATGATGACATCCAATACGATAAACACGGTTGGCGCAACCGAAATCAGATCAAGACACATCAAGGAAAGATTTGGCTGACTATTCCTGTTCATGCAAAGGGTGTTACTCAGGGCATACCGATCAAGGATATACGGATTGATTGGTCAAAGCCCTGGGCAAAGAGTCATTTCAAATCCCTTATGGTCTCCTATTCCAAGGCGCCCTATTTCAAACGTTATCTGCCCCTTTTGGAGTACATGTATCAGCAGCGGCGCGATGAATTCCTTGCCGATTTCACGATCGAAACTTCGATCCTGATTGCACGTGAATTGGGATTCACTTCAACGCGCTTCATGCGCTCCTCGGAGTTATCGAACATCGAGGGACAAAAGACCGACCGCGTTATCAATGTGCTCAAGCAGGTTGGTGCCACGCATTACATCTGTGGTCCCTCGGCGAGTAGTTACATGGAGCCGGAGAAATTCGAGCAGGCGGGTATTACATTCGAGTATATGCGATACAACTATCCTGAGTACCCCCAGTTGTATCCACCCTACGACCCCTATGTTTCGATTCTGGACACGCTGTTCATGCTGGGTCCGCGGGCTTGTGAGTATTTCGATCAGGTGCAGGTGGAGGCAAAATGAACCACGAGGAAACTCTGAAAAAAGTGAAAAACTATTTCATCGAAAAACTGGAGCGCTTCGGCGCAACACCGCAGGGAGTGGATTACAATGGACCCGAATCGCAGGAGCGCCGCTTTGAGCAATTAGTGAAAATCATTGACCCCTCCCGTCCATTCACCGTGATAGATTATGGAAGTGGGTATGGAGCCCTGTTCGATTTTTTGAAAAAAAGGGGCTGGCAATTCGAGTATTATGGTGTTGATTTGATTGAAGAGATGGTGCGCGTGGGTAGGGAGATTCATAAGGATCACCCCAACGCGCATTTCACCACAGATGAAAACGAACTCCCTGTGGCAGATTATCTTGTGGCTGGGGCGATCTTCAACATCAAACTTGATGAGACTTATGAGAATTGGCAGAACTTCATCCTCAAGACTCTGACGCGAATGAATGCACTTTGCTCGAAGGGTTTCTCTTTCAACATGCTTACAAAATATTCGGATGCTGAGCGGATGGCACAACGCCCAGACCTGTTCTTTGGAGACCCTTTGTTTTTCTTCGATTATTGCAAACGCAACTTTTCACGGAACGTGGCGCTGCTCCACGATTACGATCTGTACGATTTCACGATTCTGGTGCGCAAGGTTGTGTAAGGTGTATGCGGTTGATTCAGGCGCCACGTGCTTCGACAATTCTCTATAGCCTGCTAAAAAGCCGGGAAGATCAGCGCCCATGGCTGTTACCTGCTAATATTTGTCCCGTCGTTCCCCTCACGTTTCTGAAAGCGAACATCCCTTTTGAGTTCGTAGACATTTCGGCTGAGACTCTGCACATGGATCTGGATCAGGCTGCGGCTTTGATTCGGACGCGCAGATTTGGTGGCTTGTTGTACGCGCATACCTACGGTGATCCCTTTACACCGGGGGAGTTCTTTTGGCAAATGAAGCAATGGGATGAAACGCTTCTCATTGTGGATGATCGTTGTTTGTGTGTTCCTGATGTGCAACCCGATTCGGCAAACCCTGCGGATGTTTTGCTTTATAGCACCGGCTATGGCAAGGTTGTGGAGTTGGGCCTTGGAGGTTATGCGTTTTTAAGGGACGGGGTGAATTATCAATCTGTTCATCTGAATTTCGACCCGCGCCATGAAGAGCAAATAGAATATGATTACAAGAGGGCAATCCGGGGTCAGTATCGCTTCGAGTACAAGGATTGTCATTGGCTACAGACCGACGCGGCTTTGCCAGATTGGGATGCATATCGCCTGAAAATCGAAAATGCACGACGTGAAGCGATTGCCTTGAAAAATCGCCTCAATGAGATGTACGCACAATGCCTTCCTCCTGAAATTCAATTGCCTGCCCGCTATCAAATGTGGCGCTTCAACATTCGAGTAAGAGAACAGTCACGAATCTTGAAAGCGGTTTTCGAGAAGGGCTTGTTTGCTAGTTCATATTATGCCTCGCTTGCCGGCATCATGGGAGAGGGATATTGTCCCAATGCAGAAGCGCTTGCCAGGGAAATCATCAACTTGTTCAACAACCATCATTTTGATGAAGAAAGAGTGAAAAGGACCTGCGAAGTGATTTTGGAAAATATCGGTTGACGCCTTCTGAGATCAGTAAAATATTTCTGAAAATCAAATTCACGGGTCGGAAAGCGGGAAATTGCTATGAATGCTTCATCCTTCCATCGAAATCTTCATGTTTCAGAGAAGGGTATTCCCTTTGTCTTTCTGTTTGTTTTGATTCTTGCCTTTGGTTTGAGGATCTTCTCACTGGGGATCTATCAGGATGATTGGGTTTTTGTCTATAACGCCTATGTGCGCGGCGCGAAAGGGCTTTGGGCTTTCCTGAACGCGGATGGCACCCCTCTTTCCAGTGCCGTCAATATTGCTCTGTTTTCCCTTCTTGGCGTGAAGCCACTTTATTGGCATCTTGCCTCACTTATTGCTCGTTGGCTAACGGTGGTGGCATTTTGGCTGGTTCTACGTCACCTCTGGCCTTCACATGCGCGTCTGACTTTTTTTACTGCCCTGGTTTTTGCTATCCACCCCTTCTTTACGCTTCAGCCCTTGGCATTTACCTTCCTACATGTCTGGCTTGGATATTGTTCTTTGGGCTTTTCGTTTTATTGGATGCTTCTCTCGGTGGAGAAGCCAGAGCGATTTTGGTTTTACTTCACCTTTTCCATTCTTGCCGGGATATTGACAATCATTACTCTTGAATATTTTGCAGGGTTAGAGTTTGCGCGTCCCCTGTTGCTGTGGATGGCTTTGCGTAACTCACCCAAGGACTTGAAAACCAAGTTGCTTAGAGTTGCTACATTGTCTGCGCCTTATTTTCTTGTCCTCGGCATTTACTTGATATGGCGCTTCTTTATTTTCGTTGTACCGATTGCACAGCGGAACAACCCGGTGGGAGTGCAGATGCTTCTGCAGAATCCAGTTGAAGGCTTTCAACTGATATTTTCCAATCTCATTCCCGACTTGTTAACCATTGTGGTTAGTGCGTGGTATGGAATCCTTGCCCCTCGCTTCTTTGATTTGACCGACCGTAGAAATGTCCTCTTTGCCTTATTATCTTTATTTGCCGGTTTGGTCTTGTATATCCTCTTCCATTACCAACGAATTGAACAACACCATGAGGAACGAAATCCTGTTCGCTGGCATCGTGAAGCTTTCTGGCTTGGGTTGTGCCTTGCCGTTCTAGGACTCATCCCTCCTTATGTTGGAGGATTGTACATTAACGAGAAGAATCCACTGTGGAGCAGTCGTTTTGGGTTGGCTTCCTTGGTAGGCGCCTCGTTGATTTTCATAGCATTGTGGGAATATTTGTTCTCTAAAGGTAAAGCCCGCTATATATTTCTTGCGGCACTCCTTGGGCTTTCCGTTGGCTATCATGCGCGCTATATCCATGAATTTCGAGGGTCCTGGCGTAAACAGTTAAATTTCTATCGCCAGTTGATCTTACGTGCCCCTCATCTGGAAGCCGGTTCAGCCATCATTGCACCGGAAGAAATCCTGTATTACATGGGAGATTATCCGACTGCGTATGCTATCAACACGATCTATGCTAAACCGGATAAGGATAAGAAGGTGAGCAACGAGGTGGAATATTGGTTTTTTGGCATTACCACCCATTTCAGCAGACAACTCGATGAGTTTGCAACTGGTATGCTTCTTGAAGCTACTCATCGTAACATCCGTTTCACTGGTAACAGCAACAAAAGTCTGATCATCACTTTTGAACCGGAGAAAGGTGAGTGCCTTCATGTCATCCGTCCGCAAGATGCATCGTTTCGCAAACTTCCCCCGTTCCTCAAACAGACGGCACATCTCTCCTCACTTGACTTGATCAAAACAGATACCCCTGCCTATAGTCCATTTCTCGAAGAGATCGGCGTGAAGTATCCTGACGACTGGTGTACTTACTACACACGCGCAGATCTGGCAAGGCAAAGCGAAAACTGGACAGAAGTCCTTGCGTTGTGGAGAGAGGCTCGCAAGCGAGGCTTCACACCAGGCACCTATTTCGAGTATTTTCCTTTTCTGGATGCGATGATCCATCTTCATCAATGGAACGGTGCAATCCATCTCACCCTTGAAATGAAGCGTGTGTTTCCTGCCTCGCGCCCCACCCTTTGTGATTACTGGCTAGCGCTTCCTGATTCGCCGGCCTATCAATTGGCTTTGACAAAATTGGAACCAAAATTGCATTGTCTGGAACCCTGATCGTTTCTGACATTTTCGAAATGATTTTTGGGATTTGAACACGACCGATGCTGGGCTTCGAAGAAGATGGAAGATATTTCATCGGATGCGAATGGTAAAATAAACTCCCTATGTCTCCCAAGAAATCCAAACGGATGGTTGATCTGGTGATTCCTGTTTTCAATGAGGCAGGAGTCGTAGAGCATACGTATTCGAGAATTTGCGAAGTCATTGACCATTTGCCCTACACGTTCACGATTTATTACGTGGATGACGGCTCGACAGATAGCACTCCCGAAACGCTTGCCGCGCTGGCGCACAAAGACAAACGAATCGTTGTGCTGGAATTATCGCGCAATTTCGGGCACCAAGCTGCCTTGACCGCTGGCCTGGACGCCTCGCGCGGGGACTTTGTCATTTCGCTGGATGCAGATGGACAGCATCCCCCTGAAATGATCCCGCAAATGATCGAGTTGCTGGAAAACGGATACGACATTGTGCAAGCGCAACGCATCGAGGATGAACCTTCTCTTTCCTTCAAGCGCCTCACCTCCTCGGCTTTCTACGCCCTCATCAATGCCATCAGCGGGACGCACATTGCCCCAGGCGCGGCAGATTTCCGCGCCATGAACCGCCAGACAGTGGACGCCCTCAAAGCCATGCCTGAATATCACCGCTTCCTGCGTGGCATGATCTCGTGGATGGGTTACCGAAGTGTGATTTTGCCGTATCACGAAAAAGTGCGTATTGCGGGGAAATCCAAATACTCGCTTGGCAGAATGTTTCGCCTTGCCATGGATGCGATCTTCTCGTTTTCGTTAGTTCCCCTGTACATCGGTTTGAGCGCCGGTGGACTTTTCTTTTGCCTTGCCGCTCTTGAAATGATCTACGTGCTTTCCTTTTGGATCACAGGAGATACTTCCAACCTGGCACCCGGCTGGAGTTCGCTGATGTTCGTCATTCTGATTGCTAGCGGCATGATCATGATCTTGCTGGGTTTCATCGGTGTTTATGTCGGTTATATCTTTCAGGAAGTCAAGCGACGACCTGTCTACTTGTTGAAGAAAAAGGAAAAATGAACTCGAGCGACAAACCGGTTTACCACTTTATATTTCTCAGACATGGTGAGTCTGTAGGGAATGCTGAATCGCGCTGGCAAGGACAATCGGATTTCCCGCTCACCGAGAAGGGACGCGTACAAGCGCGTGCGCTGGCGGAACGCTGGCAAAAGGAGGAGATGAAATTCGACTTGATAATTTCCAGTCCGCTTGGACGCGCAAGAGAAACCGCAGAAATTATTGCTTCCGCCTTGAATCTCAACATCGAATTCGATCCCCTTTGGCTGGAGCGTGACATTGGCGAAATGGAAGGACTGACCGCCGAAGAGGTGAATCAGAGACCTCGCCCGCCTTACATCACACCATACGATCCGATTGGTGGCGATGGTGAAGGTGACTGGGCGTTGTTTCTGCGCGCTGGCCAGGCGTTGCACGTCTTGTTGAGGCGGCCGATAGGAAGTTATCTCGTTGTTTCTCATGGCGGCTTGCTCAATCAATTGATGCACGCCATTGTGGGCGTTGCACCACATGTGGACCCATCAGGCGTGCGCTTTCGATTCGAGAACACAGCCTTCGCGCGCGTCTTCTATTTTCCGCATCAGCATCGCTGGGTGATTGATGCCCTCAACGACCATACACATTTGAAATCCCTCAGCCGTGAATGGAACACTCCCGAATAGAGGATAATCCATGGCAATCTCCAATTCAGTCGCTCCCCTCAATGGAAAGATGAACATCTTGACTTTTGGCGCGGGTGCAATCGGCACATACATTGGCGGGAGTCTTATCCTCGATGGGCATCAAGTCGTCTTTCTCGAACGGTCGAAGGCGGTAAACATATTGCGTGAAAGAGGGCTGCGGCTTGATTTAACGGCAGACAGGCGTCGGGGGATGAAAGAAGCGGCGATCGTCAATCCGCGCGCCTTCATCGCTGTCTCTTCGCTTGAAGAGGCGCTTCGCTACGGACCCTTTGACGTAGCGCTGTTTGCCCTGAAGTCTTTCGACACCCAAGCCGCGCTCGAAGGGGTGAAACCGTTCGCGGAGAAAATGCCGCCCATTCTGTGCTTGTCGAATGGTGTGGATAATGAACCCATGATCGAAGGCGTATTGGGAAAGGAAAAGGTGATTTACGGCACCGTCACCACGGCAATCGGCAAACGCGGCGTTGGCGATATTGTGCTGGAACGTTTGCGCGGCGTGGGAATTGCAACGGGTCATCCTCTCTCGGAAAAGTTGAGCGCAGTGTTCAATAAGGCTTTTCTGAACGCGCGTCTCTTCGATGATGCAGTAGCCATGAAATGGTCGAAGATGCTCACGAATTTGATCGCCAACCCAACCTCTGCGATTCTCGATATGACCCCGGCAGAGATTTTTGCGAATAAGGATTTGTATCGAATTGAACTTGCCATGCTGAAAGAATGTCTGGCTGTCATGAATGCCCAGGGCATTAAAGTTGTGAATCTGCCCGGCACGCCGGTTCGCTTGCTAGCGTTTGCCGTTGGGCTGCCCTGGTGGTTATCCAAGCCGTTTCTGGGGCGCGCTGCCGGCACAGGACGCGGAGGCAAGATGCCTTCTTTCCACATTGACCTGCATGCAGGGCGCGGCAAAAGCGAAGTGGAATATTTACATGGCGCGGTCGTGCGCGCCGGCGAAAGGCTTGGTGTGCCTACGCCTATCAATAAGACGTTGACCGAAACGCTCATGGCTTTGACGCGCAAAGAGATTCCGCTGGATGAGTTTGCGCGCAAACCCGAAAAGTTGCTGCAAATCTTGAAATGACATTGTGTGAAGTCTTATGAACAAGAAAACTTCTATCAAAGTTGTCGCCCCACGCCCCGACGTGGAAATTCATTTACCTGATGGACGCGTGCTTTCTGGTCCACGCGGGACGCCGGTAGGGGAGTTTCTTTCCACAGTCGAACACACGTCACTTCTCGTTAGCGCAATCGTCAACGGCGAACTGCGTGAACTGACTTATCCCATCCAGATTGACTCATATGTCCGCCCTGTGTTGATGGAGTCTGCGGACGGTGCGCGCATTTATCGCCGTTCACTTGTCTTTTTGCTCGAAATGGCGTTCTCTGACCTCTTTCCACAGGGGGCTTTATTCGTGGATCACTCGGTTGCTTCCGGCGGATATTACTGTGAAGTGATGGGGCGCGATCCCTTGACTGCCTCGGAATTGCAGGCGCTCAAGGAACACATGCAAAAACTGGTAGATGCCGACCTTCCCTTTGAGCGCAAAGAAGTCCCATTGCAGGAAGCCATCGAATATTTTCGCCTGCGAGGGCATGAAGAACAGGTGCGCCTTTTGAAATATCGCAAGAAGGATTATCTCACCTTATATCGCCTGGGCGATCACATGGACTATCACCATGGCTATATGGTGCCTTCCACCGGCTATCTGCGCTGGTTCGACCTGGCTCTTACCGATGGCGGCTTTACCTTGCGTTTTCCCCGCAGGCATAAACCAAACGAACTGCTGCCGATGCCAGATTATCCCAAACTGCTTGCCGCCTTTCGACAATATGGGAACTGGTTGATGCGTTTGGGAATCGACAATGTGGGTTCCTTAAACGATGCAATCGCAGGTGGACGTGCCGATGAGATCGTGTTGGTCTCGGAAGCCTTTCATGAACAAAACCTCTCGGACATTGCGCGCCTGATTGCCGAGCGGCTCGACCGCAGTCGCCTGATTTTAATCGCAGGTCCTTCCTCCTCGGGTAAGACCACCTTCTCGCGTCGCCTCACTGTTCAATTGCTTGCACTGGGCATTTCGCCCTTTCCGCTCGAATTGGATAATTATTTCCTCGACCGGGATAAGACACCGCTGGGCGAAGACGGCCAACCCGATTTCGAATCAATCGAAGCCCTGAATTTGCCTCTGCTCGCCGATCATTTGTCCCGGCTGATACGGGGAGAGGAAGTCCAGTTGCCGCGTTACAACTTCAAGTCTGGAAAGAGCGAAGAGGGCCACGTGATCCAATTGAAGCGCGGACAGCCGATCATCCTCGAGGGGATTCACGGTATGGACCCGCGTCTCATCCCTGAACATTTGAGCGGCGAAGCATTTCGCATTTACGTCTCAGCCCTTACGCAGCTGAACCTGGATCGTCACAACCGCATCTCCACCACCGATACGCGGCTCATCCGCCGCATCGTGCGTGACGCGCGCGAACGCGGTTACAATGCCCAGCAAACCATTTCACGCTGGGAGGCAGTGCGGCGCGGCGAGAAGCGACACATCTTCCCCTTCCAGGAGAATGCAGATGTAATGTTCAATTCCGCACTGGCTTATGAACTTGCTGCGCTCAAACCCTTTGCCGAACCACTGCTGCGACAAGTCCCATATGGAACGCCGGAATACATAGAAGCCAAACGTCTGCTCGCGTTCCTCGAATGGTTCCTGCCCTTGGATGTGAACCTTGTGCCGGATAATTCGCTCTTGCGCGAATTTTTAGGCGGTTCGATTTTGCAGGATTTTACGGTGTGGAAGAATAAGTGAATGCTGCCGATGCGATTATTTTACAAATCGGTCGAAGAATTCAATGGTGCGCTGCATGGCAGTGCTGAAGTAATTCGAGATGTTGTGGTTGTCGCCTTCGTATTTGTATAACTCGACGTATTGACCTGCTTCGAGCATTTGGTAAAAGAGCAGTTCGGAAAACTCAAGCGGCACGCTTGCATCCGCTGTACCGTGATGTAATTGGAGTGGTCCTGATATGTCGCTGAGGTAGGAATTGGCAGAGATGGAATTCCAGAATTCGGGGTTTTCCTCGGGCAACCCATATTCCTGAACCAGGCTGAATCGCCAAGAGCGAGGAGAGGGGGTTGGAGGGAGGGAGGATCCTGTCCCGCGCCGCCAGCGTGTGAGCAGATCGGGGTAGGAGGCGACGACCCCAGCCCAAATCACACCTGCTTTGATGTCTTTTGTGATGACCATGGAGCGGAGTGTGATATATCCGCCCATGGAGTGTCCCCACATGCCGATGCGCTGCGGATCGGCGTCGGGATAGCGTTTTATGGAGGCAACCGCATTCAACACATCCACGGTGTAATCAGGCGAACCGTACGCGCCGCGCGCTTCGCCCTCCGAGTTACCGTGCCCGCGATAATCGGAGCGAAAGACGATGTAGCCATTGCGCGCGATCCAATCAACGTAGGCAACGTATCGCTCTGTGGTGACATAAACTTCGGGCGGGATATAGCCATGATTGAAGATGATGACAGGCCAGCCCGTCGGTGGTTTTTCACCATTGGGGACGGTCATGAGTGCATAAATTTTCAATCCTTCAGAGAGGTATGAAACGATGTAGCGGTTATAGTTCACACCCGGCTCGAGGACCTGTTCGATGGTGATGTCGCTTCCAGGATATTGTCGGGCGCGCATGGCCGCAATGGTGAGGGGATGTAGGGTTGGCGTTGGTGTCGGGAACGGTGTGGAAGTGGACGTTTCAGTGGGGATGGGTGTAGAGGTAGGTAAGGCTGTTGAGGTGGGAACAGGTGTCGGGTCGAGGGATGAAGCGGGTAGCATTGTCCCACAGGTATTGAGTAGCAATGCCAAAGCACCGAGAAATAACCAATAAAATTTGTGTTGATTCATCACGTTCTCCTTGGATCGGTAAGGGGGAGATGTCGTATTCTATCCTTATGTCTTTAGAGAAAACTTAGGGGAACATTCCATCTCTGCGGATTTCGAATTGCTCGATTTCGATACCTTCTGGCAGTTCGAAGATGTAAATCAAACCTTTTACAAAGTCGCTGATCTGGAAGGAATTGAGTGTCATCAATGCAGCTTCGCGCTGCCGCATCAATTGAAAGTTGCGCAGATTGATCAAGCCGAATACAACACCGGCTATCATGATGGTTGTGGAAATGATCTAAAAGAGAAGGGAGAGTTCCATGCGCGCTCCTTCAGGACTTTGAGATCATATCATTCAGCAACTTGACAAACAGACATGATTTGCCAAGAGTGCTTGCTAAATTTCTTAACACCTTTTGTATTTATCCGCCCGTTGCATAAAGGTCGGTGTTTTGCCTGCAAGGAGATGAACTGTTCAAGATGTGGGATTGGTAAGGGTGATTGTGATCGTAAAGTTTTTATTTGCCGTGCCGGAAACACCGCTGAGTTCAATCAAGTAATCTCCATTTGCCGTAAGGGATTTGCTCCAGGTCAGTGTTACATCCGGCGTTTTGATTGCCGCGCCGCTGGGGTCGTAAACTCCCAGTGTAACTTCATTGGCGGGCGCGGTGACTTTGATGTCCATGATTTGGTTCAGGTTGCCGGTCAAGACGTAGCGAACTTTACCGGTGGGACTGAGTGTGCCAGACAGGGTGATCGAATTAGCCCCTGCCGGGATGGTAATGCGAATCGGTTCGCCGACCGGTTGTGTGCCGATTCCGCCTGCGGAGTTGATCGGCACTTTGAGGACGCGTCCGACGGCGATTCCATCTGGGTTGGCTTCTTGCAGGACAATGACATCGGCATTGTATTGTTGTGCGATGGAGGTCCACGTCTCGTTTGCCTGTACGGTGTGGAAAACAACGCAAGGCGGACCGTAGATTCTGCCGACACTGCCAATGCGCGGCACAGTGATGATCATGCCTGGCAAGATGAAATTGGGATTGGTGATTTGTGGATTGGCGTTGCGCATCTCATTGTAATTGGCTCCGTAACAGCGGCTGATTTGAATTAACCATTCGCCGCTGACTACCGTGTGTTGAATTGTCGCGCCGGGGGTTAGTCCTGATGGCGTTGTGGGGGAGAGGGCACTGTTGGTAATGGTGGCAGTTGCAGGCTGTGATGTGGTTGCTCCTCCACCGGATGCCGTTGCACTGTTTTGAATCGAAGCGGCGCTTAAATCTGCCTGGGTGATGGTGTAGGTCGCGGTGCAGGTTACAGTTTGATTGGGGGCGAGAGTCGTATTATCTGCTCCGCAATTGAGGGGAGGCCCGAGTTTGTTATCGGTGATCGTGAACTGCGCAGGTCCGAGCGTGAGCGTGCCAATGTTTGTGATGACGAACGTATAGGTGATGGTCTGCCCCACCTGATTGTAAGAGACTGGATTGGCTGTCTTGGTCAGGGAAAGGAGACGCGTCTGTGGCGAAAGCGTCACGGTAACGGTGGATTGATTCGACATTACGCTTCCCGCGCTGGCGGTCGCTGTATTGGTCACCGAACCCGCATCGAGATCGGCTTGGGTAATGCTGTAGGTAGAGGTACAAACCAGTGTTTCATTCGGATCGAGTGCATTGTCCTGATTGCCAATCGTGCTGAGATCGGGACAGGAAACGTTGGGAATCTTGTTGTCGAGGACGATGACGGGACCCGCCAAGGGAAGGGCACCCGTGTTGGTGACGGAATATCTGTAATTGATGGTTTGTCCCACCGTGTTGAAAATATCGGTCGAATTTTGCGCCTGTTTGGTCAGCGAAAGAGCAGATGTTTGAATAATGCCGCTTATCTCGGCTGATGTGAGTTGCGTTTCTTCGGGTGGGGAAAGTAGACTACATGCCACACTTATCAATGTGAGGGCAACCAGCAAGGTGAAAAATTTTATCTTCAACATGATCACACCTCTTTCTCTGCCGGGTGGCAGGGCCCGCTCAATCGCTCTTCCCCGTAACTGTTTCTTACAGTATAGCATTAATGGCTCTACTGCAAAAAGTGTTCCAACCAGAGAGGGGCAAAATGCAGCAATTTTGTCGCTTTACGACAAAAAATCCCATTCTGGATGCTGATTCCCTCTCCCTGTGGGAGCAGGGGGTGAGGGCGAAAGGCAACGCCGACGACTATCCTTTGTCTATGTTTGCCACAAAGCAAGTCAGTGTCAAAAATTTTAGATTTGGAATTGCTGACAGTGACCCTTTCTCCCCCTCTGTCACTTGGTATAATTTGCTTACTTTATCTTGCGGAGTATTTCGCAAAATGACCCGAAAACTCACTGGCAACCAAATTCGTCAAACCTTCATTGATTTCTTTGTTGAACGCGGGCATACGTTTGTCCCGTCAATGTCACTTGTCCCCGGCGGCGATACGACCTTGCTTTTTACCAACTCTGGAATGGTGCAATTCAAGGATGTTTTTCTCGGAACGGACAAACGTCCCTATACCCGCGCGACCAACTCACAAAAATGTATGCGCGTGGCAGGCAAGCATAATGATCTCGAAGATGTAGGGCGTGACGATACACATCATACTTTCTTTGAAATGCTGGGCAACTGGTCATTTGGCGATTACTACAAAAAGGAGGCGATTGCCTGGTCGTGGGAGTTACTCACCGAGGTCTGGGGCTTACCCAAAGACCGACTCTACGCCACGTGCTTCGAGGATGATAAAGGCGACATCCCGCGCGATGACGAGGCTGCCGAAATCTGGAAGCAACAGCCCGGCTTTGATCCTTCACACGTCCTGTTCTTTGGGCGCAAAGAAAACTTCTGGCAAATGGCTGAGACGGGACCCTGTGGTCCATGTTCTGAGATTCATATTGATCTCGGCGAAGAGCGCGACAACCTGCGCGGCGTACCGCATCGCTGCGGCGTGAACGGCGAGTGCACGCGCTTCCTCGAATTGTGGAACAACGTTTTTATTCAATATAACCTCTTCGAAGATGGCCGCCTCGAACTGCTTCCTGCCAAACATGTGGATACCGGCATGGGCTTCGAGCGCATCGTTGCCGTCCTCCAGGGTGTAGACTCCAACTACAAGACCGATCTCTTCACTGGCTCGCTCGAAGTCCTGCGCGCGCTCACTGGTCACACTGAGCAGGAAATGTACGCGGACTTTACACCCTATCGCGTCATTGCCGATCATGCTCGTGCCGCCGCCTTTCTCATTGCAGATGGCGTTGTTCCCGGCAATGCCGGGCGTAACTATGTGACGCGCATGATCATCCGCCGTGCTGCGCGCTTTGGCACAAAGATCGGGCTTCATGAACCTTTCCTGGCAAAGGTCGCACAAGCGGTGATTGATCAATATGGTGACTTCTATCCTGAACTGCGGAAGAATCAAGCTGCCATCTTCGATAATCTGACGCGGGAGGAAGTTCGCTTCGCGCGCACGATTGAAGCCGGTACCGCTCACTTGGAGAATCTCCTCTCCGATCTTCGCTCCTCTAATTCTCGCATCCTTGATGGACGCAAAGCCTTCGACCTCTACGCCACCTATGGCTTACCTTTTGAAATCTCCCGCGACATCGCCCGCGAGCAGGGCCTCGATGTGGATGAGAAAGGCTTCAACGAAGCCAAAGAAGAACATGCCCTCGCTTCTGGTGGCGGCAAGGCTATGGGTAAACTCGGCGGTGAAGATGCGGAGTTTTTCGCCAAGATTCTCAAAGACCTGCAAAAGAAAGGCAAACTTGGCGAACATGGCGTTGAATACGATCCCTACACCAGCCCGAAAGTGGAAGGAGAAGTTCTCGCCATCGTCGTCAATGGTGAGTTGGTCGAGTCCGCCTCATTGGATGATCAAGTTGAAATCATCCTTCCCAAAACCGGCTTCTATATCGAATCCGGTGGTCAGGTGGATGATACGGGATACATCCGTTCCCTCACCGGGAAGGGGCAGGGGATGAAGGATGAGGGCGGCTGGGAAATCGAAGTTACCGGCATGCGCCGACCCTCTGCAGGAGTAATCGTTCACATTGGCACGGTCATTTCGGGGCAGCCCAAAGTTGGCGACCGGTGTATTGCCGAAGTGGACATGGTCCGTCGCCATGACATCATGCGTAACCATACTGCCACACATCTCCTTCACAAAGCGCTCCATGAAGTCTTAGGCGAACATGCGCGTCAGGCGGGGTCGCTGGTCGCGCCTGATCGTTTGCGCTTTGACTTTACTCATCCTGAAGCGTTGACTCCTGAACAACTCGAGCGCATTGAAAAGATTGTCAACGACGCGATTGCGGCAGATATGGAAGTCGTTCCCAAGTGGAAATCACGCGAAGATGCGATTGCCGAAGGTGCCATTGCTCTCTTTGGTGAAAAATACGGCGAAACTGTGCGCACGATTACGATTCTGCCCTCCGGCATTGAAGCGCCTCTAGAAGAGACAATTGCACATCCTGCGGCGGTTGCCGAGCATTTGCCCAGGTACTCGTATGAATTATGCGGTGGTACGCATCTTGACCGCACCTCTGATGTGGGCGTGTTTCTCATTGTGAGCGAAAGTTCTGCAGCCGCAGGCATTCGCCGCATCGAAGCCGTGACCGGACGCGGCGCATACGAATTGATTGCAAAACGACTTAAAACCCTGAAGCAAACCGCCTCACTTTTGAAATCCTCCATCGAGGAAATCCCTGCAAAAGTGGAGGCTTTGCAGGATGAGATTGCAAACTTGAAGAAAGAACTTGCCAGCCTTCGCACCCAGCAAGCGCTTGCCACTTTCCATTCGCTGCTCGAGAACGCGGCAGTCGTGAAAAATGTACATGTCCTCACCGCGGAAATCCCCAATTCAAACGCGGAGACTCTTCGTATGCTTGCCGATAAATTCCGCGAGAAATTCCCCAAGAGTGGCGCGGCAGTCTTGATAACGGGATCCACAGTTATTGCCGTTCTGACCGAAGACCTTGTCCAGCGTGGGCTCAAGGCGGGCGATCTCATCACAGCCATTGGCGGCAAAGGAGGCGGACGCCCCACCATGGCACAGGGTAGCCTCTCAAATGGAAATGTTGCCGAAGCGCTAGGGAAAGTTGCAAAGATCATCGAAGAAAAAGTGAGTTAGTCCAACGCCAAGTCCCGCGTCGAAAACGCGGGATTTTTGTTATATTATCGGCGAAATCTGTTGTGAGGAGGCATCATGTCCACAATTCTTTTCTGGTCGCTGTTTGGTTATTTGTGTGGCAGTATTCCCTTCGCGGTGCTGATCGGCAGACTGATTGTCAAAGTGGATCCGCGGACGGTTGGCGATGGAAACCCGGGCAGTACGAATGTCTGGATCGCGGGCGGCTGGAAAATTGGATTGACCACAGTTGCCCTGGAAATCCTCAAGGGTTTTATCCCTGTTCACCTTGCTCAGCGCGCTGGCGTTTCCGAATGGGCGCTTATCCCTGTTGGTTTTGCTCCCATTCTGGGTCACGCTACACAACCGTTTTTAGGCTGGCATGGTGGCAAGGCACTCGGCGCGACAGGTGGTGTTTGGCTGGCCTTTGCAGGATTGTGGGCGGTATTTGTTTTCGCGGCTGGCGCGCTCCCTGTTCTGGCTTTGCAAACAGTTCATGCTTACGCTTCTCTCGCCGGCATGCTTGCGCTGACCGCATTCGTTTACTGGTGGTTTGGAGTTGATTGGCTGACTGCTTTTGCACTCCTCAACACGGTCCTAATTTTTTGGACCCATCGCCGGGATTTGGGTCAACCCTGGCGCTGGCGCGCTTGGGTATCCTACTTTCTTCCCTGGAGGAGCGTGTGAGTGAATTTTTTGCCCAGCAACCTCAAGTCATTGTAGTCTTTCTGGCATTAGGATTGCTCACAGCCCTATCGAACCACCTGTCCATTCGCCGCTTTGATCAATATCCGCAAGCCAAGACCTTCCCGCGCGTTTCCATTCTGGTTCCCGCGCGCAACGAAGCGGATAATATCGAGCCTTGCGTGCGCTCGCTTTTGGCGCAGGATTATCCAGATTTCGAGGTCATTGTGCTTGATGATCATTCCACAGACGATACACGTGCCATTCTCACCCGCCTCGCGCGGACCTCGGAGCGACTCCGCGTCATGGACGGTAAACCACTCCCTTCAGGCTGGCTCGGCAAACATTGGGCGTGTCATCAACTGGCACAGGTTGCAAGCGGCGATCTTCTGCTTTTCACCGACGCGGACACCCGCCACGCCCCGACCATGCTTCGCGATAGTGTCTCTGCCTTGATGGCAGAGCAAGCCGATCTGGTAACTGCCTTTCCGCGCGAAGAAACCATTACCTGGGGCGAAAAACTGATTATCCCTGTCATGGGCTTTGGCGTTTTTGCATTTCTGCCGGTTATGCTGGCGCGCCACCTCAAATGGGCAAGCCTTTCCGTTTCCATCGGACAGTTTATGCTCTTTCGTCGTTCTGCTTTTGATGCCATCGGTGGATTCGAATCCGTGCGCGAGCATGTCCTGGACGATGTGATGCTTGGAAGACGAATCATCCAGCAGGGATTCGTCTGGCGATTGATGGATGGCACCCGCCATGTTTCCTGTCGCATGTATCGCGGTTTTTGGGAGGCGGTGGAAGGCTTCACCAAAAATATTTTTGCCTTTTTCGATTATCACCTCTCCTTGTTCATCATTGCATGGTTGTGGATGGCGTATGCGCTGCTTATGCCTCCTCTTGTCGTGCTGGCGCAGTCGTTGAATATGCCATTTGAGTCCTACCCCTATTCGCTGGCCGTGCTTGCCACAGCCGAAGCGATGTTTCTCTGGGGCATTGCCTGTCAGCGTTTTCGATTCCCCCTGTACCTTGCGTTGCTCTATCCCATCAGTTTCGGCATTTTCGTGCTGATTGCCTTTCGTTCTCTCGTATATACCTTGCTCGGACAGGCTACCTGGAAGGATCGCGAACTTGCCCGTTCAGCCTGGCGTTGGTAAGGCTCTCTCATGCTTCGTACACAATCTTCCCGTTGACCATCGTCATCAAGGGCTGGACGGTCTGTATCTCGCTTGATGGTGTCTTGAACAAATCTTTTGAAAGCAAAACCAAATCTGCCAAATATCCCTTTTTCAATTGACCTTTTTGGTCTTCCTGAAATTCTGCGTAGGCGGCGTTGCGTGTATAACCGATCAGCGCCTCTTCAAGAGTCAGTCGCTGGTCGGGCAGATCAGGCATCCATTTTTGTCTGTTGAGCGCGGCGTGGAGCCCCAGCATTGGGTTGAAGGAAGCGACTGTCCAATCGCTGCCCAAGGCGAGGATGGCTCCCGAATCGAGAATATCCCGCCAGGCAAACGAACGTCCCCATCGCTCGTGGCCCGTGCGTGTTAACCACACATCATTCTCCTCAAGGCTCAAGGGAGCGTGTAAGGGCTGCATCGAGGCGATGACCCCCAATTCTTTCAAGCGTGGTAGGTCGTTTGGATGGATGACCTCGATGTGCTCTATGCGATGGCGACAATCTCGCCTCCCATTCGACTTTTGGATCGCTTCATAACCATCGAGCGTTCTTCTCACTGCGCCATCGCCGCAACAATGAACGAAGATTTGCAGACCAAGTTTATCGCAAGCAATTGCCATGCGCGTAAAATGTTCAGCGGAGTAGATGCCCTCTGGCTTTGCGTTGGGATCATCGGCATACGGATCGAGAGTCAATGCGGTATGCGATTCCCACACACCGTCCATAAAGAATTTGACCGCGCCGCCGCGTACGTATTCACCCTGAACCTGTGCCATTTCAATTGCTTCAGCGAGCATTTGTTCGGTCGTTTCGGGCCTGATCGAATACGGCACATACACGCGCAATGACATTTCTCCTGTGTCCTCCAGCGCGGCGTAAATCATCAAGTCTTCCATGTTCCCGTTCATATTGTGGATACTGGTCACGCCCGCGGCGTTGATCCGTTGAATGCCAAGTTTGAGCAGTTCCCGTTTGCGCGTCGCATTTGGCGCGGGGATGAGGTTTGTGATCGGACGGATCGCATCCGCTTCGCGCAATTCGCCTGTGGCTGTTCCAGTTTCATCCTGCACGATAATTCCGTTTTGCCCGCTTGGCTTGGCGTGATACAGAATGCCGGCGCGTTCGAGCGCTCGCGTGTTTGCCCAGCCGGTGTGACTATCATAGGCTTCGATATACACGGGACGATCCGAAATGATTTCGTCCAGTTCCTGCCGCGTGGACACAATCTGATACTTGATTCCTACACCCAAAACCCATTCGCTTGCTTTGTTTTGGTCTGCGTGTTTGCGCAGGATTTCTTTCAGTTCCTCTTTGTTGTTTACCCGTTGAAGTTGCGCGGCTTCGAGCGTTTCGCAGCCCGCTAATAGATGGAAGTGTGAGTCAATAAAACCTGGCATGAGCGTGTTGCCCTGCCCATCAATGATTTTTGTGGAGGCGCCGCGCCAGTGCATTGCCTCTTCGTGGGTACCGACATGAACGATTCGATTTCCCTGTATCGCCACTGCTTCGGCGTAGGGATTGGCTTCATCGCTTGTAAAGACGCGGGCATGTGTGATAATCGTGTCTGCGATATGTATCATGGTTTCTCCTCTGGTTTTCTGATTCTACCTTAGCCTGTTTTATTGCCAGTTATAATTCGAGCAAATGAAGACGACGATCATCACGCTTGAATCGCACGATGACCTGATCTCCGTGCGGGATCGCATGTCGTGGGCGAAGACGCCGCGTATCCTGTTGGTGTGGCCCAAATACGAAAAGGTGTCGCTGCGGCCGGTGGATTTGAAAGTACTGCAGCGACATGCTTCTTCGCTTGGCGCGCAATTGGGGTTGGTCTCACGGGCGAGGCGTGTGCGCGAAGACGCTAGAGCAGTGGGGATTCCGGTGTTCGAGTCCACGAAAGCGGCGCAGCGCGCGAGTTGGTCTCCGCCCGTTCGCAGAGGGTTCACGCGCCGCGCGCCTCGCAAGGACCTGCGCGAGAAACGGAATCAACTTCCGGCTTGGAATGAAGCGGAATCGTGGCGTGCCACTCCACTTGTGCGCGTGCTGTCGTTTTCGGTCGGGGTCCTCTCGGTATTGCTCCTCGTCGCACTTTTCCTTCCCACCGCGCGCGTCATCTTGAAGCCTGAAACGGATTTGCAAAGTATTACGTTGCCTGTAATCGCAAATCCCTCTGCCGAGGCGATCTCGATCACTGGTACGATCCCTGCGCGCGAAAAACGTGTGATTTTGGAAGGTTCGCAAACCTTGACCGCAACGGGTGAAGGAGTTATGCCCCAGGCAAAGGCAAGAGGCATAGTAGTCTTTCGCAATCTCACACAAAATGCGGTGACGATTCCGTCGGGGACGGTTGTGCAAACTGCGAATGGTGTCCGCTTTCTGACGCTTGAAGAGGGGGCGGTGGAGGCGGGTGTAGGCAAAACTCTTGAATTGCCGATTGAAGCGGTTGAAGGTGGAATAGCCGGTAACGTTGAATCTGACACGATCACAATCATCGAAGGCAGGCTTGGGCTTTCGCTTGCAGTAACCAATCCAGAGCCGACCGAGGGCGGACGTGAGCGCGCCTCCGTGCAGGCGAGTGATGCGGATCGGGCACGCGCAAAAGAATTGCTCTTGAAAAAACTTGAAAGTCAGGCGCGCGAAAGATTCTTCAACGAGATGGGCGAAGGTGACATCCTGTTCGATGAAACGATTTCAATCTCACGGATTCTTGCGGAGACTTATGATCCGCCTCCGGGCGCGGCCGGCGTAACCTTGACCCTGACCATGCAGGTAGAATATTCCGCGCGCTACGCCTCTGCCTCGGACTTGAACGAACTTGCGGCGTTAGCCTTAAACGCTTCTCTCCCTGCCGGATTTTCCGTCGCCTCCGATACGATTTCGCTTGAACCCGTGACGAACCCCTCACTTACGAACGGTTCCATGCGCTGGACTATGCGCGCAGAACGGCAGATTGTGCGACGGATTGATCCAATGCAAGTGGCGCAGATGATTCTTGGATTGGATAGGAATTCTGCACAAACGACGCTGGCTAAAAATCTTCCATTGGTGAGCGCGCCGGAGATTACGCTCTTTCCTTCCTGGTGGCGATGGTTGCCGATGATACCCTTTCAGATTGAAGTGGTGGTGGATTGAACGTGGAAAGATGAGAATATTGGCTGTTGATCATGGTGAAAGGCGGATTGGTCTTGCGCTGAGCGATCCCACAGGCACGATTGCCAGCCCCTTGACCGTCATCAAACATGTCTCGCGCGTCCTCGATGCAGCGCAGGTGGCTCAGATCGCGGCGCAGCATGAAGCGGAATTAATCATCGTGGGTCAATCGTTCAACGAGGATGGAACACCCAATCTGGCAGGCAGGCGCGCCGCGAAATTTGCCCAGGCTTTGAGGGAACAGACGAACATTCCCGTTGAAATGTGGGACGAATCATTCAGTACACAAGATGCCCTCGCGGCGCAGATCGAAATGGGCATCTCGCGCAGAAAGCGAGCCGGTCATCACGATGCCCTTGCCGCGGTGGTAATTTTGCAATCGTATCTCGAATCAAGAAGATAGGGGATCACGCTAGCTACTCGTTGGGATAACTGTTTTCGATGCGCAAAATTTTTCCCCTTCTCTTTTTCCTTATTTTTCTTTGTTTTTTTCTCGCGTTCTTTACCCTCCCTGCTCAAGCGGCGCGCATTTATGGTCAACCCACGCCGCGTCTCACGCCCTGGCAGCGCCTGCACTATTCTGCGCTTTTGCTTTGGTATGATGGTCTGCTCACGCGCCCGCTGGATGTGAACGGCGCGAAACAATCTTTCAAGATCGAACCCGGCGAATCGGTCAATTCGATTGCCAATCATCTGGAACTTGTCGGCCTCATCCGTGATGCCGAATCCTTTCGCGCCTATCTGATTTATTCAGGGCTGGATACTTCCATTCAGGCGGGAGAGTACGAACTTAGTGCCGCAATGTCTGCCATTGAAATTGCCCATGAGTTACAGGATGCAACGCCGGCGGAAGTGCGCTTTATCATTCTCCCCGGCTGGCGGATGGAGGAGATCGCCGCCTCACTCCCGACCTCGGGCTTGGCGATCACTCCCGAAGCCTTTCTCGTTGCTGCGCGGACGCCGCCTCGTAGTTTCGATTTTCTTTCCGAGGCTGACACCGCGGAGGGGTTTCTTTTTCCCGATTCCTACATCTTCCCGCGCACCATCACAGCAGAAGAACTGGTAAGCGAACTTGTCCGCAACTTTGCCTTGCGCCTCACCCCTGAATTACGAAATGGATTCGCTCAGCAGGGGCTCACAATCTACGAAGCCGTGACTCTCGCTTCCATTGTCCAACGCGAGGCGGTGCAAGAAGAAGAAGCGGCTTTGATCGCTTCGGTCTATTTGAATCGTTTGAGAATCGGCATGAAACTCGATGCCGATCCAACAGTTCAATATGCTATTGGTTTCAATCCATTTCAAAATACGTGGTGGACGAATCCCTTGAGCGCAGAGGATTTGCAATTCAATTCTCCCTACAATACGTACCTCTACACGGGCTTGCCACCGACGCCCATCTCCAACCCCGGTTTGACCGCTTTGCGCGCTGTCGCTTTTCCTGCCGAAACACCATACTATTACTTCCGTGCAAAATGCGACGGTTCGGGGCTCCACGAGTTTGCTGAGACGTTCGAGGAACATCTCGCCAACGCGTGTCAATGAATTTCTGATGTGATGAATAAACCTGTAAAGAAAGAGGATGGCTGTAAAGCCATCCTCCACATGTGAACTCCCGGTGTGTTTTTGCACTCTTTTCGATGACCGGTGTTTGATGCTAATTGATGGTCGTCGCCGACAAAATCCTCCTCTGAACAGAATAGGGAAGGCAATTTTTTCAGCCGCTTTCTATACAATGATGAATCGCTCTTCGAGTTTTTCGAGCGATTTGCGAAAGGCGCTGTACTCCAATTCCTGCATGGGTAACATCGCCGCGCCGACGAATCCCTGCTGGCGCATCCATTCACCCTTTTGCTGTGCTTTCATACGCGCATAGTCCCACACAGGGTTGCCAAAGATATCCACGCCTTCAGAGAGTTTTCCTTCTTTCGTCACCGAATAAGCCATACACGAGACCAGCGGCAAACAGTATGGACCCGTCACAGGGGTGTTGATCGGTGCGGGCATGAGTGGCATGGTATGACTGCCGCGCGCGTCTCCCGCTACGTATGGCACGACAACAAAGGGACTGACGATCTCCTCCGGCGCGGGAAAGATGCCTTGCGTGCGCACGATTGCTACGGGATCGTCCTTCCCCTTGTATTCACCTGCGATGGTATGCAGTCTGTCCGTTGAACATGCTACGACTTGCTGGTGGGGATAGGCGCGCGAATAGATTGCTTGCACTCCAAAGCGGTTTTCGTCGCGCAAGAGAAGCGCCAGGTCCAGATGCTCCTCAGGCGCAGAGAGTTCGAGGATGCGGTCTCCGCCTGAGTGCTCCATATCAATCACGCGGAATTTGAACCCTGGCCGCATGTTGGGGAGCATCAATCCTGCACAATAGAGTGGACATGTGAAAGCCGCCCAGAGTGGGAAGTTGAACGCGCCCGGTCCACATTTGTCGGCGGTCAGGATCAGGAACGGTTCAGCCGGACGCTCCTTGGCTGTCTCGTCAAATGAGATTTCCGCGGCGCCGGGACCTGCTCCGCGCACATTGCCCGAAGGCGCGTCCTTGAGAAGGTCCTGACCGGCGCCATAGAGCCCTGCGTCTTTGGCAACTTCCGCGGCCGCCAGGAATACACTCCAGGCGAAATCATGAATCTGTGGATTGTTTGTCCCCAGCCGGTGTACCATCAGCAGACAAATGTCATCGCCGGTGTGAGTAACGTCGTATCCGGTCAACATACCATCTTCCATGGCCTGCTGGAGTTTTTGCCGCGCAGCATCCATCATTGCTTTGGAGGGACGGGTATGTCCGCCGATACTGCCGACATCTGCCTTGATTGCACTGATTGTCAACATATCTACCTCCTTGACTTTATTTTTTGCCACGAAGGCTGCAAAGAAGGCGAGGAAATTTAGATGTTTTTTTGGTTCTCTGTGATTAAGCGAGGTAAAGCCCCAAAGCATACAGAGATTTTCAAAATTCTTTCTTAGCAACTTAACATGCTGATCGGCGCGATATGAACGACTTCACGACGATCATTCCCACTCCCACTGCGACCAGCATCAACCCTTCCAGTACAACGGGCTTGAGAATTTGCTGTGCCACGGCATTGATTGTTTCGCCCAAGGCGTCGAGAAGAATGAAAGACACGGGGTTTTGTGCTTGCTGTAGAACAAGCCATATCAAACGACCGAGCACTGTTGCGCCGAAACCGGCAAGTATCGAACTGATTCCACCTGTTATGGCAAAGGTCCAGCCCCACCACTTTAACCAGTCTGTGAATGTACGAATTGCAAGTATTGAGAGGAGAAAAAGAAGACCGAGGGGGACCAGAGGCAACAGCACTACACCAAGGCGAAAGCGGTTCAGCGGAATGCGCGGATCGTCTGCTGTTCCGCTCTGTGTGCCAGGAATCAACGTAAGTTCGTTCGGCAGCGTGATGCTCACAGCCTGTAACTGAGCCTCGATGAGCGGCGTGATGAGGCCACGCACCTCAGCGGGCGGATTACACAGTGGCAATTCATTCCCTTCAATGCCGTTGAATGCCATTTGCATCATTTGTTCGGGCGTGCAAAGAGGATAGGCTTCGAGCAGCGTTAAAACTGCGTTCACACCTGCCTCGCTGGTCAGTTTATGCTTGAACGGAATAAGCGAAAGGCTTGCCGAGTCGGACCTATTGTTGAGATAAGCGAAAATCGAATCAAGGATCTGGTCGGTAACAGTTTTAAGTTCCTCCGGTGGAATAAGCGACCGAATGCTCCTTTCCCAATCCTCCTTCGAGAGGGCGCGCAGGAGGATTGCGCTCTCCCCTGCATCTTCACTCATGGACTGCACCAGTATCTCTGCAAGGATCGCAGGCGTGCGCTCGTAGAGATTTTGTGCATCGAACGCCCGTTGATATGTCTCGGGATCGAAGGCTTTGCGTTCGATGTTGAACAACAACAAAGCAAGGCTGCCTGAAAGAACGAAGAGAGCGGCGCTCAAGAAGGCGAACACTTTCCTGCTCGTCCTCATCTCGATCCCTCGTAAATAAGGTCAATGTAATCTCGCGTAAGTCGCTCACCGCTGGCAGCCCCAAGTATTTGCAGCAATTCACTTGCGAGTTGGGCTTTGTGTTCTGCGTCTTTGCGACTCCAGGTGCGGCTCTTGACCTCGACGAAATAGCCAAGATCAGGCTCTACCACGTGATCGAGATTGACGAAGAACTCGGTGTTCTTGTATTGAATCAGCCAGCGCAAACGGTCTTTTTCCACGGTTGCTTCAGCTTTTGGTTTGAAGTATTCCCGATAGAAGCGAAGTGAGTGAGTGGCAGGCGCAAGATAGCGGCTGCGCGATAACAGCACATCATTCTCGAATTCCCCTTCGCGCTTTTGACCGATCAATGTCAGCCGCCCGCGCACATTCGTTACGTTGCCTTTATCATCAATGAAGTCATCTTCGCGGAAGCGTAGGCGGCCCTGGGAGGCATCGTCAAAGAAGAAATAGACATCGTGTTCGCGATAATGCCGCTGACGAAGAACCTCGATCTCACCTCGCTTCATGGCCTGGATGACGGGGCTTGGATCCGTTATTTTGACCTTGACCTGCACCTCGAACGATTCCTCCTCCATCGAGCCGCCCAGCGCGATGAGTTTCGACAGAACCGACTGTTCGCGTTCGATCAGGAAAGCATCAATCTTTCGGGCAATCTCCGCCGCTTGTACGAGGAGTTCTTCTTCATTCAGTGTCAGCAATTGACGATTGCGCATCAGCCATTTGCCGTTCACCATCACATCGCTCACGTCGGTGGATTTGCTCGCGTAGACGATTTGTGCGTAGGCATTATCCGGGGCGCGCTTGAAGGAGGGGGAGTTGTGCAGGGGGCTGAGGTCCACAAGGATCAGGTCGGCACGCTTGCCCGGTTCGAGGGAGCCGGTTAAATGTCCGATGTGAAGCGCTTGGGCGCCGAGGCGGGTTGCCATGAGCAAGGCTTGTGAAGCGGGTACAGAGGTTGGATCGTTCGTCACTGCCTTGGCGACGAAGGCGGCGAGGCGCACTTCTTCGAACATATCGAGGTCGTTGTTCGAAGCGGGGCCATCCGTCCCGATGCCAACGTTCAGCCCTACTTCTAGCATCTTTGTAACGGGTGCAAAGCCCGAAGCCAATTTGAGGTTCGAGGATGGATTGTGCGAGACGCCCGCGCCGGCATGGAAGAGTGTGCGAATCTCTCCCATATCCACATGGACGCAGTGCGCTGCGATAACTTTTGCTTCGAGCAACCCTTGTTTTTTCACGTATGGAATGACCGGCATCCCGTTTTCTTTACGCATGTTTTCTACTTCGATGGCAGTCTCGGCGAGGTGCGTGTGAAGCGGAACATCGAATTCCTTGGCGAGTTCGGCGGTGGCTTGGAGGATTTCGGCTGTGCAGGTATACGGCGCATGTGGCGATACAGCCGGGACGATGAGGGGATGTCCTTTCCATTTGCGGATAAACTCGCGCGCCATGGCGAGCGAATCTTCATAGGACTTTGCATCGGGCGCGGGGAATTTCATCACGGTTTGCCCGCAAACGGCGCGCATGCCTGCCTCGACTGTGGCTTTGGCGACATCCTCCTCGAAGTAATACATGTCATTGAATGTGGTGACACCGCTTCGTATCTGTTCGGCACAGGCGAGCAAGGTGCCTAAGCGCACGAATTCGGGCGAGACGAATTCGCGTTCGACCGGCATCATGTAACCCAATAGCCACACATCGAGGCGCAAGTCATCGGCAAGGCCGCGCAGAAGCGTCATTGGTACGTGGGTGTGCGCGTTGATCAGACCGGGCATAAGCACTTTGCCACTGCAATCTATGACCTCCTTGCCGGAATATTTCTTTTTGATTTCTTCTTCGGGACCAACAGCGACAATACTATCTCCGTTGATCGCGACTGCGCCGGGATGATACTGGTTCAGGTCTTCGTCCATGGTAAGGACGAGGGCGTTGGTTAATAAGATTTCAACAGTTTGCATAGTTTCTCCTTGTTTGGAAACAGGCGGCAGAGTCTGCCGCCTGTTCGGTTCGTGTTATTCTACTTTTGGAATTTCAAGCCCCCTGGTTTGTTATCAATGAATAATTGTCGTGCCTGCACCGTCTGTTCGCCATGTTGCTGTGTCGAAAAATGGAACTGTAAGAATTGGCTTGCGTTGTCCTGCGGGGATGATTCGTTCCGCGCGCGCGAACCGCAAGGCATCGCTTTTGTGTATTCAGGTTTTTCCTTTAGTGCCTCAGTTTTCATAGTGGGAATTCCTGAAAGGATTATAGCACGTCCGTCAGGGAATGAAATTCAACAGCACATTCAGGGCTTTCAGGTTTTTGTCGAAATCGGTGTATTTGTGGGTGCTCAGTTCCATGTCCACCGCGGCGCCGACGCCGTTTTCGACAGCCCAATCTGAAAGTGTACCGGTGTATTCACAACCTGTATCTATTGGCGGATAGGGATACTGGGTGACCTTTGCCAACGCTTTAGCGAGGCGAATGGAATCGGCTGTCCATGGGTCGCCACCGGGGAAGATGCCCAATGCCGCGCTATGATAACTGATGAGCGCAAGGATGTTATGCTGGCTGATGAAGTTCATGACAGAACGCGTCTCGGGCTCTGAACCTCCATACGCGCCGCCGCTGGTGGGACGGTATACCCAGCAACCATCACGGTCCCAATCTTGGGTCCAGTTTTTGGAGGGGAAATTGCGGTTTAGGTCCACGCCGTTATTGTTGACTCGTCCATCCACGCCATGCGCGCGCGCTTCACCATCCGGATTCATGTTACGAATGATATAGAGTGTCACATCGTCAGGGATGACTGTGGGATGTTCGTTGATGTACTCAATCAATTCGTTGGCGAGGGCGATGGTATTCCATTCGTACCCACCATGAATGCCTGCGACGATGAGGTATTTCCTCTCCCCATTCCCGAACGTGTACACTTCGATGGGACGCGCCGCGACCGATAAGCCAATGACGGTGGGCAAAGGGCCATTCTTGAGGAGGAACGGTGTGGAGGTTTCAAAGACGGGCGGTGTGTAGAAAGGGTTGGGCGTTAGCGTCGGTAAAAGATAAGCAGTAGGGGATGCTTTTGGCTGGCTTTCTGCAGGGCGCGATGCTAAAGGTGTTTCGTTTGCCGCGAAGACATGCAGGCTTGAGAGATAGAATCCTGCTCCAGCCAATAGACAAAGGATGACAATGAAATTTGCTCCCCAGATCAGGTAAACCCAGCTGTATGCTGAACGTCTGGCGCGCGGCATTAATTATCCTCCAGGGCGTGGGTGCGTAGCCAGTTCATGGCCAGGTTGACCGTCCACAAAGGCAAACTGCGCGGAGGTCCCCCATAGGTTAAGCGATGAGACTTTTCGCCTTTTGGTGTGATCAATGCTATGAACGCGGTGCGTGCTTCTGGGTAAATGGCGACGCCCAGCGCCGCGTCGGCGCGGGATGCGGCGCGGGCGGCGCGTAAGGCGTCCATAAGGGAATCAGGCTCAAGGGTCGGGAATGAAGCGGTGTGGGGTATGCCAAGCGTGCGCGCGAGCAAGCCGTCGAGTCCGGCTTCGATGATCGTCAGAGTCCAGCCGCGTCTTGTCACTGCATTTAGTGCCGCGTCCTTCAATGTCTCTTCATCTGCTCCAAAGATGTGGTTGCCCAGACGTTCGCGTACCTGCGTTTCGATGCGCGCGATCATTGCATCGGCTTCGGCTTCGTTTTTGGCTTTGGCTGCGATGCGAATATCCACAATGCCTGTGTGCGCGGCAAGTCCCACGGTGGGATTGCTGAGTGTTTCGAGGTCCGCAATCTTTTCGTCAATCATTCCTTCGCCGAGACCCGCGCAATGCAGAAGGCGGACCTTAAGGATTTCGTTGAGATGGAAGCGTTTTTGCAGATAGGGGATGATGGACTCGTGCAGAATATACTCCATTTCGTTCGGCACACCAGGGAGGGAGATAATGACCCTCACCCCCGCTTGAAGAGGTGAGGGCGTCTCCACAATAAAGCACGGCGCAGTGCCAACCGGGTTGGGAATACCGATTGCGCCTTTGGGGACGTATGCCTGTCGTTTTTGATTCTCCGAGGGCGTGCGTCCATAGCGCGCGATGACTTCAACGACTTGCTCCCACAAGTCTTGACGAAATTCGAGTTCCACACCCAGCGCTCTGGCGACGGCTTCGCGCGTTGGATCGTCTACGGTGGGACCCAAACCGCCGGTGGTGATGACGATGTCGGCGCGTTCCAAGGAATTGCGGATTGCACTTGCAATACGTTCGACGTTGTCGCCGATGGTGATGGTGCGATACAGGTCTATTCCCAGCCCACGCAAGGCACGCGCGATGTAGCGCGTATTGGTATCCACAATTTCACCAAGCAGGATTTCTGTGCCGATGGTGATGATTTCTGCTGAGGGCATAATTGTCTCTACGTGAGAAGGTCATAAAGATCACGAAGGAAAGGCATGGGTGAGGTTTTCCTTTCCCTGTCGGGATAAACGCTCATGTCCGAAAATTTATCACTGAGGTCGCAGAGATGTTTTGGAGTTTTCTCAGTTTTCTCTGCGCCTTTGCAGAAAGTCCTTATCCCGAGTTGAATTACACTACATTGTACTCTTTTATCAGGCGTCCTTCCTCGAAACGTTTCAAGTCGAGCATGGAAACATCCAGGGTGGAGAATCTGCCATCCAAAATCAATTCGCTCATCAATTTGCCGGAAACCGGTCCGTGCATGAAGCCATGGCCTGAAAAACCGGCGCAAATATAAAAGCCTTTCACAGATGTTGCGCCGTAGATGGGATGCGCATCGGGAGTCACTTCATACAATCCTGCCCAATGGGAGACACGGCTGGCTTTTTCCAGCAGTGGCATGCGCGCAAGGGCGGCTTCGAGGTTGATCAGTTCAAACTCTTCATCTACGCTCTGATCGAAGCCAGGAGTTTCATTTTTGTTGCTCATGCCGATCAGCAATCCTTGTCCCTCGCGATGGAAGTAGAGCGATTGGGCAAAGTCAATCACGAACGGAAAGTCTTCAGGAATTTCCGGTAGTGGGCTTGTCGTGAACATCTGTCTGCGGATGGGGACGATGGGGATTTCGACTCCGGCCATCTGACCGATCAACCCTGCCCAGGGACCTGCCGCGTTGAGGACTGTGCGCGTCTGGACGACGCCGAAGCGGGTTCGCACCTCCCTTACCTCTCCTCCGCTGACGCCGATTCCCGTCACCTCTGCGCCCGTGACGGCTTGCACTCCCATTTTTTGCGCGGCGTTGATATATCCCATCACCACGCTGTTAGGATCAACGATGCCATCCTTTTGATGAAACGTGCCTGCGATGGCATCATTGAATTTCATCAATGGCAGGCGCCTGCGGACTTCGTCTCCGCTGAGGAGTTCGGTCTGCACACCGAGTTTACGCTGCAATTCTACATTGCGTTTGAAAGTTTCTGCATCCTGCTCGTTTGTGGCGACAAGCAGATAACCGCACTGGCGGTAGTTCACATCCTGTCCGATCTCTTCCTTGAATCGTTCGATCATCGGCAGGCTTTCAAGTGAGAGTTTGATGTTGATTTCTGTGGAGAATTGATACCGTACACCACCTGCGCATCGGCCGGTGGCGCCGGTGCCAAAATAGTTTTCCTTTTCGAGGAGGAGAATGTTTTTCGTACCGCGTTTGGCGAGGTGATAGGCGGCGCTGGCTCCCATCACGCCACCGCCGATGATAACGATGTCTGCTGTGGTTGGCAGATTCATGGTGCTTTTTCCTTTTTTTGTGATGTCGGGTAAACAAGTGGATGCCAGAGAACGTCCCTCCTTGCGCAAAAGACGCTCTCTAGCGTTGAGCAAAGAGTTCTTTTCCTCTCCAGAAGGGATGTATTACTTCCTTATTCATGATCTAATTTTAAGCCATGAGGACAGGAAAAATCCTTGTATCGCAAGTCTAAAACTCGACTTGCTGCCCCAGTCCCCTTGCCTTGGCATGTTTCAATGCCAGTTGGGCGGCAACAGCATCCTGTGCGGCCACGCCGACAGATTTGAAGAAAGTGATCTCTTCGTTGGATGTTCTTCCTGTTTTTCTGCCCAGCACGACCTCACCCAATTCTGCCGCGATGTGTGCTTCTGTAATTGTTCCCTCTCGGATGGGTTGGATCAAATCGCCTGCTTCGGCGAGGACGGCCGAACGAGAATCCACGAACACTTTTGCGCGGCGGACGGTTTCGGGTGGCACTTCTGCCATCTCCGGCGTGTATGAGCCAATGCCTGAGATGTGAGTGCCAGGCTTCAGGTCCTTGTCATCGAAGACGGGTCTGATAGAGGTGGTTGCGGTGCAGATGATGTCTGCGTTTTCGATGGCTTCTTTTGGGCTCGAGGCAACGCGAACATCATACGGGATGGCCCCCCTGCCTTTCATTTCTTCGGCAAACGCTTTGGCTTTCTCGGGATTGGGATCGAAGACATACACTACCTCAAGGGATCGGGCGGTACAAACGGCTTCGAGTTGTGTGCGTCCTTGCACACCTGCGCCGAAGATGGCAGCGATTTTACTGTCTTGGCGCGCCAGCAAGTCAATCGCCGCGCCGCTTCCTGCTCCGGTGCGGATGGCAGTGAGGGTGCTTCCTTCGAGCAGGGCTAGGGCGCGGCCGGTATCCGCTTCGAGGACAAGGACAGCGGCTTGTATGTATGCTAGTCCGCGCGAGGGGTTTTGGGGAAAGAGGGAAACTACTTTGATCGCCAGAGATTCCTCTTTTTCGGTTTGTACATAGGCAGGCATGAAGAGACTGAGCGCTTCGTGAGGGGGAATGGAAAGGCGCGTTCTCAACGGCACATCGGCTTTGCCGTTCGAGAGAGAAGCGTAGGCTTGTTTCATTGCTTCAATGGTCTCCTTCATGGGAAGCGCCTCACGGACTTCGTTTGCATTTAAGATTAGCATGATGCCTCCGATTTGGAAGGTATAATTCCGTCAGTTTCTTGGCTTACCTTATGCAGTTTTTCTCCCTCGTCTCTTCACCCGAGGTGAGGATCGGTTTCATCCCTGATTTTAATGGAGATTGATATGAAAAGCAGAAAATACAAAGTAATCATTTTGTTATTTGCCTTTATGGGTGGTTTGATGATTACTGTTTATCTGTCCCGCCAAGCGAACAGAGCAAATATGGACTCTGCGAACATAACTACGGTTCCGAGCATTACAGCGGCTGCTTCGCCGACCAGTGTATGGAGTGCACTGTTGCAGGCGACTCCTTTTGCCTATTTCACGCCTCTACCTGCGCCTGTACAAAGTCCACTCGATGGGACGTATGCCAAAGTGGATCAATCCTGGCCCCAATGGTGGAAGTGTTTGCGTTGCGCTGACTATCGCCTTGCCGGTGGAATTTGGAGATTACAATTCGATAAAGGCGTGATGCGCATCTTCTATGAAGTCAATGGCTGGCGGAGTATTGCTTCATATACTGTATCGGGTGATCGCTTGTTTATTTTCAACGACCCTTATTGCCCGGAGCATGTAGGTGAATATCGCTGGAGCGCCATCGGCGGTCAATTGAACCTCGAGGCAGTCAATGATGTTTGTTCGTTTGATTTGCGCGCGAAGAACTTGAGCAATCAGCCCTGGCTTTTGTGCACGGAATCTTCGCAGGGCGAGGCGGTTAATGTTCCCGGCTGTGTGGATCGCAAGCAGGAAACTGCAGCCTCCCTGATTTCATCGAATACCTCTGTGCAAGTGAGCGTTTACGGTGGCGACAGCCGCTTCTTTCGTAAACCACCGGATGTCATCGTCCACGCCAACGCGGCAGATCAAACCCCTCCAGAGGGAGTTCGGGTTTCGTTTGCGGAGGAGAGCATACCGTATGGACTTCAGCGCGTTCTATGGTGGAATGGGACATGGCTTGAAGCATCTGTGGAAGGTTCATTCGAGGCAATAGGTGTTCAGTTTTTGGGTGAGCAGACAATCGGCTGGGCACGCGTGCTCTTCGATGGGGAAGAAGTGTGGCGCGGCAACACGGCTGCGATTTGGTCGAGATATGGGCGACATGGCGGCTTTGTTGAGATTTCAGGATTCATGCCTGGTAGCCATACGATTCGCGTGGAAAGCCTGGGGTTTGATTATCGGCCGGTAACGGTGGCAAGTTTTGGATTGATTTACGAGGGTGGCGTTCAACCTTGAAATAGGAGTTACAAAAAAGCGCAGAGCGTTTTTTGGTCTCTGCGCTTTTTTCTCTTCGTTGGGTCTAGTGTTATTCAATACCCAAATAGGCTTTTTGTACGGTGGGATTCTTTTTCAAGTTTTCTGCCGTGTCACTCAAGACGATTTGGCCGGTTTGAAGAACATAGCCACGATGGGCGATACCCAAAGCCATCAGAGCATTTTGCTCGACGAGCAGAATCGTAGTGCCTTCCTTGTTGATCTGTTGAATGATATCGAAGATTAACTCTACCAGAACTGGAGCCAGTCCCATGGAGGGTTCGTCCATGAGCAAGATGCTAGGTTGGGCCATGAGGGCGCGCCCAATGGCAAGCATTTGCTGTTCACCGCCGGAGAGTGTGCCCGCTACTTGCGTACGGCGCTCTTTCAAGCGCGGAAAGAGGGTAAACACTCTTTCCATGTTGCGCTGAATCTCTTGCCTGTCATTGCGGCTATATGCACCCATTTCGAGATTCTCGGTTACGGTTAGACGGGCAAAAATGCCGCGTCCTTCCGGGACCATTGAAATGCCCTTGTAGACAATTTCATGAGCCTTGTATTTTGTCAGGTCTTCACCGTTCAGGCGAACGGTTCCGGCGCGCGGCTTCAATAGCCCTGAGATCGTCCTCAGCGTTGTAGTTTTTCCTGCCCCATTTGCGCCAATCAAGGTGACAATTTCACCTTTTTCGATCTCAAGGGAGATTCCCTTGAGCGCATGGATGTTGCCGTAATAGGTGTGAATGTTCTCGAGACTTAATAGCGACATCTTCTGCCTGCCTAAGAGGGGGTGGACTTTTGAGAAACGCGCGCGTGCGCAGCTGCCATTCCTTCGGTGGCGGCGCCGCGTCCCAGATATGCTTCGATGACACGCGGATTGCTTTGAATTTCAGCAGGGGTACCCTCTGCAATCTTTTCGCCGAAATCCAGCACCGTAATCTGTTCGCTAATGCCCATGACGACGCGCATATCATGCTCAATAAGCAAGATGGTGATGCCGAAACTGTCGCGTAAATTTCGAATGAAGTGCATCATTTCCACGGTTTCCTGTGGATTCATGCCCGCCGTGGGTTCGTCGAGTAAGAGGAGAGATGGCTTGCTAGCAAGGGCGCGCGCCATTTCCAATTTGCGTTGAGCGCCATAAGGCAAATTGCGTGCAATCTGGTCGCCGAGACCTGCAAGCCCTACGAAGCGAAGCAATTTAAGCGCTTCCTCATGCGCCGCTTTCTCGTCTCTGTAATATTGAGATGTGTGGAAAACCGCGTCAAGCCATTTGGTTTTGAGATGAGGTTCGTACCCCACCATAATGTTTTCGAGCGCCGTCAAGTTGGCGAACAGACGAATGTTTTGATAGGTTCTGGCAATGCCAAGTTGGGTCACTTGATCCGAACGGAGACCGTCAATGCGGTTACCCTTGAAAATGATCTCACCATGTTCAGGGGTATAAAAGCCAGTTATACAGTTGAAGAAGGTGGTCTTGCCTGCACCGTTAGGTCCAATAATGCTGGCGATCGAGTGCTCTGGTATCTCCACGCTGAGATTGTTGACAGCGATCAAGCCACCGAATTGTTTGGTAACATTTTTGGCAATCAGAATGGGAGCCATGGTTACGTCTCCTGCAGTTCAGCCTGCAAATTGGTTTCGTTAAGTGCTTCGCTGTGAAGTTCGCGCTTATGGGTGGCTTCGGGCCAAAAGCCTTCCGGGCGGACCTGCATCATTACGACCAATAATGCTCCATAGATCAGAAGACGATATTCTGCAAATTCACGCAGCAGTTCAGGCATACCGGCTAGAAGCAACGCTCCCACGAATACGCCTGGGATACTGCCCATTCCACCCACGATGATCAGCGCGAGCACGTTGATGGAGATCAACAAGGCAAAACTATGGGGGTAAATCGTTCCCAGTTTGATTGCCAGAATTGAACCACTCAAACCCGAAAACGCCGCACCTGTTGCAAATGCTAACAGCTTAGTAGTGACCAGGTTAATGCCCATGGCTTGTGCCACGTCTTCATCTTCGCGCATGGCTTTCCACGATCGGCCCAGGCGCGAGTCTCTCAAACGTTGACTGATGAACAGTGCCAGAATACAACCAGCGACAATGAGATAATAGAGCGTTTGGGAGTTGTTGATGGTGATTCCAAAAATTTGGGGAGGGGGAATGTTCACGATTCCCTGTGACCCGCCGATGGATGGCTTCAGGAAATCGGATAACGCAAGGATACGGATGATCTCACCAAAGCCTAGAGTGACGATGGCAAGATAATCGCCGCGCATGTTGAGAACTGGAATCCCTAACACTACCCCGGCAAGCGTTGCCAGAAAGATTGCCACAGGCAAAGCCAGCCAGAAATTCCAACCGAAGTGCCATGTTAATTCGCCGGAGAAGTTGGTGAGGACGCCTACAGTATACGCGCCGATTGCATAGAAAGCAACATAACCCAGGTCAAGCAACCCTGCAAAGCCTACGACAATATTGAGTCCCAATCCCATGAGGATAAACAATCCCGTTACGTTGATCACTTCGGTGAGATAAAGCCCAAGGATTGCAGGGAGGTAAAAAACGATAAGTAGGATCAATCCATACCCAAGCCAGCGAAGCGAACGGCGGCTGGTAGGCGCTAAGTTACTGAGACGGGCGTTCACTTTGGGCGCGTTTGTCTCCCATAGCAAATTTCCCAGAGTCACAACCAGAAAGACGACGATCGCGCCGGCAACGGAGAGACCTTTTTCAGTGCCTGTTCCAAACATCCAAATTAACGCTGCTCGGGTTGCGGGAAAACTGAACAGTGCAACTTGAATAATCTGTTGCATCAGACCGATGAAGGCCACCATACTTAGCCCGAGAGAAACCGCCTTGCGGATCCTCTGTGGCAGGATATAGATTGCGCCTCCTGCTACCCCAAAGAGGGTTCCCGTTATGATGAGATACGCCAAGCCGTTAGGCATCTCCCGCTCGAAAGAAAGGATCTTGACGAGTGTTGGTGACGCATTAACAAAGACTTGGCGCATATTGATGTTATCTACCAGTAGAGCAAGCAGACTCATCATCAGAGCAAAGAGGAGGCCAGAGACCCCGCCGGCGATAAGGCTGAGCGGGCGTGAAGTCGGTGTGGAGCGCGCAGCGGCAAAATAACCGGTCACCACTCCGGTGAGGAGAAGCAGAGCCCATCCCATCGTAAGCGTTCCCGCAATGATGTCTCGTTGGTTGAACGTTTCAACCATGCCGACCAGCGCAATCAAGACTCCGATGGTGCCGCCGGTCAAGCCAATTTGAAGGATTTTTTTCCAATCGAAGCGGTCAGGTGTTGACATCGGCTTCCTCCTTAGGCTTTCATCCTGCCCAACCGTTCACCTAAAATGCCGGTCGGACGGAAGATCAGCACCATGACCAGCATGGTGAACGCAATGACATCTTTCAGTTGGTAAGGAGCGGGAATGCCAAGCCCATCCAGAAAAAGCGTGGGACCAAGCGATTCGAAGATTCCAAGGAAAAGCCCACCGAGCATTGCACCGGGAGGATTCCCAATGCCGCCCAAAACTGCCGCAGTAAAGGCCTTAATTCCTGGGATGAACCCCATATAAAATGTGACGATGCGGAACATAAAGCAATACAGCACACCGGCTGCTCCGGCTAATGCAGCGCCAAGCGCAAAGGTCCGCACGATGATTGCGTCCACGTCAATACCCATAAGCGCGGCAACGTCTTTGTCCTCCGATACCGCGCGCATGGCCTTGCCCGTCTTTGTATATTGAACGAAGAAAGCAAGGAATGCCATCATGAGGGCGGCAGCAACGATCACAATGATCTGGATTTTCTGGATTTGAAAGTCGCCAAAAAGGGGTAATGTTCCTTTGATAAGGGCGATCTCAGGGTAGGCGCGGTTTTGTGTCCCAAACAATCCGCGAAAAGTGTACTGTAAAAAAAACGACGCGCCGATCGCTGTGATGAGAGGCACAAGGCGAGGCGCGCCGCGCAGGGGACGGTAGGCAATTCGCTCCAGAAGAATTGCAAGGACGGAGGAGGTTGTCATTGCTACAAGGAAAATAATGAGAATTCCAATCAGCGGGTGTTCATTTAGGAAACCGGAGCGTTGCATGCTGTTAGCGGCGAAGTAGCCAATAAATGCGCCGCTCATGAAAATTTCACTGTGTGCAAAGTTGATCATGCGGAGAATGCCATAGACAAGCGTGTACCCCAATGCAATCAGGGCATAGACACTTCCCTGTGCCACACCGAAAACAGCAAGATCAAACCATTGTATCGCTGTGTATTTTCCTTGAGACAGGGTCAGGTAAGTGCCGACAATGATGAGCGCAATGAGCCCCGCACCGACCACCCACATGAATATATCGGTCCAACTGAGGCGTTTGAATCGAAACAGTTGCATATCCGAATCCTTGTACGAAAATGAAACACGAGCCGGGCACGCGCCGGTCAACGGCCCGGCTCAGAAAGTTTTCCTGCTACCGGCTGAAGGTTAATTCTCTGAGAGCCGATTGATTAGGGCTGCCAGAAAACGGGCGGGGGCCAAGCACCATTCACTTCTGCTTCAGTAAGTTTGAAAACGCCCAGCGCTTCGCCAGTGGCGCAGTCACCATTTTCGTTGCAGGAGAGGTTACCGGTCAATCCGTCATAGTTCTTGAGGTTATAAATCCAATCCCGCAGCGCCTGGCGTGGAATGTGTACCGTGCCATCCGCTTCCACGACGGCCACAGCCTCGATGGCGTTCAACAGGATGTTAGTCGCATCGTAAGCATGAGCATGGAAGCCGCTTGGTGGAACGCCACCGATTTGATCTGCCCACTTTTGGAGAAATTCCTTGTAATCTGGGTCATTGACATCTACATAGGGGCCGGAAAGGTACATGCCAATCGCAGCGCTACCGGTGGCTTCGGGGAAGGTGTCGGCAAAGAGACCATCAGCGCCCATCAAGATGAGGTTCTCAAGGCCAGCCACTTCCTTGGACTGAGCCGCAATCAAGTTACCTTCGGGCTCGAAGATTGGGAAGTAGAGGAGTTCTGGGGCACCTGTGGCGATCTTGGTCAACACGGGCTTCATATCTGTATCGCCAACATTGATGGCTTCCTGAGCGGTAATCTCACCGCCGAGTTCGCGGAATACATCTGCAAACACGCGCTGCAGGGATTCGGCGTAGGGGCTGCCGTCATGGATGGTGGCAGCTTTACGAACACCCAATTCGTTGTAGGCGAATTCCGCCGCAATGCGCCCTTGGAACAGGTCGTTGTGCGCAGTGCGGAAATAGCCGGGGTGATGATCGGGGTGGTTCGGATCGGTCAGATCAGGATTGGTGTTGGACGGCGAAATCATCACCATTCCAGCCTGCGAGATCAAGGGCATCGCTGCGCGGGCTTCGCTAGAGCAGTTCGTGCCGATGATGCCAACGATGGTCGGGTCAGCTGCCAGTTTGGTACCAGCCGCCTGCCCGCCTTCTGCATTGCACAGCGTGTCTTCGCCGGTGAGTTCGATTGGATGACCGAGCAATTCACCGCCCCGGTCGGCAATCGCAATCTCAATGGCACCTTTGCTGTCTTCGCCCAAGGCGGCGGTTGCGCCAGAAACGGTCAACGCCCAAGCAATGTGAATCGGTTCACCCGGGGCAACTGTCACACAGCCGAGTGGATCGGTGCATTCGAACGCAGCCGGCGCTTCAGTTGCCGGGGCCTCAGTGGCTGGGGCTTCAGTGGCTGGTGCCTCTGTCGCTGGCGCTTCTGTTGCCGGCGCACAAGCCGCCAGCGCCATGCTGGCAATGACCAGCACCGAAAGCAAGGTAAACAAGCGTTTCATGGTTCTTTCTCCTCCAGAAAGTTATAGGTTGGATGTATCCTCCTGGATACAAGCGATCAAGCAGACCATGCTCTTTCTATGTCGGCATCACCTCCTTTGACGGCAAGTTGTCTACATCACGTATTTTAAGAGCCCGAGAAACCCCTATCGAATCGAGTTTCTCGCGGCTCAAAATACTCCATCATTAACAACCATCGTCCACATAACGCGGTTGCCCATTCTTAGCGCCTAATAGTACGTGAATTTTCTCAGCGGGTCAAGTGTCTTTTAAGCGGAATTTTGTTTTTCGCCGCGTGACTGGTAAAGCAACTGCTCGCGTATGCGCAGGTCGGTGTTGCGAATCTTCATTGCTAGATCCGCCGCCAGGTTATACATCAGGCGGTAACCAAGTTGTGGGTAAGTGTCGCACAACATGATCAATTTATCGCGCGGGATGATCAGTAAGCGTGTGTTATTTTGTGCCGCGCAGGCGGAGGCGGAGCGCAATCCTTCATCAACCAAAGCGATCTCACCAAAGCATTGCCCTCGACGCATGGTGGCTATGGTTTTATTTTCAACCCCCTCTTCCATTGTGCCGACCAGTGATGGGTCCACAATAATATCTACCTCGCCCTGAATGATGACATACAGTTCCTTGCTGCTGCTGTTCTCTCTAAAGATTAATTCATCTTTCTGGAAGGTTGCTTCCTGGCAAATGTTTGCAACCAATTCGAGTTGTGTGGGCGTGAATTGGTAGAAAATGTCACTCTGTTTGAGGTAATTCACAATTGCAGCGGTTGACACGTCAGCCTCCAGGTATTTTGTAGTGTAGCACAAACGGAAATCGGACGCAACGTTTCTTCCTATGGATAAGCCTGATTCAGCCAATCGAGCGGATTCACTTGTACACCGTTTACCCACACCTCCCAATGCAAGTGCGCGCCCGTGACGCGCCCCGTACCTCCAACTAAACCAATTACTTGACCTTGTTCCACCTTATCCCCAACATGGACCAGAATTTCCGATTGATGCCAGAAACCACTATAAATGCCCCAGCCGTGATCAATGATGGTGGCATTGCCGCGCACGGTGAGAGGACCTGCGAAGACCACACGCCCCGGCGCAGGGGCGAAAATCTGCAAGCCCTCGCCCCCGGCAAAATCCAATCCGGTGTGAAAACCCTCCGCGACTAAATCGGTTCCAATGCCATAATAGATGCGCCGCGTCCCGAAGCGCGAAGTAAATTGATCAGGATACACGGCGGGGGAGGAGAATATCCCATCCCAGAATTTAATGGGAGTAGACGCGCTGATGATCGAAAGTATTACCTGATTTTCTGCCTCCGACACGGTTGGATCAATCGTCTCCGGTGGAACATACAATTCTTCGCTTGCATAACCGCCGGAAGTGACCAGTACCATTTGCTCAAAGGCTTGTTTGTGGCCATCTGTGTTTGTGGCTTCAAGGCGGATAGGATATACACCCGGTTCCAATAGGGCATGAATGCCCTGCAAAGCAACCAGCCCTTCGTCTGTGGGGAAGAAATGAAGTGGCCGATCAACGAGCATACCCGAAAGCGAATATCCCTCCCGTACCTGTGCGCGAATGATTTCGGTGCCTCCTTGGACCATCGGTAGAGGCTCGATGCTTGCGCTCAAAAACGCAGAGGGCAATCCACTTGTATTCTCTCCGCTGTCATTGAGGGAGTAAAGCACATCTCCCGGCAAAATCTCCCACGTGCCGCTCAATTTATTGAGCGTCGTAAATGTCCACGGATTACTACCTGTCTTGACAGCAAGTTCCAAGAGAGTCTCGCCTGCCTCCGCACTTATGGGCGAACTCAATTCGGTCTGTCCCTCCTGCATGGGGATAATCAGGCTGATGCCCACATAGAGTTCCGTAGGACTGACGAGGCGGTTTAGTTTAATAAGTTGTTCGTCGGAGACTTGTGTGCGTCTGCTCAGGTTGCGGAGCGAATCGCCCAACGCAATGATCTCCGTTTCGAGAACGCCGGTCACACCTTCGAGGCCCGGAATAACGATGCGTTGTCCCTCAGTGAGGAAGTCGGGGTTGATGGAGGGATTTGCCGCAATCAGTTCCTCGAGCGAGAGATTGAAACGCTCGGCAATGAAGGAAAGCGTGTCGCCGGGTTGCACGATGTAGATAGGATCGGCAGTTTGCGCGGAGATGGATCGTGCCTTTGGAAAGGTCAGGAACAGGGCAAATGTGAGCAGGAAAAGGAAAAATCGGTTACGCATTTTTGAATTGAACAAGGTCGCCGATTTGATAATCGTCCCATCGGTCGGGGTGAAGTTCGAGCACGTATTTTGCCGGTCGCTTGGAGAAGTAAGCAGGGCGCCAGGATCGTGCAAGTACACGATCTACCACGTTCATTTCAGAATTGATCCAAAAGACTGCCAGATCGAAAAACACGAAGAGCATGTGGATGGAAGAGTCAAGGCGAGAGTCACGCGCCCCGACCAGAAGCAGTCCCTCGTCGCGCGCGAGGCGGGAGCGGAAAGTGAAGCCGCGCAATTGTGTCAGGAACGTGTCACACACCGCGACGCGCGCGGGGGTTTCGATCCTTCTGCTTCGATTCGCTACAATGATTTGCCTGGGCATGGTTCTGTATATTGAAAAACGAGGCGTCCTTTCGGATCGCCTCGTCACGCTTTGGCACGAAGAACCTTTTCGACGCTGTTGAGCAGATCCTGTGGACTGAAGGGCTTGGCAATATAGTCATCTACTTTTGCAATGTGCAACCCAAGCACTTTGTCTATGCTCTGCGCTTTAGCGGTGACAACGATCACCGGAATATGGCGCGTGCTTTCATCGGCTTTGATTTGCTGGTAGACCTCCCAGCCATCCATGTCCGGCATCATCAAGTCGAGCAAGATGAGGTCCGGCTTTTCCTGGCGGATCATTCTCAACCCTTCGATGCCACCGGTTGCGCCTTTTACCTCAAAGCCGCGCCTGCCCAGGATCAGCCGGATGAGGTCTATCATCTCCGGCTCGTCCTCGATGCAAAGAATGCATTTGAGTTTCGTGTTGACCATGCTATTAGGGAGAAGTTTACCATAAAGTAAAGGGCTCATGTATGCCCCTTCAAAACAAACAGACGCGCCCGTTGAGGGCGCGTCTGCGCGGCGGCGGTGAATCATTATTTGGCTTTGATGGTGATGGTCTTCGGCTTGACGGCTTCGGCTTTCGGCAGGGTGATGGTTAACACGCCATTTTCGAATTCAGCCTTGGCTTTGTCGGTCTGTACCTCAACCGGCAGCATCACCGAGCGCTCGAACGAGCCATAGTGTTGTTCGCGGATGTGCCATGTGGCATCCTTCTTTTCATCCTGTTGCTTGAATTCGCCGCGCAGGGTGAGCACGCCGGAGGTCACGGAGATCTGGACGTCGTCGGGTTTGAGGCCGGGCAAGGCGGCTTTCACGACGACTTCATCATCCGTTTGGTACATGTCAATGGCGGGCAAGTTTGCGCCATCACCCCATAGTCTGAAGGGGCGGGTGAACGCCTCGTCGAAAAGCCGATCCACCGCCTCGCGAAGCGACATCATTTCGCGCATGGGTTCCCAGCGGATGAGATTGGACATAGTGCACCTCCTTTCGCGAGATTTTTTCTCCGAATGCACTTTTAAAATTAAGCAGGACCTATATGAAAAACGTCAAAAAAAGGTATGAGGGTTGCAAGAAATTTCGCCGACCGGAAAATTTGCTCTTGACACTGACCCACTGTGAGGGTGTATATTTTCCGCAAGTTCAAGGTCAGTGAAGTGTTTCTGTTGGTCCTGTGCTTTTACGCGTGGTAGTCGAAAAGTTAGGAGGTACCTATGGCATTTTATCTGGTGAAAGCCAAATACAATCAGAACCTGTTGGGAGAATTGCGAGAACGCCTCGATCGTGGTGAGATCAAAAGGATGCGACCCTTTGGACAGGCACTGCATTACAGTCTCGCGAACGCGCGGCTCGATCCGCTGGAAAAGGGTGTAGCGCTGTGGGAGGAGGAGGATTATTGCAGCCCGCCACTCGCACAGGAACGTGCTGCCGTGCTGGATACCTATTTCACGGCATTGACCGTCGAACGTGTGCCGGAAGGTGAAGGCTGGAGAAAGATCGAATCCTTGCCAAGGCTGTGGAAAACCGAGATTGCAAAATGAGTCCCGCCCTATGGCGCTGGCGTATCTTTTGGATCATATGGTTGGATAAATTTCACTAACCACCGACCGTCTCCTTCATGTGTGACCGCAGAAAACGGCGTGACGATATGAATCCATGTTCTTCCAGGACGTAGTGCCACAAGATTATTCTGCGCATCCACAAAATGCAGAGGGCGGCGCAGGCCGCTCGACTGCTCCCAGGCGCGATTGGCTGTTGACCAGTAGATCCTGAACGCTTGTCCGTCGCGGAACAGGTACGCAAAATTCTTCTGCCCGGTTCCAAAATCCACCTCGAATTGATTATGCCGGAAACGCATATGCTCAGCGAAAACGACAATCACATTTTCAAAAGCCAGTTGTCTGCCCGTTAATCTTTCAATTGCAGGAAAGAGAGTGCCCGTCCCATCGGCTTGATCGGTGTAGCGCAGATAAGTCTGTGAAATAGGATCGTATTGCCATGCGGCTTGTGTGTACAGATGATAGTAAATGTTGATCACATCAGCCGGTTGTCCACCTGTGGGGATCAAATCCGAAAAAAGATTGCCGGCGTAATTAACCGGCTGTCTCACGTTCAAACTTTCTTCAGCAAGTTCACGCAAGCGTGAAACCGTCAACAGCGCGCTGTTGGGCGTTGTTTGGTCCACACCATAGACGATCTCACAAGCGTCAAGTCGTTCGCCGATGTCCCATGCTGCGCTGGCGTAAACGAGACAACTGTTGGGGAACATACGGCCGATCTGATTGTAGGTCAATCGGCCTGAGCGAATCGGTCCCACGTATGGCTCGGAGGGAATGTACCAATTCGGCGGCGTGCCGGTTGCAACAGGGCTTGGGGTGGCGTTCGGCATCTCGGACAGAATCAAGCCTGCGTCCCAGAACGAGGCGCTTGCCTCCGCGCGAAAGGTCGGCGTTTCACCGGTCACAGCGTCGGCGTCAGAGTCTCGATCTTCATCTCCGATATGTGCGGCTGTAAATTGATACGAATCCGGTTTGATGAATTGGATGATGACCTCTCCGCTGGGATTCTCAAACGCGTAATAGCCGTTGGAGTCGGTGCTCGCTTCTTGCAGGACCTCGCGACTGCTCCCGTTTAATAAGCGGACGCACACCCCGCCGACCCCCATCTCCCAATCATCCTGCTGGCCGTTTGCGTTCTCATCGAGCCAAACGCGATTCCCGATCCAATTGCCGCGCGGCCGGATGATTTCCTCTCGTACTTTACACCCGCCCTCGACATTTGGTACAGCGCGCGGAAGATCGCCGTAAAAGACACCCATGAAACGTGTCGCGCCTTCACCAATGTAGAGTTCGAAAATCCATGCCGCGAAGCCGGGACCTGCCTGTGGGCGCGCTGTAACCGGCATATTACTGATTGATACAAGCACGGCGGGGAACTCCAGGAGCGATGGCTCTGCCACCTCGCGCCCCGTGAGCGGATTGACGCCCATGGGAAAATCCTCAAGTTCGGGTCCGCGTGTGAGAGGTGGGAGATGTGGCTGAGGAGTGGCGGTTGCGAGTGGAAGGTTTGTTGACGTGGAGGTAGGAACCGCTTTAGAAGTAGTTATTGTTGCGGTTGGTTGAGCGAGTGGAGGATTAGTGCAGGCGGCAAAAAGCAAAAGAAAAAACACTCGCGTTATCCAGCGCTGTAGAATGGTGACCATCCAATCCTCCAATCTCCTCAATCCTCCAATCTCTAATCTCTAATCTCCAATCTCCAATCTCCAATCCTCCTCATCCTCTAACTTCCTCAATCCTCCAATCTCCCCTCCTCAATTACCCAATCCTCCCCACCCTTACTTCGCGCCCGCAGGCTGGCTGAACTGTAGGAGCCATTCGCCCGGTTTCTTCTCAGTGACAGCCGTCAGTGGTGTGACGATGGTGATCCATGTGCGCCCCGGCTTGAGGGGGAAAAGAGCAGATTCATCAGGGTAAAGGAATCGAATTGGTTTGCGTAGGCCGCTTTTCAGTTCTTCATCGCTCAAACGCGTGCTCCATCGAATCTCATACATCTTCCCGTCGCGGAACAATAACGCGTTGCCCAGCCAATTCGCCTCCAGGTGAATATCAAGGTTGGTAGGCGAAACGACATCGTGTACGGCGAACAATATGATGACATTTTCAAACTGTAATTGACGTCCTGTCAATCGGTCAATTTCTGGATGTAAGATTCCGGCGCTTTGCGGGCTGGCGTCATCTACATAGCGCCACCAGGATTGCGAAAGTGGGTCATATACCCAGCCTGCTTGATTCAGCCAGGCAATATAAACATGCAGTTTCGAGGCCGGTTTGCCTCCTTCGGGAGGATCCGTTGAAAACACGTTGCTTGCATAATTTAGAGGCGTTTTTGGATTCCGACGTTCTTCTGCAAGGCGCCTCATTTCTTGAATATCCAGCATGTACCCGCCGCCTTGAATATTGTGATCCACGAACGCGCACCTGGGCAATTCCACCAGGACCTCAGCAGAAGCATACGCGTAGATCAGACAAGAGTCCTCAAAGAAATCCGAAATATCTGCATAGATCAATCGCCCTGAGCGTACCGGTCCGACTTGCGCAGGGGGAAGTTCGGAGGTGAGATGAAGGTCCGATAACGGGATCAAGCCTGCGTCTGCGGAAAGAAGCGAAGAGGTGACCTCTAGCGCGTCGCTTCGACCCGTTGCCTGATCCACGTCACTATCCTGATTCTCCTCCCCTGCATCTTTCCAGGTCACTTTCATGGTTGAGGGTGTGACAATTTCGATGAAATAACTCCCTGCTTCGACATTGAATCCATAATACCCGTTGCTATCCGTCGTCGTTTGCGCAAGGAGTACGCCGTTTACATCATATAGATTGACGCACACACCCCCTATGCCGCGCTCCCATGCATCCTGTATGCCATTTTGATTTGCATCCAGCCAGACGCGGTTGCCGAGGATCAGAGCCGTTTGCGTGAAGGGTTCCCTGCGCACTTCGCATCCGCCGTCGAGTGGCGCTTCGGGAGCTGGAAATTCGCCATAGAAGGTTGTAAGGAAGCGCGTGGCGCCCTCGGTGATGTAAACTTCAAAGACGAATGGTGCAAAGGATAATCCCGCCTGTGGGCGCGCCGTCACCGGGAAATGGGAGATCGAAACGAGAACGGCCGGCAACTCGAGCAACGTCGCGTCTTCAACCGGTAACCCCGTCAGCGGATTGATGGCCGGAATGCTTGCTGTCGGTTCGGGAGAGGGTTGTACTTCTGTGGGCTGAGGGGAAGAGGGCGCCATGGCAGTTGACTGCGGGTTTGGCTGAGGCGGAATAACCTCCATGCCCTGCTTACATCCCATCAGTACGGTAAGAAAAAGGAGTGTTATCCAGAACCTGAAATGGCGGTTACCCGAGTTCTTGAAACCCATTTTTGACGCGTTGATAGGTATCTTCCAGCAATTCGGGCAGGACGCGCGTTTGCCCCAGCGTGGACATGAAATTAGTATCGCCTTTCCAGCGTGGGACGATATGGATATGCACGTGTTCCTTCACACCCGCTCCTGCCGCTTCGCCGATATTAGCGCCCATATTGAAGGCTTGTGGCTTGTAAACATTTCGCAGGACGGTCATACAGAGCGTGGTGAGTTCCATCATTTCGGCGCGCACCTGCGGATCGAGTTCTTCGAGGGTTGCCTTATGCTCGAAGGGGACGACCATCAGGTGTCCGCTGGTATAAGGATAGCGGTTGAGAATCACGTAGGCATATTTACCGCGATATGCGATGAGATTCTCTGCGCTGTCCTCTTTGGATTGCGCGATACAAAAGACGCAACCATTTTCCTTGTTGTGATTTTCGATATATTCCATACGCCAGGGTGACCAGAGGTAATTCATGGTTGAATTTTAGCAGAGAATCCTCTCTTCTCAAACAATGGGCTAAACCAACATGCCAGCATTGAGATCACAGAGTGTACAGAGAACACCAAAAAGGAATTCTCCATATTCTCTTCTCAAACAATGGGCTAAACCAACATGCCAGCATTGAGATCACAGAGTGTATAGAGAATACCAAAAAGGAATTCTCCGTATTCTATAAGCGCTCTGCGGTGAATCCCCCAAAATCCCACGGATTGAACTCCTCTTTTCTCCTTCATCCTTCCTAATTCATCCTTTTTCGAGTATCCTCTCGCCGATGCAACCCACACTATTCTCCACGCAAAAATGGACTGTCTCGCGACTGACGCTCTACATCCGTAAACTTCTCGAAGAAAACGAGACCCTTCAGGATGTTTGGGTGCAGGGAGAGATCTCAAACTTATCGCGTCCGGCGTCAGGTCACCTTTACTTTACACTCAAAGATGCATCTGCCGCGCTCAAATGTGTGATGTGGAAATCGAATGCCTCGCGTCTGGGGCTTTCATTGCAAGATGGCATGGAAGTGGAAGTACATGGCCGCGTCGGCGTTTATGAAGTCAATGGACAATATCAACTCTATGCCGACCAGATCAGACCCCTCGGCGAGGGCGTACTGTTTCAGGAATTCATGCGCCTCAAAGCGCAACTCGAAGCCGAGGGACTCTTTGCTCCCGAACGCAAGCGAGCCATACCAGAATTCCCGCGTAAGATCGGGATTGTCACCTCTGCAACCGGCGCGGCGATCCGGGATATGCTGAACACATTGCGCCGCCGCTTACCTTTGGTCGAAGTCCTCGTTGCTCCTTCACTGGTACAAGGTGCCGATGCTCCTCCCGCCCTCATCGAAGCCCTCCATTCTCTCATCCGCCACTCTCCAGATGTGATCCTCCTCGCGCGGGGCGGAGGCTCCATCGAGGACTTATGGGCATTCAATGACGAACGCGTCGTGCGTGCTGTGGCGGCTTCACCGATCCCCATCATTTCAGGCGTCGGCCACGAAACAGATTTCACCCTCTGCGATTTCGCGGCAGACCTGCGCGCACCTACTCCCACTGCCGCCGCCGAACTGGCTACGCCGATTACCATTCAAGACCTTACAGCCACGCTCTCCAACCTTCACTCGCTACTTCTCACTCGCACTTTCGATCTCATCGCTGCCAAACAAACTCGCCTTGCCTCCCTCACCGCTCAACTTCGCTATCTCTCTCCTGCTCACCGCATCCAATCCGAGCGCCAGCGTGTGGATGAACTGACCCGCCGCATCTCCTTCTCGCTTCTCCATCGGATTCAGTTACAATCTGCGCATGTCGGAGGTCTGGCGAGAAGACTTGGAGCATTGAGCCCGCTGGCTGTGCTCTCGCGTGGCTATGCAGTGGTCACCCGCAAAGAGGATGGACGCGTTGTTTCGCGCCTTGCCCTTGTGAGCGATGAAATGAAAATCCGGGTCAGTGATGGCGAATTCGATGTACGCAAGACCTGACCTTACATCGAAAAATCTCAAATGGAGTTGTAATGCCAAAGCAATCTTCCAAAAAGACGGAAAAACCTGTCGAAGAATTATCTTATGAAGAAGCCCTTGCGGAATTGGAAGAGATCGTCTCCGCACTGGAAGGGGAACAGAATCAACTCGAGGAGGCTATACGGCTATTCGAACGGGGGCAGGCTCTGGTGGCGCGCTGCAGCGAACTTCTCGAAGCCGCCGAGCTCAAGGTGAAACAAGTTGCCGGTGATCAGGTCATTCCATTCGAGGAAGAGATCGAATGAATCTGTTGGCAATCTTTGAAAATAAGGCACTGCTTGCAGGCTTGATTGCCTGGGCGCTGGCACAAATTATCAAGATACCGCTGGATTACCTTCGTACACATGAATGGAACTGGGCACTGCTCTTCACAACAGGAGGAATGCCCAGTTCCCACTCGGCATTAATGAGCGGCACATCATTTGCCATTGGTTTGTATCAGGGATTTGATCATCCATTATTCGCCCTCGCTTTGGCCATCACCATGATTGTCACATACGACGCCGCGGGCGTGCGCAGGCAGGCAGGCATCCATGCCCAACGCATCAATGTGCTATTCAACGAACTCCTGCACGGACATATCTTCAGCGAAAAGGATTTGCGCGAAGTGCTGGGCCATACACCTCTTGAAGTCGTGGGTGGAATTTTACTCGGCCTGATCGTCGCCACCGCGCAATGGATGCTATGGAAATAACCGCCGCTATGAGCAGGGCGAGGTTCGGCGAAGCACGCGCTTCAGGATGACCTGCATCATCATTTGGATTTCTGGGACTCTGAGAACGACAACTCCTATTCCATAGATGATTCCCCCGATTGCCACACCTCCCAATGTGACAAGCCAACGCGTCAGACCCCCCGTTACCTGAAGCCACCACCCCAAGCCGATTCCCATCCCAAGCGAGGCAAGCGCGCACGCGGCGAAGCTGCGCGCGAGGCGCAAGCCTTCAATGCCCCCAAGCCTTCTCCGCATGGAGAAGAACAACATGGTCGCTTCCAGCGCGGTAGCAAGCGAATTCGCAAGCGCCAGCCCTCCAAGCGGGAGCCAGCCGATCTGCTCAAAGAAACGCGAGAACGCGAAACTGAAGACAACGTTCAAAAGCATAGCCACTGTGCCAATAACGACAGGCGTCTTTGTATCCTGCTGCGCATAAAAGGCGCGGGTCAGCACCTCCATAACCGAGTGGAAAACCAATCCCGCCGCGTACCACAGGAGCGCCCAAGCGACAAGTTGCACATCGTGTTCATCAAATTCGCCGCGCTGATAAAGGAGCGAAATCAAAGGCTCGCGTAGAATCATCAAACCGACGCTTGCAGGAATAGCCAGCAAAAGCACACCGCGCAGAGATGCCGCCAGCGACGAACGCATCTCGTCTGTTTTACCGAGCGCGTATTGTGCAGAAAAAGTTGGCATGGCGGCGATGGCAACAGACTGCGCGATGGCCGTTTGTGCCATAAGCATGAGAGAGAAACCGTAATACAAGCCTGCCACACTGCCCGCTGTCATTTGCGAGGCCAGCCATGTATTCACCCAAAAATTGAGTTGCACCACAGCCACACCGACCAAACGGGGAAGCATCAGGAAGATGACAGTTCGCACGTTTGCATCGTTCAAACTCAGGGCGAAGAGGTGTACCTTATAGCGCATCTTGCGCCATAATTTGACCAGCGGTGGAATCTGCACGAGAACATAAAGCAGCGCTCCTGTCACCACACCCCATGCCAGACCGTAAATCCCCATCGAAGGTGAAAGGACAATCGCGCCAAAGATCATCCCAATTTGATACATGGCTGGAGTCAGTGCTGGAATGAAAAAGATTTGATGCGCATTGAGAATACCGACGATCAAACCACCCAAGCCGAACAGAACGGCGGAGATCAGTTGGATGCGCAACAGAGCAATCGTCAACGAGAAAAGCTCGGGGTTGGCAGAAAGACCCGGCGCAAGCGCATAGCGGACAACCTGAGGGGCGAAGAAAGCGAATAACGCGGCGAGCAGGCTGAGGGTCAGCGTGACCGCATTGGCGAGTGAAGAGGCGAGTCGCCAGGCGGCATCTTTTTCGTCTTTTGCGAGCAAGGCTGTGAACGTTGGAATAAATGCAGAGCCGAGTGCGCCTCCTGCGACGAGTAGGAAGAGAGTCTCGCTGACACGGTTAGCCGCATAGAAGGCATCCAGTTCGGATGAAGCGCCAAAGACTTTTGCGACGAGAACGCCGCGCACCAGTCCTGTCAGTTGCCCAAAAAGGATGGCAAACATGACTGTGCCTGCCGCGCGCGCGATTTGGCGATTGGAAGCGGAATGAGTCACAAACGAAGATTATAATGTGGAAGCGTTTGCAAAGAAGGCCTTTCTTGGTTGCGCGCCTTGATAAATCCAATGAAGATAAACAACTGCTGAAGAAGAAGCCGGGAAAAGCAGAGAACAAATGAGAAATCGCCTTTTGGGATTCTATCTGTTTGCTTTTGTCATTTTGTTGTTTGCCTGCGGCGAAGCGACACCCACTTCATCGCCTGCTGATAAGGACTCTCCCACACCGATCTCGGATGCGCCTCTCGAATCCATCGAACTGGGGGCAGGGTATGGTGTGCGAGGCTCCTGGTTTGAGTTGTATTTTACCGATCCAACTAGCCCGCTTTCTCCGCAAGGGACAGGTGGAGTAGATGGCCCGCTCGTCGAGGCGATTGACGAGGCACGCCTGAGCATTGATGTGGCGGCATATAGTCTTACCTTGAACAGCATCCGCAATGCGCTGTTGCGCGCACATGATCGCGGTGTGACCATCCGCATTGTCATGGAATCCGACAATATGGATACCTCGGATGTGCAAAGATTGATAGAGGCAGGCATTCCTGTTGTCGGTGATAACGAACAGGGATTGATGCATAACAAATTCATAGTGATTGACCGCTCGGAAGTATGGCTTGGTTCGATGAATTTTACGGATTCCAGTGCCTATGAGGACAACAATAATCTGATGCGCATCCATTCAAAGGAAATTGCTGAAGATTATTCCGTCGAATTTCGTGAGATGTTCGAGGATGGGATGTTCGGTGCAAATGTTGTGCCGCAAACACCTCATCCTGTTGTCATGGTTGATGAGACACGGGTGGAGGTATATTTTGCGCCAGATGATCATGTTCTAACTGCACTGGTGAACTTGCTGGAAGGCGCTGAGGAAAGCATCTATTTTCTTGCCTTCTCGTTTACCTCTAATGAATTGGGTGAACTCGTGCGGCAGAAGGCTGAAGAGGGTCTATCCATCGCGGGTGTGATGGACGAGGAGCAAATCGCCTCCAACATTGGCACGGAGTTTGATCCCTTCCGTCAGGCCGGCTTGGATGTGCGCATGGATGGCATTGAGGGTCAAATGCATCACAAAGTGTTCATTGTGGATGGAAAAGTCGTTGTGCTGGGTTCCTACAACTTCTCGAAGAGCGCAGAAGAGAGAAATGATGAAAATCTTGTCATACTTTACGACGAACGGATCGCGGCGGAATTTATGAAGGAATTTCAACGCATCTGGCGCCACTCGTACCGCTGAGGAGGTTTTATGGATACGGCATTAAGATTGTTGGCTGTTTTTCCACATCCCGACGATGAAACATTGGGATTGGGCTCCACACTCGCGCGTTATTCTGCAGAAGGGACGGAAACCTATCTCGTGTGCGCAACGCGTGGAGAGAGGGGGTGGTTCGAGAGCGAGGGACCAAACCCCGGCTGGGAAGGAGTTGCTAAGATCCGTGAAGAGGAACTGCGCTGCGCGGCGGCGCATCTTGGGCTCCGCCAAGTAAATTTCCTCGATTATATTGACGGCGATGTGGATCAAGCACAGCCGCTTGAGATCTTGGCAAAACTCACAGCGCATATTCGCCGCATCCGACCTCAGGTGGTGGTGACGTTTCCTCCCGATGGCAATTACGGTCATCCCGATCATATTGCGCTTTCGCAATTTACCGCAGGCGCGATTCTCTGCGCCGCAGATTCGGGCTATGCGGATGCCCTGAATCAACCTTCCCATCGCGTTTCAAAGTTTTACTACATGGTGGATACAGCCGACGTGGTAAGTGCAGCAAATGAACTGTTCGGCGGGATTAGCATCGAAGTGGACGGTATCCTCCGCCATCACGTTGGCTGGGCGGATTGGCAGATTACGACGCGCCTCGATAACCGCGATTACATGGATAGGGTGCACAGAGCAATACATTGTCATCAATCGCAATTGCCGGGGTATGGACCCATCGCCGAATGGTCGGTGGAACAATTAACGATGATATTTGGCATCGGCACTTTTTATCGCGTCTTCAGTCTTGTCAATGGTGGAAGGAAGATCGAAACGGATTTGTTCGAGGGATTGCGATAAAAAATCCCCCAAAGCCTCGTGCGTTCTTTGGGGGATAACATTCATCTCAAATTCTTCTTCATCGAAAACTTCAAAGCGGTCTTATACACTGCGTTCAGTTTTTCGCCCAGCGCCTTGGCTTCCGGGTTGCCTTGCTCTGCCGCCTGATCTACCTGCGCCACCAGCCCGATCAAGGCTTCCATCAGACGGTCGTTGACCATAGACGGATTGGCTTCGAGCAGTTTTTCGACTGTGCTCTGATCGGGAGCGTCCAGCAATTGCTCAATGAACGCCACCTCCGGCGGCGTGGAGACTTGGCGCAGGACCTCGATAATCTTTTGTAATTTACCCATGCGGACATAATCATTGCGGTCGGAGGCCTGACGCAACATTTGATTGACGATTTCCACTGTCTCTGGTGTAAAGCCATCCAGATTTTCCTGAACAGCCTTGACCACATCCTCCTGCGCAAGTAGCGACTCGACGAACTCCTGTGCCTGTTTATAGCGCGCTTCCAACTGCTTATCCAATTCGTCGGTATATTCGAGCAGTTTTTGGCGCATGGCTTCGAGCTTCTGCTTTTCTTCACCTGATGCTTTCTCGATCTTTTCTGTAAGCATTTGGAAGAAGAGGTAATCCATTCCTCCGCGTGCAAGGCTGACATAGGCTCGCAAGCGCGCCTCATTGGGAGAGGCAAGGACCAGATCGAGCAGTTTCTCGCGTGTTAGACGTGGTCCTGCATCCTGCAAAGCCTTTGAGGCGGCTTCCAATTCATTGACCGATTCCTTCAGCCCGCGCCCGAATTCCGTCTCCTCAAGAAGTTGTTGTTGCAGTTCGACCAATGCCCGCGCCATGGCATCCTGCCCGCTGGCGGCGGCGCTTTGTGCGAGCCGCCCAAACAATGCAAAGAATTGTTCATCGAAGAGTTTACTGTTTTGCTTGATGATCTCACTGCGTACATCGCGCGAACTGGCTTGCAAAAGCCGTTCGATCAGGAATACTCTTTCCTGCTGTTCTTTGAGCATCTCCGGCGTAATGCCATCCTTGCTGAGAATGGTTTGAATCAGTGACTCATATGTCAGGTTGGCGACCGGATTGAGCAAATATCCTTTGCGCTTTTCGGGAGGCAGGCGCTCAGTGATCTGTTTGATGAGAGGCCCGATCACTTTTTCCTGTTCATGCACGGGCATTCCCAATTCAGGCGGAAAATAAGTGAGTAAAAGTTCCTTTTCATTATCGTGATACACGATGGGCGTCGCCAGACGACCCTGATAGCCACAATAGGGACAGCGCACTGTGTTCGCCAAGCCACCGAGCAATCTCTGCTTGGCTTGCGGGTCATGTGTCACGTCGAAGAGACGTTCGACATTTGCTGTGATGATTTGACGACATTGTGGACAAGCAATTTGTGTTTGAGGCATATTTTGATTTTCCGATTTACGATTTTGGATTTGCAGGATACGCGCCTCGGGCGCGTGAGACCTTTTGCAAGTTTAGTATCTTTCTGCTTGATGTGCGAATACGCTTCGGGCTCACGAGGGAGCGGATTCCGCGTAAATTCGATTTTACCATCCCCTGCGCGTTTCTTTCCCGCACGCGAGTGAATTGTTTGCACTCAAGAGTTGTCGGTGCTGTGGCTCGGTAGCAACAACACCCGAGAATTGTCTTACTTTTGTATGGACACGGTGAAAATTGCAGAGAGATCAGCGTGGTAGAGAGAAACAAATTCGGGCGCCAGGACCAGGCTTCGAGTTCTGGAAAGAAGCGGTTGGCGCGTCTACCCAGATGCGCCCCCCATGTGCCTCGACAATTGCCCGCGCCAGATACAATCCCAATCCTGCACCTTTGGTTTGTTTGACCGCGTTGGCTGAGCGATAGAAGCGGTCAAAAATATGTGGGAGGTCCTTGGCTTCAATGCCCGGTCCCTCATCCGAAACACAAACGATCACCTGTTCGGGGCGCACTTGGCCACTGATGCGGATTTCTCCCTTTGGCGCATATTTGAGCGCGTTAGAAACCAGATTGACGATCACCTGCTCGATACGCGTTTCATCCGCCAGAATGACCGGGAAATTCTCTGGGAAGTCGGTGATGATGGTATGTTTACTCGATTGCGGCGCGAGACGTTCGGCAACCCGTTTTGCGAGAACGGGCAGTGATATATCTGCTTTGTTCAATGTGAGCCCGCCAGCCTGTAATCGCGACGCGTCGAGGAGGTCATCAATCATCTTGCTCAAGCGGTCGGCTTCCTCTTCGATGACCGCCAGTGACTCGTTAATTGTTGCCTTGTCCCATTTTGCATCATCACGCCTGAGAGTGGAGGCATAGCCTTTGATGAGCGCGACGGGCGTGCGCAACTCGTGGCTGACGATGGAGATGAAAGTGCTTTTGATTTCATCGGCGGTGCGAAAGTGGGTGATGTCGCGCACGGCGACGATGATGTTTCTCAGTTTTCCATCTTTGGTGAGGAGAGGGGCATACGTGACGCCTACCGGTAACGGCGGCTGTTCGGGCCTTTTCAAATCGCCTTCCACATAAAGCGTGGCGTTAGGAGTAAGAGGCCAGCCGCCGGATTCGGCTTCCTCGAGTGTTATCCCTTGTGGTTTTTGTGCCCAACGAATGATTTCGGCATGATCTTTCCCAACGATTTGCTCGCGCGGTTTGCCGTAGAGTTTTTCGAATGCGATGTTACAGCGTTCGATAGTGTGATCGGCATGAAGGATCAGAATACCGTCGGCGGCAGCATCGAGCAGCGCATCGAGGCGCTGTTTCTCGTAGGAGACCTGTCCATAGAGCCGCGCGTTAAATACCGCAATCGCTGCCTGATCGGCAAAGGATTGCAGAAGAATGCGGTCATTGGCGGTAAAGAGATCGGGATAATTGCGGAAGATAAAGATAACCCCGATGACCTGTCCATGTGCGGCGAGGGGGAGGGCGGTGCCATTCAACAGTCCCATGCTGGCTGTGTAGGTCAACTCCTTCAGCATGCGGTTCAATTCGCGCACATCCAGTTCACGAACATTTTCATCCGCGAGCAGAGGCCTGAGATAACTGAGGAATGCCGGAGCGATTCCATGCGCCGCCGCAACACGCCAGCCCTCTGGCTCTTTTAGCGCGATAAGTCCGGCTTGCCCTGCCAACATCTCAATCGAAATACGCAGAATGCGTGCAAGCAATTTTTCCAGGTCGAGTTCCTGGGTGAGCGCGCGAGAGATTTCGAGCAGGTAATCACGTTGACGAATACGGAAATCGGGAAGCACAAAGAAATTTTATCACCAGCGCAACGATATAGCATAGAAAAGCCTGTCATTTTTTGTCTTTGGAAAACCTTTGCCGGTTGCGCCTCTGCTTCACAAAAGCGGTGAATGATTTCTTGATGGCTGAAAATTTGAGTAGGAAAAAAGGACGAAATTCGAGACAGGTTTTCGTGTAGTCAAGACGTGGCGTCTTATATCTTTCCTGCAACCAATCTCAAAAAACCCATATCATATTTGTTTTTTGCTTGGGCGTTTTTACCTGACATCTTTAATTGTTGGGATGATCATGAGCGCCCACCTATAGATCAAAAGGCGATTTCGCCGATCTGTTCGAAATTGATGTCGAACCATTCCTCCGCTTCCATCTCAGCCTCTGCCTGCTCGATGTTCCCCGCGCGGAGTCCTCGCTCGCAGTATGACCTGTAGGGGCAGAAGAGGCATTTTTGACGGTCATCCGTCAGCGGGTAGGAAGAAGCGCCGGCCTCGCTCCGCTGCAGCGCGTCGGCAATCTCATCCGCAAGTTTGCAGAGAAAATCCCAGTCCCGTTTATATTGTGATGATGTGTAAGGAAATCGTGCCGCATCGTCGGGAAAATCCGCAAACCAGTAAATCATCTCGATTTGTTCCGGCTCGAAAGGTTTGCCGTTATTGAAATGTGCGCCTGCCTGAACCAGCATTGCCCGATAGACGCGCGTTTGCATGCGCGCTGCTAGCCACTCGTTGCGCGGACGCTTGCGATAGGTCTTCCAATCATAAATGAAGGCTTTTTCACCTTGAATGGAGATAAGATCGTATTTTGCAAGCAAACGAAATGCGCCAAGCGGTGCCGAAAGTGTCGCTTCGGGGTGCACTCTCCCGAAATTTGCCCGAACCTGAAAGTCCTGCCAGTTTTCCCACCACCTTTGCAAATTCGGAGTATTTGCCAGCCTGCTTATTTGTTCTTTGGGAATGCCAATTAAATATTGTTGGATAAGCCGGTGAAAGTACTCGCCCTCCCTCAGGTGTTTTTCGTTCTCCAGCGCCGGTTCCGCTTCGATGGCAGGATAGGATAATTGCAAGATATATCTCAATTGAAAGCGCCGCGCGCAGTCCACGTAATCTTGCAGGGAAGATTGGGAGAGGAGGGTAAGTTCAAGGTTGGGCATGGTGTTGAATTATAGTCCTGTTAAATCATCCTACGCAGTTGCTCTCCTGCCTCTTCATGTGACTTTCTCGAAATCGGGTTTTACTTCGTTCCGTTTCTTTCCTTTGCCGCTTTGATCAGTCCAACGAAGAGCGGATGGGGTTTCATCGGTCTCGACAAAAATTCGGGATGGAATTGACTCCCAATCATAAACGGATGATCTTGAATCTCGGCAATCTCGACCAGTTTTCCATCAGGCGACATGCCTGAAAAAACCATTCCTGCTTTTTCGAACGCCTCTTTGAAGGCATTGTTGAACTCGAAGCGGTGGCGGTGACGCTCTTCGACCTGCTCCGTGCCATATGCTTCCGCCGCTTTTGAGCCTTTTTTCAATATACATGGATAGAGCCCCAACCGCATGGTACCTCCCATGTCAGTGATGGAGCGTTGATCGAGCATCAGGTCAATGACCGGGTATTCCGTGCTTCGGTCGAATTCTGTTGAGTTGGCGTCTTCATAATTCAAGACGTTGCGCGCGAACTCGATGCACATTACCTGCATTCCCAAACAGAGACCGAGATAGGGCACCTTTTTCTCGCGTGCATACCGCGCTGCCATGATCTTCCCCTCGATGCCACGCGACCCAAAGCCTCCCGGCACGATGATTGCATCCGAACTCTGAATGACATCCCAACCCTTGTCCTTTTCGAGATCGGCGGAATGCACCCACTTGATTTCCACCTCCACATCGTTGGCAAGCGCGGCGTGTTTGAGCGCCTCGCGCACGGACATGTAGGCGTCCTGCAGTTCTACATACTTGCCTACTAACGCCACCTTGACCGATGGTTTTTGTTTTCTCACCCGCGCCACCAGCGCCTCCCAGGGTTTCATATCCGGTTGACGCGTGGCTTTCATCTTCAGTTTTTCGACCAGATAATCCCCCACGCCTGCCCGTTCTAGCAGTAAAGGTACTTCATATAACACATCACTTGTTACCATTGGTACGACGGCTTGTTTCTCCACGTCACAGAACAATGCGATCTTGTCGCACAATTCTTTATCAATCGGATAGTCGGAACGGGCAATAATCATGTTTGGAGAAATGCCTATCGAGCGGAGTGCCGCGACCGAGTGCTGCGTGGGCTTGGTCTTGATTTCACCCGTCGCGCCGATATAGGGGAGCCATGTCACATGAATGAAGAACACATTCTCGCGTCCCACTTCATTGCGTAATTGCCTCAAGGCTTCGAGGAATGGCTGAGATTCAATATCGCCCACCGTGCCGCCCACCTCCACAATGACTACATCGGCACCAGTTTCTTTCGCGATTCCTGCTACCCGCCGCTTGATTTCGTTTGTAATGTGCGGAATCACCTGAATCGTCCCGCCCAAGAAATCCCCGCGCCGTTCCTTGCTGATGATCTCAGCGTAGACCTGTCCACTTGTGAAATTGCTGGAACGGCTCAGGCGAATGTCAATGAACCGCTCGTAATGACCCAAATCGAGGTCCGTTTCCGCGCCGTCATCCAGCACATAGACCTCCCCATGCTGATACGGACTCATCGTCCCTGGGTCCACGTTGATATAGGGGTCGAGTTTCTGCACAGCAATTTTGAACCCGCGTTCTTTCAACAAAAGTCCCGTCGCCGCGGCCGTCACCCCTTTTCCAACTGACGAGACAACCCCGCCGGTATAGAATAAGTATTTAGTAGTCATGGTCACCTCTCCAATCTTAATTCTCCGGTCTCTAATCTCAATTCTCCAATCCCGTTTCTCCAACCTTCTCTTCTCTCGAATCTCCGATCTCCAATCCCGGTTTTCCAACCCATCCCTCTTTCCCCTCCTCGTGCAACCTCAAGCATAAAAAGAGACGGGGAGGGCGTTTAAGCCCTCCCCATCGGGGATGACATATCGAAAACAATTGCTCGCAATTCTTCGCTCTCATCCGACCAATTTAAGAAGATCCTCGGCCGCGCGTCGCATTTCGAGAAAAACCATGCCCAATTTTGCATCCTGACGCGCCAGCGCGGTCAAAACTGCCTCCTCGCCGACGGAGGTCAGAACGATTGAGCCCGCGTTGCCTTTGATATATACCTGCTCTAAACCTGCTCGTCCCAACTCGTTCGAAATTCGTTCGCCCAGGCTGAGCATCGCGGCGGACATCGCCGAAACGCGGTCCTCCTCCACGCCCTGCTGCAAAGCAGAGGCCATGATCAACCCATCCACAGAAACTACAGCCGAAGCCTCAATATCGGGTGCGGCGGCTTGCATACTTCGCAAACGATCAACCATCAAATCGGCACGAGACTTGGTCATACAATTCTCCTGGAAGAAGTCTGACACAGTTTACCATAATTCAAATTTCAAGAAAATGGCATGTATGTATTCGGAAGCAATTTGCAAGGTTCATGAAACATATTCTCCGTGAAAAATTTGACCACCTTTTCTCTTCATGTTAGACTTACTTGTTCGACCTATGAAGCGAAACCTCTTTTTGCTCCTTACCCTGCTTCTCATTGCCGCGCAAGATTCGCCTCAACCCGCGATCACCTTTCCCGCCCCCGGTGACGTCTTGCAAGGTGAAGTGACGATTCGTGGCACTACGGATATTCCCGGCTTCCTTTCCTCTCAGTTGGATTTCGCGTACGCTTCAGACCCCACCGCAACCTGGTTCTCCCTCCAAACCTCCACTCAGCCGACAGTTGATTCTACTCTCGCGGTGTGGGATACTGCGCTCATCACTGATGGAGAATACATTCTTCGCCTGCGCGTCAATCTGACCGATGGTACATTCACGGAAGCAACGGTTTCCGTCAGGGTGCAGAACGATGCGCCCCTGCCATCCCCAACGCTGACCGCAACCTCCACCCCAGCAGAGATTATGGCGCAAGTGCCCACGCCGTTTCTTATCGTCCCCTCGCCAACCTCCACTCCCACGCAACGCCCGACGCCGACCCTGCTTCCTACTAATCCGGCCTCATTGAATCAAACTGCCATTTACACAAGCCTTGGGCGTGGTGCGCTTGCGGCGATTGCGTTTTTTGTATTTGCGGCCATCCTCCTTCGCCTCCGTCGGGAATGAAATCAAAATCTCCAATCCTCTCCAATCCTCCCCAATCCTCTTCACTCCTCACTCATCTTCACTCCTCCTCTCTCCTCTCCACTCCCTTTCCATACCTCTACTTTCAATCCTCCAACCCCGACCCTTCATTTACTATCACCATGACTCCTGAAATGACCTTCCTCCTCGTTGGCTTGGGCAATCCGGGCCGTGAATATCAAATGAATCGTCACAATTTTGGCTTTATGCTCATTGATCGGATTGCGGTGCGCCTCAACGCACAGGGCATGAAAGTGCAGTCGAAAGCAATTGTAATGACAGCCTTCTATCAAGAACGCAAACTTATCCTTGCCAAACCGCAGACCTATATGAATCTTTCCGGTCAATCCGTACAAGGCTTGGTGCGGTTTTATAGAATCCCGCTTACTAATCTAATGGTTTTTTCCGATGATTTAGATCTTCCTTTTGGGGTGATTCGCATTCGTGCCTCGGGCGGACCGGGTGGGCAACGAGGCATGGCTTCTATCATTGAACAGCTCGGCACAAAGGATTTTGCGCGTTTGCGGTTGGGGATTGGTCGCCCTCCCGGCAAAATGGATCCAGCCGCCTACGTCCTGCAGGATTTTTCCAAAGAGGAAATGCAATTTCTTTCCAGTATTCTCGATCGGGCGGCAGATGCCGCGCTTGAATTCGTCGTGAATGGTTTGAATGCCGCGATGAATAAATACAACGGTTTGCCTTCTGTATCGTGATTGGATGTGCTGTTGGTGAAACGATATGCAATCGGTTTTGAGCGCCATTCGCGAACTGGCTCCTTATCGGCACTTGTTGAAGCAACTCCAGATACAGAAAGGACTTCGGGGTTTAGGTCTGCCCCGCGCCGCGCGGTTACCTGTGTTGGCGGCTTTGCATCAAGATTTAAACGCGCCCATTCTCTTGGTTACGGATCGCGCCGACCATGCTTTATCCCTGTTCGATGAATTGGGATTTTGGTTCCATTCACAACGTTATCATTTTGCTGAACCCAATCCATTGTTCTATGAACAAGCCGCATGGGGCATTGGCACACGGCGCGATCGCTTGCAAACGCTGACGGCGCTGGCATCCTATCATCTGCCGTTTGTCTCCAAACCGGAAGTCCCTCCCGTCCTTATTGCTTCGGCGCGCTCGTTGATGACGCGTACCATGCCGCGCCGTGATTTTCTCAAAGCGTGCAAAAAACTGACCGTTGGTCAAAAAACACAGCCCGATTTGCTCGCCCGTCATTGGATCGAGATTGGCTATCAGCGCGTCAATACCGTGCTGGAGCCTGGTCAGTTTTCTCGGCGCGGCGGCATTCTGGATATTTGGACTCCAGCGGAACAATTGCCAGCGCGCATGGATTTCTTCGGCGATGAAATCGAAAGCATCCGTGTTTTCGATCCTGCCTCTCAGCGAACAGTGGAGAAGTTGGATTCCATTCTGATCACTCCTGCAAGAGAATTTCTCGTGCAAGGTGAACAGGCTGGTGAGTTATCGGAATTCCATATTCCTTTGCTACATCCCTATCCAGCCAGTCTGCTCGATTACCTTCCCCGCGAAGCGCTTGTTTTGATTGATGATTTATCCGTCATACGAAGCATGGCGGCAGATGTGGAGGAGCAGGCAGTCAAATTTAGAAAGGAGAATATCGAGGAGGGCATCCTGCCTCCAGATTTCCCTTTGCCGTATATTCCCTGGTCTGAATTGGAGGATAGTTGGCATGGGCGGCTGGTGGTGGATTTTGGGTATTCGATGGAGGAGCAGAGTCAAGAGGGGGAATGGGGGAATTTGTTTGCGGCGTGCTTCGGTCATGACGAAAGGTTTGGGGGGAGGCTAAAGCCTTTCGTCGAGTATCTCGGCTCGGTCGTGGAAAGAGGCGAAGTAGCAATCGTCGTCTCACGGCAGGCGAAACGGTTGGCAGAACTCTGGCACGAGCATCCAACTTTGAGCAACGTTCATCTGTCTTCGGTCGAGTTTGTTGAGGCGTCGTTGACGGAGGGGTTTGTTCTCAACCCTCGGTTTAATCCCTCGCTTGCTCAATCACAGACTACCGCTGACCAGCCTCGAACGATACATCTAATTACCGATTCAGAAATTTTTGGCTGGGAGCGCCCACAACCTCGCGCGCGTCAGAGACCTGTTGTCGAGACGCCCGAATCGGTCTATGGGGATTTGCGTGTAGGGGATTATGTCGTGCATATTGATCACGGCATTGGGCGTTTTATGGGTCTGGTACAACGCGAACTCGATCAGCATGTGCGTGAGTATCTTGCCGTCGAATATGAGGGTGGGGGGCAGTTGTTTGTCCCGGTTCATCAAGCGGATCGGTTGACGCGCTATGTGGGTGCGGAGGGAGTCGTTCCTGCGCTGGATCGGCTGGGTGGCCAGGAATGGCATGAGAAGAAGGGACGTGTGAAGCAAGCCGTCATCGAAGTGGCGCAAGAGTTGCTGGAACTCTACGCACGGCGAAGCGTGGTGCAGGGTTATGCCTTCAAACCGGATACGGAATGGCAGAAGGAATTGGAGAATTCGTTTCCCTATATCGAGACGGAGGATCAAAAACGGGTGTTGGCTGAGATCAAACGAGATATGGAAGCGCCTCGCCCAATGGATCGTCTATTATGCGGTGATGTAGGCTATGGGAAGACCGAAGTGGCACTGCGTGCGGCCTTCAAGGCTGTGATGGATGGAAAGCAGGTCGCTATTCTTGTGCCGACCACCGTGCTCGCACAGCAGCATTATGAGACGTTTCTGCAGCGGCTCGCGGCGTTTCCGGTAAGGGTGGAAATGCTTTCGCGCTTTCGAACGCCGCGTGAACAGGCTGTCATTTTGCAGGGTTTGGCAAGCGGCGCGATTGATATTGTCATTGGAACGCATCGCTTGATTTCGGGGGATGTGCAGTTCAAGGATTTGGGTTTGGTGGTGATTGACGAAGAACAGCGCTTCGGTGTGACCCATAAGGAGTACCTCAAGAAACTTCGCACAGAGGTGGATGTGCTGACACTGACAGCCACGCCGATCCCGCGCACGCTTTATATGGCTCTCACCGGCGTGCGGGATATTTCGAATCTCAACACACCGCCGGAAGAGCGCCTCCCCGTCGTTACGCATGTGGGACCCTATTCGCCGAAACTTGTCCGCCAGGCTATTCTGCGGGAGTTGGAGAGGGGAGGACAGGTCTTCTTTGTACACAATCGCGTGCAGACGATTGATGCCATGAAGAGGCACTTAAATCAACTTGTTCCCGAGGCGCGTGTGGAGATTGCGCATGGGCAGATGCCCGAGGCGCAACTTGCGGAAGTGATGCATCGCTTCAACGCGGGCGAGATTGATGTGCTGCTTTCGACGACCATCATCGAATCCGGGCTGGATATTCCGAACGCGAATACGCTGATTGTGGATCGCGCCGATACATTTGGCTTGTCGCAGTTATACCAGTTGCGCGGTAGGGTTGGCCGTGGTGCAGTGCGCGCCTATGCGTATTTTTTCCGTCATCGCAAGTTGAGCCCCACGCCCGAAGGACAACAGCGACTGGAGGTGATTGCGGAAAACACACAACTCGGTGCAGGATATTCGATTGCCATGCGCGATCTGGAGATTCGCGGCGCAGGAGAATTACTGGGCACGCGCCAGCATGGACACATTCAGGCGGTTGGGTTTCATCTCTACACGAGGTTGTTGGCAGACGCGGTGAGACAAATCCGCAGGATTGAAGCGGCCAGCGGCGGTCAGGTAAGTAAAGATGGGGGAGGTCTGCTTTCTGCTTTTCACCAACCTATTTCCATGCCTGTCAATGTGGATTTGCCTTTGGCAGTTGGGATTCCCACAGACTATATCCCCGATCAAGATTTACGCTTACGTCTGTATCGCCGCATTGCAGATTTGCGCGACGAGACCGAGATCGAGGCGCTGGCATCCGAGTTCAAGGACCGATTCGGTGAATTGCCCGAAATGGTTCAGAATCTGTTATATCAAATGCGTGTCAAGTTGCGCGCGGAGAGAGCGGGGTTATCGGCAGTTGGCTGGGAAAGCGGGCAGATCGTTTTGCGGTATCCTTCGTCGGTGGAGGAAAAGAACGGAAGGCGATTGGCAGATTTAGGTCCGGGCATCCGAGGCGGGAGATCTGCGTATTGGTGTTCATTTGGAGAAGACTGGCAGGCAAAATTGCTGGAAACCCTGGATCGGCTGATTAAGGCTTGATGGCTCGCGTGGCAATATAGTTGGGATGATATTTCGCCAGCGGGGAATCAAGCATCACATCTTCATAGAGGTCGGTGATGAGAAATCCTGCCGCGCATTGCCCACCGATCAAGTCAGTCAACGAGTGACCGAATTCAAGAGGCAATCCTTTTGCGAGATATTCTTCCAGAACCTCTTTCGGGAGATTGTCCACATCGGAATAGGGAATGGAGTGTGCAACTTCGAGTATGCCCTCATCGGCTTTGAATAAATCGAAAATGTAATGGACGGGATTCATCAAGCCGCTCATCAAAATCCCACCACGACGGAGGACGCGATAGCACTCTCTCCATACGGCGCGCACGTCCGGCATAAAGGCGGTCGAGACGGGATTAAAGATCAAATCGAAGGATTCGTCCGCGAATACCGATAAATCAGCCGCGTCACCCTCCACGGTTTTGAGACTCAGCGCTTCTCTCTCAGCCACAAATTGATCCTGCTTCAATTGAGCGGGGGAATTGTCAAAGACGGTGACCTTTGCGCCGAGCGCGGCGAGGATGGGACCCTGTTGTCCACCGCCCGAAGCGAGGCATAACACTTCCGCACCTTTCAGCGGAGGAAACCATCGGCGCGGGACAGGGATGTTTTCAGTGAGAAGCAGGTTGAATTCACCACGCCGCGCTTGTTCGATCTCTTCGTGGCTCACGGGTTGAGTCCAACGGTTTCCACTCTCCACCTCGCGATTCCAGGCCTCTCGATTGTAGGAGCGAATGTCCATCATTTTCTCTTCCTGAGCGATGAAAGTGAGTAACCAGAAACCGCCACATCTTTTTCCTGGGATCGAGTAATCGTTCCGCATTCGTGATGCGTGGATCGTGGGTGTGGCCAGACAGCCAACTTGCGATGGCCTGGAATTGTTGCATCATACCAGCCGCGCTTGACAAGAAACACAGTACTCGGCAGTAGAGTTTTCGGACACAAGCGTTTATGCCGTGAGGTTCTTGTGCTTTTTCTACGGAGCAGGTGTGCTTTGAACTGCTACACCCACCCATGAGAAGACGCGCTTTTCGCTGATCGCTCCTGCCGAAACGTAAATGGGCTGTCCCTGGTCGTCCACGCCAGTCTGGCGGACGGTGGTGACCCACCAGCGGATGACGTGAGCGAGGTTGTCATTGGGACGAAAAGAGGTCGGCACGATGTATTTAGTGTCGGTCACGTAAGCGATAATGCGCTGTCCTCCTCCGGCTGTCACGTCTTCAACGATCACTTGATAGGCTTCGTTCTCGCGCAGAGTTCCAATCGAAGCCCATTGGAGTGTGACCACATCGTTTGCCAGCGTAAAGGCGGCGCCATCTGATGGCAGAAGCAGGCTGGGGGCGGGGTAAGGAGGCGGGAGGGTGGCGGTGGGAGTAGGTCCGGGTGTGGCGAAGCGTTCGCAGAGTGGGATGATCAATGTTGAGCCAATAAAGACGTTGTCCGAAGCCAGCCCGTTATAGAATTTGATCGCTTCCTGCGGCACGTTGTAATTTAGCGAAATGCTGGAGAGTGTGTCGTTGGCTTGAACCGTATAAAAAACCTTTTCACAAGCCTGCGCGGTTTGTGTGGCTTCGTTGGGTGTCTCGGTGGGAGGCGGCGCAGGGGTGGCTGTGGGGTAGGGGATCTTCAAGACTTGTCCTGCCGAGATGTCGCACGATGTCGGTAAATTATTCAAGACAACAATGCTTTGCACAGAAACACTAAATGCAGCTGCAATGCCACCGCACGTTTCTCCACTGCGAACAGTATATTCAAAAGGTGGTAATGGTGTATCGGTTGGGACGGGAGTCGGAGAGGGGGTTTCGGTTGGTGTTGGAGTGATGGTCGCGGTGGCGGTTGCCGTGAAGACCGGGGTCGGTTCGACAATTTGTCCGCCGATGCCGGCGCTCAATGCAAAATACACGGTCGCCGCGCCAATGAGCAGGAGGGTGATCAGCGCGCCCAGTGCCGCCGGCAGACTGAGTGTCACCTCGGGCATGCGGCTGGCTTGTATGGCACTTTCTGTTTTTTTTGTTTCGGCTTTGGCTGTCAGTTCTGTTCCACATACCGGACAGCGTGTTGCATGTTCGCTCAGCCGGGTTCCACATGTGGGGCAGACTTTTGTTTTTTGTGAAGAGGGTTCTTGAATCATACGGGCGGGTATTATACCATCGAACATATTTATCACTTTCTGCTTTGCAGGATCGCGAGTGGCTCAAACAATGGGCTAACCAAATTCGTGATGTGTGGATGGTTGATGGGGCGAGACAGCTAGATTTGCGTTACCAAGATTCGGATGTGGAATGACTGAGGGCGATGAAGGAAAAATGCGCAAGGTGAGGTTATAATTCATCATTAGCAAAACACTTTGCCGGGATATTAATCTTGAAGTGAAGGATTATTTGCGCGTCACGGTCGTTATCCCCACCTATAATGAAGCGGAGAACCTGCCCAGGCTGGTCTCCGCGTTATTTTCCCTGCCGCTTGATTTGCGTCTCCTGGTAGTGGACGATAATAGTCCAGATGGTACCGGCTTGGTAGCGGAAAAACTAGCCGGCGATTTTCCTGGCCGCCTCAGCGTCCTCCATCGTCCGGGCAAGATGGGGTTGCGTTCGGCTTATTTGAGTGGATTCCAGAAGATATTGAGCAGTGATGCACAAGCCATTGTCCAGATGGATGCAGATTTTTCTCATGATCCGGCGGTTTTACCTCATATGGTGCGGCTCCTCGAAGAGTATGATGTTGTGTTGGGTTCGCGCTATATCCCTGGCGGAGCAGTGGATCGGGAATGGGCGTTCTGGAGGAGGAAACTCTCTGCCTTTGGGAATTTTTACGCGCGCAGCATCTTGGGAATTCCCATACGCGATCTTACGACGGGGTATCGTGTCTGGCGAAGCGAAACGCTGAGGCAAATGCCTTTCGAGCGTATTCAGTCGAGCGGTTATGCCTTTCAAGTGGAAATGGCATATCTGGCATATTGCTTGGATTTCAAAATTGGCGAAACACCTATTTATTTTGCCGACCGCGCCTCGGGAAAATCTAAAATGTCTTTCAAGATTCAATTGGAGGCATCATTTCGCGTTTGGCAGGTGTGGTGGCGTTATCGCGATTTGAGGAGAGCAGGCAGATCGGGCAGATTGTGAGCGCTTTGCCTGTCCCTACACAAAATCTTCACTCTCTGATAAGATACCCACCGCACGCCGAACGACCTGCTTTGTTTCAAAAGACCCTCGGCTTCCTCGTCGGGGGTTTTTGTGTGTTATGGAACATCTTTCGTTCTGGCAGCGCGTATCCTATCGAAGAATCAAATTATCCAGTCTGCTGGAAAATGATTTGACGATCAAACTTGGTGACTGACCAACCATGAAAATCGAACGAACTGATCTCCGTAATATTGCCATTATCGCGCATGTTGACCACGGCAAGACTACCCTTGTGGATGGTCTATTGCGGCAATCGCACACTTTTCGCGAGAATCAACAGATCGCGGAGCGCGTCTTGGATTACAACGATCTGGAACGCGAGCGCGGCATTACCATTCTTGCCAAGAACACAGCGATCACGCTTTATGATCCTGAAACGGGCCAGCCGGTCAAAGTCAACATTGTGGATACACCCGGCCACGCGGATTTTGGCGGTGAGGTCGAGCGCGTCATGAACATGGTAGATGGAGTGCTTCTCCTCGTGGATGCCGCAGAGGGCCCCATGCCTCAAACTCGTTTTGTGTTGAAAAAGGCGCTCGAAATGGGACATAAGGCAGTGGTAGTTATCAACAAAGTGGATCGAAAGGATGCCGAGCCCTCCCGTGTGCTGAACGAAACCTTTGATCTCTTTATCGAACTTGGCGCCACCGAAGAACAGGCGGACTTTCCGGTGATCTACACTCAAGCCACTGCCGGAAGGGCGGGTCTTACGCCGGACCTTGGACCGGATCTGCAGCCCTTGTTCGATGCCATCCTCCGACATATCCCCGCGCCGAAGGTGGACCCGGACGCGCCGTTTCAATTGCTGGTCACCACACTGGGGTATGATGACTATCGTGGCGTTACTGCAGTGGGACGCATTTTCGCAGGCGAGATTAAAGCCGGTCAGAAACTCGTGCGCCTGACGACCGATGGGCGTCATCTTCCCGAAACGGCAAAATATCTTTATGCCTTTCATGGCTTGAACAAAATCGAAATTGAATCGGCGCGTGCAGGTGACATTATCTCTATTGCCGGGCTCGAAGGAATTGCCATTGGTGAGACACTTGCTGACCCTGCTCATCCTGTTGCCTTGCCACCTATCAAAGTGGAAGAGCCGACCGTTCGCATGATGTTTGGCGTGAACACATCGCCGTTTGCGGGTCGCGAAGGTAAGTACAGCACCTCGCGCAAATTACGCGAGCGCCTCTTTGAAGAATTGCGCACCAACGTCGCGCTCCGTGTTGAAGAGACCGAATCGGCGGAAAACTTTTTAGTGTCAGGTCGTGGTGAGCTACATCTGGGTATTCTCATCGAAACCATGCGGCGCGAGGGATATGAGTTTCAAGTTTCGCGCCCAGAGGTCATCTTCCATAGAGCAGAGGATGGAGCACTACTCGAACCCTATGAAGAAGTCCATATCGAGACAAGCAATGAAACCGTCGGCGTGGTGGTGGAAATGCTTGGGGCGAGAAGGGGCAAATTAATGGACATGCAGGACTCGGGTCAGGGCACGACGCGCATGGTCTTCATTGTCCCGACGCGTGGATTACTCGGATTCCGCTATCAATTTCTCACTGCGACACGCGGTGCAGGGATCATGCATACGATCTTTTACGGATATGACGAAATGGCTGGCCCAATGAATACGCGGCAGACCGGCTCGCTTGTGGCATGGGAGAGCGGCACGACTACCGCTTACGCTTTGAAATCTGCCGAGGAGCGCGGCACATTGTTTTATGGTCCGGGTGTGGAAGTGTATGAAGGGATGGTCGTTGGCGAAAACTCCCGCCCCGGCGATATTGTTGTAAATGTCTGTAAGAAGAAGCATTTGACGAATGTGCGCGCGGCGCGAGGGGAGATGGAAATCCGCCTCACGCCGCCCCGCCAGATGTCCCTCGACGAAGCGATTGAATACCTTGCCGACGACGAACTGCTCGAAGTCACGCCTGTGGCGTATCGTATCCGCAAGCGGATCCTTAATACTGAGGAGCGCGGCAAGCAAGCCAAAAAGGCAAAGGAAGCGCTGAAAGCATAGTTTGAAAGTACGTGCGACTTCCCCGAAATGAGTTACTCACTTTGACATTTGAACTTCATTGCTCTACCTGTCAAGTTCTGTGCGGTGCGTTCGCAATGCACGCATGTCACACAAATCGAACGGTATCCGCATTTACGCAATCGAGTTCCGCAAGAGATTCTGACGCGGCTGGAGAGTAAACGGGACAGGCACTGAGCCTGTCCTGTTGTCTTACGCCACCACTTCTCCCTACGCCATGGAGGAAATCCATGTCGTCGGTTGGCTGGTCATCCCGCGCTGGATGAAGCGCGTCAGGGCTTCGCCGGCGGAGATTTTCTCCGTGCCGCTTTGTTGGGGAAGCGGCAGTGAATGTCTCATGGATGGAGCTGTTCTATCGCTCGTTCAGATGTTCCGCGCCAGAGAAATTCGGTCAGCGCCCGACCCTGGGCAATTTCATCTTCGTCCTTTTGCGGTCGTGACCAGCCCAAAGCATCGTAGAGGGAGAGGCGGTACAGGTCAAAGGCGCTTTCGAGCAGATCGGCATAGGCCATGGCGACCGGCAACGCTAGGCGATAGGCTGTCCACATCCACAGCAGTCCCAGCGGCAGCGCCCACCACGACCAGACTGCCCAAATCAGCGAGAGCAATCCCATGCCCCAGAATTCGGCCAGGGTGAACAAACGGCTGCGCACAGCGGTCAAGTCGTTGCGCAGGGAATCGGGGAGGAGCGGCCACAGGCGCGGCCAGCAGACGTAGGCATCCAGACCGTATTTCTGCGCCGGCGCCGTTTCACCCGCACGCAGGATGTTGCCCAGCCGCGTTGGGCAGATTTCGTGCATTTCGGAGGGGAAATAGCGCTGGAAAATTTCCAGCCCAGCGCGCTGACGTGCCAAGGTGGGCGTTAGGGAATTTGACATCTGGTTCAGGCGCTGTTCGGCGGCTTGCAAGCGCTTCTGTTGCCAGGTGATGAAGAGCGGCTCCAGATAGCGCAGCGGCCAGGGCCAGTAGCCCTCCATCCAGCGCAGGAAGACGAAGCGCGCCTGAGCACTGAGCAACGCGCTCAGGATCAGCACGATCAACAACAGGATGAGCAAGGCCACCTGTTCGACCACGCTCCAGCTCAGCAGTTGCTGCCAGAGCGGTTGCCAGCCGTGACGCAGGACGTAGAATCCCAGGCCGCTGAGGTAGAACAAAAAGGGCGGGCTGAAGGCACGGCGCAGCCATTCTCCGGCCAGGTCGCCGCCCAGACTTTCCCAGAATTTATCCAGCATGGTTTTGCTCCTTGGGAACGACCGGCTCTAGGGTCGAGCCATCACGCGGACAGGGCGGCACCGGCCGCCCTTTGCGCAACACGCGCCAGGTGAAGCCGCATTGGGGACATTTCCACAGGCTGCGCGCCGGAATCTCACCCGGCTGGCCGGGCAGCGTCTCGTAGCCGCGCGTCGCAGCGGTCTCGGAAAGGTAGAGGGCGCGTTGAAGCCAGTTACGCCCCTGCGGCGTTTCCTGAAAGAACGCAAGCAGTTTGCTTGGTGGAACTTTATCCTTCTTTCGGAGCAATTCGAGCAGCAAGTTCTTTTTCGCCTCGGGGAGTAGCTCAGCCGCCCGCCTGACGGCGTAACGGATTTCAAAGGGGGTGGGAAGGGAAGGGTCTCGTTTACGGGACATAAGACACTCCTGTAAGTAGGACAACTGCTAGCAGTTGTCCAGGAAGGCTACAAAGGTATAAGGCCAATCCTGCCAATCTGAGACCAAGCCTGCTTTGACTGGATTGTTGACGATATAGGTCAGGATATGCTCATATTCACGTTCATTCCGCACGACGTGGTCATAGCTCTCATGCTGCCAGAAGGCCTCTTGGCTGCGTCCCAGATGACGATTGCACAGCGCGGCGCTTTTGCCCTTAAGCAGACGTAAGGCGCGGCTGAGGGCCGTGTAAGGTTTTCCGTCCCGGCGGGCAGGAGGCTCGGGAATATCCTGTTGGTCTATCAGCAAGTGAACATGGTTGCTCATGAGGCAAAAGGCGTGCAGGTGATAGTGTGTTGGGTCCAGCTCGCGAATGCACGTCATAACGATGCGAGCACATTCCGATTCGAGCAGCCAGCGCGGGCCGTGCAAGGCGCGGTCGAGCAGAGAGTCCAGCCGATCGAAGTAACGTCTTTGAGCCTCCTGTCGCGCCTGATGCAGCGCCGTGCCGCTCAGGGTCTGCTCCAAACGGCGCAATTCAGCCTCATGCTCCTCTTGAAAGCGCTGCACCACTTCCACAGGCAGGCTGCCCGCCAACCGAAAGGTGATGAAATAGGTGGCGTTCGGCAGGTGGTAGTGAGGGAGATGGCGACGGAAAAAGACGCTCATAATTATTGGGTCAACTGCGAGCAGTTGACCTACAAACCAGTGTACGTAAACCCCGCCCAGTAATACGGGTGGGCGAAATCGCGCAGGGTGACCAGGTTGAGGAAATCCTCAGCCTGTTCTGACGCCATGCGCCAGCCAGCGCGCCTGGATAACGCTTCCAACTCTGCGCGCACGGTGTCGCTGCGAAAGGCATCGCGCAGGTAGCATTGTGCCCGGCGCAGCGCCTGAGGCAAGGGGGTGCCTTCCTTGCGCCAGAAGTGGTAGAACCAGGCCATCAAGAGCGCCGTGCTCAGGTCATTGACTGCCCACAACGAGCCGACCACGCCGGGGATGCCCGCCTGCATCAGGCCGGAAGGCAGGGCTTCGACCTCGTCCGGGTTTTTCAGAGTCGGGACACCCGTCTCGCAGGCGGAAAGCACGGCTAGGCGCGGTTTCTCCAGGCGCAGATCGAAGATTTCCGGCAGGGTGAGCCACTCACCCTCGGCCAGGAGCACGCCGGCGCGCTCGCTCTCCGTCCAACCGGCGCGGCCATGCGTGGAGAAGTGGAGCACCTCCGCCTGAGACATGGCCTGGCGCACGCGCTCTTTGGTAGCGTGCTTTCCCTTTAGCATCTTAATCGCTTGCTCCGGAAAGACATCGCGCACTCCTTCGGCTTCCTGGCTGGAAAAGACCAGGGAACCATCCGGGTTATCCACAAGCAACAGGCTCTCCGCCGGGCGTTCGGCCGCTGCGCGAGCGTGATAGAGCGCCTGGGCGGAGGGAAGGTAAGTGAAGGTGTAATGGTCGAGGGCATATGGACAACTGCTAGCAGTTGTCCTACGTGCAGTTGTCCTACTTGCATGGAGCGGGAGCAGGCCGAGCCAACCGCCGGGGATCAGGCGCACGACCGACCCCTGCGGCACGCCGAGCGCTTCCAGCCGCGCCACGAGCGGCGACATCACGGCCTGACCCAGCCAGGTCAGCATGGCATCGAGCGCCCCAAACCAGGCCTGGCGTGCGGGTTCGTTTCGGGGATTGTTCCGCCAGCGCCAGTAAGCGCCCAGGTAGCCGCTTATAGCAGGGTCGTCTTTGGGGCCAACGACCTTTTCCCGCAGCGCTTCTTCAGTCAGTTCGGGTAGGTCGAGGACATTCACATCCGCTCCAGCGCGGACAACCAGGGCAAAACCGCCATAGGCAGTGGCGGCCAGATAGACGAGCGGCGCCTCCTGCGCCAGGGACTGGATAACCTGGAAGGGCAGAGATTTCAAGAAGAAGCGGTATTCCGGATGTTTCTCGCCCGCCTGCCGACGGATGGCCTCTGCTGTTTCCTGCAATTCACGGCGGGCGGCGGTCAGTTCGTTCACATGGGCCAGCGCGCCTTGCCCTTCCAGCAGTGCGGCGAGGCCTTCTTCCTCTTGCCGGGCGCGGACGAAACGCTTATACAGAGTGGCAAAGCCCACTTCGGGCAGGCGTTCCAGGTCGCAGCCGAGGCGCCCCATCCCTTCGCGCAGCAGGACGGCGCGGCCGCGTTCCAGACTGAAAACAGCCTGCTCCGGCTTGCCTGCTTGCAGCCATGCCCAGCCCACCTGCGCCGCCAGGCCGCGCGCTTCGCGCAGCCAGGTTGCCTTTCCGCCCCGCGTCAGGCCAGCGGCCAGCAATTCTTCCAGAGAGGAAAACGCCTGCTCCCCATCCTCCCGGCAAGCCTGCCAGTCCTTACAGCGAAAATGCAGACGGGAGAGCGCAGCCGAGGCCCGGAAGGGATAAATAGCAGGCAGGAAGACTTCTTTGGAGAGCGCGAGAATATTGCGGTAATGTTCTTCGGCGGCCTGGGCGTGGGCGTCCTCCCCACTGCGCTCATAGCGGTCAAGGAACAGATTGCCCAGCGAGTGCTGTACCGTTGCCCAGCCCTGAGGCGCTTCCTGACGATTGAAGACCGTTTGGATTTGTGAGAGCAACTGCGCAGCCTGATTGGCCCAGGAGTCATCACCCGTGATTTGATATAAATTAATGCAAGCATTCCCCAGGTTGCCGCGCGCATTGGCCGCCAGCCAGGTTTTCCCTTGGGCTTCGGCCTGGGCAATCAAATCCTGCCAGCCTTGCACCACCTGAAGCCAGAGCGCCGGAGCGTTTTCTGCCTGCTGTTGCAAGGCAATCAACTCCTGAAAGCGGCGGTCAAGCGCCGATTCGGCCTGCGCCTGGGAAACTCGTCGTTCCAGTTTCTCGCGTAGTTCCGGATGCTCTTCCAGGGCGCGCTCCAGGTCTTCCGCCGAGCGAATTGGTGCGCTGCGGCGGGCAAGTTCTTCCAGGACTTCGCGCAGTTCGGGGGGCAGTTGGGCGGCCTGGCGGGCCATTTCCAGGGCCTGCTCCGGCGTAAGGCCGGCGGCTTCGGCAGCGGCCAGTGCTCGGGACGGAAGCATTTTTTCGGCAAAGGCGCGGGCAATGCCCACTTCGCGGCAGCGACGTAACAGGGCGCGGTGCTCTTCGAGTAGGCGCACGGCGTTCTCATCCCCCTGTCCACGGGCAGCCTGGATGAGTTGTTCGAGGAGGATATCGGTTCGCGCTTCCAGCAGTTCGGGATGCGCTTTGACAATGCGTTGCGATTCCGCCCAGGTATCGGCCTGGATGAATTCCTGAAGCGTTTGAAGCAAGGGAGCAGCTTCAGCGAATTGACGGGCGGCAGACTCCAATTGGCGATAGGCTTCGGGGTTTTCCTGTCGCAGGCGTTCCAGCTCAGCGGCAGCCTGTTCTTGCATCTTCCGCTGCACGGCCTCCAGCCCTTCCGTAAGCGCCAGAGATAGGAGCAAGCGCGGCACGCCGGGCAGGCCGTTGGCCAGCCATTCATCCCGCCAGGCGGGGCCGAGGCTTTCTTTCAGGCGCTCCACGAGGTCGCGGGCGTGTTTCCGGTCTTGTTCGGCGGTGGTAGATTGGGCAGGGGAGAAGAGCAGGGGCGGCTGCTCGCCGGGGCGGAAGAGCAGAAGCGGCTGGTCGGCATCAAAGAGATGTCCACACTGCGGGCAGGTGACCTGGTGAAGCGTGCCCTGCTTCGCTTGTTCCAGCAGGTCGGAGCGCGCGGCGGCGTCTACGATGAGCCACGCATCGGCGCGGAAGGATGTTCCACAGCGGGGGCAGGTCAGGTCGGTGGTTTGAGAGAAGGAAGGGGGCATGGGCTGTCCTCCCGTTTTTTGTGATGATGCCAGAATCTCCCGAAGCAACGCTTTCCGTTTGGAAAGACGAGGCAGGCGCGCTAACGTAAGTATAGCGCAAATGATTGTGAATGGGAAAAATTGTAGGACAAGTCCTGAAGACTTGTCCTACATCATGCCACCACTTCTCCTTCCACCACCTCCCCCTGTGTCGCAGTGGAAAATACCAATCCATCCGCGCTGCGATCCACCTGAATGACATCGCCTTCCTTGAACTCGCCAGCCAGGATCTTGAGCGCCAGCGGGTCTTGCAGTTCGCGCTGGATGGCGCGCTTGAGCGGACGCGCACCAAAGTTCGGGTCGTAGCCAACTTCGGCCAAGTATTCGCGCGCGGCTTGGGTCACTTCGAGTTTGAAGCCTTTCTCAGCCAGCAATTTGCTGATGCGCCGCAGTTGGATCTCCACGATGCTGGTCAGGTGTTCCTTGCCCAACGGGTGGAAGACGACAATCTCATCAATGCGGTTGAGGAACTCCGGGCGGAAGTGCGCCTGCAAGACGCGGGTAATCTCATCTCGCCCGACCTTGTGGCCATTCTCCCAGAGCGTGTTGCCCAGGTTGGAGGTCATGATGACGACCGTGTTGCGGAAGTCCACCGTGCGGCCCTGGCCGTCGGTCAGGCGGCCATCGTCCAGCAGTTGCAGCAGGACGTTGAAGACTTCCGGGTGGGCTTTTTCGATTTCATCGAACAAGACCACGCTGTACGGGCGACGGCGGACAGCTTCGGTCAACTGACCACCTTCCTCATAACCGACGTAGCCAGGCGGCGCACCGATCAGACGGCTGACCGTGTGCTTTTCCTGATATTCGCTCATGTCAATCCGCACCATGGCACGTTCGTCATCGAAGAGGAATTCAGCCAGAGCGCGCGCCAGTTCGGTCTTACCGACTCCGGTTGGACCCAGGAAGATGAACGAGCCAAGCGGACGGTTCGGGTCCTGCAACCCGGCGCGAGCGCGACGCACCGCGTTCGAAACGACGCGCACCGCCTCATCCTGCCCAACGACGCGTTCGTGCAGCTTCTCCTCCATATGCAGGAGTTTCTGCGTTTCCCCTTCCAGGAGCTTCTCAACCGGGATGCCCGTCCAGCGCGCCACGATGGCGGCGATTTCCTCCGCGTCCACTTCTTCTTTGAGCAGCGCGCCTGCGTTTTGCATTGCCTTTAGTTTGGCTTCTGTGTTGCGGATTTGCTCCTCGATCTGACGTATTTCACCATAGCGCAGGCGTGCGGTTTTTTCGAGATCGGCCGCGCGTTCGGCGCGCTCCATTTCTGTGCGTGTCTGATCTAACTTTTCCTTCAAGGCGCGCAATTCGCCGATGACTTGTTTCTCAGCCTGCCAGCGCGCGGTGATGGCTTGCGACTTCTCACGCAATTCCGCGAGTTCTTGATTCAGTTTTTCCAAGCGTTCCTTGGAGGCTTTGTCCTTTTCCTTCTTTAGCGCCTCACGTTCGATTTCCAGCTGCATGATCTGACGATCCACCTCATCCAGTTCCTGAGGCTTGGAATCAATTTCTGTGCGCAAGCGCGCCGCGGCTTCGTCAATCAGGTCAATGGCTTTATCGGGCAAATGACGGTCGGAGATGTAGCGATGCGAAAGCGTTGCCGCCGCAATGACAGCCGGGTCGGTGATGCGCACGCCGTGATGGACTTCATAACGTTCCTTGAGGCCACGCAAAATGGAGATCGTATCCTCCACGCTCGGCTCTTCCACCAAAACGGGTTGAAAACGCCGCTCGAGGGCAGGGTCCTTCTCAATGTATTTGCGATATTCATCCAATGTCGTTGCGCCGATCATGTGCAGTTCGCCGCGTGCTAGCATGGGTTTGAGCATGTTGCCGGCATCCATGGCGCCTTCAGCTTTGCCCGCGCCGACGACGGTATGCATTTCATCTATGAACAGGATGATTTCGCCAGCGGATTCGGTGATTTCCTTCAGGACAGCCTTCAGGCGTTCCTCGAACTCGCCGCGATATTTTGCACCGGCGATGAGCGCGCCCATGTCGAGTTGGACGATGCGCTTCTTTTTCAGACCTTCGGGTACGTCTCCGTTGACGATGCGCTGTGCCAGCCCCTCGACGATGGCTGTCTTGCCGACACCGGGCTCGCCAATGAGCGCCGGGTTGTTTTTAGTGCGGCGTGTGAGGATTTGGATGACACGACGAATTTCTTCATCGCGCCCGATAACCGGGTCAAGTTTGCCTTTGCGGGCGAGATCGGTCAGGTCGCGGCCGTATTTTTCCAGCGCCTGGTAGGTGGATTCGGGTTCGGGTGAGGTGACGCGCTGGGAGCCGCGCACAGATTTGAGGGCGGAAAGAATCGCATCTTTGGTCAGACCGTAAGAGGCGAGTCGCTTCCCTTCCACCGAATCGGTCAAACCTAGAAGGATGTGTTCGGTCGAGATGTAATCATCCTTCATGCCTTTGGCATAGCGTTCTGCGGCGTTGAGTACATCCACAGCAGTGGGCGATAATCCTACTTCGAGATTTGCGCCGTGAATCTTTGGGCGTTTTTCTAGTTCTCTTTGCAGTTCTTCACGCAGTGCCACAGGGCTCCCTGCCACGCGTGTCACAATGGCAGGAACGATACCATCCTCTTGCCGGATAAGGGCAAGGGTGAGATGGATGGGTTCAATGGCTTGATGATGATATTCCTGCGCAATTTGCTGCGCGCTGAAGATGGCTTCTTGGGATTTTTGTGTGAATTTTTCGAGTTTCATGTCTTGCTCCTTACCGATAATGTAGGACAACCTAAGGATAAAAGATTGTCCAACAAGAATGTAGCCCACCTGCGTTGGAGAGTAGTTAAAGGAAAATAAAAATAATGTTGGAATCCCTGCTGTTCAGCAGTCAGATCCAATGGTGGAAAACAGCGAGCATTGGATTGCACGAATTTTCCGAACATTCGTCGGTTTATTCGTGCAATTCAATGTTTCAAATTGGCTATTTCGGATACTGTCTATTGCTTCTACTGCGACAAGTACTGGGCAAACAGCATTGGCAAGAGAATGAAGGCGTATGCATCGTTCAAGATGTGCATGAGCATGCAGGCGGGCAGATTTCTGCGCTTGACATACAGAAGGGTAACAATGAGACTCCATATGCCAATCTGGATCGCACCGCCAAGCCCCCAGAAGGGGATGTGAAGCAGCACGAATACTACATAGGCGATCCCCGCACTCAAGCCGAGGCGTCCCGTCAGAGCATGTAGGCGCTCAATGGGATAACCGCGAAAGAGTATTTCCTCTGTAATGCCTGCCGTGAGAACAATTCCGATTCGCAACAGAATTGGAGTTTGCGCCAATTGCGAGATGCCGCCGGATGTTGTTCCCAACCCCAGCGCACTGACTAGAGGAGCGGTCAGTACAAATGAGAGAGCGCCGATCATGAATCCAAGTATTCCCCATAGCACATCACGCCAGGACATTTTCTTGATGCCAATAGAGGCTAAAGGTTGTCTCTCCCCAAAGATAATAATGCCTGCCAAAACAAATACAAGAATCCAGTCTTTCAGGATGGAGAAAATGGCTTGAGAAGAAAATGCCACATTTTCAAGGCGTTTGCTGAGTAGTAAATCTAGAACAAAAGGCAAGCCCAACGCGATAAATAATCCTGTGAAGGTTAAAAGATGTTGTTTTTTGTTCATCGAATCAATTCTCCTTGGAATGTGAAGATTTATTTTTGTTACCTAGCGGCAAGTATTTGTAGCCAAAGGTAAGATGATTTTGGATAGAAGGCAGGATTTCAGCCTGACAAAAGCCCAGCCGGGCTGCGCGAAGCGCAACTCGTTGCATGTCTTCAAGTTGTAAATCCAAAATTGGAAATCGAAAATTGTCCCCCTCACTCCTTCATCCTCACATACAAGATATTTGTTCCATCTGCGTTTTGGGTGCGCATCTCGAAACGATCTTTCAAGTTGGCAATCATGCGTGAGAGCTGCTTGTAACCGTAGGTGCGCGGGTCGAAACTGGGATCGAGTTGATAGAGCGCTTGTCCCATGCTTGCGAGCGGCGCCCAACCATCCTGTCCCACTGCCATCTCGAAGGCTTGGCTGAGAAGTGGCATCGGGTCGGGTTCTTCTTTTCCCTCTTTCTTTTTTCCGGCGGCTTTTCTTGCGTGCGCTTGTTTTTGTTGTGTGGCTTTCTTCTCTGCGGCGAGATTTTCTGTGTAGACGAACAAATCGCAGGCGTTGACGAAGGCTTTTGGCGTCTTTTTCTCGCCGATGCCCATCACAAAGATGCCCGATTCGCGGATGCGAGTAGCAAGACGTGTGTAATCGCTGTCGGATGAGACGATGCAGAATCCGTCCACTACACCGGAATGCAGGATGTCCATCGCATCAATGATCATGGCGCTGTCAGTTGAATTTTTTCCGACCGTATAGCGAAATTGCTGAATGGGTTGGAAGGCGTGATAATTCAACACCTCTTTCCAGGAGTTCATACTGTTGGTCGTCCAATCTCCGTAAATTCTGCGGATGGTGACCTGTCCGTGTCGCCCTGCCTCCACCAGCATTTGGGGGAGCAGGGAAGGTTGCGCGTTCTCGCCATCAATCAACATGGCGATCTTTCTGTTTAACGTAGATAGATTTTCGTTTGTCATAAAATGATGACCTCAACCTTCTCTTATAAGGAGAGGGAACCAACAGCCGAAATGAGATCTTGTTGCAGAAAACGACAAATTTTTTACATTTTGCTCCCTTCTCATTGGTGAGAGGGGAGTGATGAATTTATTATATTATGGATTACTCGGCAAGGGTGTGTTGAGAGTGTTCGGGCTGGGCGCGAATATGCCTATGTCCCGGCATGAAGCGGCGCCTTCGCGAGGAAAGATCCCCTGCTCGCTTTTCACTTCCACTTGAATGGGGGTCTCTTGCCTGTACGTGCTGTCCACAGTTAGTTTCAAATTCACTTGATAGCCAACAGGCAATGAGGGGACTTTCACTGTTTTATCGGGATGTTCACGACCCTCGTCCAGCGCATAGAGCGTCGCTGTCAGATTCGTCAGTTCAACATTACCAGTATTCTTGAGGGTGACAAATGCATTGGTGACTTCGCCCATGCCATGTGTGATGTCAATGCTCGTGTTGCACCCTAGAATTTGGATGAGAAGAGCAGGGGTGTTCGCGGGGCTAGTTGGCGTTATTGTATCAACAGGCGTGGGCGTGAAGGTTGGTGATGCCAGATTTGTATTTGTGGGGAGGGGAGTGACTGTGGTTGTCGCTGTCGTAATGAACGGTGTTGGGGAGATGTGGGTTGGCCCAATTACGACAGGTGTTGCTGTATAAATGGAGGGTGTGGGGGAAATGATCGGAAAAGGTGTCGGGAAGGGGATAGGTTGGACGCTCCAGCCATTGCAGGCGGCAAGCAAAAAGAAGCACAGTAAAGTGGGAATGATCTTTTTCATTTTCATTTCTTCTCCTCTGTGTGCATTGTATCCCGCTTGAAGAGAGAATTGCAGTACCCATTTGGTGTAACCAAGGCGAAGATAATTGTCGTTGATTGCGCGTAGTCAATATCCTCCTCAACTCAACACCCCTGTCTCTCATCGGGAGAAACGGCAAAATACAGCAGCGGCAAAATACAGCAAATTTGCCGTTTCGCGATAAAAAATCCCATTCTGATGGGAGAGGGTTTAGGGTGAGGGACTGCTTTTCTCCCTCACACTTAACCCTCTTCGCATTGGTCAAATTCGTGACATGAGATGTTTATCTATTACAACTGCCCACTATCTTCCCAATTTTCCAATCTCTTTTGATATTCGGGATCGTCATAGCGCGATAATTCAAATGCCTGTGCATACTCTGGCAAAGCCGAGCCGGTTACGTGCGCGGCCAGCAATTCGCCGACGCCACAGGCTGACATAATTCCATAACCTGAAACTGCGCCGATCACATACGCTCCTTCCACACTCATTGGTCCCACCAGTGGACGATTCTCGCGCGTTTTTGTGTAATAACCACCGTCGAGGTGGGGGCGTGGCATTCTCCCAAAATACTCTCTCAGGCGTGGCAACATTGTGGCGAGACCGCGCAAGACAATCTCCGGATATTGTTCATCCATTTCAGGTGAAGGTACAGGCTCTGTGATTTTCGTCTGATATTCCCAAAGCATCAGGATCGTGTCACCTGCGCCTTCGGGGCGTGTGTGTGCGCCTGGAGGAAGGAGTTCTGTTAGCCAGCGTGTCTCATCATCTTTTGCAAGCGCTTCACGTTCATCCTCTTCCCACGGCAAAATCTGTGCGTCATTCCAGATCAAGAGCGGCGCATCGCGACCGACGACTCCCAAATAATCTTTGATGATGGCTTTGAGATGCAATTCGGTGAAAACGGGCAGATCAACACCGAGCAATTTTCCCACTTCCTTGAGATAAGGTCCGGCAGCATTAATGAAGAGAGGGGAATCGACGCGTTCTCCTGACCCAAGCCGGACTCCGTTTATGTGGTTCTTTACTACCTCCACACTTGTCACGCGTGCGGATTCAAAGCGGACCCCGCGCCGGCGTGCCGCTTCGAGGAGATACATTCCCAACTGTTGCGCGCTCAGCCAACCCGCGCGGCGTACATGCAGCGCGGCGACAGCGCGTTCTGTGAGATAGGGAAAATGTTTGCGGATGAGGTCGTTGCCAAGGAGAAGGTCTGCGCCTGTGGGTTGATCGTGAAAACCTTGTGGAGGGGCAGGTTGGTAAGAAGAAGTGTCGGAGGAGTGAACGCGTAATGGTCCCGCGCCCAGGCTTGAGATCCGAAGTGAAGCGTTTTTTACGTCTGCGATTTTGTCTGGTTCGGCGGTCACGTACAAATAGCCGCGTCGATTCATCCGGAAGATGTTTCCGCTTTCATCGGCGAGATTCTCCATCAAATCAATCGAGCGATTTATCAGCGCAAGCAGTTCGCCATCTTGCCACCAGTTTCGGTAACATTCCGTGGAGCGGTCGCTGGTGAAGGAGAGGGGAGGGCGCTCATCGAGAAGGAGGATGTTTTTATAACCCGCCTTGCTGAGGAAGTACGCCGCCGAGATCCCTGTGATTCCAGCACCGCAAATGACGATGTCTGCTGTGCGCGTCATGGGTCGGGGTTATGAACTCGAGAATTTGGCTTTGAGTTCTTCCCAGTCCGGTTCAACGAGGATGGTGCCGTCGGGGAAGATGATGGTAGGAACGCTACAATAGCCATTGTTGAGGCGGATGACGAATTCGGCAGCTTTTGGGTTTTCTTCGAGCCGCACGCGCAGATAGGGAATTTGATGCGCCTCAAAGAATGCTTTGGCGCGCCGACAATCGGCACAGGTATCGGTGGTGTACATGACGATTTGAGAGGGAGTGAGGGTGCAAAGATCGCTCATGGGATTCTTTTTGTTTGCTTTTATTTTCGGCGATTAACAGGGATTGTCTTTGAAGAGGGGGAATGCCCTCAAGCGGGTTGAAAATTTCATGATCTGCAGCTATGCTTTGCCGTTGCCTCTAGAATGAAACATGCCTGCTTGATCGCTTGATTAACTTCTGCTTGTGATGTGGCGGGAGGACCATCGGGAAAGTCCAGGTATCTGAGCAGGCTTCTTCTCACACCGCTTGCCCGGCGTGCCCAAACCGTATCGGCGGGGATATGTTCCAGCCGTTCGGATAACATGCGGATCAATTGCAGGTCTCTCTGTGGGATTGACATAAAGAAGGCGCCCCCGGCGCGGGTCGAACGCGCAACCACCAGATTCGAAGTCTGTTACTCTATCCATTGAGCTACGGGGGCGTAGTGTAAAAAATTATAACCGAAAACAAAAAGGTAAGCGCTTGCCCATCCCTTCATTCCCTTGTACAATCGGAACAGTAAAATTTTATTGTGAAATATGGGAAAGGAACCCTTCATGACTGACCTCAAGGAATTTGGAGAGCGGTTGATCGGAAATTTGGAGAAGGTCATTGTCGGAAAAAGACAGTCCATTGAGTTGGTAGTCATTGGCTTGTTGTGTCAGGGGCACGTTTTAATCGAAGATGTGCCGGGGGTGGGGAAAACTATGTTGGCGCGCAGTCTTGCAAAGTCGTTGGATTGCACCTTCAATCGTATCCAGTTCACGCCCGATATGCTCCCCAGTGATGTGACCGGTGTTTCCATTTACAATCAGCAAAAACGGAAATTCGAATTTCGCCCAGGCCCCATTATGGGGCAAATCATCCTTGCTGATGAGGTCAACCGCGCTACGCCAAAGACGCAAGCCGCATTGCTCGAAGCCATGGAGGAGCGCCAGGTCACGGTGGATGGTGTGACGCACCCTCTCCCGCAACCTTTCATGGTTCTTGCCACACAAAACCCAATCGAATACGAGGGAACTTTCCCGCTTCCCGAAGCGCAATTGGATCGCTTCCTTTTGCGCGTGCGCATGGGGTACCCCAATGCTTCACAAGAAATGAAAGTGTTGAGCCAGCAGCAAATCCGCCATCCTATTGAGACGCTCAAACCGGTTGTCAAGGTAAAAGAAGTGTTGAAAGCCATCGAAGCCGTTCGCCATATATATGTCTCGCCTGCCGTTCAGCGATACATTGTTGATCTAGTGATGCGCACACGTCAAAATCATGATGCGTATCTGGGAGCGAGTCCGCGCGGGAGTTTGGCATTATTCCGCGCCAGCCAGGCGCGCGCGGCATTGGATGGGCGTGATTATGTTTTGCCGGACGATGTCAAAGCGCTGGCAGTGGCGGTGCTTGGACATCGCATCATTGTGTCACCCGCGGCGCGTCTGCGCGAGTTGAGTGCAGATCGAATTGTGGAAGAGATCGTACATTCCACGCCCGTTCCCGGCGGTGAGTATCGGGCTGCACTGCCTTCGAAAGGATAAAGAGATGACGCCCGGACGCGCATTTATCCTGTTTATTCTTGCTGTGGGAGCCATTGGGGCATTTGTGGACGGCGCAGTGTTCTATATCCGCCTGCTTTATCTTGGGTTATTTGTCATTATCCTGGCATGGCTGTTTACCACTTTCTCTTTACGTGGTGTGCGGATCGAGCGCCAGGCTCGCTCCTCTCGCGCGGCTGTGGGGGACATATTCGATGAAAACTTCCTCATCATCAACAACAGTCGCGTCCCAAAATTTTGGTTAGAAGTGGTCAATGAATCGAACATGCCAAATGCAGCCGGTTCGCGCGTGATCACTTTTTTGCGCGGCAAACAATCCTATTCCTACACGGCTCGTACCTGGCTTACCACTCGCGGCGGTTTCAGACTTGGTCCAACAATCGTTTCATCAGGTGACCCATTTGGCATTTTCCGTATCTCCCGCACATTTCCTGCCGAGTCCTCGTTGGTTGTTTTTCCCCTGCTGTTTCCGGTGCGCGATTTTCTTTCCCCGCCGGGGTTGCTGCCGGGCGGCAAAGCCATTCGTCGTAAATCTATAGACATCACTCCACACGCATCCGGTGTGCGCGAGTACATTCCCGGCGACCCACTGAAGCGCATCCACTGGCTCACCAGTGCTCGGCGCGGCCATCTCATGGTCAAAGAATTCGAGCAGGACCCACAATCGGAGGTTTGGTTGTTCCTGGATACGCACCGGAACGTTCATCATTCGCAGCCGACCGAATCTCACGAAACGCCGCTGACCGCCGATCTCTTTCTGCTCAAACGCAAAAAGATCAACCTGCCTCCTTCCACGCTCGAATATTCGATCAGCATTGCCGCATCGCTGGCGCATTTTTTCCTCGAGCAGCGCCGTTCGGTTGGTTTGGTTACTGCCTCCGAACGGACCTATCGCGTCATTCCGGCGGAGCGCAGTGAACGGCAGGAGGGAAAGATTCTCGAGGCGCTTGCCTTTCTTCAAAGCGAAAGCGTGTACACATTACCGAGTCTCGTCACCGCGCAAATGCGGCAGTTGCCACAGGGGAGCATTACCATCCTCATCACGCCCACCGTCTGGTTGGATTTGCTACTTGCCGTGGATAGCCTCCAACGCCGTAACTTGCGTCCGGTTGTCATTCTGCTCATGGTGCAATCCTTTGGCAGCCGCACAAGCAATGAAGACCTGGCAAACAGCCTTGCGGAACGCAATGTGCCGGTTTGCAAAGTATATTGTGATGCAGACCTCTCGGAGACGCTTTCAAATTTTTCGGTCAATACCTTTTCAAAGGAGCCTGCATGGCGAAAACCCGTATTGTCACACTTGACTTAAATTTTCAGGGGCGACCTCATGCGATTGCTTCATATTTGATTCGCGCAGACGATGCTGTGGTCCTCGTGGAAAGTGGACCCGGTTCGACTCTTTCCGCCCTCGAAGCGACTCTCGCTAAAGAAGGTTTGTCTCCCCGAGACGTGACCCACGTCCTGCTCACACATATCCATCTCGATCATGCCGGGGCGGCGGGGTGGTTGGCACGGCAGGGCGCGGAAATTTACGTACATCCTGTCGGTGCGCCGCATATGCTCAACCCGGAGAGGTTGCTTGCCAGCGCGGCGCGCATTTATGGGGACCTCATGAAGCCGCTTTGGGGTGAGTTCTTGCCTGTTCCCGAGAGTCAACTCAAGGTCCCGAATGATGCGGAGGCAATCCAAATCGGCCACATGGAATTCATTCCAATTCATACGCCCGGTCATGCAGAGCATCATTATTCTTATTTGTTTGAAGACGTACTCTTCTGTGGCGATGTGGGGGGAGTGCGCATTCCTGGGTATTCGTATTTACGCGTGCCCATGCCACCGCCCGAATTACACATCGAACGCTGGCACGAGAGCCTTGCCCGCTTACGGAGGGAAAAGTTCGCGCGCATCGCGCCAACACATTTCGGAATTTACGACGATCCACAATGGCACTTGGATGAAGTGGAAAAGGGTTTGCAGTCTGCTTCGCGCTGGCTGGAAGAGGTAATGCCCTCCAATCCATCCCTTGAAGAATTGCGGCAAAGTTTTGTCGAATGGATGAGGAAGGAGGCTGAGCGGAGGGGTTTGAGCGAGGAGGTGATGAACGCTTATGAACTTGTAAATCCTGCCAGCATGAGTGCAGATGGTTTGTTGAGATATTGGAAAAAGGTGAAGATGGGGGAATAAAGTATTTATCGTAAAAATGCTTTGTTGCAAAGATGATAAACAGAGCAGTTCATTCACGTTTCCCCTCACCCCAGGGCAAATGCCGACGGCACTCCTTTGTCTATGTTTGCAACAGAGCAGCGTAAAAAAATAAACTATGCTGGGTGAGCCTTTTATTCCATGATTGCGACTCTACATCCTAAATACAAACAAGACCCATCCTGAAATTTGGGATGGGCCTTTTTGTTTATGGCGTTGTTGCTGTTGGTTCGGGTGTGGAGGTGGGGGGAGCGCTTGTACTGGTCGGCGTGGTTGTTGTGGGAATGGTGGTGACATTTCCAACCACGATGATCACATATACTTCATCGCCAAATAATTGACCACCTGCAGTGGACATGCGCCAATTGCTGCGATACGTGCCGGGCGTTGTCGGAGCAGTCATGGCAATGGAAATGTCAATCTCCGTGTTGGGCGGCACGGTGGACGGAAGTGTGTATGTTGCCCCATTCAGTGCATTGCCTCCTGTGAAGGTGAACTTGAAGCCTGCCTCCCATGCGCATGTGCCGGCGTTAAATACCCGCCACGTTTTCGTGAAGGTTTGTCCTGGGTTCATGGGTGTATTATCGGGGATTGTCACATCGCGCACGAAGCGCAAACTGTAGCATGACGAGGTCGGCGCGACGGTTGGCTGAGTGAAGGGGGTGCCGGCTGTGCTGGTGGAAAACGGCGCGAAGGTGGGTGAGGCTGTCAGGGTGGGAAACGGCGTATCGGTCGGCGCAGCAAGCGCGGTCTGAGTCAGAAGCGCAGAGAACGTCTCAACGGCTTGAGTCTGAATTTGTTCCGGGCTGAGCGTGGGAGTAGGCTCAGGTTCGCGGCTTCCACATGACGCCAGCAGGAATGCAAGGATCAGTATTATCGGTTTGATTGCGTTCATTAATCGTGAGTTAATCATAGATACTCCTTTCATAAGAGACGCCATTTTACATGACTTCAGTTGAATGCCTAGTAAACGATTCCCCTACAAAACTCCTACTTGCGCTTTTGCAAGCGGTATAATGGCTTTCATGATTTATTTGGATTACTCTGCGACAACTCCTGTGGATGCGCGCGTCTTCCACGCGATGACCCCTTACTTTTCCGCTTCTTTCGGGAACCCTTCGTCTGTGCACCGTTATGGACAGCAGGCCGAAGCTGCGGTGGATACCGCGCGTGAGACAGTTGCGCGCGTGTTGAATTGCCGTCCAGATGAAGTGATCTTCACTTCATGCGGATCGGAATCGGATAATCTTGCCATTCGCGGCGCGGCGTATGCCATGCGTGAGAAGACCGGCGCGAGATGGCTTCTCGCCTCGCGTGCCGAGCATCCCGCCGTGACGAAAACATTATTGCATCTTGAAAAATACGATGGTTTTTCAATTGAATGGCTGGATGTGGATGAGCGCGGCATGGTCTCACCGGAGACTGTTGCAAAGGCAATTTGTCGCGAAACGGCTATTGTGTCAGTGATGTACGCCAACAATGAGATTGGCACGATCAATCCGATCCGAGAAATTGCCTCTATTTGCCGTTCGAACAATATTCCCTTTCATACGGATGCTGTGCAAGCCGCGGCATATTTGCCTGTAGATGTAAATGATCTCGGTGTGGATCTGATGTCGCTTGGGGCGCATAAGTTCTATGGTCCAAAAGGTGTAGGGGCGTTATACGTGCGCAAAGGCACTCCGCTTGTGCCATATTTGACCGGAGGCGGACAGGAGTTCGGTCTGCGCGCAGGGACACAAAATGTGCCTTACATCGTTGGCTTTGCAGAAGCGCTTCGCCTGACGGAAGAAGAGCGCGAGGCGCGAATTGCTCACGTCAAGCCGCTGCGCGATAAGATTATTGGAACAGTTCTGGAAACTATCCCCGATTCCCGTCTAACAGGCGATTTGGAGTCTCGTTTGCCGCATCATGCCAGTTTTGTCTTCAAGGATGTGGATGGTAATCTATTGCTTACCTTGCTTGATGCCGCCGGTTTTGCCTGTTCCTCCGGTTCTGCTTGCAAGACCGGCAATCCAGAACCCAGCGAGGTGATGAATGCTATCGGGTTGCCTCGCGAATGGGGACTTGGATCGCTGCGTGTGACGTTGGGGATGGGAACAACTGCGGAGGATGTCGAATCGTTTTTGTCCGCCCTTCCTGCTCTGGTGGAGAAGGCGCGTTCTCTGAGCCGCAGGTAGAAGATGACGAAGGTTGTCGTTGCCATGTCGGGAGGGGTGGATTCCTCCGTTGCCGCCGCTTTGCTGAAGGAGCAGGGGTATGAGGTCATTGGCATGATGCTGCGGCTGTGGAGCGAACCGGGCAAAGAGGATTCCAATCGTTGTTGTACGCCCGACTCAATGGCGCAGGCGCGGCGCGTGGCGGCGCTGCTGGGCATTCCCTTTTATGTGATTGACGCGAAAAACGTGTTCCGCGAAACGGTGGTCGAGTATTTCCTCGAGGGGTATGCGCGCGGCGAGACGCCCAATCCCTGCCTGCTTTGCAACCGCAAAATCCGCTGGACGTTTTTGCTGGAACATGCCCTGGCGGTCGGCGCGGAGTACATGGCAACCGGTCATTATGCAAGGATAAGGAAAGGGGAAAGAGGAAAGTTTGAGTTGCTGAGGGCGGTGGATCGCTCGAAGGATCAGTCTTATGTTTTGCATGTTTTGAAGCAGGAACAGTTGGAGCATGCGCTTTTCCCGGTTGGCGATTACACCAAGGCGGAGATTCGCGCCCTTGCCGAAAGGTATGGACTTCCTACCGCCTCGCGCAAGGACTCGCAGGATTTATGCTTTCTGGCGGGAGAGGATTATCGCAACTTCATCCGTCGCAACGCGGCAGAGATTCTCAAGCCCGGCGAGATCGTTACGCGTGAAGGTAAGGTCATCGGTCGGCATACAGGACTTGCTAACTACACTATCGGCCAGCGCAAGGGGCTGGGTATTGCTTCACCTGTACCCTTGTATGTTATTGCAAAAGATGCGGTGCGTAATGCTTTGGTCGTTGGTACGCAGGAGGAGCTCGGCTCGCGCGAATTGATGGCGCGCCAGGTCAATTGGGTGAGTGGGGAGGCGCCGCGTGAGCCGTTCCGCGCGGAGGTGAAGATTCGCTACACGGCGCGCGAGGCAGAGGCGTGGGTCGAGCCGATGGAAAACGGCGAACAGGTGCGGGTCCGGTTCGATGCGCCACAAAGGGATATCACAGCCGGGCAGGCGGCTGTATTCTATCAAGGCGATATTGTGCTTGGAGGTGGAATCATCGTTTGAGGTGTGTGCAGTCACATTGGAAAACAAGTCAATTCGATAAAGACTGATAAGATGCATGTCATATCAAAAAGGAGTTTTTATGACCTATCGTATTGAATCCCTCATGTCTGCACGTTTGTTTGCTGTCCCACAGCATGCCGACGGGCAAATCTATTTTCTGAGCAATCTCTCGGGGCATTTGAGTTTGTACTCGATGAGATATGGCGGCAGTGTGCCGACGCCGCTTCTGCCGCCGAACATTGCTTTGCAGAATCCACATTTAATCGGTGGATATTCGTTTTATGTTTTTCCGAAACTCAAACAAATTTTGGTGATGATTGATCGCGATGGCGACGAGAATTATCAGCCTATGCTCATTCCTATCGAAGGCGGTTATCCTGAGCCATCGTTTGGAAATTTCTTTGTGAATCATCGTGTGCATCTTGGCGAGTGTGATCCTGAACAAAATATCGTTTATTTATTTGCAGAACGGCGCGATAAGCCATTGATTGAAACGTATCGCGGCAATTTGAAAAGCGGTAAACTCACGAAGATCGCGGAAAGTGAATTTGGCATTGGCGTCGCCGCGCACAACAAAGACCACAGTAAATTATTACTCGGCACAGGATATACAGTCGGTGATAGCGTGTTGTATTTCTGGAACAGGGGAAAACGCAAACTGCTCTATGGCAAACCTTTGGAGGAACGTGCGGAGGGTGAAAGCGTTCCATTGAACGGTTTGGGGTCGGCTGTGTTCTCACCCAGTGAAAAAGGCACGATTGTCGTTTCCTCTGTGTTCGAGGATACCTACAGCCTCGGTTATATTGATTTTGCGAAGCCCGGCTTTCTCGAAAAGGTGACCCTCAAGGGCGTGCGGCATCGGGGCGTGGGTGAACTGACTGAAATTTCGCATCTCACGAAGAATCGTTACCTTATCCTCTTCAACATTGACGGGTGCTCGTGGGTGTATGAGGGCGCGTTCGATGAAAAGAAACGCTTGATGACTCTTGAGCATGTGCTGGTTGGTCCCGAGCCGCTCGATAATGGGATGCTCGAGCGTGTGCATTACGACAAGAAGAACGATATATTTTCTTTCGCCTTCTCGACTGCCGTTTCACCGACGCAAATTTATACCGTTGAGGGGAACAAGCGCCGCAAGATCACCATGCACACGAACGAGAAGATTCTCGGTATTCCAGAAGGTTATCTCTCGAAAGGTGAGGACGCTTCGTATATTTCCCACGATGGCTTACGCGTCTCTGCCAGGCTTTATCTCCCCTCGCGGCGCCTCGGCTTCAAAGGTCCGCGTCCACTGGTTTATTACATTCATGGCGGACCCCAGGGACAGGAGCGCCCGGACTTTGCCTGGTTTTCCATGCCACTCATTCAGTATTTGACTCTGCGCGGCTTTGCAGTCTTTGTTCCGAATGTGCGCGGGTCAACCGGCTATGGTCTTTCCTATACCAAGCATGTAGACCACGATTGGGGCGGACAGGATCGCCTTGACCATGTCCACGCCATGACAAAGGTTTTGCCAAAAGACAAGCGCCTCGATGTGAAACGCGCTGCCGTGGTGGGTCGCTCCTATGGTGGTTACATGACCCTCATGCTGGCAGGCATGCACCCGGAATTATGGAAGGCATCCTGTGATATGTTTGGTCCGTATGACTTGCTGACGTTCTCCGAGCGCATCCCTGAAACATGGAAGCCTTATTTCAAGATTGCGTTGGGTGACCCTGAGAAGCCAGAAGAGAGAGAATTTCTCGTCGCACGCTCGCCGAAGACTCATTTGCACAATATGTCTGCATCCATGCTTGTCATTCAGGGGCGCAACGATCCACGCGTGGTCGCAGCAGAGTCGGAGGACCTGGTCAATGAACTCAAGGCAAAGGGCAAAGACATCGAGTTGCTGATATTCGAAGACGAGGGACACGATGTGCTGAAATACGAAAACCGGGTGAAATGCTATAACGCCATTGCCGATTTCTTTGCCAAACACTTGAACCCTTAATCCCCCAATCCTCTAATCCCCTCAATCCTCTACTCCCCTAATCCTCTCTCTTTAACTATGCCCCTCCCCTCCCTCCTCCTCGCTCTCCTCTTTGCCCTCCTGTATGGCGCGCTCTATCATTTATTGCGGGGAGGGGGGTTTTGGCGTTTATGCTTCTACCTTGTCTTAAGCGTGATTGGTTTTGGAACAGGATATCTCATCGGCCTCTGGCGCGGTTGGGTGTTAATTCTGGTAGGGGCACTCGATCTTGGTCTCTCTTCTGTGGGCAGTTTCTTGTTTCTCCTGCTGGGAGACTTGATCGCTTATCTTGGAGAGAGGTACGAAAGCAAGGTATAATCTGCGCCTGTTCGCAAACCTGACCTTTTACTTGAGTAGGTGGATGATCCGCGGTTCTTGTATTGAAATTGAAAGTGAGCAACGCACATGGACTTTCTGAAAGATACGTTTGACCTGTTCCTGCATCTGGATGAATATCTATCGAGCATTATTGCCGCCTATGGCACATGGACCTATGGCATTCTCTTTGTGGTCATCTTTATCGAGACCGGGCTGGTGGTCATGCCCTTTTTGCCAGGCGATTCGTTGCTCTTTGCGGCGGGAACCTTCGCCGCGTTGGGGTCTTTGAACGTTTGGGGATTGATTGGCTTGTTGATTGTGGCGGCTGTCCTGGGGGATGCTGTGAATTATTCCATCGGTCACTACCTGGGCGAACGCGCCTATCACATCAAATGGATCAAGAAGGAATATCTCGAAAAGACCCATGCCTTCTTCGAGAAGCACGGCGGCAAGGCGATTTTTCTGGCGCGCTTCGTGCCGATTGTGCGCACCTTTGCGCCCTTCGTGGCGGGCATCGGCAAGATGACTTACGGATATTTCGCCACCTATAACGTTGTGGGCGGGGTGACCTGGGTTGCCCTGTTTACTCTGCTTGGTTACTTCTTCGGCAACATTCCGTTCGTAAAGGCGAATTTCGAACTGGTCATCATCGCCATCATCCTGATTTCCGTGGTCCCCATGTTCGTGGAGTGGTGGAAGGCTCGCCGCGAAGCCAAGATTGGTCAGCCTGCCTCCTGATACCAGCACAAGTCTGATGGAAGAACATATTCAGTTAACCCCGGCTGAGGAAGAGGAACTCGATGCCGAATCGCTTGGCGAGAAGATCGAACTGATCGCCAGGAAACTGCCGCCTCACGAAGTCACGCTGAATGAGATCATGGACATCGTCGGCGTGGACAGTCTGATGCTCCTCACCATCTTCATGTCGCTGATCTTCCTGGTGCCGGTTTCGATTCCCGGCGTCAGCACCGTGTTCGGCACGGGCATCCTGCTCTTTGGCTTGACTCATCTGTTCGCGCGAAAACTCTGGTTGCCGGCTTTCGTCGCCCATCGCAAACTTTCCGCGCCCAAACTGCGCGAAGCCCTCGGGCGCGCGCTCATCTGGATCCATCGCCTCGAGCGGATCAGCCGCCCGCACCGCTTGCCGCGCCTCACGCAGGGCCGCGTTATGAATACAGTCAACAATCTGGCGTTCATCCTTGCCGCGCTTCTGCTCATGGCGCCGTTTGGATTCATTCCCTTCAGCAATACACTGCCCGCCCTGGCGTTGATTTTTCTTGCCCTCGGCATGATGGACAGAGACGGCGGTTCCATCCTCCTCGGACACCTTTCCAACCTCGCCACGCTCATCTATTTCGGTTTCCTGATTGCGGGCGGCGGTTTTTCCCTCGTTGAACTCTTTCAACGCCTCCAATGAAAACAGGTGTGGCGCCGCCTGCACCTTATGAAATACCTTGCCGTTCTCTTTACGCTCTTCATCGTCCTCATCACTATCCTTGCCGATAGCGGACGTCTTGGAATCCTGCGCTTTGTGAAGGGGATACCTTTCGGCGACAAACTGGGACATTTCCTCCTCTTCGGCATCCTCACCCTGCTCATTGACCTCGCCCTCTTCCGTTCGCGTCCGCACCTGGACCCAAACCTGATCGCCCTGCGAGTGGCTTTGACCCTCGCCCTCATCATCGGTCTCGAAGAGTTCTCCCAGCAGTATTTCTCCTCCCGTTCTTTCAATCTTGTAGATTTGACCTTCAGGTATCTTCTGGCGTTAAAACAGTAGGGCGAGATCATCTCGCCCTACCGCCAAAATGTTTGAGAACTTCAACGACTCTACGATGGTGTTGCTTATTTCGGCGTCAATACCAGATGCCCTTCGGCGTCGTTGATAATGGCTTGTTCATCCCACAGCATTGCATAATATTGAACGTTTGCCCACAGTGGCGCCATGTCAATATAGTGGGGATGATAAGCGTGACCGGACTGTCCTGTGGTGTGAACCGTCACCGAGTTGTTCAGGTTCCCCAGGTCCACAATCATGCGCATGGAGGGGAGCCAGTCCACCTGGAAGCCCACGCCCACATCCCAGCCAGTGGCATTGACGATGTTCTTGCCACCGCCCGTCTCGAACGGACCGCGGTTGAACAAATCCTCGATCAGCCCGATGCCCGATTCGCCCAGCGTCCGGTTGCGGAAGGTGGCAGTGTGCAGTTCGCCCCAGCGGGGCCATCTGGCGGGGTCCTTGCCATATTCTTTTTCGATTTGTTCCGCCGTCTCCACCAGCGAGGCGATATAAATCTCATCGCGAGTCTCGACGACGTTTTCAGAGGTTTTATCGTCCCAGAAGGGATCATTGGGCGTTTGAATCAGCCGCCGCATGATTTCGAAATCGGTGCTACTGCCGCTCCTTCCACCTGCCTTTTGGTTGCGCTCCGGCAGTTCATCGTTGAGCGTGTTTTGCAGGAGATTCCACCAGAACCACTGATACACTGCCGCGTTCTGCGAGTCGGCGGTGCATTGATAGTCCCAGTTGAGCATCATGTCGAGGACAGCCTGCTGAACGGGCGTTTCGGCTTTGAAGTCAATTTCCTTCCATACGGGCAGAAGCGCCTTCGCGCCCAAATCCATCGAGTCGCCTTGCATGGATTGAACGTAAGCGATGTCAATCTTGCTGGGCGCGTTCTCGATCATCTCCACAATGCGGGCGGCGCGGTAGCCGTAATCCCAATCTTTGGTGATGAGATAGGGATAATCGCGCGGGGGTGCCTGGTTATTGGCAGTGACGATGTAGCCTTCGACGGGGTTGAAGGTATAGGGTAGTTCCTCGAAGGGGATGAAGCCTATCCATTCGTAGTCGTCCGTCCAGCCGGGGACGGGGAGCGAACCATCGCCGTTGGCGCGGATGGGGATGTCGCCCGGCGTCTGGTAGCCGATGTTGCCGTCCACGTCAGCATAGAGCAGGTTCTGCGCCGGTACGTGGAAGTTGCGCGCTGCCTCGCGGAAGTCTTCCCAGTTCTGCGCGCGGTTGAAGCCCCAAATTGCCTGGAACGGTGTGGAGGGCGAGAGCGCCGTCCACTTGAGGGCGATGACGTACTGCTCGGGCAGTTCGATGCCTGCCCGCTCTTTGAATGGGACGAACTCCTCGTCTTTCGGGTCGCCTTCGTTCTTGAGCGGACCATAGACCTCCGAGATGACAGGTCCATGCCGCGTGGATCTGATGGTGATTTCCACCGGCTCACCGCCTGCCACGTTGATTGTTTCGGTGCGGATCTCGAAATCCACCCATTCCCCGTTGACCTCGTACTGGTTCGGGTTTTCAGGATTGACGCGCTCGATGTACAGGTCCATCACGTCGGGTCCGAGGTTGGTGAAGCCCCAAGCGATGCGGTCGTTGTGACCGATGATGACGCCCGGCACACCGGCAAAGGTAAAGCCCGCCACGTTGAAGGGACAATCGTCGCTGATGGGTTTGCATTGCAAATGCGCCTGATACCAGATGGAGGGAATTTGAATGCTCAGATGTGGATCATTGGCGAGGAGCGGCTTGCCGCTGGCGGTCAGTTTGCCGGAGATCGCCCAGGAGTTAGACCCAATTCCGTCGCCCACGCGCCCCAGCAGAGGGTCCAGGAGGGCGAGGCGTTCCTGCACGGGTCCAAAGTCGAAAGCCGAAAGTTGGATGATGGGTGATAAGTAGGATGCTTGACTTTCGACATTCGACTGTCCCTCACCAATCTTGTTCACGATGACGGGATGGTCAGCGGGGTATTCGGGGAAAAATTTGGCAACCTGTTCGGGGGTCATCACTTTCAAGAGTTCCGCCCGTTCGATTTCTTCGCCCATGTTGCCGCGCAAATCCCACGCCATGGCTTTGCCCCAGGTAAGGCTGTGGATGGGAGTCCACGGTTCGATTTTGTAATCGGGGCTGAGCAAGCCGAGGATGGCGTATTCCAGGCTGAGGGCGGTGGCTTCGTGGTCTTTGAGGTAAGCGTTGACGCCCTCCGCGTAAGCGTTGAGGATGGCTTTGGAGGCGGGGTCGAGCAGGGCGTATTCGGCTTCGGCGGTGACGCGCCATCCGAGCGTGCGCAGGAAGGTGTCGGTCTCCACCTGTCCTTCGCCGAACATTTCGCTCAGCGTTCCCGATCCGATGTGACGCCACACGTCCATCTGCCAGAAGCGGTCTTGCGCGTGGACGTAGCCCTGCGCGAAGAACAGGTCATGCGCGGTGCTGGCGTAGATGTGCGGGATGCCCATCGAGTCGCGGTAGATTTCGACCGGGGCGTTCAGCCCTTCGAGTTGGATTTCTCCGTCAATCTGGGGGAAGGATTTCGGCGCAACGGTGTTCGGCAGGTAACTCTTGAAGTAATACCCTCCGCCTGCTCCCAGCGCTACGAGCAGGACGAGCAGACCAATGCCCGCCCGTTTCAAGTAGATTTTTGCCTTTGACATTTCTCCTCCAACGAATTGAAGTTCTGGACGTACAACACATGTTCAACAGAAAAGAGACGTGATGCTCACGCCTCTTTGTTGACTGAAGCCTGATTCAGCCTATTTGACATTTCCCAGCAGACGCGGGAACCAAAACCACAACAAATCCGCCGCGGGTTTGCCATGCACCGAGGCAGACTTGTCTTGCAAATCCACCGGCGGATAATAGCCACGGCTGACAAGTCCGCTCACCCACGAACGCCCATTGATGGCGTTGAACATTGCATCGTAAATGTCGAACTGCAATTGCAAATTGAGGCTGATACTGCTGATGTCGGCATTGGGTCTGCTGAGCGCTGTCCAATCGAGGCAGCCCCCGCTTCCGTTCGGCAGGCAGCCGCTGGCTGCACCGCTTGCGGAGGGATAGGCGAGACCGATGATGACCGGCTTGCCGACCTGGGTATACACCGGAAAGATATTTGTATCGAGCAGGCGTTCTGCTTCAGCCTGCATGTCGGGTTTGGTGGGATTGGTCTGATCGCTCAATTTGACGAACCAGAGCAGGTACATGCCGTCTGTGTCTTTGAGAAGATTGATGGGCGCTTGAATGTCGGTATTGTTATAAGGGAGCGCGAACAACACCAGCCCGCGAAAATGCTGACGCACTTCTGCAACGACGTTTCGCCAGCGCGCTTCAGCATCGGCAGGGACTCCGCTTGGGGTACCGTCGGCAAGCCTGCCCGAGGGAAGAGCCGGAGCAATCCACTCGCCGCCGAGGATTACGGCTTGTGCGTTTGCTTTGGTTGCCATATCCGCAAAGTTGACCGCAAAGGCACGATAATGATTGAACCAGGTATCCCACCATGACGGATCGCGCGGTGCGTTCTTCCAAAAATCCTCTGCAGAGGTAGGAAAGCGCGGCTGTGGGAACAACGCCACATTCATGCCGATTGAACGTGCTTGAGCAATCGCTTCACTGGTATCTTTCCAGAATGGATCCCTGCCCGGTTGTTGTGAAAAGATGAGTGGATTGCTACGGACATATGTCCACGATGGATCGTAGATTACCCAATTGCCGTTGAGCGCTTTGATGTTTTGCAACGCGCTGGGAATGAATGTGGGTAGACTCGGATCGTAATAGGGCTGAAATTCTACCCCCGCGACAAAGCCGGGACCCCGTGAGGAAATTTCTGTTTGAACAAGGACGGAGTTTGTCTTCTGCCTCCAAGCCCACTGCGTGACCGTGTCTTTGATATCTTGCGCGGCGAGAGTTGGTGAGACATTGCGCCCGCGCACAGAATTGCCCATGGTGGCTACATCGTCTGCAGAGCCACATTGCGCGTTTCGACAATAACGATAGCCGAACGACCCGATGATATTGAGTGGGCCATAAAGTTTATATGCCCATTGATTGTTTCCCACCAGCCACATCGGAATCGGTTGTGTCCAATCGAAAGGATTGAACTGGATGTAGATCACGTCTCCGCTGGGTGTATCTGGTGGAACAGTCACCTCGAAGAGAATGGGCGCATTAGGTCCTGCCTGCCAAGATTGTACGGTGTCGTTGACCGTGAGGGTTTGCGCTGGGATAACCAGTTGCCGCGTGACGTATTGACCAACCGAATTGAATTCTGCATTCCAGAAACCATCGCCCAGCGTGTATTTGTATTCGAGGTATGCGCCTTCGGGCAGGAACATGGAAACGGAATAACGCCCATCGGGCAATGGTGTCATCACGGGCATACGATCTGCCACCGTACTCAAACCACCACGCAAATCGGTAAACGTATTGCCGAATTGAAGCAGACTCCCGGCAATGCGAATCGGCACACCACGCTGTGTATTCTGCGGCACCGAGACGACAAAAATCACGTTCACCAGCTGCGCCGGCTTCATGCGAATCTCGACCGGCGTGGCTTTATTTCCCTCCACCACAGCGCCTTGCTGAAACGTATGATACATTCCATCCAACGCGAAAGCCGTGAGCGTATGATTGCCGCCGCGCAATCCGATTAGTTGAAAACGTCCCGCTGAGTCGGTGAGTGCCTGCACGCCTCCGGCGGTCACCATAATCTCCGGGATAGGCGCGCCGGTGTCCGCGTTCAGCACGGTGCCAAAGATCGAACCGGAGGCGGTGTTCGCGGCTTTATCGCTCCACGAACTGATCGTGTCTGAAATTGTCGTAGGTCCGTTCACATGCAGGGCGCGATAACGAATGGGCGCATCGGTATTCGTATCCTCCGAAAGGCGCGTCGCGCTCCGGCGAACATAGCGATATTTGATAAGCGCCTGATTGGGAATGGTAAGCACAGCGGTATAGTTCGTTGGATCCACTGGCGTCATCGGATAATCCACCGGATTCAGCGCCAAGCCTGTCACCTCATCCAGGACGCTGATGGCAAGTATTTCACCCGGCGGAAGAGGCTCCGGCAATTGCACATTGAATCGCACCTCTGCGCGCGGCAAAGGCGTGGAGATGGGGACCGTGACAGGTGTGCTTGGCGTAGAAGGTGGAAAGGTGGGAAATTCAATCAGCGAAAGCGAACACGCCTGACCAAACAATGCCAGCAGTGCAATATAAATGATGATGCGGCGCGGATATAGGGGGTATGATTTCATCTTCTCTCCTCTGCGCTTCACGCGAAGCCCAAGCCTGCTTCCGTTATGTTATCTCTTTCTCCCACCGAACCTCGCGCTCCTCTTCGCGGTCTTGCGTTGTAGCGACGTGGCGTTTGCGCCGCCCGGCGTAGGCGACAAAACTCAAGCCGATGCTGATAAAGTATAGCAAAATCATCGGCAGCATAACCAGCCCCATGTTGACCGGGTCAATGGTGGGGGTGATGGCGGCGGCAATGATGGCAATGATGACGATGGCCAGCCTCCATTGCTGCGTCAGCACACGTGGATTGATAAAGCCAATGGCCGTCAGCGCGTAGATGACCAAGGGAAACTCGAAGAAGAGACCGATCCAGAGCATCAAGCCCGTAACAAATCCGAAATAATCGCGCGCGGTCCAGAATTGCGTGATTTCGGTGAAACTACCCAGAAAAGGAAGCGCCGCAGGCAGAAGGGCAAAATACGTAAATGCCATGCCAGCCAGAAAAAGCAACGTGGCAAGCGGAATGGCGATCAAGCCAAATTTCTTTTCCCTTGGGCGCAATCCCGGCGCGGCAAACCACCACAACTCAAAGGCGATGTAGGGGAGCATGATGGCGATGCCGCTCGTCAATGAGACGCGCATGAAGACGCCGATTTCTTCGGTGACCTGAATGGCTTGTAGTTTTTCCAACCCTCCAACTGGTCTTGCTAGATATTCCATCAAAGGAATGGCAAAATAGAACGATATGCCCACGCCGAGCGCCAGCGCGATGAGGATGCGTAACAGATGCGCACGCAGTGCTTCAACGTGTTCCCAGAAACTTTGACGGGCTTGCTCTTCGGCGGTAAGGTTTGAAACTGCTTCGATGAGCGGATGTTCCTCTGGTTCGGAATTGAGGAATTGAACAATGTGCCGTACCAGCCGAAAGGGAAAGGCAGTAATCTTGAAGAGGAGGACAAAGGGGAAGGTGGTGATCCGCCAAAACGCTTTGAGGGGGTTAATCATGTTCATTTACCGCGCTCCCTGCGCCGCCGCTCGGGGCGGCGGAATCAGCGGTGGGAGGCTGAGGGGAGTCTTTGACTTCGTTTGACGGAATTCGCTTCCGGCGTGGGGGGGAAGCGGGGAGGATTTCTCGAGGGTCCAGGGCGCGGTTTAGTTCGCGTTCTGTCTCCTGTAATTCCATGTTTGCTTCCTTCATCAACTTACGGGGCAGGTCGCGCAGTTCGTGTGAAGTTTTTTGAAAGGCTTTCCATCCCTCGGATTGGACGAGTTGGTTCAGCCAGCGCCCAATGGTCTTTCCCGCTTTTTGCATGTCTTTGGGACCCAGCACGATGAGCGCAATGATCAGGATGAAAAGGAGTTCGGAGGCTCCGATGCCTAGAATTTCCATTGTGTTTCTTATGCCTTTTGCAGAATTTGTTTGATCTCGTGAAGATGCTCGGCAACGCTTCCCAATACGCCGTTGACGAATCGCGGGGCGGAATCAGAGCCGTAGAGTTTAGCCAGTTCCACCGCTTCGTTGATGGCGACCTTGAGCGGGGTTTCATGGGAGACGCCGAATTCCCAGCATGCGATGCGCAGGATGTTTCGATCAATTGCGGCAATCTGGTCGAGGGGCCATTCGGGTGCGTACTTGGCGATGAGTTGATCGAGTTGCTCAGCGATGGGCAGGACACCGAAGATGATGCGTCGTGCAAATTCAGCCAGTTCTGGCGGCAGGGGGGTTTCCTCCAACCGCGCCTGAAAGACTTCGGCGGGTGGGTGGTGTGCGACGTCAATTTCGTAAAGTGCCTGCAGGGCAAGCGCGCGCGCCCTGGTGCGGGGTTTCATGTGTGCTCTGCCTCGTTTTCCTCGTAATCTATATCTTCGATGTGGATGTTGATGCTGCCGACATCCATGCCGATCATTTCATGTAAGGCGCGTGCTACCTGCTGTTGTACGTTGCGACTCACTTCGCGAATGTTCACATCCTGTTTGAGGATGAGGTAAAGGTCTGCGTTGACAAGATTGTCTTCGACTTCGATGCGCACACCATCGTGAATGCCGCGCTTGAACAGCCGGTTTACACCACCGGTGACTTTTGCCATGCGGCTGACGCCCGGCACGCTGAGGGCAGAGAGCCGCGCGATTGTCACAAGCACATCGGGGGAGACGGTCGTCCTGACTTTGGTTTCTGACATTTTTCTACTCCCGTGATTGCGAGGAATGCCTGACCCGACAAGGCGAAGAAGATTGCCTTGTTATCTTATGCTTTGCTAGGTATCTCAACATTTGTAAGAACATGCTTATCACATCATTGCCATACCACCATCTACGCCCAGCACCTGACCGGTGATGAAGGCGGCCTGATCAGAAGCCAGGAATGCCACGGCGTAGGCAACTTCCTCCGGTTTCCCCTTGCGGGCGAGGGGTACGAGTTTGAGGGCGGCTTCGAGGGTTTCGGGATTCATCAGATCGAGAATTTCCGTATCAATGAAGCCGGGCGCGACCGCATTGACCGTGATGTTGCGAGAAGCCACCTCACGCGCCAACGCCTTGGTGAAGGCGATTTGTCCGCCTTTGGAAGCGGAGTAGTTGGTCTGGCCCGCGTTGCCCATTTGCCCGGCTACAGAGGAGATATTAATGATGCGTCCGTAGCGTTTGCGTATCATGTGCTTGACGGCGGCTTTCGAGCAGTTGAAGGTGGATTTGAGATTCGTGTTGATGACCGCGTCCCAATCGGCTTCGGACATCATCATGATGAGCGTGTCGCGGGTGATGCCGGCGTTATTGACAAGGATGCTCAAATCCCCAAATGTATCAATGGTGAATTTGACTAACGCCTCTGCCTGCTTGAAGTCCGATACATCTGCCTGGAAGGCGGCGGCTTTCCCGCCTGCTTCTTGTATTTTCTTCACAACTTCCTCCGCCGCTTCGGCGGATTTGTTGTAATTCACCACCACCGCCGCGCCGCGCGTCGCAAGTTCCAGCGCCACGGCTCGACCAATGCCGCGCGATCCGCCGGTGACGAGTGCAACTTTGTTTTCGAGCGATAATGTCTCTGCCATGGGTGAGTCTCCTGAAAGGAAATTATACACTGTACTTTGTCCTATACAATGAAGCGGTCATCCATTTATAGAAAACGTCTCAAGCCCACAATGAGACCCAAAGCTCCGCTCAGCGCAATGACCGCTGCCCACAGAAACGCATCCTGCCAGAAGCGCAGAGGAAACAGGCGGATGAGCGTGTCCGAATACAGGAATAGCCATGAATCGCCCTCGAAGAACAGGGCATGGAATCCCACAAAGAAATTCCAAAAGACGTTTGGATTGATGGCGATGCCGATGAGGACGATCAATCCCACTACGCCTGCAAGTCCGATCATCAACCAACCGCCTCGCATCAACCCTTGACAATAAGCCTGCGTCCACCCTCCGCGCCAAGACCAAATCCCAAGCAGGGTCAACAGTGTCAGCGAGAGATACCACACGTTCAACGCGCCTTTCGTCACGCGCTTGACATCCTCCATGTGGCGCAGTTCCCGCGCGTTATAAAGCGGTGTCCCATCGTCGAATGTCAAATCGGCGAGGTAGGAAATGTCCGCATCGTTTAGAAGATAGTCCAATGCGTAAGGCGCCCACTTCAGGCGATCTTCCTTTGTGAAGCCGTATTCGTCGGGTGGGAAGTAGGGCATGTTGTATTCCACTTGCAGAAAGAACGGCGTAAGCAGAACGCGCAATCCCAGCCCGATAAGGGCGAGAGGGATGAGGAGGGTAACAAACCAAGAGAGGAGTTGGAACATTTTGTTTTTCATATTAGCACACTGTAAAAATTCACCACAGAGAGAGATGTACGAATGACTACTATGGCGTTTCATGATGGAAAAACCATTCCCCTTCTCCCTGCGAAGCATAGGAGTAACTTCCGATTACTTCGTAGAACGTAATGCCCGGCCGCAGATACACTGCAGACCCGAACGCATCGGTGAGCAGAAGTGGTTGATTCTTGTTGATGCGATACCATTTGCCCGTTATCCCCACCCCGTTGCGGAAGATATAGGCTTCGCCTGAACCGGTCAGGTCAATGTGATAGACCTCATCGTCTTCGTCATACGGATTCGAGAAGGTGTGATACGCGAACAAGACGACGATATTGGAGGCGTGTACCACATCGCCTGTAACGGCATCCACGAGAAGTTCATAGGATTCGGCTTTGCCGTTACGCATGTCCCTTGTTTCTTGATAGCGAAGGTACTCTCCCCGATTGGCATCATATTGCCAGTAATGATATGAATCGAGTGAATAATAGGTAAAGATCCTTTCCGCCGGAAGGCTATTGGGAAGTTGGACCCCGTCACTGAACAGCATCGGGCGGAGCGTGGGGCGATCGTTGCGCAAATCGTTTTCGTTCACGCACTCATCCCACAGAAGCGTGTTGAAATAGGAATTGTTATACACCTCAATCTGCCGCGTTTCCATGATGCGAAAAGGCGGACATGCGCCATTCGAGGGTACGACGAGGAAATCTGCCAGATCCGTCCCTCGGAAATAAGAAAGCACGCGCGCATCGGCAAACTTGAAGACGAGATATGCTTGGTACATGCGTGCAATGTGTTCATCGAAGAACCGACCTGAGCGAACAGGTCCTACCCATTCTGAGTCGTTCCCGTAGAAAATGGCGATGAAACGCGTGAGGCCCTCTTCGATGTAGTATTCGAAGACCTGATCCGCAAGGGTAAGCCCGGACTGTGGGCGGATGTAGCGTGGATAATTTGCCACCTTGATCGCCATCGGACGCCTCTCGAGCAACGATGGGTCGGAGGGTGGCAAACCGGTCAGCGGATTGATGGCTGGCGGAAGGACAACCACAGGAACCCCTACACCTGCTGGGAGGTATTCAGGCAGGATGACAACCGGCGTCGGCGTGGGGGGAGTAGGAGTCAGTGTCGGTAGGGATAAGGGCGTAGGCGCCGCGCCGGCATAAAGTGAGTCCGAAGCGTTGTCCGATCCCGGTTGAAATGGCGTTGGTGAGGGAATCCCGCCTGTAGACACGTTATCCGAAAGAACGTTACATCCAAAAAGAAAAACGGAGAGGGCAAACAGCACGATGAAAGCGTAACGCATTGGGCAAATTGTACAATAATTGGGCGTGTCTGCAAACCTGATAAAATTACGCTCGCATGTTCATTCTCGTTACTACTTCGATTCTTTTTATCACCGCTTTGACGCTGGTGATCCTGCAATATACGCAACCTGCCTTTCGTTTTGCGTGGCTCACCGCGGCGGGTGGCACCTTGCTGGCATGGATGAGCGTGCTCCTGTGGCAAACCAACATACCGGCACAGGTTCAATTATCCTTGTGGGAACCTGCGTCCTTATTTCACCAATCACCGTTCTTCGTCGCCGATGGGCTTGGATGGTCCTTTGCGCTCAGCCTCGCCTCCCTTTGTGTTGCCATCATTATCACGGCTGTTGCGCGTCCAAATTTTCCCAATGTGCCGGCATGGATCGGAATCCTGATTCTCACCGCGCTGGGTATCCTTGCTGTAACCGCTGATAACCCGCTCACACTCGTTTTGATTTGGGCAGCGCTCGATCTGGCAGAATTCATTTCCCAAATGCGTTTGATGGAGAATCCGCAACTGAGCGAGCGCGCCGTGATCGCTTTCGCCTCGCGCACGGCGGGCATTTTGATTCTCCTGTGGGCAAACATGATCGGGCTCTCGCAGGGCTCTATTCTGGACTTTCGATTCGTTCCGCCCCAAGCAGGACTCTATCTCATCCTCGCCGCTAGCCTTCGCCTGGGCGTCATTCCGCTTCATCTTCCCTATCCAGATGAATCTGGTATCCGACGCGGCTTTGGTACTGGTCTGCGCATGGTCTCTGCTGGCTCAAGTCTTGTCCTCCTGGCGCGCATCCCTGCCAATGGGATTGAAACCTCTCTTGCGCCCCTTCTGATGTTGCTGGTTTCACTTGCCGCATTATACGGTGGATGGATGTGGTTGCGCGCGCCCGATGAATTAACAGCCCGTCCGTTTTGGCTAATTGGCATCGGTGCATTGGCTGTCAGCGCCGCGCTGCGCGGGGACCCCATCGGTGCAACGGCATGGAGCTGCGCGCTCATTCTTTCGGGCGGTGCACTTTTTCTGTATTCCCTTCCAAGCCGTTGGCTCACCTATGCTCTATTCATCGGTGTATGGAGTATCTCAACGCTTCCCTTTTCTCTCACCGCCACGGCCTGGCAAGGTAGTGGAACCTATTGGTACACATTGCCCCTACTGATTGCATCACAAGCCATGCTACTTGCCGGCTTGATCCGCCACATCCAACGCGCCTCAGCACGCTCCACCCATCTCGAAAACCAGCCCATCTGGGCAAAGAATGTTTACCCTCTGGGTATCGTTCTCATCTTGACAACGATATTCATCCTGACCTTCTTTGGTTGGGAAGGCGCCTTGCAGATTGGAAACTGGCTTGCGGGCATCTTCACTTCTCTCCTCACCCTGAGCCTGCTTCCGTTGATTCCGCGTTTTCGCATCTTCAACCCGGTGCGCGCGCATTGGGTGCGTCCCCTCCCGTCCACACGACTCGAAGCCATCTACGAGGGGATGTGGAATCTCTACTACCGTGCCGCTCGCTTGAGCGACACATTTTCGCGAGCACTAGAAGGTGAAAGCGGTGTCATGTGGACTCTGCTCCTTCTCGCTCTCTTTATCTCAATGCTTATACAAGGAATACCCTAAGCATGTTCGAAACCCTTGCCTGGATTGTCGTCTTCTGGATTGCCATTGCCTCGCTGGGATTGCTACTTGCGCAAAACTGGCGTTGGCTGATGGCATTCCTCGCGGCACAATACCTCGGCGTGTTTTTTCTGACATTACAAAATTGGACCCTCGCCATGGCATCTGTCAAAGTCATCGCAGGTTGGATAGGCGTGACGATATTGGGCATGAGCCGTTCCGGACTGATGCAGGAAGATGCTAATCAAAGTGAAAGTGCCGTACCCGCCGGGAGGCTCTTTCGATTGTTCGCGGCGGGTCTCATCTACGTTATTGCCATCGTAGGCACACCAACCATCTCTCTCATGATAGCAGATGCACCCTACCCAGTTACCGCTGGCGCCCTGGTTTTAATCGGTATGGGTTTGCTTCACCTGGGCATGACTAACCAGGCGTTGCGTGTGACGATTGGACTGATGACCGCGCTCTCCGGTTTCGAGGCTTTGTATGCCACCATTGAAGGCTCGATCCTTGTAGCAGCTTTGCTTGCTGTTATCAATCTAGGACTGGCACTTGTGGGGGCTTATTTGATGATTGCCTCCCACTCATCCCAAATGGAATCACAATGAACGCACCGACGATCTGGATCATTGCCCCGGCAGCGTTTGCGATCCTGTTGCTGCCCATTCGCCACCCTCGTGCGCTCAGCCTCCTCGGCGGGAGCCTGGCGGTCTTCCTTGCCGCCGCGGCACAATTCATTCCCATTGACGAGGCGCTGCGGATTGGCGCCTTTTCCCTCAAGATCGAGACATCCTTGGAAATCCTTGGGCGAGTTTTGCGCATTCAACCTGCAGAAGGGTCATTGCTTGCTCTCATCTATGGTGGTTCGGCGCTTTGGTTTTATGGCGCTGAGGCAGCGAAAGCGCCTCCTCGTTTTGTGCCGCTTGGCTTCCTGATCGCCGCTCTGATGATCGCCTCGATTGCCGTGGAACCCTTTCTCTATGCAGCCCTTTTTATTGAGATGGCAGTACTTTTATGTATTCCTCTCCTTGTCAGTCTCTATCAGCCACCGGGTCGGGGGGTGATTCGCTTCCTCATCTATCAAACATTGGGAATGCCCTTTATCCTTCTTGCCGGTTGGTTATTGGGCGGTGTGGAAGCCAGCCCTGGAGACCTCGCCCTCGCCGCGCAATCCGCATCCATTCTTGGATTAGGTTTTGCCTTTTTGCTTGCCGTCTTTCCACTTTATAACTGGATCCCCATGTTGCTGGAAGATACTCCGCCTTTTCTTGTTGGCTTCCTGCTTTGGATTCTGCCAACCATCACGATCATTTTCGGTGCAGGCTTTTTAGATCGCTATTCGTGGCTTCGTTCCTCTCCGTACCTGATAACTGCTCTGCGCACGGCGGGCTTGATTATGGTGGTGACCGGTGGCCTGTGGGCGGCATTTCAGCGCCATCTCGGGAGAATTATGGCTTACGGCTTTGCCATGGAGATGGGCTTTTCTCTGCTTGCGCTCAGCCTGGATTCGAGAGTAGGCGTCCCCGTATTATTCTTGCTTTTCCCGGCACGCGCACTTACACTGGCGCTCTGGTCGTTGGCACTCACAATCATCAAAGAGTCATCCGAATCCATGCGTTTCAAGTCGGTACGCGGCTTCCTTCGAATATTTCCCTTTTCCGGTAGCGCCCTTGTCCTGGCAACCCTTTCCATGGGCGCGTTTCCACTTTTAGCAGGTTTTCCCTCGCGGCTTGCCCTTTGGCAAGAACTTTCGCGCGTTTCACTCAGCGCAGCATTTTGGCTGGGCATTGGCGTTATCGGTTTGCTCACTGGCGCCTTTCGCTCCCTGGCAGTCCTCAGCATGGCTGAGGAGCACACAGGTTGGGAGGTGCGAGAAAACTGGCTTCAGGGCATCATGCTTGGGTTGGGAATGATCGCGCTCATTCTCCTCGGTTTGTTTCCGCAGATTGTTCAATACCTCCTTGCCGACTTGCCAGCCATGTTTGAACGTCTCGGACATTGAGGCGGTATAATCCAAACGACTTTAAGCCCCGGAGGAATTCAACATGGAATTCGAACAGATCGTCAAACGCCTGCAATGGCTGGACGAAGAACATCGCAAGGATAAAACAGCCATCCTCGCGCTGGAGGAGAAACTTGCGGCTATGGAGGGCAGCCTGGATGCGGTGGCAAAACAAATCAAACCACTGGACAAGCAAATTGCCAATCTGCTCTCTGCCAACGCGCGCATTGATCAATTCGAAGCCATTGTGGCGAAGCAGCGGGAGGAAATCAAAAAAGCGCTCGAGGAACTGGAAAAAAAATATCAAAAGCGCGAAAAGGAACTGATCAAACAGCACCAAAAAGACCTGGAGCCGCTTAACAAGGAAATAGACGAAATCCAGAAAGTGCTTGCAGAACTGGGATCTATCAAGCGCGAACTCAAAGCCCGCGCCACCGAAGAAGCACGCCTCCATCAAGAAATCAAAGATTTGAAGCCGCCCATCGAAGAAGCCATACGCGCCGCCGAAGAGGCGATACGCATCCAGCGCGCCTTCGAAGAAACCCGCAAACAAGACACCAAGCGCATCGCCGATCTGCAAGGCGAACTGATTGCCCTCCGCAAACGTATTGACGAAGCGCGCGCCAAAGCCGATCTCAGTGCAGACAGTTTGCGCAACATAGAAAATCGCATCAAAGAACTCCAGGCATCCGAAGCGGAACGCAAAGCACAGCAGATCGAGTTCATTGAAAAACAATCTATTGCACAGGTGGACCGCGAGCGCGCCTACAAGGAATGGCGCGAAAAATACGACGAATTCAAAAAACAGGTCGAAACCCTTGAAGCGCAATCGCAGGCTCTCGAAGAGACCCTGCGCGCGGCCAAGCGTGCTCAGGAAACCTACAATGAACTCAATGCTAAACTCGAGCGGCGTATCAATGAAGTCACCGAAATGCAAAGACTGGCAGAAGAACGGCTGCGCCAGGAATGGATCACCTTCAAAGCCGACGATCAAAAACGCTGGACCGGTTATACCCTCTCTCAAGACGAGAGCGCCAAAGATATTCGCAAAGCAATCCAAAAACTGGAGGAACGCATTACTGCCCTCCAGGAATCCACCCAAACCATTCAAGACCAACTCCACCAAACCTCAGAGGTCACCGAGCAGCAACTTCAAGAACTGATGAACGTGGCCCATGAATGGCTTTCATCTTACGAACGAATTATGGGACACGGGAAGACGGCCAGGAAGACAAAGAAGTAAACTCTTCCCTGCATGATTCCTTCCTCTTTCCATATCAACGAAAGAAGACAATACCTCCATGCGTGTTATTGGCACAGCCGGTCACGTTGATCATGGAAAATCCACGCTCATTGCGGCGCTCACCGGCATTCACCCCGACCGCCTCAAAGAAGAACAAGAACGCGAAATGACCATCGAACTCGGCTTCGGCTGGATGACCCTGCCGAACGGCGAAGAGGTGGGCATTGTGGATGTGCCAGGCCACCGCGACTTCATCGAAAATATGCTGGCAGGTGTCGGAGGGCTGGATGCCGCACTCCTCGTCGTGGCGGCCGATGAGGGCGTGATGCCGCAAACAAAAGAACACCTCGCGATTTTAGATTTACTGCAGATCCGCGCCGGCCTTATCGTCCTTACCAAGACCGATCTCGCCTCTGACTCCACCTGGCTGGATCTCGTGGAAGCGGACATTCGCGCCGCCGTAAGAAATACCGTTATGCAGAACGCGCCCATTGTGCGCGTCTCCGCTAAAACCAAAAGTGGACTCGATGTCCTCGTCTCCAACCTTCAATCCCTTCTCGAACAGAGTCCGCCTCGCGTGGACCTTGGTCGTCCGCGACTGCCCATTGACCGCGCCTTTATCATGAGCGGGTTCGGCGTGGTCGTCACCGGCACACTCAGCGATGGGCATTTCTCTGTGGGTGATGAAGTGGAAATTCTGCCGGGCGGCGCAAGAGGCAGAATCAGAGGACTTCAAACACACAAGAAAAAAGAGGAGACCGCCGTCCCCGGTTCGCGCACAGCCATCAACCTTTCCGGTGTTGATATAGCGCAAATCCATCGCGGCGATGTCGTCGTCAAACCCGGCCAATATCAACCCACACGCAGACTGGACGCGCGTTTTCGCCTCCTCCCGGATGCCTCTGTACCCATCAAACATAGTGATGAAGTCAAACTCTTCGTTGGTGCCAGCGAAACGCTTGCTCGCTTACGACTGCTTGGTGTGGAGAAACTGTATCCCGGCGAAGAAGGATGGATCCAACTTGAATTACGTCATCCTGTTGTCACCGTGCGCGGCGACCGATATATCTTGCGGCGTCCATCTCCGCCGGAAACGTTGGGTGGCGGCATGATCGTTGATCCACAGCCTCGAGGCAGACATAAACGCTTCGATGAAAGCATTTTGAAGTCGCTCGAATCTCTTGCGCAAGGCGCGCCCTCAGATATCTTGCTCGACGCGGCGCTCTCGCTTGGTATTGCACCCATCCGAGATGTGGTGGCACGTTCCAGGCTGGAAACTACAGATGCCAAATCCGCGCTGGCTCATTTACTGCACACCCATTCTTTGCTCTTCCTTGAGGAAGGAAATCCTTCTCCTTCCAGCGATCTGCTGGTTGTTCCTCGCTCACTTTGGAATGAATTGCAAAACAAAACGATGCAAATCGTTGAGACCTATCACAAAGATTATCCCTTGCGGCGTGGCATTCCGCGCGAAGAACTCAAAAGCAAACTCAACCTCCCGGCGCGCGCTTTCAACGCCTTCATCAAAAAACTGACACATGATCATCTGCTCGCCGATCACCTTGCCTTCCTTGCCAAGCCCGGGCACGAGGTCCGCTTCGATAACGGTACGCAGGCAAAGGTCCGGGAACTGATGCGAAAATTCGAGCAGAATCCGTTCAATCCACCGGGTGTCAGAGAATGCCGGGCAGAAATCGGAGAGGAAGTTTTGAATGCATTGATAGAATTGGGCGAGTTGGTTCAGGTCTCTTCAGAAATTGTCTTTCGCAAAACAGATTACGAAGTAATGGTTACAAAAATACGTAGTGTCATCGAGCAAAACGGAAAAATCACACTTGCCGAAGCGCGCGATCTTTTCAGTACCTCGCGCAAATACATGCAGGCTTTGCTGGAGCATCTCGACGCTATTGGCATGACGATCAGGGATGGAGATTTCCGAAGATTAAGAAAATCATTGGGGTAAATTCGGCACGCTTCATCTTTTTTTATCTCCAGGTGGCTAGACGCGCGCCAGGCGTGAGTGCGAATATCGGCTATACTTTGGACAGAAACACGTTGTTCATTTGAGGAGAAACCATGTGTGGACGATTTACCTTGACTGTTAATCCCGCAGACATGCAGGATACTTTTGGTGAGTATGAATTCCCGAAAACTTTCGTGCCGCGCTTCAACATTGCACCTTCTCAGCCGGTTCTTGTCATTCCAAACGATGGAATGAACAAAGCCGATTTCTTCATTTGGGGATTGATTCCCATGTGGGCCAAAGATCCATCCATTGGGAATCGGCTCATCAACGCGCGCGGTGAGACGCTGGCGGAGAAACCTGCCTTTCGCAGCGCATACAAATACAAACGCTGTTTGATCCTTGCCGATGGATTCTACGAATGGAAAGCCTCCACAGGTAAACGAGCCAAGATTCCCTACTTCATTCACATGAAAGATCGCAAACCTTTTGCCTTTGCAGGGTTGTGGGATGTATGGGAAAGTCCTGATGGGTCGAATATCAAGACTTGCACCATCATTACCACTGTGCCGAATGAACTGATGGAACCTATTCACAATCGGATGCCGGTCATTCTGCATCCACGCGATTACGCCAAATGGCTGGACCCTGCGCCTCAGACTCCCGAAAGCCTGGAACCGCTCATCAAGCCTTTCCCAGCCGAAGCCATGGCAGCCTACCCCGTCTCGACGCTCGTCAACGCGCCTGCCAACGAAGGTCCCGAATTAATCGTCCCTGCCTAGTACTGTGGAATACAATGCAACCTTTATTTCGCCTATCGCATCTCGGGCCACCCTTTAGATTTGGGCGTCAACAGTGTGAGTTTCCTGTTTGTCATCTTTGGTCTGTTGATCGCGCGAATTCTTCGGGTCATTCGTGTAAATTTGATGCAAAATCAGAACCTCTTGCTTATTGCCGATAAAGTCTATTACATCCCCAGCCACTTAGCCGCCTCACGCGGAAGGTTGGCTGCAGGTCCCTGCCGCGCCGTGCAAGGAGGAAGGGATTCCAAAAATAAGCGCCCATATTGCTTTGTCAATACACGGCGATCCAAAATTGCGACCACGCCTCGATCAGACTGAGTACGGATAAGCCGACCAAAGCCTTGTCTGAATTTCAAAATTGCTTCAGGCAGGTAATACTGGTTGAACGGGTCTTCGTACATTTCAGAGCGCGCCGCAATAAGCGGATCAGTAGGGACATCAAAGGGGAGTTTGGTGATGACGACAATCGAAAGCGCTTCGCCCGGTACATCCACGCCTTCCCAAAAGGATTTGGTCCCCAACAATACGGCGCGTTCTGTAGCCTTGAATGATTCGAGCAATGCATTCGGTGAAGCACCATCACCTTGTTCATAGACATAAATTTCCTCGCGCGCCAACGGCGCGGTGATGGCTTGTGCGGTCTTTTTCAATGCGGCGTAGGATGTGAATAACACAAGCATTCGCCCGCCGGTAGCTTTGGCCGTGTGGACGATGATGCGCTCGATGGCCTGTTGGTAGCCATTTTGATTCGGTTCGGGGATGTCATTCGCGATGTAAAGCAGCGCCGCGCTCTCATAGTCATACGGTGAACCCAGTTGCATTTCATCCGCTTCATCCGCGCCTAATGTGTTACGTAAATATTGAAATTCTCCGTGTGCGGTCAGTGTGGCAGAAGTCAGAATTACAGATCGCTTCTCATGCCAGAGATATTTTTCGATCAGCGCCGCCACGCTGAGAGGTGCGGCGTTCAGCGAGAGTTTGTCGCCATTGGGCTGCACTTCAATCCAATACACCATGCCCGGCATAGGTTTGCTGATCATGGCGGTAACATTTGCTTCCGCCTCGCCAAGGCGGCGTGCCACATTGCTGATGTCCGCAATCACATCTTCGAGATTCTCATGCCCATCAGCATACAAATTTGCCGCGATGTTATAAAGGTCAGAGAGAGAGGCAAGCAACAGTTTCAACGTTTCATCGGTAGCATCCCATGTCATCTCCACTTCGTCCCAGTGGGGGAGGGTGCGCGTGGCAGGTAGAATGCGCGCCTGCCAGTTGTAATTGGACTGCGGCTGTCCTTCGCGCTGTAAACGCGTAAATTCGCCCAGGGCGTTGAAGAACTCGCGGTTGAGTTGTTCGATGCGGAAAGCCATATCGGTGGCGCGCGAGACCTTTTGCTGAAGCAGACCAAAGTCGGAGGGACGAAGCGCCTCTTTCGTCTCGCCGAGCAATCGCCCGAGCAAGCCCGCGTTCGATCCGCCGATTTCCTTCATCATGCGTTCCAGGTCATATTGACTAAAGCGGAATGAGAGCGCGTTCGTCGTTGCCGCTTCGAGGTGATGTCCCTCGTCAATGATGAGATGCGAATATTCAGGAAGAACTTTACTTCCCGTTGCCACATCGGATAAAAGCAAGGCATGATTGACGACCAACACATGGGCGGATTGCGCAAGGGTCCTGGCACGGTGAAAAGGGCACGCACCGCCCGCGCGCTTGATGCACGTTTCGGTGGTACACGCTTCATCCTCCGCCGACAGTCGATTCCAGACCTCGCGTTCGCTCGGCCCCGTGAGATTGATCTCGCTTCGATCCCCACTTTGATTGTGCATCTGCCAGACCAGGATTTTTGCCAGCACACGCATTTCCTCTATATTGCGCGGACCGAAGCGACGCAGGTTTTCCACTTTGCGCGGGCAGAGATAATTCGAACGTCCTTTGAGCACTGCATAACGAAAATCGAGATTCAGGGCGCGTTGCAAATTGGGCAGATCGCGCTGGATGAGTTGATCTTGCAAATTGATGGTATTGGTCGAAACAACGACGCGTGTATTGTTTTGCAAAGCGAACAATGCGGCTGGCACAAGATAGGCAAAACTTTTTCCAACACCGGTGCCTGCTTCCACCATCAGATGGCTTCCATACGAAAGCGCATTGGTCACAGCGCGAAGCATGGCAATCTGTTCGGGTCTTTGTTCGAACGAATCGAAATATTGGGAAAATGGCCCCCCATATTCGAGAATGGAGGCGACTTCATCCGCGTCGAGCGGGAGTGGCTTTTCGGGGTTATCGAGAGGCGGATAATTTGCTTCCTCAAGCCAGACGCGGGCTTCTTTCTTTTTGGTCTTTTTCGATTGAATCCCCTCCTTGGCTCGCGTACGAAGGACCTCACGAAAGAACCAGCCTGCATCCCATTCGAGGGGCTCGCTCAATTGAACGATTTCGGCAATCAGATCGAGAGGCAGTTCGTGCGCCAGTTCAAAAAGTTTATTCAGAACTGCCATGGTGACCTTTGCGTCATCCAGCGCGCGGTGTGTGGCAGGAAGCGGGATGCCAAGTTGCCTCCCCAGCGCGCCCAGATTGTAGCGGCTGGCTGTGGGTATCAGCACGGATGCCAATTCATAGGTGTCAATGACTTCGTTGAACTGAAAAAGCCCTGCTTTTTGTAAAAAGCCAAGATCGAAGCGAATATTGTGCCCTACCAGGGGGGCGTCGCCGACGAATTCTGTTAATTCTCCCGCCACATCGCGCAAGCGCGGTGCCTGACGAAGCATGGCATCATCAATGCCTGTCAGGGCTGTGATGAATTCTGGAACGTGCCGGTTTGGATTAATCAAGGAGGACCATTCATCCTCTACGCGATGCCCTTTGAATCTCACCGCTCCAATTTCGATGATGGCATCACGCTCTTCGTTCAAGCCGGTTGTTTCGATGTCTATGGCTACGATTGAATTCATAGAACAAGTGTATCATAAAAGCGTTGGTCACCTGTGGGACGGTGTGGATCGCTAAAACACTTTACGCGCTGGGCAGGGCGGCTTTCACCGCCGCAAGTTGTGCAGGGGTGATTGGCTTCTCTTTCGCCTTTTGGCGGAAGAAGTCTTTGATCTGCTTTAATTTCATGGCGGGAAGGGGAGCCCCCTCGGCTTCAATCTCGACGTTATCGCTGGTGAAGACCATCAGCGCCCGGATTTCTGGGATTTGTGCTTCATCCATGTGTTTGGCGAGGTATTTCCTGAGTGCTTCGATTTCGCCTGCAATTTCGAAGTCAGGACGTCCGAGACCTTCCTGGCCGAAAATGCGCATATATGCTTGAAGAAAACCGCCGCCACTGATGCGCCAGCGATTCTTTTTGTATGTCACCACTCCGCGCTGATGATAGGGCATGATTACCCAAATTCCTGCCGGACCCACGAGTAAATGCGAGGCTGGCGTCGTGTAATGGTACATCACAAATTCGCCGGGCAAACCTTTGAGCCCGGCATCCAGTTTCTCATCAAGGCGTGGACGGCGTCCATAGCGGTTACCCATGTACATGCCGATTTGAGTCAGCGTAAAGCCGACAAGGAGCGCCGCGATGGAATAGGCAAACAGGTCCACACGCGTAAATGAAATGTACATTCCTACGCCCAGCACCACCAGCGCTCCCAGACTTGTCCATTGTCCGATTTTCGCATTGCGTTTGATGAGTTTTTCATTCCTGATGATTTTCATGTCTTCTCTTTTCCAGAGTAGGGAAGATCGGGTGAGAATTATTTCTTCAGGCTTTCCTCGATGGCCGATTTGATTTCATCCAGCACTTTCGACTCCACCGCCTCTTTTGCCACGCGCACCGCGCTCTTGATCGCAGTGGCATCGGAGCGCCCATGACCGATGAAGACAAGCCCGTTTACGCCAAGTAGAGGCGCCGCGCCCTCTTCCGATGGATCGAGCAGTTTGCGCACCCTGCCCATAGCCGGGCGAATGAGCGCGCCGCCGAGCATGGCAAGCGGGCCCCCTTCTTTTATTGCTTCACGGATTTTCTCGATCAGCAATTTGGCAACCGCCTCTGAAGACTTCAAAAAGACATTGCCAGTAAATCCATCTGTCACGGCAACATCCACGTGGCCGTTGAAAATTTCTTTGCCTTCGACATTTCCGATGAAGTTGAGAGCGGCATTGGCGAGCAGAGGATAGGCGCCTTTCACAAGTTCACTCCCCTTGCCTGCCTCTTCTCCATTCGAGATCAACCCCACGCGCGGATTTTTCAAGCCGCGTACACGTTCGGCATACACTTTGCCCATGATTCCAAATTGCAAAAGATTCTCTGGCTTGCAATCGGGATTTGCACCAATATCCAGAACCGTACAGATACCCTTTGCGGTGGGGAAGGGAGCGGCTAACGCAGGACGATCCACACCGCGAATACGTCCCAAACGAAAGAGGGCGGTGACCATTGCTGCGCCGGTATTGCCTGCTGTGACGAAGGCATCCGCTTCGCCGTTTTTGACCAGGTCAATGCCCACAGCCATGGAGTTTTGCGCATCCTTGTGGCGCGCTTTCATAACGAGTTCCTCGCCCTTATCTTCCATGGTCAGCATTTCGGGGGCGTGGACCACGCGCACGGGAAGATTCGCCCCACCAACGGAATCAAGTATCGGCTGAATCTTTGAAGCGTCACCGACGAGAAAAATCTCCACGCCATATTCGCGCGCCGCCATCAACGCGCCTTCCACATCAGGTTTGGGAAAGTTATCGCTTCCCATTGCATCTACAACGATTCGAGTCATGCGGTTCCCTCAATCATTATTTATGGTTTTGCTTGACAAGCAAAGCAAGCCGATTATAATACGGCGTGCTTGGGCGCTGGTGCTGGAATTGGCAGACAGGCATGGTTGAGGGCCATGTGCCGCAAGGCGTGGAGGTTCAAGTCCTCTCCAGCGCACTGAAAGAAAAAATCCCCGATTGTGTGCGGGGATTTTTGTTTTGAAGGATGACACATGCGCGTCTGACTCAGGCTTTGCCTGCTCCCGTTTAATCGGCGATGATCAAACTACAACAAGTCACTGCGCCTTCTGCCTTTGCCAGTTCATCCACCTCTACGACTTTGACGCTGAAGCCACGCGCCTCGAGCCTTTCTCGCGTTTTTGGGAACGCCGCAGGGAAGATGATTTTGCTGTTGATCGGCAGGCAATTTGCGGCGAACGGTTCGGATGGATGCACTTCGATCAGATCGAAACCCTCAAACGGGCGCGTATCCACCCAGTTCTTGTTAACGAGCAAGGTGTGATCATCTGCGCGCGTGATCGCCGATTTCAAATGCAGACAATCGCGTATTTCAACGCCGCTGACGACATATCCAAATCTTCCAAGCAATTCGTTCAACTGATCAATTGCAGTCTGATTGCTCCGTGTAGAGAAACCGACGTAAATCTTTTTGCCCAATACAAGCACATCGCCACCATCCAACGTAGCGGGCGCACGAACGCGCAAAAGCGGTCTATACGCGGACAAGACGCTGGCAACGGATTCGACTTCGGGCTTGCGAGAATCGGCGCCCGGATTGGTGATGACGGCAACTTCGGGCAGAACGATTGCTGTATCTTCAACAAAGACGGAATCGGGCAGGTCTGCTTGAGGAGGGAGTTCTACCACTTCGCAACCGAGGCTTTTCAGGGCGTTCACATATTCACGATGCTGCGCGCGGGCGATCTCCACATTAATCGGTGTCCGCTCGATGTGGGTGATCTCGCATTCATTGAAACGCGGACTGACCTCGCGTGTGAGCGCTACGAGCATTATCGCCCTCCAGAGCGGTAACGTTCGATGAGCGCTTTGGTACGCGGATCTTTGGGATTGCTGAAAAGTTCTTCCGGCGTTGCTTCTTCGATAATCTCGCCATCTGCCATGACCAGTACACGATCTGCAACTTCGCGCGCAAAGCCCATTTCGTGCGTAACCACGAGCATGGTCATGCCATCTTTCGCAACCTTCTTCATGACGTTCAACACTTCGCCGATCAACTCGGGATCGAGCGCAGAGGTGGGCTCATCGAAGAGCATGACCTTGGGTTGCATGGTCAAGGCGCGTGCGATAGCCACGCGTTGTTTTTGTCCGCCGGAAAGTCGGCTGGGATATTCGTTCTTCTTGAAGAGCATTCCCACGCTGTCAAGATTTTCTTCTGCGAGGGCAATCGCCTCCTTGCGATCCATTCCCTTGACGGTCACCGGTCCCTCGATGACATTTTCCAGCACGGTCATGTGTGGGAACAAATTGAATTCCTGAAAGACCATGCCTGTTTTCAAGCGAATTTCATGGATGGCTTGCCGATGGTGTTTGTGTACGCCGTTTTGAATCTCGACGCGGATTCCATCTACTTCGATTTCGCCGCGCGAGGGGTCTTCGAGGAAATTGATGCATCGCAATAACGTGCTTTTGCCGGAGCCGCTTCGCCCGATTATACAAACCACTTCGCGCGGCTGGACCTCCAGAGAAATATCTTTCAGAACATGAAGGAGACCGAAGTATTTATTGAGATTGGTGAGTTTGACGATTGGCGCCATTTTTCACCGCTCTCCTTTGGCAAGGCGGCTTTCGATGATACCTTGAAAGTAGGTGAGGACGATGGTCATAATCCAATAAAAGATGGCGGCGATAATGAGGGCTTCCAGGTTATTGAATTGGGCGCGCCCGACCTTTGTCGCTCGCCACATGACTTCATGAACAAAGCCGGTGGCGGAGACAAGCGCCGAGTCTTTGGTCATAGCAATAAAATCATTACCGATAGGGGGAATGGCGAAGCGCAATGCCTGAGGGAAAACGATGCGCTTCATAGTCTGCCAGGGTGTCATACCCAATGCCATCGCCGCCTCACGCTGACCTTTGCCGACCGAGGCAATACCCGCGCGAAAAATCTCGCTCATATATGCACCATAGTTGAGTCCAAGCGCGATGACGCCCGCAAATAATCCTGTCAGAACGATGCCCACTTGTGGCAGAGCGAGGAAGAAGAAAAAGATTTGCAGGTATAGCGGTGTGCCACGAATGAGCGAAACGTAAAAGGTGCTGAGCGCGTAGATGGGCGGAATGTTTGAAAGGCGACCCAGCGCAGCAAGCAAAGCGAGAAAGGTGGCTAACGTGATGGAAAGAAACGAAACAAGAAGTGTCTGTCCGATTCCCCCTGCAATAAAGCTGACGTTATTTCGGATAAATTCGTAATCCAGTTGAATGGTTTTGAAGCCGAGAAAACTTTGCCCGCTGAAAAGGTAGACGAGAAGCAGAAAGAGAATGCCCCATGACAAGGTGACATTTCGCCTGAACTGCTGAGCCTTGCGAAGTTGTGCCTCGTGAAGCAATTCAACGTGGGATTTTTCCGTACGGACTCCTGCTTGTGAAGTGGAACTCATAGGGAATTCCTTTTACTCAGGATTATCCCTTGCACATATCATTTAGACTGATGCAGGGGGGGCAGATTTATTTTTTAGAGAGGGAAGCGGATTTTTCCGCTTCCCTCCATCGCATCTTGCAAAATATTATTTGTTGGGCGCCTGGGTGAGGTCAACATTGAACCACTTGAGGGAAAGTTCGGAGAGGGTGCCATCCTCGTGCATCTGGGTGATGACGCGATTCACCTCGGCGAGCAGGGTGGCGGTGGGCAGGCTGGATGATTTGTCCAGCGCGGCGGCGAGTTCCTCAGAGAATACCGGCGAACCCAATTTGACAACCGGGAAGCCCTCGGCAATATTCGCATCCACCACCGTTTCCGAAGTCACATAACCGACGAAGTCCTCGCGTCCTGCCGCGATGGCCTGGGCGCATTCCTGGTCGGTCTCAAGTGACACAACGGTCACATTGGGCGCTGTTGCATAGATGGAGGATTCAGGCAAGCCCAAGCCTTCCATATCATGATTGAGCCACGCCTCATAGGTGGTGGCTGTGCCGACACAAAGCGCCTGACCTTCCAATTGCTCGAGGGAGGTGATGCCCGAATTGGCACGGACCGCCACGACCGCCGGTGTGTAGTAGTAGGGAACACTGAAATCGAGCACTTTTTGGCGAGCAGTGGTGATGGTCATCGAACCAACGCTGATGTCCCATTTGTCTGCCCAATTGCCCGCAGTAATGGCATCCCAGGAGGGAGTGGCAAAGCAGGTTTCCACACCGAGGGCATTGCCAATCGCGATGGCAACATCCACATCGAAGCCCTGCATTTCAGCGGTTGTCAGGGCATCGGACGGGCATTTGGTATTATCGGGACGTTTGCCTTCAGTATTGAGGAAAGATTGAGGCGCATAGTTGGGATCGGTCGAGACGAGAATATACCCGCGCTGCTTGATTGCGCCGAGCAGGTCCTCGGCTTGCGCGCCGCCTCCACAGGCTGTCAGCACGAGCGCGGCAATAATGCTCACAGCCAATAGGTGATACAGTTTTTTCATTTTCTCCTCCGAGAAGGTGTAGGTTTGAGGCAATCGGTGAATTGCCGTGCGATGAATACCATCGCGTTTTGAGACTTAAGGATAGACTATTTTCCACAATTGTGCAAGAGTTTGTATTTTTTGAAATGGTAGAATCAGTTATTCGCATTTTGAGCGACTCTCATCAAATGGATTATTAAATCCACGGAGGCATTCTCATGTCGGCTGTCTTTCCAAGTGAGGAATGGTTGAAAAGTCTCGAAGAAAAGTTGAATTCCGACGAACGTTATGCACAAATTGCCAGGAATTGGGAGGGGGACTTGTTCTTCTTCATCGAGCCGGACGGCAATCTCAAGGAGCAACTCACGTTCTATCTGGACCTCTGGCACGGGAAATGCCGAAAGGCAGAATACAAGCCTGCACCGGATGCTCACCCAAACCCAACTTTTGTCTTGACCGCCACCTATAGCAACATCACCGCCATCCTCAGCGGAAAACTCAATCCCATGACCGCAATGATGACGAACAAGTTGAAGGTCAAGGGAAGTATGGGATATATGATGCGCAATGTGCCAACGGTGTTGGATTTTGTTCGTTGCGCACAGGAAGTGACGGAAGCGATCCTGTAGCGGTAACCAGTATGCAGCCTATTCTCAAAATCAATCTCACCTCTGGTCAGGTGGAAGAATATCAAATTCCCAAACATTGGGAAAGGGATTTTCTCGGCGGCGCGTCGCTTGCGGCGCGTCTTTTATATTCAGCGCTCTCGAAAGAACTGGATCCGCTTTCAGAGGAGGCGCCTCTACTCTTTTTGACGGGACCGCTGACCGGCACCTCCGGTCCCACAACGGGGCGCTTCGTGGTCTGCGGAAAGGGAGCCGCCACCGGACTATGGGCGGAATCCAACATCGGAGGCTTTTGGGGACCCGAACTGCGCGCAGCCGGTTACGATGGAGTGTGGATCACGGGAAGAGCCTCAGGACCGGTATATCTCTGGTTAAACGGAAGCAGGCTCGAGGTCCGCGATGCAGCGCACTTGTGGGGGAAGAATACGTATGAGGCGCAGACTCGAATCAAAGAGGAGGTCGGCGATCCATCTGCGAGAGTCTGTGTGATCGGTCCTGCAGGAGAGAGGCGCGTCCTGTTTGCGTCCATCATGTGTGATCATGGACGAATGGCAGGACGCACAGGCTTGGGCGCAGTGATGGGAGCAAAAAATCTTAAGGCGATTGCCGTGCGCGGCAGAGGTGAAATTCCTCTCTTCGATTTGCCGCGTTATAAATCCTTGCGTTCTGCCGCAAACCGCGCGTTGAAGGAAGATAACGAAGCGAAGGTATTGCGCGATCTGGGAACGAGCGGTGCGGCAAATTATGCAGAGTATCTTGGCGCAATGCCGGTCAAGTATTACACCAGTGGCTCCTTCCCAAACGTGGATAATATTTCGGGCGCGAAGATGACCGAGACGATTTTGGTGGGGCGCAGCGCGTGCCAGGGATGTGTGATTGCTTGCGGACGAGTGGTGAAATTGCCGAATGACACAGGGAAGCGAAAAGGTCCCGAATATGAAACGATAGTGGGATTCGGGGCAAATTTGTTGAACGATAATCTCGAAGCCATCGTTGATCTGGGTGAGTTGTGCGACCACTACGGCATGGATACGATCAGCACGAGCAATACGATTGGACTTGCCTTTCATCTTTTTGAACAGGGGATCCTCACTGAAAAAGATACCGGTGGAGTCGCCTTGAGGTGGGGAGATGTGGATGCAATCGAATGGCTTGTTCGCATGATCGGTTCGCGAGAGGGGATTGGCGATCTCATGGCGCAGGGCGCAAGACGGTTCGCCGCACATTTTGGCGCGGAAGAGGAGGCTGTTCAGGTAAATGGGCTGGAGGTCGCATACCATGATCCGCGGGGGGTTTCGGGCATGGCACTGGTGTACGCAACCAGCCCGCGCGGGGCGTGTCATAATCAGTCCGATTATTTCTTCGTAGATTGGGGGCATGCGCAGGAGGAATTGGGCATTCAATATTTTTCTCCTCATGCGCAAGCAGAAAAGGCAGCCAGTGTGGCGCGTCATCAGGATTGGCGTTCGATTTTCAATTCATTGGTAATGTGTATTTTTGCGAACGCCGAACCGAAGATGATAGTTCAATTGATCAATGCCGCTTGCGGCTTGGAATGGACAATTGACGACATGATGAAAGCGGGCGAGCGTGCCTGGAATCTCAAGCGCGCCATCAATAACCGCATGGGCTTGACTGCGGCAAACGACAGGCTGCCAAAGGTTTTGCTTGAGCCATTCCCCGATGGGAACTCAGCAGGTTTTGTGCCTGATCTCCAGGGGATGCTGCGCGCCTATTACGAAGCGCGTGGGTGGGACAAAGAAACAGGAAAGCCCTCGCGCGAGAAGTTGGTGGAATTGGGATTGGAGGATGTGGCTGAGGAGTTGTGGAGGTGATCCTGACCTATCCAATCAACTCGCTTAAACTGCCGGCGATGATGTCTGGCGCGGGTTTCCATTTTTCTGCTTCCTCACGTGTGGATACGCCGCTCAGTACCAACGCCGTGGGACATCCCACTGCCTGACCTGCGGCGATATCCGTTTCCAGGCGATCGCCGACAACCAGTGTTTCTTCTTTTCGTGTGCCGAGGCGTTCCAAAGCCAATTCCATCAAATAAGGAAAGGGCTTGCCTGCGACAATGGGCTGTACACCCGTAGCGGTTGTAATAACAGAAACCCACGCGCCCGAACCGGGGATTTCCCCGCGCGGCGTAGGGAATGTTCTATCGGTGTTTGTGGTGTAGAACGGAATTCCCCTGCGCACGAGCAGGGTTGCTTCGGCAACTTTCCAAAAATTGATCTCCCGGTCAATGCCCATGACGACCGCTTGCGCATCGCTCGCGTTTTCTATACTGACCACTTCAAAACCTTTTTCTTCCAATGCTTTGCGAATACCGTTCTCGCCGATCATGAATATCTTCGTCCCAGGCGGGTATTTTTGCGCGAGCAAAAATGAAATTGTCAGCGCGGAAGTCACCACCTGCGATGGTTCTACCTCCACGCCCAGAGTAGCCAGTTTCTGTTGATATTCTTCGGGGGTCTTTGTGCCGTTATTCGTCGCGAAGACAAATTTGAGCCCGCGCGCGCGCATGCGCTTGAAAATGCTGGGAAGATCACCGATCGGCGCGTCTGATTTCCAGAGCACGCCGTCCATATCGAGGATCAATGCTTTAATGTTTGAGGGGATCATAGGATTCGATGATGTCCTTTTGTTTGGATAAGCCACGCTCCCCTCTTACCACACCGATTGAAACTTCTTCCATAAAATCGTTCAACGCTGAGTTTGATGAAAATCGCGATGAGTTTGAATCAATTTATCCGCATTTATCTGTAAGATTAGTTCCACCCTCCCGTTCTGATGCGATTGCGGATCTCATCCTGCAGGGCAGATAACATTTCAAGATACGAATCCCGGTTTGCCGGACCTCCCAATGTGGCCCGTTCTTCGAGGCGCGCCAACAGATACACCATCCACGAAAGCCATGTGCGCGGGTTGTCATCGAGTGAGGTGATTTGCTTTGCAGTTTCATTGAGGGTCTCGCGGAGATCGTCTTCTTTCAACATATTGCACGCTCCTGTTTCGTCATTGCAAGTCGAATGGATTTGCAATATTGTATCACTTGTGCTGTGTGGCAATAACGTCAGTGTGAAGCCCCCGCAAGACGGCGGGCCAGTTCAAAATCACCTCATAGCGCAAGCCACCCGCCGCGCAGCCCCTCGCGCACGGCTTCGGCACGGTTAGTTACATTCAATTTACTGTAAATAGATGAGACATGAAACTTCACCGTATGCTCGCTGATGCCCAATGCGGCAGCGATTTGTTTGTTTGCCATCCCTCTAGCAAGCAGTTCTAACACCTCCGACTCTCTTTCTGTGAGTGGACTGTGAGAGGGCGGCTCGTTTTCTTCCCATAATAACGTCGGCGCGCCAACAATGAGCCCTTGTGACAGCGCGCGTACCGCCGCGTTCAACTCTTCAGCGGAGGCATCTGGATGGAGAGCCCCCCACACTTTGTGTGTGCGCTTCATTTCCCGGACCTCGAGCGGATCGTCGCTCAGGAGTAGGATCGCCGCCCGGGGCAAGGTCCCCCTTTCGTTATCTGGGAAGGAGGCGTGCGAAGCGGACGTGGTGATGATCACATCCGCTTCGCTTTCTTCCTCCAATGAATTGCCCACGATTCGGATTTGCTCATCCGCCGCAAGCAGAGCGTGCAATCCCGCGCGCAAAGCAGGCGAGGTGACGCTGAGCAGAACGCGAATCACTTTCTCTCACCTACCGTTACTTGAATCGTTTCGGGTTTGCCGCCGCGCAGTACCTCTACCGCGATGGCTTTGCCGACAGTTTCGCTGTTGAGGGCGGCGAAGAGATCATCAGTATCTTCCACAATTTGACCACCGACTGCGACAAGAATATCACCGACGAGCAAACCGCTCTTGTGCGCGGGGCCGCCTTCTTCGAGCCAGAGGATGAGCAAGCCGCTTTGCTGTTCACGTTTGAGGGCTTTGCGTGAGGCTTCGGGGATTTCCACCGGCTGTGTGCGGACGCCCAGATAACCGCGCTTGACTGCGCCATGTCGGGCAAGTGCCTCAGCAATGCGCCACGCGACTTTGACCGGAATGGTCAGCAGCGAATCGCGCGTGAGGCCGGAGGTGTTGATGCCCAGTACTTCTCCTTCGGTGTTGATGAGCGGTCCACCGGAGAAGCCGGGATAATTTTTCGTTTCGGATTGGATATATTCATTGAGCAAGCCGCCGCGAAAGGTGCGCACTGGTCCGCCAGTGGCGGTGATGATACCCCAGGAGGCTTGCACACCTTTTTCGGTGGGGCGCCCCAACGCCAGCACAAGTTGACCAACTTGTATTTCGTTCGAGGTCTTTGCCGGTGTCAGTGCCTTTTCTGTAAGGCGCAATAGGGCAAGATCGGAACCGGGGTCTCTGCCGGCAAGTGTGGCGTTGAGCAATTTTCCTGTGGGGGATAGAACCTGGATGTTTTCCTCACGCGTCACCACATGGTCAGCAGTAAGCACAAGGTCTTCGGCATAGGCAATGCCGCTCGCAGGATAGCGTTTGCGCGCGTCTACGAGGAGGGTGCTATCACTGCCTTTTTCAACAGCCTTGATGAGACCATTGGAGAACTCTTTTAGGGCAGACATTTGACTCTCCTTGAACTATAACATGTTTCAATACTTTCCTTGAACTCAGCGTCTTGATAATAGACTTTCGGATGCGAGTGTTTATCTTGAATGGATGTTATCGTATTTTCAAATCCATTACATCAGGAGAATGGATAGTTGTGAACCTAGTCTTTTGGGGAGGGGGAGTGTGAGGGACGTTATCTTAAAATTTATCGAAATAAACCTGTTTTCCTCTTGTATTTCCAATCGTTATCGTTATACTATTATCGAATTGATTGATGTTCATGCGCGCGAAAACGATTGACGTCAACATATCTTGATCCATGAACAGTGAAAGGATGTGAAGAGATGGCTTCGATGGATACCCTAACAATTAAAACGGAAAATAAATTCAGAAGTTTGATCACGAAGCAGGCATACAGGAAAGGCGAGATTATTTGCGAAATCCCCACTGAAAAAGTGGTTAGCAAGCCCAACCGTTATACTGTCCAGATCGGGCGTGACCGGCACACGAACGTTGGAAAACTTGCCGCGCTTAATCACTCTTGCGACCCAAATGTCATCCTCGACACCGAACGATTAATCATGGTTGCCTGCCGCGATATTCAGGCAGGTGAGGAACTTACTTTCTTTTACCCCTCCACCGAATGGGAGATGGATGCTCCCTTCATCTGTTTATGCGGCGCGTCGAACTGTATTCATGTCGTTGCAGGAGCGCGCTTTCTGCCGCTTTCCACATTGGAGCATCACTTTCTCAACAAACATATTCGCGAATTGATGATCGAATTGCTGAACAACACAGAATTACATCTCACCCGACTTCTCGAAGCGGCTGAGAGATAGGCAGAAATTTTTATCCTCCTTCCTTCAACCTTTTATACGCTCCCACCCAGGGTTTACCCAAGCGATGGCTTTCGGGTAATTGGATCTTTTGCAGTTTCATGCCGATCTGCGGCAAGAGCGCGGCAATTGTTCCCCAATCTTCCTTCAGCAGTGCAGATTTCAATTTTTCGGCAACCTGCCCGGCCCACATCCATTCCATGCGGAAGCGGTCGGCTTTGACCCAGTATCCCCGCCTTTCCCAGGCGGCGACGGATTCGTCAATCCCTTCGGCAATGATTTGCAAAGCCAGCGCAATAAAAGCCATGAGGTCCTTGGCTTCGGGCGTCGCTTCCTTTTGCTTTGCTAGTTCGCGCAGTGCCAGTACAATGGATTTAGAAAGACGCGTTCGGTCTTTTCCGGCAGTTTCAGTTTTGATTAAGCGGCTCAATGCAATACTCCAATGAAGAGATCAGGCAGGGGATTATACCCGAATCGAAAATCGCAAATCCAAATTTCACGATATAATTTCGCCGCCCATGATGCTCATACCTTCACAGAGCGACATGATGGGGACGTGCTGGAACTGGCAGACAGGCATGACTTAGGATCATGTGCCGCAAGGCGTGTGGGTTCGATTCCCACCGTCCCCATTGACCTCTATTCCAATCCTCTCTGCCACAAGAGAGGAGAGTATAACGGAGCAATAACTTGAACATCCAAAAGACAATCGAAGAAAATCACGAAGCCAAACTGGTAGTTGAACTCGAGGCGGAACAGATGAACGCCTATAAGAGACGCGCGGCGCGCAAGTTTGCCGAGCGCGGCAGGATTCCTGGCTTCCGTCCGGGCAAGGCGCCTTATGAGATCGTCGTCCGCACCTATGGTGAAGAAGCAATTGTCGAGCAGGCAATTGATCTGTTTGTAGATGAGCAATATCCAAATATTCTCAAGGAAGCCGGTGTGGAACCGGGCGCGCCGGGTACGCTCGAAGCAATTGAATCGCTGGACCCGCCGAGACTGATTTTCCGCGTGCCTCTCGCCCCAGAGGTGGACCTGGGCGATTACCATTCGATTCGTTTTCCGTACGAATGGTCTGCTCCCACGAAAGAGGAAGTGGATGCCGCCCTCGAGGATCTTCGTGAAGTGTATGCCACAACCGAGAGCGTGGAGCGTGAAGCGCAGGAGGGCGATTATGTCCTTGTGAGTGTCAAATCTGAGACGACGGAATTAAATCGGCCAGAATTTGCGGCGTATATTCGCAAGAACGCGCGCGAGAACGAGTGGCCCTACCCCGGCTTTGCGCAAGAACTGGTCGGTTTGAAGGCGGGGGATACGAAAATCATCAAACATACCTTTCCCGAAGATTGGTATGTGGAGGAACTGCGTGGCAAGGAAGTCGAAATGGAAGTCGTAGTGAAGGCAGTGCATTCAGTGACCCTGCCCGAATTGAATGATGACTTTGCCAAGACGGTTGGCGCAGGCGAAACTCTCGAGCAATTGCGCGAGACGGTGGCAAAGAATGTGGAAATTGCTTCCAAAGATGATTACGACGATCAATACTTCGACAATTTGCTCGAAAAAATCCGGGAGGGTGCGAAGTTCAAGTATCACCAGCGAACGCTTGAGCATGAGGAAGAGCACGTGCTAGATGAACTCACGCAGCGCCTCGCCCAGCAGGGTATGGATTTGGAGACCTATTTCAAAATCCGCAATACCACGCGTGAGCGCTTTCTCGAAGAGGAGGTGAGACCGGTTGTCAAAAAGCGACTGGAACGTTCTCTGATTCTGGATGAGATTGTGCGTCGGGAGAAAATCGAGGTAGATAGCAAAGCACTCGATGCAGAGTTTAACGACACAATAAATGAATTGGCGATGCATGGCTTTGATGTCCGCAAGGTGCGCGGTGGACGGCAGGGACAGCGGCAATTGGCGGAGGCGATTGCCGTGCAATCGGCAAATCGTGTGCTTACCCGCCGCGCGCTCGATGTGTTGAAGTCTATTGCCGTGGGCGAGTACAAGTCGCCCGAAGAGCGTGAGGCGGAAAAAGCCCAAAGCGAGGCAAAAGCCGATGAGGCGGAGTCGGTTCCGGCTGAGAATGAAGCGGAGTCGTGATCTGCATTTTCTAACACGATTCCAATGTGACGCAGGTATGATCGGTAAAAAAGGAGTCGCCATGAACTCAAGTTTCAAAAACGTTATTCCAATGGTCATCGAGTCGTCTGGGCGCGGCGAACGCGCTTACGACATTTATTCGTTGCTTCTCAAGGAGCGCATTATCTTTCTCGGTACGCCGATTGACGATCAGGTTGCCAATTTGATTGTGGCACAGTTGCTTTATTTGAATCATGAGGACCCGGAGAAGGAAATTCAAATGTATATCAATTCGCCGGGGGGTGTGATTTATGCCGGGTTGGCCATTTACGATACGATGCAAATGATCACGAATCCGATCAGCACAGTGGCGGTGGGCGTGACCGCTTCTTTCGGGACCGTTTTGCTCGCCGCGGGTACGAAGGGACGTCGTTATGCCCTGCCCCATGCGACGATTCACATGCATCAGCCGCTTGGCGGCGCGCAGGGTCAGGCGACGGATATTGAAATCCAGGCTCGGCAAATTCTGCGCTTGAAAGAGTTGTTGCTCGGCATTCTCGCCAAGCATACGGGTCAGCCGCTCGAGGTCATCGAACGCGACAGCGATCGCGATTATTACATGGACGCCAAAGCCGCTGTCGAGTACGGTGTGGTGGATCAGGTGCTGGAGGTGCCGGAGAAGAAAGCGGTGTAGTTGAGCGGTTGAATCGTTTGTGCATGAAGCCTGCTGAGGGATCGGCAGGCTTTTTGTTTGTTTTGAGACACAGGAAAGTGACCTGTTACTTTTTTCGGTTTCCCCGTCATGTAATCAAACATCGAGTATTTCAAAAGGAGTCCTGTCATGTTTACAATCTTGAAGTGGATCGCCGCCCTCGTGCTGGCGGCTGTGATCTGGCTGGTAGCGCAAATCACATTCGAGTATTTTCATCCTTACAGGCGGCGCACTCATTGAGGTTTGTCTTCCTCTTCAAATATCGCGACTGCCCCTCACCCCCAGCCCTCATTGTGAGAGAGGGGAGCGTTGGATGCGCACTCGAGAGTTATCCGCCACACGGCTCTGTAGCACAACTCCCAGGAGTTGTGCTACTTGTTTTACAATGGGGGTACAATTTGCAAAAGTCCTTTCCCGCTGACCTCCCACAGGAGGGACCGTCATGCCCAAAGCGCCCGCCGAACATGTTGCAGAGTTTCTCCTTGAGTTTTTGCCGGGCTTGCTCCCCAAGCCTGCGGACTCCCTCGTCGAATCCGCCATCGGAACATTCAAAGATACATTGGGGGACTACCTCAAACAGCCGCGCGTGAAGCGGCAACTGCTCGAAGCCGCGCAAGGGGCGGAAAGCGATTTTCGCGCAAAGGCAAAAGAAAAACTCGGCAACGATGAACTCACCCAGGCAGTTGCCAGTTTCCCGCTCTTTGACCGCGAGTTGTTCCAGTCCACCCTGCGAAGCCTGCCCGACCATCTCCACGAAGATTATCTCGCCGACCATCTGAAGCGTTACATCGCCGATGATTGGAAGGGTAAATTCACGCCTGCCGAACTGCGCGAAGCCGCCGCGCTCTACCTGAACTGCCTGCGGGTGCGCCTGCTCAAAGTGGACGGCTACGCCGAACTCATTACTCGCCTCGCTGTCCTGCGCACGGACGAGCGCACCGAACAAATCCTTGCCATCGTCCAAGAATTGCTTGAATTGGTCAGGGCATTGATTGCAAAGGGTCAGGTCCCGCAGAGCGTGATTTCCTCCCTCGTCACCATCCCTCCGCCCGTGAGCGACTTCATCGGGCGCGAGGACGAACTGGCGCAACTCAAAGCCTCCTTCGAGCGCGGCGCGCTCATCAGCGGCGTGACCGGCGGAGGCGGCATCGGCAAGACCGAACTGGCGCGCAAACTGGCGCAGGAACTGGCAGTGGACTACCCCGATGCCCGCATGGAAATCAACCTGCGCGGCGCGGACCCCGCTCCGCTCACATCCGAAGACGCCATGCGCCGCCTGCTCGAACCGTTCTACCCCAATCAAAAACTCCCCGATGACTTCGCCGAACTGCGCGGACTGTATAAGCAGACCTTCGCGCAGAACAAATCCCTGCTCCTGCTCGATAATGCCGCGGACGCCGCCCAGGTGCGCCCGCTCATCCCGCCCGCGCCCTCGGCGGCCATCGTCACCTCGCGCCGCCATTTCAGTTTGACTGAGTTTGGCTTCACCCCTCTGCGGCTGGACGTCCTCCCGGAGGCGCAGGCGCTTCAATTCCTGCGGAACGCCTCTAAGAAACTGGAGCAAGCCTCCGAAGCGGAGGTGAAAACGCTGGCGAAACTATGCGGCTTCCTGCCGCTTGCGCTGCGCGTTGCGGCTTCCATCCTGGAGGAGAGCGCTGTGTGGACTCCCGCGCGGTTGATTTCCCGCCTGCAGGACGAACGCACACGGCTGGAAAGGCTGAAGCGCGAGGGCGACCGCGACCTGGACGTGGAAGCCTCGCTTTCGCTCTCTTACGACCTGCTGCCCGACGACCTGAAAAAGGCTTTCCGCCTGCTCTCCGTCTTTACCGCCCCGTTCCACCTGCAAAATGCCCAAGCCGTTTGGGGCGTGGATGACGACGGCGAAGCCCTCGACCGCCTCGATAAACTGGTCAACCGCAGTTTGGTGAACTTTGTCGCTTCTTCTGCTGGTCGAACAGGCGGCGGGGTCTCGATACACCCTTCGGATGACTCGACCGCCGCCGTATCCGCTGGTCGAGTAGGCGCGAGCGAAGCGAGCGACATATCGAGACCAGCGGGTGAGGGCTTCTTCTCCCTCCACGACCTCACCCGCCTCTTCGCCTACGAAAAACTGCAGGAAGCCGAAGCCCGCGCCGCGGTCCTGACGCACGCCCGTCACTTCCTCGAACTCGCCAGCGCGGCGAATGACCTTTACCTGCAAGGCGGCGAAAACATCCTGCCTGCGCTGACCCGTTTCCGCTTCCTGTACCCCCACCTGCGGGCCGCCTTCGCGCGCCTCTCCGCCCGGCAGGGGGACCCTGACGCCGACCGCTGGCTGAGCGATTTCCCTGGCAGATGCGCTTCCGTCCTCGACCTGCACCTGCCGCCGCGCGAGCAAATTCCTCTCCTCGAATCGGCCATCGCCGCCTCCCGACGCCTGAACGATAAAAATGCCGAAGGAGTCCACCTCGGCAACCTGGGGTTGGCGTATGCGGCGTTGGGCGATGCCCGCAAAGCCATCGAGTTCTATGAACAGCAACTGGTCATCGTGCGTGAAATCGGCGACCGCCGCGGCGAAGGCAATGCCCTCGGCAACCTGGGGTTGGCGTATGCGGATTTGAGCGATGCCCGCAAAGCCATCGAGTTCTATGAACAGGCGCTGGCGATTGACCGTGAAATCGGCGACCGCCGCGGCGAAGGCAATGACCTCGGCAACCTGGGGAATGCGTATGCGGATTTGGGCGATGCCCGCAAAGCCATCGAGTTCTATGAAGAGCGGTTGGAAATCGCTCGTGAAATCGGCGACCGCCGCGGCGAAGGCAATGCCCTTGCCAATATGGGCATGGCATATAAAACGCTCGGCGAAAAGGAGAAAGCCCGCGCCCTCTGGCAGGAGGCGCTGGCGATTTTCCGCGCCATCGAAGACCCGCATGTGAAAACGGTGGAGAAGTGGCTGGAGGGGCTGGAGGGCGAAGAGCCTGAAGAAACAGCGATGAGCCTGCGCGATTTTATCCGCCTGGTGGTGCAGGCGCATCGTTCCAAAGCCCCGCAAGCCGCGCAACTTTTCGATGTGCTGGGAAAGATGGCTTCTGACGAAAACCTCCCGCCCGAAGCGCGCGAACTGGCAAATGTCTTGCAAACGTTCATGAGCGGAAGGACGCCCGCTCTTTCCACCCTTCCGGAAGAACTGGCGGAGATGGTGAGGGAGGAGTTGGGAGAATGACTTTCGCGTTGAAGACTCCTCCTCCCCACATTCCAAAGGAATTTGGGGAGGGTGACCTTTAGGTCGGGTGGGGTAGGTCGGGTGGATGGGGCTAATCCGCCGCCAGCGCCTCCCTTTCCTCTTTCATCTCTTCCTCGCCCACCCCATAGCGCGCCTCCAACTCATGACGGAACTGCTGTGTGCACAAGTGATAGTAATGTCCGCTTGAAGTATGTCATCACTTCCGGTTGTGGCAATTATGACAAATGGGGGAATGATAATCCACATAGCCATCATAAAATGAGCCCGTTCACGTATAAAACCCACCTTTCCTATCAAGGCAATCTATCTTATGAAACGACTCTTTTTCTTTTTTACGATCTTTTCCATCCTGCTCGTCTCCTGCAATCTGCCGCGTCCGGCGGCGGGGACGCCCACCATGTCCGCTTCCCCTACGCAGGAACCAACCGCATCCCTGCCGGCATTCGAACTTCGCGCGGTGAGCATTCTCAGCCCGGCCAGTGGGGAGACCTACCCGTTTTTCTCCAGCCTGCCGGTGTTCATCTCCACCGCTAGCGGCAAAGCGGAGATTGTGACGCAAGAACTGCTGGTAAACGGCGAGGTGGCTGTCACCCAGCAGGGGAACGAAATCAGCCCCGTCCTGTACTGGCTGGCAAACGTGCCGGGGCGCAACACGCTCCAGGCGCGAATCCAGACTTCGGACGGGCAGACGCTGGTTTCGGAAGCCATCGAAATTAACATCAACCCCGAACCGGTCGGGTTCGACATCCTGCACGAAACCACCGGCGGTGAAACGCTGGCTGGCTTGGCCGGGCAATTCGGGT
>DATLZK010000085.1:0-152474 GCA_035574015.1 Anaerolineales bacterium
CAACGGCAGATCATCGCTTCACTGCCGACCCGCAACCTGATCTTTACCAACGCGGACGTGCGCCACGCCCGACGCGTTCTCGCCGCCCTCCGCCTCGACGATCTCTTCGAGACCATCATAGATATTCACCAAATGTCGCCGTGGTGCAAGCCCATGCCCGAAACCTTTGCCATTGCACAGGACATTGCCGATGAACCGGATCCGCGCAAATGTGTCGTGATTGATGACCTGCCGCGCACGACACGCGCCGCGCTGGACGTGGGCATGGCAAGCCTGCTTTATGGCACCGAAGAGCCGACCCCCGACGCGAGCGGCGTCTTCAAAGATTGGAGGCATTTGCCTCTCTTGCTGGGTGATTAACGTGCAGATGATCCTGTATATGGAGATAGACAAATGGAATCGGATAATATTCTCCTGGGAGCCTTGATCTTCATCCTGCTCGTTGTCGGCTCAAATGTTGTGATGTACGCCATCGCGCGCGGCGCGGTGAAGGGAGGCAGTGCAAAGTGGTTTTCTGCTTTGAAAGATACGCTCAGCAAGCCGACAGAAAGCCCCTCCTCCAGATCCATGGACGAACTGCGCAAACGCGTAGAGGAACTCGAAAAGAGAAAGAATGGAGCATAGATGATTGCCTACCCCCCTCACCCCCAGCCCCTCTCCCGATGGGGAGGCAAAATACAGCGGACTTGTCGTTTCACGACAAAAAATCCTATTCCGGGTGCTGATGCTCTCCCTTTGGGAGAGGGTGAGGGTAGGTAATTACAATTCGTTTACATTACTCCAATGCGATCTCAACAGTTAATTCATCGTGCATTAATCACGCCATAGTATCGTTTTGAAGATGAGCCAATGGAGGCATCTGTGAATAAAACTGTAAAAGTCATTCTGGCTGTGTTTGTATCGCTGACCTTGCTGACGGGTTCGTTTGCAGGCGGCTTTATCACCAGACATTATCTGGCAGGTTCCGACCTCTTTCCGGGATTCAAAGAGAATACTGCACCGCTCACCACTCCCTCTGCAGTACCTTCTTCATCTTCCGCGACGCCGGAAGACCTGGAACAACTCTTTGCTCCATTCTGGGAGGCGTGGAATATTGTTCACACCCAATATGTGGATCAGCCTGTGGATGATGTGGCGCTGATGCGCGGCGCCATCCGCGGCATGATGGAGGCATTGGGCGACAAACAAACCTTCTACATGGATCCACAGACGTATGAGACGGAAACCTCCTATCTGCAGGGTGAATACGAAGGGATCGGCGCGTATGTGGATACGAGCGGCGACTACCTGACCATCATCAGTCCCATCGAAGGTTCGCCGGCGGATGTGGCGGGCCTGCGCCCAGGGGATAAGATCATCGCTATTGACGGCGAGGATATGACCGGTGTGGACCCGGAGCAGGCGCGGCAGAAGGTGCTGGGTCCGGCGGGGACAAAGGTCACTTTAACGGTATCCCGCGAAGGGGAGTCTGAACCGCTGATTTTTGTCATCGTGCGGGCGCGTATCGTCATCGCCAGCGCTGAAGGGAAGATGCTCGAAAACGGCATCGCTTATATTGACATCAATACGTTTGGCGAACGAACAACGAAGGAATTGCGCGATGCGCTTGACGAGTTATTGAAAGAAAACCCGCGAGGCATCATCATTGACCTGCGCAACAACCCCGGCGGGTATTTATCTACGGCTGTGGATGTGGCTTCCGAGTTCATCGAAGAGGGTGTGATCCTCTATGAACAGTATGGCGATGGTTCGCGCGATGTTTATGAAGCACACGGCAATGGAAAGGCAACTGCTTTGCCGATTGTCGTGTTGATCAACGAGGGCTCGGCATCGGCCTCGGAAATTGTGGCGGGCGCGTTGCAGGATTATGGACGCGCAACGCTGGTCGGCGTCAAGTCATATGGGAAGGGATCGGTGCAGAACTGGGTGCCGCTCTCGAACGATCAGGGCGCGGCGCGTGTCACCATTGCCCGCTGGCTGACGCCGAACGAGCGCATGATTGATGGCGTGGGCTTGACGCCCGATGTCGTCGTGGAGATGACCGAGGAAGATTATGCCAATAATCGTGACCCTCAGTTGGATAAAGCCATAGAAGTTTTGTTAGATTTGATTGCAACGCAATGATAAGGAGGCGAATATGTTCTTCTTCGATCCGCTCTATTTGATTTTCATGATCCCTGCCTTCATTCTGATGGCGATCACCTCCTGGTATGTGCGACATGCTTATAGCAAGTGGAGCCGCGTGCGCGCTTCGAGTGGGTTGACCGGTTATCAAGCCGCGCAGCGCCTGCTTGCCACGGGCAGTCTGTATGGCGTGCAGGTGCAGGGAACACATGGTGAACTCACCGATCATTACGACCCGCGCAACAAGACCTTGTATCTCTCGAATGGCGTGGCTAACGTCCCCTCAGTGGCCGCAGTAGCGATCGCGGCGCATGAACTTGGTCATGCTCTGCAGGACGCGGAGGATTATTTCCCGCTTCGCTTCCGCGCCGCGCTGGTGCCCATGGTCAATATTGGTTCCAACCTCGGTTGGATTCTCATCATGGCTGGCTTGTTGCTACGCTGGATTGATCTTGCTTGGCTGGGCGTGCTCTTCTTTGCAGGTGGCGCGGTCTTTGCACTTGCTACCCTGCCGGTGGAATTCAATGCCTCGGCGCGCGCGAAACAACTCCTTGCGCAAACCGGCATTATCCGCTCGGAGGAGGAAATGCGCGGCGTGAATCAAGTCTTGAACGCCGCGGCGCTGACCTATGTCGCCGCGCTCGTCACCGCTGTGCTCCAACTGCTTTACTACGTTTTCCTCGTTGGCGGATTGGGCAGGCGTAGAGAGTAGCCATTTGTTTTACTGACGCGAATAAAGCCGATCCAGCACACGGGTCGGCTTTTTCGTTTGGGCGCCTGGCGCGCCGAAATATCATGTTGAGACGTATTGCGAGACCATCTGCTCATTTCATCTCTTAGAGCATTTCGGGGAATTTGAAATGTCTTGTTGTGTATAATCCTCTTTACATGCGGAATTTTCTCTTCCTTTTTGTCCTCTTCCTAGGCGCCGCGTTCGTATATCTCAGTTTTGGAGAAATTGAGAGCATCCTAGAAACACTTCAGATGGGGAACATCTGGTTTGTGCTTCTTGCGCTTGTGCTTCAATGTGGGTGGTTTTTCGTGGCAGGCTCAACGTATCTTTCTCTTTATCGTATGCTTGGTCTGGAGAGCACCCTCTACAAAATGTCCCTGATGACAGTGGCGGCAAACTTCGTCAGCACGGTTATGCCAAGCGCAGGCATGGGCGGTATGGCAATTTTTATCAGTGACGCGAACCGTAACAACCAATCCGCCGGTAAAGCCGCCGTGGCTGGCATGTTGTATTTGTTTCTCGATTATCTTGCCTTTCTGGTTGTACTCACCCTGGGATTGATCGTCCTCTTCCGCCGCAATGACCTTGACCCTGGTGAGATCGCGGCGTCTGCGGTCATGTTTGCCATTGCCGCGATGCTCGGCTTTTTGCTCTATCTCGGTTCGCGTTCCGCCGACGCGCTCGGTAGCGCCCTGGCGTGGATGGCGCGCCTCGTTAACCGTCTGGTACGCCCTTTCATCCATCGCGACTACCTCAGCGAAGCAAGGGCGCATGAGTTTGCTCACGAAATGGCGACAGACCTAAAATCCCTCCCTGAACGACCGCGCAGTCTCATCAAGCCGCTCTTCTTTGCCTTTGCAAACAAAGCGCTGATGATGTGTATTCTCATGACGGCGTTCCTTTCTTTCCGTGTTCCCTTTTCGGCAGGGACAATCATTGGCGGTTTTGCTATCTCTTATCTCTTCCTCATTGTCTCACCCACGCCGTCTGGCATTGGAATCGTGGAAGGCGTGATGCCGCTTGCGCTTTCCTCCCTCCGCGTACCTTGGAGTCAGGCGGTGCTTATTACTCTCGCTTATCGGGGTATCACCTTCTGGTTTCCACTTGGCGTTGGAGCCGTTGCATTTCGTATTTTGAATCGCGATCAAAGATGACTCTTGCCTCTTTATTCGATTTCTGGAAGCGCGACCCACATACTGCACCCAACATCATCACTTGGCGGACGTTGCCCCCGCGCCCTGCGCAAACGCATCCTCTCCCGGATGATTTGCCTGCCCCTCTTAAACAGACTCTCATCGCCGCCGGGATTCACGCCCTCTACTCCCACCAACTCGAAGCCTGGACCCACACCCGCGCCGGCGAAAACATTCTCCTCTCCACTGGCACTGCCTCAGGGAAAACACTCGCCTACAATCTGCCGGTCTTTGCCTCGCTGTTGGAAAATGAGAACGCCCGCGCGCTCTACCTCTTCCCTACGAAGGCGCTGGCACAGGACCAGTTATCCGCGCTGAGCAATCATCTGTCCATCCTGCACCCGCTCGCGCCCGAAAAACGCCCCCTCATCCCATCCATCTACGATGGCGACACGCCAGCGGCGAACCGCCCCGCCATCCGGGCAAAGTCCCGCATCGTTCTCACCAACCCCGACATGCTCCACACCGGCATCCTGCCGCATCACACACAGTGGCTGGATTTCTTCTCGAACCTGAAGTTCGTCGTCATTGACGAAGCGCACACCTACCGCGGAGTCTTCGGCTCGCATGTCGCCAATGTGATTCGGAGATTGAAGCGCGTCGCACGTTTTTACGGCAGTGCGCCAAAATTCATTTTGGCATCCGCCACCATCGGAAACCCGCAGGAACTCGCCGAAAAACTCATCGAAGAACCCGTCTGCCTCATTGACCATGACGGCTCTGCCCGCGGACCCCGCCACTTCCTCCTCTACAACCCGCCCCTCGCGGATGAAGCGCTTGGCTTGCGGAAATCGTCGTTGCTCGAAGGCGTGCGATTGGCACAGGACCTGCTCCGCCATGATGTGCAAACCATCGTCTTTGCGCGTTCGAGAAGAAGCGTGGAAATTATTTTGACATACTTGCAAGGCGAGGACAGAGGGAAGGAAGAAGACGGTATCTCTTCTCTTTCCTCTTTCATTCGAGGCTATCGCTCCGGTTACCTCCCCTCCCAGCGCCGCGAAATCGAAAAAGGTCTGCGCGAGGGCACGGTCAAAACCGTTGTTGCTACGAACGCCCTCGAACTCGGCATAGACATCGGTGGATTGGGCGCGGCGGTCCTCGTCGGTTATCCGGGAACCATTGCTTCAACGAGACAGCAAGCGGGTCGCGCGGGACGCGGCCTCGAATCGGCATTGGCTGTGCTGATCGCCTCCGCCAATCCCATTGACCAGTTCCTCGCGCGCCATCCTGAATACCTCTTCGAGCGTTCACCCGAACAGGCGCTCATCAACCCAGATCACTTGTTGATCTTGCTCGAACATCTGCGCTGTGCGTTGTTCGAATTGCCCTTCCAAAAAGGCGAAGGCTTTGGTTCCTTATCGGGCGAGACCATTGAAGAGTTTCTCCACTTCCTCCTCTCCAACGGAGAAGCCTATCTCTCGAATGAAAAATATTTCTGGATGTCAGACTCCTATCCTGCCGCAAATATTTCCCTGCGTTCCGCATCGCCGCAAAGCGTTATCCTGCAAACAATCATCGAAGACCGACCGCAGATCATCGGCATCGTGGATGGTGAAAGTGCCCCCTGGATGGTTCACCCCGGCGCAATTTATTTGCATGAGGCACAGCAATATCTGGTGGAAGATTTGAATCTCGAAGAACACATTGCCCGCCTGAAGCCCATCGAAAGTGAGTACTACACAGAGCCACTCCGCCAGACCGAAGTGAAATTGTTATCCATCGCAGAAGAATCTCCATCTCCCTCACGCCCAACCCTCCCAGCGAGAGAGGGGCGAAGGGGTGAGAGATGCACCAAAGCCTGGGGTGAATTACAAGTGACGACGCAGGTGACCGGCTTCCGCAAACGCCGCTGGTACACGCAAGAAAATTTAGGGGAAGAGCCGCTAGACCTGCCCCCCTCCGAATTGCAGACAGCCGGCTATTGGCTTTCACTTTCTGAGGAGACGGTTTCGCTTCTGCGCGCAGCCGGAGCCTGGTCCAACGACCCGAACGATTACGGCCCCGATTGGAATAAGATTCGCGAACGCGTCCGCGCGCGGGATGGGTACAAATGTCAGGTGTGCGGCGCGCCCGAAACCTCACGCCAGCACGATGTGCATCACAAAGTCCCCTTCCGTGCCTTCTCTTCCAGAGAAGAAGCGAATCGCCTCGAAAACCTCATCACGCTTTGCCCCTCCTGCCACAAAAAAGCGGAGGCGAACGTCCGCATGAGGAGCGGACTGGCTGGGCTGGCGTATGTGCTGGGCAACCTTGCGCCGCTCTTCCTCATGTGCGACCCCTCCGACCTCGGGACGCACATCGAACCCGTCGAAAACCAGACCTTCGGCGGACCGACCATCGTCCTCTACGACGCGATTCCCGCCGGCATTGGCTTCAGCGAAAAACTCTTCGACCTGCACGAGGAACTCATCGCCCGCGCCCGCGAACTGGTGAGCGCCTGCCCCTGCGCGGATGGCTGTCCCTCCTGCGTTGGTCCCGGCGGCGAGAACGGCTACGGCGGCAAAAAAGAAACGCTGGCGATACTGAAGATGCTCATTGCAGACGATTGAATGGAACACAGACAAAAGCGGAAACGTTATGCGGAATGGAGGACATCATGAAGAGCATCAACATGCATCGTTTCCTGATGATGAGCCTTGCGCTTGGACTGATGGCTTGCGATCTTGTGACACCATCACCTACAATCGCGCCTCCTCTGACACCGCCTGCCCAAACTCAGGTACCTCTCAGTGCACAAGTCACGCTGAGCTTTGTTTCTTTCAAAGAGGAGAGCCAATCTCCTACGTACAGCATTAATGCCCAAATTCCTAAACTCATCGGAAGCGAAGACGCGCGCGTTCGCGCTTTGAATAAACAGGTCAATGATCTCATTCAGCAGGAAATCGAATACTTTCGGGAAAATATCATCCGGCACATGCCTCTCACGCCTCTTTCGAATGGCAGTTTCTTCGAGGCTCAATATACTCTTGTCTTTCAAAGCGGCGATCTATGGTCTTTCAAATTCAACTTTACGGGCTACGCAGATGGTGCGGCACATCCTTATCATTACAGCACAACATTGAATTACGACCTCGAGCAAGGAGGCAAACTCTCATTCGATCAACTCTTCCTGCCCGATGCCAACTATCTCGAAGTCATTTCCAGTTATTGCATTGCTGAACTGAGCAAACGCGACATTGGTTTCTATGCAGGCTTCGAGCAGGGGGCCGAACCCATCGCCGAAAACTATCGTAACTGGAACATCTCGAACGAAGGCCTGATGATCACTTTCGACGAATACCAGGTTGCCCCCTACGCGGCAGGTCCTCAAATTGTCATCGTGCCATATCCGGTATTGGCAAAGGTGGTTGATCCGCAGGGTCCGCTGGGAAGATTCATCCGATGATCTCGTATGGAACACCGCGAATCTCCCACTCCCGCCCATTCACTTCGACCCTGACCTTCACCGGCAGTAACTTTGCCGGCACGCCCGTATTTGGATACCAGATGCGACCCTGTGCAGGAAGGATGAACAATCCGTCATTGTCCCCCACCGGCGTGAAGTCTTTATGCGGTTCCTGCCGGAAAACGGATAACCCCAATCGAACGCAAAGTTCATTTGCAAATGCAATGACATCCTGCGAAGGCAAACCAATCTCGCTGACGTTCAAAATATGGCGGCTCTCGAAGTCGCCTTCTACAGAATTCTTCAAATCGTGCCGGGCGATGAACTCGAGGATATTCCCGGCGGGGTCCTTAAAATAAAAGGCATCCGCGTTCCAGCCGCCATGATGGAAATGATCGTTCCCGCGTTCGTCCTTTAGGAGCGGCGTGCGTGGCTCAAGCCATACGGTTGCGGCATGAATCTGATTCTCGGGGATATCGAACGCAAAATGATAAGCGCCGTCGAAGTCGGGAGATTCAATAAAAACTAAATCTGTTTTACCGGCTTTCACTTCCAACGTACCCTTGGAGACTCTGATGGGCAGTTCTAGGACGTTGGAGTAAAAATCCACTAACGCTTGCAAGTCTTTTGAATGAAGTTCGAGATAGACAATATTCATGGACAAGAGTCTTTCTGTATCCTACATTTCCTCTTCTCGACATCTATCATTCCTCCCTCAACCACTTCTTCACCGCCTGACGCGGATATTGAAAATCAGCCATGACATCCAGAAGTTTATTTGGATCGGATTCGCAGCAGAGCGAATTGCGATGCTCCCTGAAGATAAAGCCTTCCTCAACAGCATGATCGAGCGCAGCGAGCAAAGGAGCATAGTAATTCCTCACGTTTAGCAACCCGATGGGCTTTTCATGGTTTCCGATCTGGCTCCAGGTGATGGTCTCGAACAACTCGTCGAATGTGCCAAAGCCGCCGGGCAGGGCAATATAGCCATCTGCGAGTTCATGCATGCGCGCTTTACGTGCGTGCATGTCTGGGGTAACATCCATTCGAGTCAGCCCGTCATGTGCAAGGGCGGCGGTGTTCATGGAAGGGACGATGATACCGATCACTTCGCCACCTGCCGCAAGTGCGCCTTCTGCCATAGCGCCCATGAGGCCGGTCCTTCCACCACCGTAAATTAAACGGATCCCTCTTTCAGCAAGCGTTCGCCCCATTAAACGCGCGGCAGAGAGATAGTCCGCGTGAACCGCATCCGACGATCCGCAAAAAACGCAAATAGATTTCATCATGGCATGGTATTCCTTTTCAGAATTGGATTCTCTCTGTAAGTAAACTCTAATCTTTCTCCAACAGGGACGCCACCTTTTTTGGTAGAATCATCACCAGGTAATCAGGAGAAACCTATGGCTGGAATGGAACGTTTTACACAAAGAGCGAGACGTGTGTTGAGCCTGGCGCACCAAGAGGCGGAACTATCTCGCAGTAATTATATTGGAACCGAACATCTTTTGCTTGGTTTGATGGGTGAAGAGGGCGGTGTAGCCGGACGAGTTCTGCGCGAACTCGGCATGACAATCGAGCGCGTGCGTGAAGTGATACGTCGCGTCACAAGCCCCTCTACTGGTTTCGATCCCAATCGCGTTGAACTTGCTTCCGACACGCAGCAGGTGCTGGAACACGCTGTGGAGGAGGCGCGTCGCCTTGGACATCATTATATTGGTACTGAACACATCCTGCTCGGCTTGATCCGTGTGGAGGGTACGGCCATGGAAGTGCTTCGCCGACTCGGTGTCACAGCCGATCAGATTCGCAGGCAAACGCGGCGTGTCCTGAACGAAACCGCATCTTCCTCCCCGATGCCCGCCAGCGTGGGTCCCGCGCGCGGCGCGTCGCCGAATCCCAAGACGCCACTCGTGGATCAACTGGCAACCGATCTGACCGCCAAAGCCGAAGAAAAGAAACTCGATCCGGTCATCGGACGCGAGATGGAAATCGAACGGGTGATTCAGATACTGGCGCGCCGCACAAAGAATAATCCTGCCTTGATCGGCGAACCGGGCGTAGGCAAAACTGCCATCGTCGAAGGACTTGCCCAAAGGATTGTAGAAGGTGATGTCCCTGCGCCTCTTATGAACAAGCGGTTATTGCAGCTCGACGTGGGATCGCTGGTGGCAGGCACCATGTATCGCGGTCAGTTCGAGGAACGACTGAAGCGCGTCATAGATGAACTCAAACAATCGGGGGCGATCCTCTTCATTGATGAAGTCCACATGCTAGTGGGCGCGGGTGCGGCCGGCTCCTCGGTAGACGCGGCAAATATCCTCAAGCCCGCCCTCTCACGCGGTGAACTGCAAGTCATCGGTGCGACCACATTGGACGAATATCGCAAATACATCGAATCGGATGCCGCCCTCGAGCGCCGCTTCCAGCCGATCATGGTGGAGGAGCCTACGGCGGAGGAAACCATCGAAATCCTCAAGGGCATACGTCCGATGTATGAGGAGCATCACCACCTTGTCATCTCGGATGAGGCGCTGGAAGCTGCAGCGCATCTTTCCTCCCGTTATGTCACTGACCGCTTCCTCCCCGACAAAGCCATTGATCTGATTGACGAATCCTCATCACGCGTGCGCATGTACAAGAGCCCCGTCGCCAAAGCGACAAGGGACCTCTTCAGCCAGTTGAGACAGGCACGCCAGAACCGCGCCCTCGCTCAGGAGGAGGGCAACAGCGAAGACGTGCGTGAGTGGGAAGAGCGCGAAATTGAGATCATGGAAGAAATCGAGCGCCTGCGCACAGCCTGGGATCGTTCGAACAGCCCGGTTGTTTCTGCAGAGGACATCGCTGAAGTTGTTTCGATGTGGACAGGGGTGCCGCTCATGCAGTTGGCAGAAGAAGAATCACAGCGCCTGCTCAAGATGGAAGACGAACTGCGCAAAAGCATCATCGGACAGGATGATGCGATCGTGGCGATCTCGCGCGCGGTGCGCCGCGCCCGCGCCGGGTTGAAAGACCCGAAGCGCCCAATCGGTTCCTTCATGTTCCTCGGTCCTACGGGTGTTGGCAAAACCGAATTGACCAAGGCACTCGCCAAATTCATGTTTGGCAGTGAAGAAGCCGCCATCCAACTTGACATGTCCGAATTCATGGAGCGCCATACAGCCTCTCGCCTGGTGGGCGCACCACCCGGTTACGTCGGCTATGAAGAAGCCGGTCAACTCACCGAAGCCCTGCGCCGCCGCCCGTATTCCATCGTTGTTTTCGACGAAGTCGAGAAGGCGCACCCCGAAGTCCACAATATGCTTTTGCAAATCATGGAAGAGGGTCACCTCTCCGATGCAAAAGGCCGCAAGGTGGACTTCCGCAACGCTATCATCGTGATGACCTCGAACATCGGCGCCGACATGATCAAGAGGCAATCGCTTGGCTTTGCTCTCAAGCGCGATGAGGAAGTTGAAGAAAAGATGTCCTATGAGGACATGCGCAAGAAATTGAACGAATCCCTCAAGCGCGCCTTCCGCCCCGAATTCATCAACCGTCTGGACGCGGTTGTGATCTTCCGTGCCCTCAACAAGGAGGACATCAAAAAGATCGTTTCACTGGAACTGAACAAAGTTGCCGAACGCCTCAAGGAACATGACCTGAGCCTGACAGCCACACCCGAAGCGCTCGCTGTTCTCGCTGATTTGGGCTATGACGCCGAGTTTGGCGCTCGTCCCCTCCGACGCGTGATCCAACAAAAGGTGGAGGATCCGCTTTCGGATAAGTTGCTAAGCGGCGAGTTCCAGCATGGGGATGCAATTCTTGTGAAGGTCAGTCCAGATGGCGAAGTGATACTCGAGCGCGAGCAGGCAGGTGAAAGGGAAGAAGCGCCGGTGGTGTGAGGGGAGAAGAGAATGGAGAATTGGGAAGTTGGGGAGTTGGAGAATTAGAGAATTGGAGGATTGGAGGATTGGGAGAGCAGAGGTTTTGTCTCTGCTCTCTTTGTCTTCAATCCCTTTCCGATAGGAATTAAGGATTGGAGGCAATGGAAAGTAAGGGTTCAGGTAGTGGATTCATTTTTACGACATTGCATAAATCAATTTTTATAAGACCTCTGTTGTAAATATGAACAAAGGAATTATCATCAGTATTGCTTTTCACCTTCACCCTTGTTCCTTTGGGAGAGGGGTTGGGGGTGAGGGAAAGCAGGGATGAGTACCCGGCTTACCATCTTTGCAACAGAGGATTTCTACGATTTTATTTCCCCGTCTCGTCTATGGGACAGACTCAAAAAAGGAGTATGGATCATGAAGATCAATCTTCAAACTGCGACACTGGCTGGGGGGTGCTTTTGGTGTCTTGAAGCCGTTTTTGATGAGGTCAAGGGTGTGCATTCAGTGGAATCGGGCTACACTGGCGGTCATGTGGCGAATCCAACTTACCGTGATGTTTGCACCGGTATGACGGGACACGCTGAGGCAGTCCAAATCCGCTTTGACCCGAATATCGTCTCTTACCGTGATCTGCTTCACGTGTTCTTTGCTATCCATGATCCCACTACGCTGAATCGTCAAGGTGCAGATGTGGGTACACAGTATCGCTCCGCTATCTTTTATCACGACGAGGAGCAAAAGCGAATCGCCGAGGAATTAATCGGGGAGTTGAACGCCCAAAAGATTTGGGACAAGCCCATCGTTACCGAAGTGACAAAGTTCGACAGGTTTTATGTGGCAGAGGATTATCATCAGGAGTATTTTGTGCGCAACCCATATCAGCCATATTGTCAGGCGGTGATAGCGCCAAAAGTGGCAAAGTTCCGCAAACATTTCCTTGAAATGTTGAAAAAGCAGCCCACATAATCGCGTCTTTTTTGCTTTTCGGTTCAGGATTTGAGGGAGGCGATCCGACTCCTGTGTTTCTTATCAAGCGTGGCTGGGTATGATATGCAGAGTTCCAGAAGCGACTGTGGAGAATGGCGCACACATGAGAATCGCCAGGTGGGAAAACCATCGAAAAGAAGAGTTGCTCCAGTTGTTGCATTGACGGCAAATTCCTTGTCACAATAGTACCGGTTCATCTTGGTGTACAAAGTGCATCAGCAAGGTGAAAGAAAACCAAACCCAACTGTACAAAAACAGCCGGGCGCTCTTTGGCGATGTCACCTTGCACGAAGATGCGACACGGATGACAGTTGGAAACACCGTCAAAGTGATGGCTTTGCTCAATAATCTGGTTTTGGCGCTGGTTCGGACAAGCCGGCTTCCATAACGCCGCCCAAGCCAGGCGTTGGTTTGCTGCTCATCTTTCCCACGCCTTTGCCCTACTCACCACCCCTTCTTCTCTTTCTTGAGAAAGCCATACACCAGAAAACAACAGTAATTGACTTTCCTCCTCCCGTATGATATTATCGCCTCACAACTCAATAGCCCCGAAGGCGCTCTTATCCAGAGAGGCGGAGGGAACGGCCCGATGATGCCTCGACAACCGGTGTTTGTCTTTGGGTTGAATAGCCAGCGGTGACGATAACCGACCATGAGATGAACCGGCCAAACGACCAAACACACGGTGCCAATTCCGACAGACGGATGTTCTGGAAGATGAGAGGGCTTCATGCAGCAATATGCAATTGCCCTTTCTGCACGTCTGAAGGGGCAATTCTATTTACAAAAGGAGATACCATAAACAATGAGCAATACTTTTATGACCTCTCCGAAACTGATGTTTACCTCCGAATCGGTTTCCGAGGGACACCCTGATAAGATGTGCGATCAGATCTCGGACGCGGTGCTGGACGCGTGCCTCGAACAGGATCCACGCTCGCGCGTCGCGTGCGAGACCGCCACGAAGACGGGTTTTGTCATCCTGCTGGGTGAAATTACAACCCGCGCTAATTTCAATTACGATGAACTCGTTCGCAAGGTCATCCTTGAAATTGGGTATGACTCGAGCGAGAAGGGCTTCGATGGCAACACCTGTGGCGTACAGGTTGCTATTGCCAAGCAGTCGGGTGATATTGCCATGGGCGTGGACAAGGCGCTCGAGGCCAAGACCGGTGAGATGAGCGATGAAGAGGTTGAAGCCATTGGCGCCGGTGATCAGGGAATGATGTTTGGCTTTGCATGCAACGAAACCCCAACCCTCATGCCCATGCCGATCTATCTGGCGCATAAGTTAACGCGTCGGCAGAGCGAACTGCGTAAAAGCGGAGCCATTCCCTGGCTTCGCCCTGATGCGAAGAGTCAGGTGACCATTGAATATTCGATGGGTAAACCCAAGCGCGTTGATACTGTTCTTATCTCCACACAGCACGCGCCGGATGTCTCGCTAGCCGAGATCACTGAAACGGTTACCGAACAAATCATCATGCCCACCCTCCCACCGGACATGGTGGACAAGAATCTCAAGATCTTTGTGAATCCCACCGGTCGTTTTGTTGTTGGCGGTCCCTTGGGCGATGCAGGTGTGACCGGACGCAAAATCATTGTGGATACCTATGGAGGCATGGGGCGACACGGTGGCGGCGCGTTTAGCGGTAAAGATCCCACAAAAGTAGATCGTTCAGCAGCGTATGCAGCGCGCTATGTCGCGAAGAATATCGTTGCTGCAGGCATCGCTGATCGCGTGGAGGTACAGGTGGCATACGCCATTGGCGTCGCGCGTCCGCTTTCTGTGAATGTGGAAACGTTTGGCACGGCAAAGATTTCAGACGAAAAAATTGCCGCGCTCATCAACGAATTCTTCGATCTGCGCCCCGGGGCGATCATTCGCGACCTGGGCTTGCGTCGCCCGATCTATCGCAAAACCGCCGCTTACGGCCACTTCGGCCGCGACGATATCGAGTTCCCGTGGGAGCGCACCGACAAGGCAGAAGCCTTGAGGCAAGCGGCAGGGCTGTGAAGAAGAAAAAAACAGGACGGTTTAAAGCCGTCCTGTTTTTATGTGGGATGTTGTGACAATATCGTTTGTCAAACCAAGTGATAGAAATATCCTTAGCGCCAATGTCAATAGTAGGCACGGCTTCCTATGGCAACAGGTTGAATGTGCGTACCAGGAACACTGCCATTTCGGCGCGTGTAACTGGAGAGCCCGGACAAAATCTTCCGCCTCCACAACCTGACGTAATCCCTTCGCGCGCTAACTGCTCGATCCAGGCTGCACCTGCTGTGCTCAATGTCACATCACTGAACATTGTTCCGGTTGCAGGCGGCGGAGTGTACGAGTCTCCATATTTGGCGCGCAGTAAGAAGATGGCCATCTGCGCACGTGTGACCGAATTGTTCGGACAGTAATTTCCTCCTCCACATCCGCTCGTGATGCCTTCCCTTGCCAGTTGCTCGATCCATGCCGCACCTGGCGTGCTGGTGGTGACATCGTTGAAGACTGTGCCGGTGGCAGAGGGAGGAACATATGAGGAACCATATTTACTCCGAAGGAGAAAGATTGCCATTTGAGCGCGGGTAACAAGACCAGAGGGACAGTAAATCAGTGGATTGGTGCCACAACCAGTAGTGATATTGAGAGCATAAAGCGTTTCAATATACTGCCATGCCCAATAAGAAAATGGCACATCGGCAAAGGTTGTGTTGTCACCCACATGTCCTTCCCCACGCGCAATGACTTCTACCTCACCCAGAGCGGCGGTGGAACCATTGGCGGAGGTGAATTCGATACGCACAGCCCGTGCCAGAACATTATTGAAGACGACGTCGGTGCCGTTTTCGGAAAGTGCACCTGATGTTTTGCTTGCTACTTGCACGGTGCCTGCCTCATCACTATATAACTTTACCGTTGTATTTAAGATACGTATTGAGGAATCGGTACTGGGGATATTATATAAGCGCACAATTCTTACCGTTACTGGCACAGGGAAAGTCAGCTTCACCCATTGGGCTGTTAAATTGCCTGAATTACTAATCCAAAACTTTTGAGAATTCTCGTAAGGCAAGTCCATTCTGAGACGGCGATCATTGATACCATTGGGTGAGCCATTGCTGGTGGAAGAGACCGTAACGGTCGCACCAGGGGCAAGGTTGGTCCATTGTGCGTCGGCCGGGTTTGCGGGCACCGGAATCATCGTGTGACCAGCGTGGCATCCTACACAGGTTGCGACTTCACCGGTACGGCCAAAATTCATACCTGCTACATGAGCGGCGCCTCCCGTTTCCCCAGGTGTTAAACCTGGTCCTGTCAATGGAATCTTGTAGCCTGCCGATTGACTCGTGCGGAGTTGTTCGAAAAGAGGAACATTAGCAGGTGCGCTGGTTGATACCGATCCATCGGGATTAACGGGCACTTCTTTTAGAAGGATAGGCCAATCGAGAGTCTCGAATGAACCAGTCTGTTGGTCTCGCTGATGGTCTATGAAGAAGCGGATTGTCTTAGCCGAACCAACGGGTGGAGCGTTGATAATTTTTGCATCCACAGGAGCATTGAAATAGACATTCAAGGCGTTGAACGTAAATGTTCCATCAATATCGTAGGGACCCTGAGCCGTGGGAGGCAAAGCACTTGCTATGCGGGTAACGCGGTCTGGAATAATAGGCGGCAATGGGCGTGCACGAACCAGACGTGCCCTTAATTCAGTTGTGCCAGGGTTGTCATAGACTAAAATCGGCTTACTTTGGAGATCGTTGGGATTAATGATGTATAACCCATAATCTTGATTTGTATCTTGTGCCAACGAGATAAGCAAACGTCCATCGGGCAACACTTCTGGATCGGCTGCATAGTTCCCCACGTAGACACCGTATGAGGTTGAGCCTGGATCTGAGCGCACAAATTGTTGGACACTTTCATCACGTGTGGTAATACCGATAATGGGTATGTAGCCGTTGGCTCCACGTCTATAAAGGCGAATGCCACCAAAGCCTGCGGCTTCTGTTCCATTTGTCATTGGGAAAAAATTGGCATAGAAACTACCATCCGGCGCGAAGGCTCCGCCATAGGCATGGTTGACGAGTTCGCCGACAACAAAAGAATTGGATTGTCCCGCAAATTGGGCAAGCCCTGTTCCATCCGGGTTAATGGTAGCAAGATGCCAAGCGTTGCGTTCAAGGTTGGTTGATCCTCCTGCCTCTTGGCATTCTGCGTTCTGGAATTTGAGCGCACAAACCCCATCTTTCATGACATATCCGCCATCGGTATAGGGGATGGTCGCCATGTTGTCTGTGCCCAGTCGGAAATTTCGCCACCAGCGCGAATAAACAATTTTGCCCGTCAAAGGATCAATCACAGGTCGCTCAGCGCCATTGCGCTCAGCAGTAATGCGATGGAGACCCGTACCATCCGCATTGACGACATACAAGTTGCTGGTGAGGGCTGCCCCATATTGACCAAAAGAGGGCCAGCGCGTAGATGAGAATACTATCCGTCCATCCGGGAGCCAAACTGGATCAGTGTCATCGTACGCGGTAAAGTTTTCGGCTACATTTCCAAATTGAGAAAGGTCAATGTTTCGATCAGAAAAAGTTACCTGCCGCAAACCGCTTCCATCTACATTGATGACGTAAATTCTCCATGCACCAGGTCCGTCCATGGGTCTGGAAGAATACGAACCCTGTGGCAAGCCGGCAAAAACAATTTTGGTGCCATCATACGAAACGTCCGGTGCATTTACATCAATAAGGTTGAGGGAAGCCGGGGTAGGTTTGGATCCATCAATCAAGGTGCGTAAAGTGCCGTTTGCTTCACGGATGATTAATTTGCCGGGCGCTGCGACTTGAAAGCGACTATAAGGTTGCACGCCCGGCATGGATCCACCTTCGGGATAATAGACACTACCATTACGCGGAATCTGGCGAGAAACAAATACCACCGCGTAGTTGCCCAGTGAATTCGCTCCAGAATTACTGATGGACTCATCGCTCATTGCAGAAATCCTACTTACACTTGTTGCAAGTGTTGAGAGGATAATTATACAAAGTATGAATATACGGCCCGCGAAAAGCAAGTTCTTGGTAAACATTCGTACCTCCAAATTTCTTATACTAGCAGGGGGGGAAATTTCTTGTTTGCTGCCGCTCTAGGTTACAACAATCTCAGATTTGAGCAAAGCAGATTCTCTGAAAGGTTACAAACAATTTTGTAAGCACAGGTAGGATATTAGTACCACCTTGTTATCCTACAAATATTAGACCTTACTGATTAGCTGAAAATCCCTTTGGGATTCTGACAAACTCAGAAAATACAGATTTTTCGCTATGTATTAGCGTAGGCTTTGGTGCATGAAAGTTTGACAAAATAGGCGTGAGCATGTAACTTTGGGTTTATGCCTAAACAAACAAAGCCATGCCCACGCCGAAAAGCATTATACCGTGTCAAGAATTGGTCTGACAATGACAAAGCGCTGGTACAGCGCGGCTCGCTCACGTTCTGGCTGTCGGACGATTTTGAAAAGAGCTGGCTCTACACGGGCGAAAAGCAACGCGGCAGTCAGTTTGAGTACAGCGACAAAGCGATTGAAATTATGTTGACCGTCAAAGAAGTGTTTCATCTGACGAACCGTCAAACCGAAGGCTTCATGCGTTCGTTATTTGCAATGTTGAAGATTGCCTTGCCCGTGCCGGATCATTCGACTTTGTCCAAGCGCGGCAAGAAATTGAAGGTGAACATACCAAAGAGAGCGAACCAACACCTGACTATCGTCATGGATAGTACCGGCTTGAAGATCTATGGGGAAGGCGAATGGAAAGTGCGGCAGCATGGCGTTTCCAAGCGGCGCACTTGGCGCAAATTGCATATAGGCGTCAATCCCGAAGACGGCGAAATCCAAGCGGTGTTGCTGACAGAAAACCGTGTCAGCGATGATCAAGCCGTGGCAGGATTATTGGCACAGATCGAACAGAACATTGTTCAGTGTGCCGCCGATGGAGCGTACGATAAACGCAAGGTGTATGATGATTTGAACGCCCATTCGCCACAGGCCAAGATCTTGATTCCGCCGCGCAAGAATGCGCACATCTGGAAACATGGCAACACCAAAGCCGAACGCCTCAAACGGGACGAGAATTTACGTTTCATACGCAAGCACGGACGGAAGGCATGGAAGAAGCAATCGGGCTATCATGTTCGTTCCTTGGCCGAAACCACCGTATTTCGCTTGAAAACCATCTTTGACGATCAACTTTCAACACGCCTTCTGGAAACACAGACTACGCAAGCGCTTATCCGTTGTGCGGCGCTCAATAAAATGACACATCTGGGCATGCCGCAAGCTTACAAAGTCGCCTAACTGCTCATCTCCGACAGATCAATCGCGCCTACTTTTCGATTTATGCACCAAAGCCTCCTAATACTATAAGGCTAAACGGCATAAGCCACAAAGAACGTGAAAGCCAATAACCTTTCCCCACATCAACTCACCCCGCAGGAAGAGAGGGCGGATTGCTTCAAGTAAATTTCCAGCCGCCGAAAATACATATTCGCCCTTAGGCAAGAGGACGCCACAACAGAGATAAAATCACTGCTATCAAGATCAAAAGCGCGGCGAAGGCTGTAAAGAATACTCCAACTTCAATAGTCTCGCGGGTGTACACGAGGTAATTGGGAATGCTTTGAAAAACATTTTCAAGTTCATCTGCACTCGTCGCATAATAGTATTCTCCACCCGTAAGATCGGCGATTTGCCTCAGCGTCACTTCGTCAATCTCGCGTCGGAAGAAGCCTCCGCCGCCTCCACCGAAAGGCGAACCGAATCCTCCCCCGAAATCGAAGTTATCGAATTGATCGCCGCAAATCATCGGAGAGCGATTGTTGGTTGTGCCGAACCCGATGGTATAGATGCGGACGCCGCGATCCACAGCCTGCTCTGCTGCCGTTAGTGGATAGGGACCTGCATTACTCGACCCGTCCGTGAGCAAAATAATAATATGCGGAGCATATCCGCCCTCAAACTCTTGTTGTGGGGTGGTTGTGCTATCCCCGCCGAGGTCGGTGGGGGGAATTCTGCTATCTATTTCCGCAATCGCATCCAGTGAACGCAGGATAGCACTACCAATGGCTGTCCGACGCGCTGGCGTCAGACTGTCAATAGCACGTTCTAGCAAACTGACCTCACTCGTCGGCGGTTGAATCACCTCGGCAAAACCGGCAAAGGCCACAATCCCAATTTGCCGACCCTCACTGTAGTTCCGAACGAATGACTTTGCCGCCTCTTTGGCTGCATGCAAACGGTTTGGAGGAATATCCGTCGAACACATACTGCGCGATACATCAATTGCCATGATAACCGTAGCGCGGTTGGAGGGAACAATGACCGAGGCAACAGGTCGCGCAAAGGCAATCGTCAAACCTGCCAGTGCCAGCACAAAGAGAATGAAAGGCAAATGTCGTCTCAGCCATGATGAATGCGCCACCTCGCGCACTAGCGCCAAACTCGAATATCGCACCGCGAACTGCCGGCGCCGCCGCAAAACCCACACATATATCCCGATCAGAAGTGGGATCAGAAGCAACAAATAAAGGAAATTGGGCAAAAGCACACTCATGGCTTCCATCCTTCTTCACGCTCAAGGCACGCGCCCAAACCAGAGAAGCGAAAGCATTCCACCAATCAGCAGGACGAACATCGCTAACCCTGCCAGGATGAATGTAATTTCCAATTTCTCTGCTCGAATCGTCAACTTCGGTTGGAGATCTTGATAGATCCGATTCAATTCCTCCTCATATCCTGCATTATAGTAAACCCCTCCCGTGTTCTCTGCAATGTAACGCAGCACTGCTTCATTCAATTGCGAATGAACGGTGAAACCATCAATTTCGAGCGTTGCCCCGCCTAACGTTCCCACGCCAACCGTGTAAATTCGCACACCCAGGTCAGCTGCAAAATCCGAGACCAGCGTCGGGTCCGGCTCCTGATTGTTCTCGCCATCGCTCAATAAGACAATTGCCGCCGAAGGATACCACCCTTGTGGAGGTTCCATCTGCTCAGGCGGCAGGGGATTATTGGTATTGATAAGAGGAGGATCTCCGGCATTCACGACAATCGTATTCAGCGCGACCAAAATTCCGTTCCCAACCGACGTGCCTCGCCGCGGCACAAGACGGTCTATCGTTGCCAGAACATCCTCGCGATTCATCGTCGGATACTGTACAGAAATCCCTCCATCGCTGAATGCCACAACGCCAATGGATACGCTCGAGGGTTGATTCGCCACAAACTCACGGGCAATGGCTTTTGCCACCTCCATGCGCGTTGGCTTCACATCATCTGCCGCCATGCTGCCCGACACATCGAACGTCAGAATAATTGTGCCTTCCAACCTCGGCAACCCCATTGTTGTCTGAGGACGAGCCAGCGAAAACAGCAAAACCGTGATTCCCAAGAGAAAGAGGACAGCGGGAATGTGCCGTTGTACCCGTGCGCGTCCCGGATTGTATGCAACTCCCCAATTGCCAAACTGCGCGACAAACCTTCGCCGCCGCTGTTCCATCCGCATATAAAACAAAACCAGCAAAGGCACACACAACAACAAATAAAGCAATGGAGACCAAATGAACGACATCGTTCACCTGCCTAATGACGACGCATGGCGCGCTGTTTCGTGAACCGCACAATGGACCTCACTAGATCATCCTCTGTGGAAAGCGACAACACATCCACCGCAGCGCGTTTGAACGCCTCCTGCAATTCGGCTTCGCGCCGCTTTGCCGCCTCATAGAAGCGCTGACGAAGCTTTCGGTCGTGTGTATCCACGATCAACTGCTCGCCCGTCTCGGCATCTTCCATCAGGATGATGCCCATATCGGGGAGTTCCATCTCGCGCGGATCCCACAAACGAACGGCAAGTACCTCGTGCTTGCGATTCAACAAACTCAGCGGATACTCCCAGCCTGGCGCACTGATGAAATCGGAAACAAGAAAGATCAGCGAACGTCGCTTGATCGAATACAGCGCCTCTTCCAGAAACGTTTTGAGATTCGTAAAAGGCGCGCGCGGCAGACGTGGCTGCTTGAGCATATCATTCACAAGACGCAACACCTGTACTCGCCCGCCTCGCGCGGGGACCCTGTGCTGGATCCCGTTCCCATACATCATCGCCCCGACGCGATTCCCGTGACGCGTCAAGAGGCGTGCTAGCACCGCTGTAAAGTCAATCAACATGGCGCGCTTCTCCCCGCCTGCCCGCACCGTCCCAAAATCTACAGAGGGACTCATATCCAGCAAAAACCACGCCGTGACCTCGCGATCCTCATGATATTGTCGCACATACGGCGTGTTCATGCGCGCCGTGACGTTCCAATCAATATAACGAATATCGTCATTGAGCTGGTATTCGCGCAGGTCTGCAAAATCCACGCCAAAACCATAGAACAGCGTGCGATAATCACCCTGCAGCAAACCGTCCAATCTGCGGATGACTTTCCATTCAAGTCGCAGTAGCACGCGTTCAGGCGTTACTGCCTGCGTAGCGGTTGACATGTTCATGCAAAGGTACCACCGGAATAGGAACGCGGTCGAGAATTTTGTTCAGGATGTCATCGCCGGTCACGTTATCCGAAAGCGCTTCGTACGAAAGCACGATGCGATGCCTCATTACATCGAGCGCCATATCCAGCACATCCTGTGGCAGAGCGTAATTCCGCCCACGCACAAATGCCAGCGCGCGCCCGGTGAGAATCAAATTGATCGAAGCGCGCGGGCTTGCCCCAAACATGATATAGCGCTGCAACTCCTTGAGCCCTACTTCCTGCGGATTGCGCGTGGCTGTCACCAAACGGACAGCATATTCCATCAATGCAGGATCCACGTAAACCTTATCCACCTCTTTTTGCAATTTGAGCAACTGCTCGGTGGTCAGCACTTTTTGTACTGCTTGCAAAGTACCCGTCATGCGTTCGACGATGACAAATTCCTCGGTCGGAGAGGGATAACCGATCACCACTTTCAACATAAAACGATCCACTTGTGCCTCGGGAAGGGCATACGTTCCCTCGGTCTCGATCGGATTTTGCGTCGCCAGCACCAGGAACGGGTCGGGCACTTTATAAGTCTCGCGTCCGATAGTCACCTGTCGCTCTTGCATCACCTCGAGCAACGCACTCTGCACCTTTGCTGGCGCGCGGTTGATTTCATCTGCCAGCAGTAGATTCGTGAAGACAGGTCCCAGCGAAGTTTCGAATTTGCCGGTTTTCTGGTTATAGATGCGCGTCCCGATCAAATCCGCGGGAACAAGATCGGGGGTAAATTGGATGCGCTTGAACTCCCCTCCGATTGCCTCTGCCAAAGTCTTGATCGCCAGCGTCTTTGCCAACCCCGGCACACCCTCCACAAGGATGTGTCCGCGTGCCAAAAGGGCAACAACCATCCGCTCAAGCAGATGATCCTGCCCAACGATAACCTTCTTGACCTCATATAAAACTTTCTCCATTGGCGTTCGGTTCTCTGAGTTGTTATTTTGCATGGCACTCACTCTCCTCAAATTCTCCAATTTTCCAATCTTCCGATTTTCCAATCCCCCACTCCTCCATCCTAATAAGGCGGCGAGCCAAGCCCACCTGCAGCCGTACCGATCGGCACTGCAAAACCAATGCCTACAAAAAAACTATCATTGGTCGGGTTGATGATTCCTGTAACAATCCCAATCACATGGCCATACCGATTGAGCAGAGGCCCACCCGAATTGCCCGGATTGGCGGCGGCGTCGAATTGAATCAGCCCCTCGATGGCTTGCGCGCTGCCCGGCGGTTGAAATGTGCGATTGAATCCGGAAATCACCCCCGCGCTCATCGAACCATACAACCCAAAAGGATGACCCACCACATACACATCATCGCCTACCTGCATGGAATTGGGATTGCCCATCGTCGCAGGGACATACTGCTCCGGCATGGTGAGGGCACGTAGCACAGCAATATCGTTTTCGGGCTGCTGCATCAAAATAAAACCATCAGATCGTGTTCCATCCGAAAAGATAATCGTGATTTGGCTGGAATTGGCAACAACATGCAAACTCGTCAGAATATCACCGAAATCATCAATGATCACCCCGCTTCCCAAATTATTTTCACTCTCGCCGTTCTCTTTTTGTGTTTCCGCCTGAATGGCCACCAGGGAAGGCTGAATCACCTGATACACTAACACCGCATCGGCCGGGCGCGGCGTGGCAGAAGCCATCGCATTCGCAATAACCTCATTCAACTCGCGTTCGCTCATGGGACGTGCGGCGGGGAAAAGGATGTTATACAAAACAAGCACAAGCAATGCAGCAGCAATTCCCGACACAAAGGGGAGCATCCCCCTCAGGCGTTCGCGCCAGCGTCCCAGGCGGATTCGCATCCCATTACCGGATAAAGTCGGATCATTCATCGCTGGGCATCATTCACAAAACAATCTTACAGGAAAACAGTCTTCTTTTCCATTAGACCATAATGAGAAAAACTCGAGCAAAAGGCGTGGGTTGGATTAAAGATGCAATGAGCGAAAAAATGCTTACCTTAGTGATGGACAAAACGCCTCAAACGACGCCTCAGCCTGCTCCCGTTAAAACAAACTTTTACCTCCCCGCATCCTTCAACACCTCTACAAGCCCGCGCAGCCCCAGCGCATACGATCTCCATCCAAAGCCAACAACCTTGCCCCTGCACACCCCCGAGATCATGGACCTGTGACGGAACTCCTCGCGCGCATACACGTTGGATAAATGCACTTCGATCACTGGGATTTGGATGGCGCTGATGGCATCACGCAGAGCGATTGAGGTGTGCGTATATGCGCCGGGGTTGAAGATGACTCCATCTGCCCACGAGCGTGCTTCATGTAGAGCATCTATTAACGCGCCTTCGTGATTCGATTGCTGGCATTTCACCTCCACCCCCAATTCCCTGCCCAGTTCAATCAACTTGCTATTGATGTCCTCGAGTGTCATTGTGCCATACACCTCAGGCTCGCGCGTGCCGAGTAAATTCAAATTGGGTCCGTGCAAAATAAGAATTTTCATGGCGCCTCCTTCAACGGCAGATTCATTTTCCATGCTTGTTCATTCCTCATCCAATACAGCCTCCAAATCGCTTACATCCACCAACTCCACTTTGCCGATCTCTACCGGCAGTGCAAGACGAAAGGTCTTTGCGGTCCTCTTCTTATCCAGGCGCATGGCGCGGAGGATCTCCCGGCGCGGCAGTTCTTTGGGTAGATGCGTTGGCAGTTCCAATGCCTGAAGCGTCTTCGCGATCTTATCGGATACTCCATGTTTTGCCAGACCAATACGTTCTGCGTAGCGGGCTTCAAGCGACATTCCTATTGCGATCGCCTCTCCGTGCCTGAGTTCAAACCGGCTTCCCCATTCAACTGCATGTCCCACGGTGTGACCCAAATTCAGCACGGCGCGCCTCCCCTTTTCGTACGGATCCTCCTCGATAATGCGGATTTTCACCGCCATGGCACGCTTGACGATTTCTTCGAGATGCGTTTTGACCCAGTCTAATCCCCGCGAACACCAGGCAAACAAATCGGCATCGGCGATGATCCCGTGTTTGACCACTTCTGCCATGCCGGAGCGCAGTTCGCGATCTGTCAGAGTGAGTAAAAGGCTCGGGTCTGCAAAGACCAGTTTGGGAGGGTGGAAAGAACCGATGAGGTTCTTTCCTTCAGGCAAATCGAATCCTGTCTTTCCACCGAGCGAAGCATCTACCATGGCGAGAAGTGTCGTTGGCAGGGCAATCCAATCTATGCCGCGCAGGTAGGTGGAGGCGGCAAAGCCCGTCAAATCACAAGTCACTCCACCGCCCAAAGCAACGATGATGCTGTGGCGATCGAGTTCACTTTCGAGAAAAGCGCGCCACAAATGCGAAACGGTTTCGAGATTTTTATGTTCTTCGCCCGATGGGAGGAGGATGGACTTTATCCTGCCTCCAAACATATCTTTGATTTTTTGAAGATGAAACTTGGCCGCGTTTTCATCGGCGACGATCAAGTCGGCGTGAAACGCATGACGAAATTGTTCAACCGAACCGACGTACACGTCAGTATCACCCATTGCGGAGAGGTGATGCCTGCCCAGGACAACTTGAATTTCACATACTATTTGCTCTACGTTTTTTTCATCCACGTCGAATTTCAGCGAGAAGGAGTTGTAATGTGACTCGCGCTTTTCAAGCAGTGAAGTTAACTGTTCTCGCAAATTTCCCGTCAACAAAGGACGCTTCGCCACATCGGACTCAAGTCTTTCGAGCAGAGTGTCCACTGCCGCCCTGAGAAGAATCACTCTGCCGTGCTTTTCCGCAAATGAACGATTTTCATCACGCCACAACGCTCCACCGCCGAGGGCGACAATGGTTTCCCTCATTCCGTCTGGAGCGAGGGTTTTCAACGCGGCAGTCTCCATATCACGAAACACCGCTTCGCCACGTTCTTCTATGATCTGTGGTACGGACATACCTGCCTGCGTCTCGATGAGGTGGTCAAGATCAATGAAAGGCAGACGCAGGTTGTCTGCGAGTTGTTTGCCAATGGTGGATTTGCCTGCACCAGGGGGACCGTAAAGGAAGATGTAGGACATGGTGGTAAGTGAGATTAATTTTCCCAAAACACATGTGGGGAGTTGTCCATCGGCAAGTCGTCAAGTGTGGCTTTACGCAATGTCGCGAAGCGCGGCATGATTTCGCTCATCGAGTCGCCGCCGAGTTTTTCGAGAAGAGCATCTGCCAGCACAAAGGCAACCATGGCTTCCAAAATTGGAACGGCGCGCGGGACGGGGCAAAAATCGGAGCGTTCGTAGCGGGTGAGGGTTTCGGTTTGGGAGGCGAGATCAACTGTCGGCTGGGGAAGAAGCGTCGTAGCAATCGGTTTCATCGCCGCGCGGACGAGAATGGGTTGTCCATTGGAAATGCCGCCTTCGATTCCACCGGCGCGATTGGCTGCGCGAAGCAACTGGCGATCGGTTGTTAGTTGGATGGGATCATGTGCTTCTGTTCCAAGGCGTTTTGCATTCTCAAACGCCTCGCCCACTTCGACGCCTTTGATGGCTTGCACAGACATGACCGCCATCGCCAGGCGGGCTTCGAGACGTTTGTCCCACTGCATGAAACTGCCAATGCCAATCGGGACGTTGAGCGCAACGATCTCGATGATCCCGCCCAAGGTGTTTTTGCCGCGTATGGCACTTTCGATTTCGTCTCGCATCTGTTGCGCAGACGATGGGATGGGACAGCGCACATCCGATTCTTCAGCGCGGCTAAAGCGTTCTTCATAGGACATATTGCCGCACTCTGCTTGTACCCCTCCGATGGAAACCACATATCCGCCAATCAGGATGTTGAATTGCGCAAGGAAATGTTTGCAGATTGCTCCCACGGCCACACGCATGGCGGTTTCTCTGGCGGAGGCGCGTTCGAGCGCCGGGCGTAAGTCTCTGTACCCGTATTTGACTGCACCGGTCAGGTCTGCATGACCAGGGCGGGGAACAGTCATCGGTTCAATGGCTTTGCCCTTCCATTTTGCGTGATCAATGTTTTCGATAAGCATGGCAATCGGCGCGCCTGTAGTTTCGCCCCCCATCACGCCGCCGAGGATTTTCACGGTGTCGTTTTCGATTTTCATGCGGGCACCAGAACCGTAGCCTCGCTGACGGCGAGCGAGTTCTTTGTTGATGATTTCAGGTGTAAGCGACAACCCGGCGGGAATGCCTTCTAAAATCGCGGTGAGGGAGGGACCGTGGGACTCTCCGGCTGTAAGAAAGCGCAACATGGGAATCTCCGTGAGAGAATGAAAGGGAGTAATTAGGGAAGTGGATAATTAGAGAATTGGATAATTAGAGAATTGGAATATGTTTTATGGAAGCATGTAAGATTTCGCGCGGAGGGTTGCGCCCCGTCCAGATTTCAAAAGCAAGGGCGGCTTGTTCGATTAACATACCAAGGCCGGTCGTGGCGTGCAGCCCTTGTATGCGCGCTGTGCGGACGAGTTTAGTTTCTACAGGATTGTAGATCAAATCGTAAATGAAAGTATTGGAAGGGAATGACAGATTTTGAGGAAGTGGGGATTGATCGGTGTGCGGGATCATACCAAGAGGAGTGGTGTTGACAATCAGGTCGAAGTCCAAAACTTGAAGGTCGGCAAGAGCGAGAATGTTTAACCGATAATTTGTAAATGACTCCGCAAGATGCTGCGCCTGTTCGATGCGGCGCGCGGCGAGGGTAACTTTCCAGCCATCGTTCACCAAGGCATACACAACTGCTCTCGCTGAACCGCCCGCGCCGAGAACCAGCGCCGCTTTGTGATTTTCAAATTGCAAGGTGCGTTTGTCAAGAAATTGACGGAGATCCAATAGAAAGCCCTGCGCGTCGGTATTATCGCCGATAAGTTTATTCTCCCGCCGATAAATTGTATTCACTGCACCTATGGTTTTTGCAGTCGGAGTCAGATCATCGAGATATTCGATCACGCTTTGTTTGTGTGGCATGGTGACGTTGAGGCCATGAAGTTCGCCCTTGCGGAGTCGAGCAAGGAGATTTTTCAATCCTTGCGTATCATCAAGACGAAGGGAAAAGAGAGAATAGGTGCCTTTCAAGCCACAGGCTTTGAGGGCGGCGGCGTGGATTTGAGGGGAAAGGGAATGGGTGAGAGGATAACCGACGAGTCCAAATTGAAGGTGGAGAGTGGAGGGGAACATGGGGAAGGACTAATATAAGGTTTGCAGTACATCAAAAAAGTGAGGAAAGGTCTTTGAGACGCAAGAGGGATTTTCGATGGTCACACCGTCAAAGCGCAAACCAATGAGCGAAAACGCCATTGCCATACGGTGATCATTGTACGTTTGAATGACTGCAGGTTGGAAGTTCTGACACGGCTGAATTGTCATACCATCTTCATACTCTTCCACGTGGACGCCAAGCCGCGTTAATTCGGTACAGAGGGCATGGATACGATCAGTCTCTTTGAAGCGGGCAGAGGCAATCCCGCGTATGCGTGTGGGTGAAGAGGCAAAAGGGGCAATAGCCGCGAGAGTTGGGGCAACATCGGGGAGATCGCGCAGGTCCACATCAATGCCACGGACAGGAGGATGGGCAGTAACTCGTAAGCCGTTATGCGTTTCTTCGACGAGGCATCCCATTTGAGTAAGCACATCAAGAAATTGGATGTCGCCTTGCACGGAGGCGCGTGAGAGATTCGCGAGTTGGACCGTTCCACCACATATGGCGGGAGCGGCAAAGAAGTAGGAGGCGGCGGATGCATCAGCCTCGATGGGGTAGATAGACGAGAAATCGTCCGTCGGACGTTGGGGGTCAAGAATTGAGGCGGTGGAGAAACAAGGAGCGGGTAAGTGGTAAGGGGTAATGGGAATAGAGAAATATTGTTCGCCATTACGTATGACCTTGACACCAAAGTCTCTCATCACTGCCAGCGTCATTTCCACATAAGGTTTCGAAACGAGTTTGGTCGAGAGGATGATTTCGATCGGGTTTTGTGCGTAAGGTGCAACCATCAAGAGCGCAGATAAAAATTGGCTGGAGATGTTTCCTGTGATCTTCACATTTCCGCCCGAAAGCCCGTTGGCAGTGATTTTGAGAGGAAGAGAAATCTCCTTGCATTCTTCCTTTGCTCGAGGGGAAAGAGGAGCGATGTGCGCGCCGATCTGAGTCAGCGCATCTGCGAGATCGCCAATCGGACGTTCTCTCATGCGCGGTTCGCCATCAAGAATGTATTCGCCATGACCAAGAGTAAGGAATGCCGTGAGAAAACGCGCTGCAGTACCTGCATTGCCGATGAAGAGGTGAGCCTTCTTTTTCGGAATCTTACCGCCCAAACCTGCGATGGTCATTTCCTTGCGCTCTTCATCGAGTTGAACGTCGAAGCCTAACGTTTGCAAGGCTTTGACAAGGTAGAGTGTGTCATCCGCGAAAAGGGCATTGGTGATCTTCGTTTTCCCGTTGGCAAGGGCCGCGAGGAGCAAGGCGCGATTCGTGAGTGATTTGGAGCCCGGCACACGAACGGTGGCATTGAGAGAGTGAGGGATGGGAAGAATACCCATGAAAGACAAAGAGGAAAAAAGCAAAGAGGCGGAGCGCCGATCAAGACCCCATAGCAACGGATCTCTTGAACGACGCGATGCGGCGTCCCAAAACCTCTGCAATACCTTTGATCTCTTGAAGCATCTTTGCAAATTCTTCAGGTTTGAGAGATTGCCTGCCATCTGAAACAGCGCTCGCAGGATCAGGATGAACTTCGACGAGAAGACCGTCGGCGCCAGCGGCAATCGCCGCGCGTGCAATGGCAGGAACATAATCTGCGCGACCGGTAGCATGCGAGGGATCGAGGATGACCGGAAGATGTGTAAGGTCTTTGAGAACAGGAATGGCATTGATATCGGTTGTATTGCGCGTGGATGCTTCAAAGGTGCGAATGCCGCGCTCACACAAAATAACTTTGGAATTACCTCCTGCCAGAATATATTCGGCAGACATAAGCAACTCTTCGAGGGTGGCGCTCAGTCCGCGTTTGAGCAAAACGCTTTTGCGTGTTTCTCCCAGCGCGCGCAAGAGGCTGAAGTTTTGCATGTTGCGCGCACCCACTTGCAGCACATCAACGTATTTCAGCATAAGTTCAAGTTGCGTCTCGGACAGGATTTCCACGACGAGCGGCATACCCGTTTTCTCGCGCGCTTCCGCAAGATATTCGAGTCCTTTCTCGCCCAGTCCCTGAAATGAATAAGGGGAAGAACGCGGTTTGAACACTCCACCGCGCAATGCATTCGCCCCCGCTTCTTTCACAGCCTGAGCGATCTCCAGGATTTGACTTCTCGACTCCACCGCGCAGGGACCCGCAATGATGACCAGATCATCGCCGCCTATCGTGAAATCACCCACAGGAAACACCGAGTTTTCAGGATGAGTCTCTCGCGAGCCAAGCGTGAAAGGGTGAGAGATGCGTTTGACACTTTCGACTCCCTCCAATGCCTCGAATGGATCCAATGAAGCAATAGGGAGTTCACCCGCGGCAACGATCACAACCGTCTTCAAACGATAAGTGATGTGCGGGGTCAATCCGTGTGCTTTGACCGTGTTAAGCACCGCTTCGAGTTGTTGTGAAGTGTAGTTGGGTTTCATGACGATAATCATTGTTGTACTCCAGACACGCTCTCACTTGATGAGAATACAGTCCAAATAACGTGAATTCGGGTTAGACAATCAAAGCATTTCAGGATGTTGCATCTTCCGTCCGCTTTCCCTTCACCCTGCCCATCTCCCCACAGGAGAGGGGTTGAGGCGCCGCCGCTGAGCCCGTTGAAGGGCAAGCGAGTTTGCCAGAAGCGAATATCCCGAACTGACGTTAGATAAAAAAGCGAGACCGTGTGGTCTCGCTTGTACATGAACAGATGGACACTGTGTTAAGCGCCACCACCGGCAGTCGGCGGCTGGAGGCCATGACAAGAAAACTCAAACCAGCGGGTGGACTTGTACATGTTGGAGGCTATTCTATGCCCTTCATGGATGAGCGTCAAGGGAAGTTCCCACAACACAGCAAGGATCACGAAACAGGCTGATAAACCAGACGACGAAAAACTCCCAATGTCCCAGATGCCATCCGTTCGGCGGAAAATTTCTCGAACGCGCCCTGTCGTCCCTGCTGTCCGAGGCGTTTACGTAGCTCGGCGTCACGCAGGAGGAGAGCAAGTTTTTCCGCGAGGTCGGCACTGTCATGCGGACGATGCAACAGACCGCCTTGTGTTTCGTTGACCCATTCCGGGTATGCGCCATGATTCGGTTGAACGACCGGTACGCCTGCCGCGAGTGCTTCCAGAATGGAAATGCCTTTGGGCTCGCGATAAGGCGCCGGCACGGAAAACACGTCAATGCGGCGGAAGAAGTTCAACTTGTCCGCGCGCTCCAATGTTCCTAGCAGTTTGACGCGGTCCTCCACCCCATGCTGCTTGATGGTTTTGCGGATACCATCCACATATGTTTTGTAGGCACGGCTGACATATCCCCCTGCAATCAGTTGCAAGTTGGGAAATTCGCCGGAGCGGTGAAGTTTGATAAATGCGTCCACCAGCAGATGCAGCCCCTTTTCGGGAACGAAGCGGGCAAGAAAGCCAATCGTCAGCGGGCGCGGAGACGGGTCAGGCGTGAGCGCACGATAATCATCTAGCGCAATGCCAGGATATACCACGTCAATCTTGGATGTATCCAGACCCACCCACTTGGAATACATCTCACCGTAATACTTGCTGATAGCCAAAAAGCGATCTACTTCTGCAGCGCGTTCGCGGATGATGGCCAGTGCTTCATTTTGATATGGTTGAGGCAAGCCCTCGAGGAAAATATCCTCGCCATGCAAACCGCAGGTGACCGGGACCTTCAACGCATTTTTGAGCGCCCGCACGACGCCAATGAGCAACGTGTTCGTGACATGGATGAGATCCGGCCGGTAATGCGATTTAATCCACTCTACCATCTCCTCCAGCATCTCCCGCTGATTACCCTCTTCACCTTTTAGCATGGAGATGGTCATTTCCGCGTTTGCTGCCGGATCCACCGCCGCGCCAATATCGAAACGCGGCATGAGGCGCAGCAACGCTTGTGAACCGGCAATCTTCAACAAAAGATCACGTCCAAAAAACGGACGCGGATATTTCTGGAGCAAATACGCTTTGATGCCACCGAAGAAAATCCGCTTCTCGCCCACGTTTTCCTCATCCAGACGCATGGGGGTATAAAGCGGAAAGAGCGTGACCTCCTCACCGGCAGCTTTCATTCCCGCTGCAAGCGCATTGTCGTGCATGCAGCTGCCACAATACATATTTGCCGCACCGGAAGCAATATAAATAATCTTCACACCTTCCTCCCAAGCACAATTTCTACAGGCAAGCCCCACATGGAAGACTGATTGACGCTCTCGATCACAAATCCATTTTGCTCCATAGCCGCGCGCGCAAAGATCGGACGGCAATCGGCATAATTGGGCATGATCTTATGAAACCACTCGTAAATGCGCACTGCCAAATTGGGTGGCTCTGTCTTGGTCATGGAAACGACCGCCAATCGTCCACCTTTTTTGAGAACGCGATGGCATTCCCGCAGCACAAGCGGAATCTCTGGACTGTCGAAAAGTTCCAGCGTGAAACTCATGAAAGCGCCATCCAAACTTTCTGATTCGATGAAATCTAAACGCGCAGCATCACCCAAAAACAAATCAACGCGCTCCCTCATCCCTTCCCTCTGCAAACGTTCGCGCGCCACAGCAAGCATCCCATCAGAAATATCCACCCCCACTACGCGCCCCTCTGCACCCACTGCCTTTGCAAGCGACACAAGACAATGCCCCGTCCCAAAACCGATTTCCAGAATCTTCTCCCCGGCTTTGGCGGATAATTTCTCCAACCCCCAATCTCGATACTTTTTTTCTGTGCTTCCCGCAATCAAATCATACCAGCGGCTGAGGCGGTTATAACTTACCCTTGCCTCCTCTTTGGAACGCTCGACTCGACTGATGACTGCATCCATGCTTTGATCCTTTCGAGCCGCAATTATATGATGGATTGACCGGGACAAGAAGGACACTTTCCTTACAATCGCTTCACGTCCGGACCTCAAGCCTGTTCCCGTACCCCAAACCTGACCTCCGCCCCGGCGTTTTCCCCTGCGCTCTCCTTTTTGGGAGATTCATCCAATATCCAGAAAATTTTTGAGCAATTGTTTCCCATGTTCGGTGAGTATCGATTCGGGATGAAACTGTACACCATAGGTCGGATACTGGCGGTGTTTGAGTCCCATAATCTCTTCCTCCGCTGTGGTAGCAATGACTTCGAGTTCGGATGGAACAGGCTCATACACCACAAGCGAGTGATAACGCATGACCTCCAACGGCGAAGGAATGCCCTCAAAGATCCCTTGTCCATTGTGAATCACCCGGGAAGTCTTGCCATGCATAAGCCGCGGCGCGCGGTCCACCTTCCCACCGAAAACTGCCGCCAGACATTGATGCCCAAGACAAACCCCTAAAACAGGAATCTTCCCCGTGAAATATTTGATCGCTTCGGCAGAGATACCATCATCCTTGAGAGGCGCGCCGGGCCCCGGAGAGATCACAAGATGAGTAGGGTCGAGAGCAATAAGTTCACTCAGCGTAATTTGATCATTACGAAAAACACGAAGATCTGCACCCAGTTCACCAAAATACTGAACCAGGTTGTAGGTAAAGGAATCGTAGTTGTCAATGAGAACGAGCATATCATCCTGCGGCAAGACCAGCGGGGGCTTCGTTCACCCCTCCACCCGCACCTCCACAATTCGATCTAATCGAAAACTCCTCTCCGCATTCCTCAAGTGACAATATGCCTGTAAGTAAACGTAATCTTTCAAGCCCAGCACCCGAAGGGGTGTCACCCATCGTTCGGTCTCCTCACCGTCGCCATCCATATAGCGGATGAAGATCCGCCGTCCGCTGTAAATCGCCTCCCCTAATTCGGTCGGCAGTTGAATGCCCTCCTCGGGCCAGGCAGGAGAGTTGTAGATACCGATAAAATCATCGAGCGATTTGCCAAACTGCTTCAGCCCTTCCATCATGCCAAAGAAAACGCCGCGTGCCATGTGGGCATCATCCAAAGCGCGGCGAGAGCCTCGACGCGGCACATGAAAGGCTTCGGCAAGATAGGACAGAGTGTACGAGGGCAAAACGAAATATTGCCGCGCCAATATCAGCGTATCAATCAGGTTTGGAATTTGAAGATCGCTTCCCAAACGTTTGAACTCGCTATCGAGAAATTGTAAATCGAACTGCGCGTTGTGACAGACCACCACCGCTTCGTTCAACAAGCCGATCACGGATTCCGCTATATCGGCGAAGCGCGGCGCCGATACCAGCTCTGCATCTGCCAAACCGGTGATGCTCGCTGCTGCCGGCGAAAGGGGACGTTCAGGATTCACAAGTTGTTGGTATTGTTCCTTGATGCGCTTCCCTTCGCTGACGACAATTCCCACCTCGCAAATGCGGTCACCGAACCAGGGCGAAAGCCCGGTCGTTTCGAGATCCAGAAAAGCAAAACGTGCACTGGAGAGATCAAACATGCTGGAAATTATATGTCATTCTGAGCGCGCCAAGCAACCAAATCTCGATTTCGTTTGTGTTCAAGGAGTTGTTGGCAGCACGGCTCTATAGCACAACTCCCAAAGGTTGGCTACTTTTGCATGGACACTTGCTCTGTTGCGAAGATAATAGACCCGAGTATTCATCTTCACTTTCCCTCACCCCGCCCCCTCCCACTCGGAAAGAGGCTGAGGTGAGAGTGACAAGCAATGCCGACGACTTCCTTTGTCCATGTTTGCAACAAAGCAATGGATGCTCAATTTACAGACACTGAAAGGCTTTGAACCACTAAATATCCTCTCACAACACGAGTGAGAAGGTCTTCCCAGCCTCATAAGTTTCCACATTCGCGCCACGATACATTGTGATGGCCCCACCCCCATAGACAGTCCATGTATGATATTCGCCGTCATTCAGCATGCCGGTCTGCTCATCAATGCCGATCAGTGTTACGCCGGGTAGGTGCTCGAGCAAACGCGGCGCCCAACTCCTGCCGAACGTATTGTGGTGTGGCAGAACCAGAGAATTCGGCAAAAGATTTAACCCCTCGCTGGTTTTTCCTTCATACGGGTCGTAATAGAACTCACACATCACCATCGCGCCCGCGCTACTCCCGCCAATGACCGCTCCGTTCTGATAAGCCTCCAATACGGATTCCCAAGCCAAACTGCCCTTGAGCGTTTGACCCAGGTAATGAGGAAAACCGCCAAGCATGTAGATCAATCTTGCTTCGCGAAGCGATTGCGCGATCCCGGCGTCGTTTGCACTGACGCGATCAATCAGGGGAAGCGAAGCGACATTCCTCGCGCCCAAACTCTGGAACCATCTGATACCATTGTTCCCTGCACGCTGATGGTTCTGGTCAGGCGCGGCGGCGGTGGGAAGGATCCGTATGGGCGCATCGAAGCCACCTGCTAGTTCGATGGCGCGCAGGTCGGGCTCGCGCATCTGCCCACCAAACTCCGCACCGCCTTCGAGAAGCAGATGTCCCATACATCACCATCCAAATTCATCAAAACGGATGCCGTTTATATGATTCGCAATCGCACGGCGCACATAGGGAATAAGATTTGCAGGTAAATCATGTATCTCCTCCCAGCGAAGGTCATCACATTTCTCCGGCTCAGCGTTGAAAGGCTCACCCTCCCATTCTTTGACTTGCAGGAAGAAGTCCACGCGCTCCTCGCCATCCAGGCGATGCATCACAGAAGAAAATTCCAGATTGTGTTCCTCCAATTCCAAACCAACCTCTTCCCTCGCTTCACGAATCGCTGCCTGAAGCACAGTTTCGCCGCCATCCAGATGTCCTGCCGGCACACTGTACTCACCATCCCGATAGCCCGTGTTGAATCGGCGCGCCAGAAGGATTTTGTTTCCCCGAAAGAAGAATAGATGAACAGTGACCGGAAATGTCGTGCGATTCATTGAAAATACTTCTCCCAAATCCTCTTCTTCTCTTCCTCCGGGATGAATGACGCCTCGTACGCGTAACGATTGCAGACGGCAATCTCCTCCATGCTCATGCCCAAGATCTCATGCGCAATCCGATATTCGTTATTCAGATTTGTGTCCAGCACTTCGGGATCATCCGAGTTGATCGTCACCTTTACGCCCAGGTCGAACAGTTTCTTCAGGGGATGTTCCTCAATCGTCAGCACAGCGTTGGTCAGATAATTGCTCCACGGGTTGACTTCCAGGGTAACGCCGCGCTCTCTGATCAATTCAATGACGCTCATGTCTTCAATGGCATGAATCCCATGACCAATGCGGTCCGGTTGCGCCAGTTCCAGGGTCTCTTTGACGTATGAGGCAGGAGTATCCTCGCCGGTATGGATAGTTACTCTCAAGCCTGCCTCTTTGGCTTTCCTCACTGGCTCGATAAAGTCACGAAGCGGAAAGTCCCTTTCGCTGTCGGCAAGGTCAATACCTAGAATATGCTTCTTATGACGAATCGCCCAATCTACAGTTCTGACACACGATGGAGGACCCATGCTTCGGGAGGTGATGGCAATGTAGCCAATGGCCATATCGAATTCCGCCTCGGCGCGTGACTTGGCGCGGAGTAAACCCTCGAGACAGGCATCCCAATCGAGGTTGTGGCCATGAAATGCCCAATCCGGTGAGAAGCGCACCTCAAGGAGTTTGATGTTCTGCTTCGCCGCGTCCTCAAATAATTCCCACGCGATTCGTTCGACGACTTCCGGCGATGTGATACTGTTCTGAAAAATAGCGAATGCTTCCAGCACGGCATGCAAATCGCGCATCTGCTCATACACCTTGATATGCCTGTCCAACTCGCTTACTTCATACGCCGGCAATTTCAAACCGTATTCTTTGGCAATATCCAGAATCGTCTGTGTGCGAATTGAGCCTTCGAGATGGATGTGAATTTCGGTTTTAGGAATGTCGTTGTACTTGGGATCGAAGTTTTTCATGGACAAATCCCTTTCTCGCAAAGGATGTCAGCGATGTTATGACATTTGTTCATCGTAAGATGGGATGCCGAGGATCAGTCTATCTATTGGCAATTTTATCCGAATTGTGTGCCGCCTCTGACTGAGTTGACAACTCGAAGGGATCGAACAATGAATGATCTTCTTTCACGTTTGAAGGATGAAGAATATTGTTACCTCACCACGATTGGACGCGTCACCGGTAAGCCACACGAGATCGAGATTTGGTTTGCTATCAAGAACGATACACTCTATCTCCTCTCCGGCGGCAGAGAAAGATCGGATTGGGTGAAGAATTTGAAGAAGAATCCATCGGTCACCGTGCGGATCGCGAAACATACTTTCAAGGGTACCGCGCGCATTGTGAATAACGAGGAGGAAGATGAGACGGCGCGCTACTTGCTGGCAGAGAAATATCAGGAATGGGAGGAAGGGAGAACACTTAGCAAATGGGCGCGCACTGCGCTGGTGGTGGGAGTCGAATTCGATATGAGTTGAGCCCGTCAGTTTGACCATTTACAAATTGCCAATCTGCCCTCGAAGATCATTCGAGGGCAGATTCATTGAGTGAATAAAATTGGAGGAGATGTCCATGGGCAGGTCAGGGCATGATTCACATCCTTGTGTATGGCGAGCCGTTTTGCGCCTGTGCGCTCACACCAATTGGATGATAAGTCGGTTCAGTGTAAAGAGGTCGTGAAGGCGAAGCAGGGTTGGGCTTGGGCGCGGGGTGTGGGAAAGAGGTGCTGGTCGCGCGGACAGGCTCCGGCGTAGGACGATACAAGCGTCGGTCTGCGGGCTGCTCTTCGGCAATAGTAAAGAGGCGCTCGCCAGCAATGGAAAAAGTATTGATGAGCAAGACACGAATCAGCAACACCAGGCACGCCACGAAGACAGGGATGACCTTAGTCATGGTTGCCTGCCCAAGCAGGACTCCGCCTTCTGCATTGTGCTTGAGGATGGCTACCGAGACGCCCCACCATGTGAGCGTGGCATTGAACCCTGCGGCAAGCAACCATGCGGCGAAGAGATACCAGACCTCGGCGGGTTCGTCGCGCCCTTTTTCGGGGGTGAAGATGCGGGCGATACCGGCGAAGTCAATGCCACAAAAAGCGATGGCGAGAATGGTTGCCCATCGAAAGGGTCCAAATGAGAGGTCGCCCAGAATATCGTGCAAAGCGAATGAAGTGCTGGAGTAGTTGAATACCTCAAATGCTAATAGGGCGACAAGGATCATCCCGCCGAAGATCGCGCCCCGGCTAAGGGCGGTCCCTCGCAGAATGGGAAGTAGGTTGATATGCATCGAACGATTCATGTATGCCTCCTGTGGATGCTCCTGAAAGACCGGAATACCACAACATTACAAAAACACCGACAGCATGCATTCTAGAACACTTGTTCTATTTTGTCAAGATTGGTTTTTCGGAACTTCTACACCGCGTATACAAGCACGTTCATCTTGAGCAGAGGGAAGAAACAAACCCAGACGCGCTGAAATACAAACGGTGGACCTGTTACCAGGTGCCACCGTTTGTATGTTGCGTACCCTCATCCTATTCCCTCTCTCAGGAGAAAAGAAGCGAAGAGGCTAAGGGAAAGAAACCGCGCGGGGAAGTCATTTATTCCCCCTCCGTCAATCCTCTACGGACGACATCCAAGGTTTGCAGGGCAGTAAGGTTGCGCCAGGGCCAGGCACTTTTCATACGTTGGGGATCGTCGAAGAAGTTGCGGGCGAAGGTCAGGTGAAAGCCATCCTTCCAGAGCCCGTGATTCGGTAAGGGCTGAACCGCTGCCCAGAAGTTCCAGAGCGGGATGTCGTAGTCATATGCAATCTGTGCAATCGTCGCGTTGATGCTGTGATCCCCCTCGAGATTATCTGCCTTGGTGGCAATGATCGGCACCGCGCCGCTCTCCAGAATACGTTCGATCACGCGGCGCATATATTTGTCATATTCTTCGGCGGGTTTTTCGGACCACCACGTCTCCATGCTGACAAACACAACAGAGGGCTTCCAGACACGCAATTCACAATCGAGCGGCGATTCGTTCGGGTTGCAAGATTTGGGGTCCGCGCGCAGAGGCGAAAGCACAGCGGCTACGTTGAATCCGCCCTTGACTGCCAGACTTACCCTTGAGAAAGAACCTCGGTAATAATCAATTGTTGGCTGCAGGTAAGCGTATTTTTCACCGAGGCGGTAATCGCCGGGTTTATCGAATGTGGCCAAAAAGTAGGAGGAAACGTTCTGGCAATCGCCAACGACTGAGAAACGTCTTGGATCGTTGCCCAGCAACAGCCCACGCTGGTAAACATCCCGCATCGCATCGCTGATACCGGTCGGCACAGCGGGAAGTGTCTTCCACTCATCTGGAGCAAGTGTGCGGCGAGGGGTTATCGTCGCCGCAACAGACACCGTTGAAGGAGAAGGGGAGGGTGTTTTTGCGAGAGAAGGTGCATCGTTTTGGACTTCGTTTGTAGGGTTCGCGGCAGGTGTAATTTCAGAGTCGGGAACAAATGAAAACGAAGTTGAAGGAGAAGGCGAACAGCCTACCAGCAAAACAAAAATCAACTCCAAGATAAAGATTCTTTTCATGATTTACTCCTGCACTGCTAAACGCATAGCTTCAAGAACTTGCAAGGCAGTGAGATTTCTCACTGCCCAGGCGCCTTTGAGGTTTTCAGGATCATCGAAAAAATTGGGAGCAAAGGTGAGATGCGCACCATCTTCTTGAAGTCCATGACCAGGCAACGGTTGCACAGCCGCCCAAAAATTCCAAACCGGCAAATGATATTCGACAGCCAGACGGGCAATGGCAAGATTGATGCTTTCATCGCCCTCCAGATTATCGGCTTTGGTGACGAGGATGGGGATGATGCCTTGCTCCAAAGTATATTCGATAATCTTGCGCATGTTCGGCTCGAATTGATCGCGCTGGTGGATGTCATTAGTGCCTAGCGCAATAATGGCAAAAGCTGGATTATGCAGGCGATATTCACAGGCTAATGGCATTTCATTGCTTTCACAGGCTTGCGGATCAGCCCAAAGAGGAGAGAGTACCGTAGAGGCCGTCGCGCCTCGAATGGCCGCGTAACTTCTATATCCTAAAGATAGTTTGAAGTGGTCAATGGTCTCTTGCAGACTCGCGTATGGGCCAAGGCGATAAAAGCGCTCATCTTTTGCAAAATCCTTCAAGAACCAATCCGAAGAACTCTCACAATCACCTACCACCGAAACAACATGTACATCTCGCCCGAGCATTTGTCCCCTACGATAAACGTCAAGCATTTCCCGAGTGAGGGTGGGGACCACAGGCCAGTTCTTCCAATCGCTTGGATTAAGAACAGGAATAGTAGTACTTGTAAAAGTGGGCATGGCCATTACTGTGGGAAGCGCCGTTGGAGATACCAAATTCATAGTTGGTGTTGAAAGAAACGCCTCTTTCGTTGGTGCGACAAAAGTAGCAGGCGTGTTCATTTGCCCTGTTGAGCATGCAGAGAGAAAGATCATCAAGAAGAAAATTTTTTGCTTCATGTCTCTATTTGCAGATCGTTCGAATGGCTTTGGTGATCTCCTCGGCGAGCATGGCTTCACCTGCAGGAGTGAGATGGATGGCGCTGTTGGTAAATTCCTGGGCGGGGATGAGATTCCATAAATCCAGATAATGCCAGTTGTTTTGCGTGACGCGCTCAGCAAGCAATTGACGATATTCATCATACGCCCAGCGCGGATAGAGAAAATTATAACGAATGTCGCTGTTCTTTCCGTGACTGATGAGCATTGGCTCGTTCACCAGCAAAGTCGTGGCACTTATGGACATTCCTGCATCCAATACATCGAACGCGAGCGCCTCACTCAGCGATGTAATGCCGTGAAAGTCGCTACTGGCTTCAAGATCAATCTGTGCACGCTCATAGTTTTCGGGATAGATTTGATCAATGCCTGTGGATGCCCATAGCACGCCGTAGATTTGTAAGCGAATGAGGTCAGCAATCGCCCGCCTCCGACTCACGAATGTCTGATCCCATTTCGACGGCCGGACCAACGCCGAATCGTTTGGATTCAGTGACAAGTCGTATTTGTCAATGAGGTGTTGAACGCGTTCAGCATTATTAGCCACTATAGGTGAACTGAACTGCTTGTCCTTGGGAAAGGCTTCGAGGGTGGTAAGCCAGATCACTAAATCAGGCTCATACTCCAAGGCTTGATCGAGAATCATTAAGTCTTTTGTCAGTGATATGGTTGGGTAGCCGAGGTTATAGGCCCTCACCCTTTTACCGCAGGCCATGATGGGATTCGCATTGAGTTGACCTGCCAATGTCTGTTCCGGCGTGAGCAATGTCCCCCATACCGACGAATCGCCGAGGAGGAAAACGCGGTATTCATCGGCTGTCTTTTCCGCTCCCGCGAGGAGGTGTGAGGCGAACATGGCATCGAGATCGAAGAGGCTTAGGTTGTACGATTCGCGCGTCTCACCAAAGGGAAAACGTTCGCGCCCAGGGAAGACCACGTTGTACAGGGAAAGTTTTCCAAAGGGAATGTCACTGGTGAAGATAAACGCGAAATTGAACAAGGCAAACAGGAGGGTGGCCTTGAGGAGGATTGCATAGAGGCGGATGCGGGGGTTGTTCGTTTCCATGATTTCAGTGCTTCCGGCGGCTAGAGCAGATTGAACAATTTCATAAACACTTTCCACGAAAGAGACGAATCGCTGAGCGCAAAGAACACCCATCCCAACGTGACGAAATGGAAGGTGAGTAATACGCTGCCGACCTGCAAAGTGGATTGCAGGCGCGGATTTAACGAATTGAAGCGCGTTTTCGCAAGATCGCTCCAGCGATTTTGCAGAAAGAGCCCCAGCCCATGCCACAAGCCCCATAAAATGAAATTATCTGTGATCCCATGCCACAAGCCAATGAGGAGCATCGTTGCAACTTGACCGGCAAGTATCATCGTCCATGTGGGAAGCGCTTTATATCCACGTATCCAACGATTGAAGGGATTGAAGAAATAGGCGCGAATCCACTGAGTTAACGTCATGTGCCAGGAATTCCAGAATTGAGTCAGGTTGGGTTTGGTATAGGGTGAGGCAAAGTTTTCGGGCAGTTTGATTCCAACCAGACGTGCGACACCAATGGCAATATCTGTATAGCCACTGAAATCGAAATAGATTTGGAAGGCATAAGCATAGAGGTGTATCCACATCCAACCTGTAGTGTGGACTTGCACCGCAAGCGCGTCGTTGAGTGCAATCAACGCCAGGGTATCTGCAATGACAAATTTTTTGAACAGCCCGATTGCAATGCGTTGACCGGCGAGAAACGTTTCCTCCTGCGTGAGGGTAAATTCACTTCGGAGGTCTTTGGCGAATCGCTCGGCGCGGTCAATGGGACCGGCAGACAGCGAGGGGAAGAAAAGAACGTACGTCGCAAACTCGGGCAGCGTAAGTTCAGGCAGACGTCCCATTTGTTTATCGCGCAGAACATGGATGAGGCGAAAGGCAATGTAGGAAAAGCCCAACCAGCGTAAATCTAATGCCGAGGCAGTTTCAGTGGGACGGTTTGTGAGTGTGCGAAAGAAGATGCTGGTTTGTAAAGAGAGAGTGGGGGACTTGAGGATGACAAGAATGATGATGAGCAGAAGGATGGCGAACGATAACGTCCACCTCAGGCGACGCGAGAGGAGGACGAGGAAAGCGATGGCAAAGCCGAGCGAAACGAGGAAAACAAGATAGTGTGCGAGAGGCGGAGGATTGGTTGCGGTGAGAAGCGGACGAGGAGAAACGTATCGTGAGAGAACGATGAGCGTTGCCAGACCAACAATGAGCAGTAAACCGATCAGGTTATGACGCGACCTCCATGCACTCGATTCGGATGTGACGAGGAACCAGGTCAGGACAACGAGCGCAAGGGAAAGCGAGGGAAGCCAGAAATCAAAGGAACGTAACGGGACAAGGGGCTGAAACCAGTAAATGGCAAGGACACTGAGGGCGAGGAGAAAAAATTTTCGGGGCGTACCCCGCGTCAGTGCGCCGACCAGCAGCGCGGTCAGGAGAGAAGCGAAGATTTGCGTCAACCCCATCTAAAAACCCTGATAGATCCAAATGGGGCTGTCATCCGTAGTGAAAACGATCAACGCGACGACGATGAGAAACAGCACAAATGCCCAGAAATTTTCAGAGGTTATGATCTTGTTCAACGCGTTCCGCATACCAGCCAGTCGCCGCTTTCCTCGATGACTTGATAAGTACGCACGGAGAGATCGAGTTCCTGATCTTCGTTGCCGTAGGTGGCAATGATGCTGCCCGTGCAGTGGACAAGCGCCATGTCGCCATCTGTGCCGGTTTGTGTGCAGGATACGTTTTCGAGCCGCGCTGTGACCGCCTGGAACGAATCGAGTTCGATGAGCGCGTCCTCTTCCCACGCGCCGCAGACAAGTGTGGATAAACGATCTGCATCTTTGTTGACAAGCGCGTCGAGATAATTCTCAACGGCTTGCGCGGGCGCGTCAGTGGTGGATGAGCCACATGCCGTGAGGAGGAAGTTGACAGTAAACAGAAGGAATATCATCGAGAGAAGTTTCCGCACAGGAGCCTCCGGGAGAAAATTGCGAAGGGGGATTATAAATGTTTGTCTGGAGTAGTGCAACGGTGATGGAGAAAAGAACTATCGAAAGATGAAGAGTTTAGCCGCGCACGAAGTAAATGACGGAAATGATCACGCCAATCGTTACGACTGTCCAGCGCAGAGAGGATGGTTTGATCCTGCCTGCCAGTTTGCCGCCCAGAACTCCACCAAGCAGCGCGCCGACTGCCATGACCAGCGCGGCAGACCAAAGCACTTGACCGGAGAAAAGGAAAAAGATCGCCGCGGCAATGTTGACCGCGAAAGCCACTGCCTGTTTGAGGGCGTTGAGCCGTGTGAGGTTATCTTCCAGGGTCAAGCCCAGAGCAGATAGAACGATCACGCTCAGACCTGCGCCGAAGTATCCACCATAGACCGATGCCAAGCCCACCGGGAGCCATGTCAACGATTCAAGGTTCGCTCCCTGACCGGCCGCTATGCGGCGCGTTAGCCAGGCGCGGACGGGGTCTTGAATCGCCAGCAATCCCGAAGCGAGCAAAATTAGATATGGAACTATCTCTCGGAATAGTTTTTCACCGGTTTGTAAGAGGAGAAACCCACCAAGCACTCCACCCAAAATACTTGCAGGGATAACAAGCAACAGTCTTCTTTTTTGTCCATTCAGATCATTAAGTTGCGCCATCGTCCCGCCAAAGTAACCGGGACAAAGCGCAACGGTATTGGTCACATTTGCCGAGACGGCTGGCACACCCAGAAAAGTGAGCATGGGAAAAGTGATAAGCGTCCCGCCGCCGGCGAGCGCATTGACCGTGCCTGCGGCAACTGCCGCAAGAGCAATAAGGAGAAAATGGAGAGAGGTAAGCATGAGGTATTGTTTCCTTTTTGGTCCTGGTATGAAAGTAAGTATAGCAAAGGTTGCTGCTGTACACTCTTGGAGGCGAGGGGGAAGTAACTCATCTCGTGGTCCGGTTAGTGATTCACCTTGTCATTCGAAGGCAGGACAATCTCCAATTTGTTTCCAAGGCATGGACTATAATTGCCAACATGGCATCTCCTGTACTGAGCAACAATCTGGAACTGGTCAAGAAAATCGTTCTGGAAGCACTGCAAAGTTACCGCGTCAAGGTCTGGTTGTTTGGTTCGCAAGCTCGAGGTCAGGCACGCCTTCATTCGGATATTGACGTGGCGATTCTGCCGTTGGAACCTCTGCCGGAGTTCGTGCTTCCGGCACTTCGTGAAGCGCTGGAGGACAGCAATTCGATTTATAGCGTAGAAATCGTTAACTTATCCGAAGTGGATGAAAAATTCCGTCAGCAGGTTTTGAAGGAAGGAATCCCATGGAAAGAATGAAAGAGCGCCTGGAAAATGCCCTGCGCGCCCTGGCGACCTTCGAAAAAATCGCCAATCTGGAGAAGCCCTCGGAGATCGAGAGAGATGCCGCTATTCAACGATTCGAATACACCTTCGAGACGACATGGAAAGCCGCGCAGACCTACCTTGCCGATCAAGGGGTGCGGGAAATCGGCTCCCCGAAAAGCGTGATCCGTGCCTCGCTCAAAATGGAGATGTTTGACGAAGAGACGGCCCAGAAATTAATGAGCATGGTAGATGACCGTAATTTGACTGTTCACACCTACAGAGAAGAATTTGCCGTAAAACTCTACAGCCGTCTGGCAGGTCACGCCGCGTTATTGCGTTTGTGGCTGATGGAAATTCAAAAACGGGTAGGATAAAACAAATCTACCAAATCATCCTGATGATTACCCACATCTTTGCCACACCCCGCTTCGGCAGGGACTCAAGTCCCGCCTCAGGGCATGGAACACTGAGCAGGTGACTTTAGCCCCGCGATTCGAGTTATGGGCAATCGTCAACGAATCATTTTCTTGACTCTCCCCACCTCGGCGCGTATAATCCCAGCCATTCAGAAGGAGTAAGCGTGTTAGTTGCCTGATAGAGAAGGAGACATACGGTGGAAGTCTCCGCAGGAAAACAGCGCCGAAGTCGTCTGAATGCAATTGACGAAGAACGCCAACTGATTACTGCTCACTTAACACCGATCACTGGCCAGTAGACCGTCACGGGAGCGCCCGTTAGCGCGCAGGCTGATGAAAGCGTCAGCCACAGAGTGCGTTGGGTAAGCAAGCCTCCGCAAGCGAAGGCGGCTAAGCCCAACGAAGTGAGGTGGTACCGCGGAGCATACGCTTCGTCCTCTTTTGGACGAGGCGTTTTTGTTTAGATGGAGAAAAGAGACATGAACAAACACGAACTACCCAAAACCTACGACTTCAAACTCACTGAACCGCGCATCTATGCCATGTGGGAGGCGGGCGGCTACTTTCAGCCGTGGAACGACCCCAACAAACCCGACTTCGATCCAACCATCAAACCGTTCGTCATCGCCATCCCGCCGCCAAACGTGACCGGCGAACTGCATCTCGGTCACGCCATGTTCGTCAGCGTCGAAGACCTGATGATCCGCTATCACCGCATGAAAGGCATTCCCACCCTGTGGATCCCCGGCACCGATCATGCCGGCATCGCCACACAACTCATGGTGGAACGTCACCTGCTCCAAACCGAAGAAGTAACGCGCGAAACACTTGGCCGCGAAGAATTTCTCAAGCGCACATGGGAATGGAAAAGGAAATACGGAAGCATCATCACGAATCAAATCCGACGACTCGGCGCCTCCTGTGATTGGACCCGCGAACGCTTCACTCTGGACCCCGGACTGAGTCGTGCGGTACGAGAGGCTTTCGTGCGCCTCTACGAAAAGGGGCTCATCTATCGTGGACTGCGCCTTATCAACTGGTCGCCAGGGCTCAAGACGGCCGTCTCCGATCTGGAAGTGGAATACAGCGAAGAGGAAGTAACACTGTATTACTTCAAATACATGCTGAAAGACTCGGATGAGTTCATCCCCGTCGCCACCATTCGCCCGGAGACCATCCTCGGCGATACAGCTGTGGCAGTCCATCCCGCAGACGAGCGCTACAAAAAATTCATCGGCAGGACGGCCATCGTGCCTATCTTGAATCGCGAGATTCCTGTGATCGCAGACGAATACGTGAGCATGGAATTCGGCACCGGTGCACTCAAAATCACGCCCGGTCACGACCCGAACGACTACGAGATCGCGCAGCGGCACAACCTGCCCATCATCTCCGTGCTGGATGCAGAGGCAAGGATCAACGAAAACGGAGGCAAGTACAAAGGTCAGGACCGATTCGAAGCGCGTAAGAATCTCTGGGAAGATATGCGCGCCGCAGGTTTAACCCTCAAAGAAGAAAAATATGTGACCACCATCCCGCGTTCGCAGCGCGGCGGTGAAATCATCGAACCGATGATCTCCACCCAGTGGTTTGTCAAAATGGATTCCCTTGCCCAAGCCGCACTCGAGGCTGTGCGCGATGGACGCATTCGCATTGTGCCGGAACGCTTCGAAAAAATCTATTTCAACTGGCTCGAAAACATCAAAGATTGGTGTATCAGCCGCCAGTTGTGGTGGGGACACCGCATCCCCGTGTGGTATTGCCCCGACGGACACATGACCGTGGCGCGCGAAGACCCCACCCAATGCGCCACCTGCGGCTCGCAAGATATCCATCAGGATGAAGATGTGCTCGACACATGGTTTTCCTCCGGCTTGTGGCCCTTCTCGACCCTGGGCTGGCCCGATGAAACACCCGATTACAAATACTTTTATCCCACTTCCTACATGGAGACAGGTTACGATATTTTGTTCTTCTGGGTGGCGCGCATGATCATGATGGGATTGGAATTCACCGGTCAGGTGCCGTTCCACACCGTATATCTGCACGGACTCGTGCGCGACGAGATCGGACGCAAAATGTCCAAGACAACAGGCAACGTGATGGACCCGCTCGAAGTGATGGATCAATTCGGAACCGATGCACTTCGCTTCACACTGCTCGTGGGTTCCACACCCGGCAACGACATGAACCTCTCGGTGAAAAAAGTGGAAGCCAACCGCAACTTTGCCAACAAGTTGTGGAACATAGGGAGGTTCGTCATCAATGCTGTGTCCAGTGTCGCACCTCAAGCACCCGATACCGAAAGCCAGTCACCGATCACTGATCACTGGACACTTGCCGACAGCTGGATTTGGGCACGCCTCCAGCAACTCATTCGAGATGTGGAGCGTCAATTCCAGAACTTCCAATATGGCCAGGCCGGTCAACAGATTTATGATTTCATCTGGTCCGACTTTGCGGATTGGTACGTGGAAATCGCCAAAGAGCAGATGAAGAACCCAAAGACCGAAACCCAAACTGCGGTAACCCTGGCGCGTGTGTTCGATGTGTCCTTGCGGATGCTGCACCCGTTCACGCCGTTCGTGACGGAAGAACTCTGGGGCCACCTGCGCTCAGCAATCCTCCAATCCCCAATCTCCAGCCTGGCAAAAGATTGGCCCCAGGCGCTCATCGTTGCCCGCTTCCCTGAACCGCGCAAACCCGAAGGATGGGAGGCACAAAAGATCACGGACTTCGAGTTAATTCGGGAGATTGTGCGTTCCATCCGCAACCTGCGCGCAGAAAAAAGCGTGGCACCCGCCAAAAAGATCGCCGCCATTTTTGTCGCAGGTGCCAAGACCGACTTGCTGAAAGAACAATCCCGCGTGATCGCTTCGCTGGCTGGATTAGATGCATCTCAACTCTCCATTCACCAATCACTGAACGAGAAGCCTCAGGATTCCGCCCCACTTGTGGTCGGCTCTGTGGAAATCTACATCCCCCTTGCTGGCATGGTGAATCTGGCGGAAGAAAGAGCGCGTCTCGAGAAAGAGCTCAAAGAGGCGGAGTCTCACATCGAGCGCCTTGAAAAACTCCTCGCCGGAGATTTTGCCCACAAGGCTCCTCCAGCGCTTGTACAGAAAGAACGTGAGAAACTCGCCTCCTACAAAGAGACCGCCGAGAAGATCAAAGCACAGTTGAAATAACGTTACGTCAATTCAGGATAAGATTTTCTCACCGCGGAAAACACGGAGAGTGCTGAGAAAATCCAAAAAACCTGCGCGCTTGGCATCTAACGTTTGCCCGGTCGAATGCATTAAAGCACAATTGCGCTATAATTGCAGTAGACAATTGAATACGCAACCTTCGGGGCAGGGTGCAATTCCCGATCGGTGGTATAGCCCACGAGCCTGTTTGGGTACGTCGCTTTCCTCATTGGGAAAATGGGCACGATCCGGTGAAACTCCGGAGCCGACAGTGATAGTCTGGATGAAAGAAGGTTTCTAGGCTCTTGCGAGTCTGATTCGACATCGCCCCGAAAACGTTTCCTGTTTTCGGGTTTTTTTGTTCGCTTCGGACTCAGCCTCAGCCTGGTTCCGCGCCCCGGAGTTAAATCGCCCCGGGGCATTTTCGTTTATTCCCCGCCAGGCTACCAAAACCTACAAGGCAAATTGTGATGAAACTCAATCTCTTACCGTTTCTTTCCCGCTGGCTAGCGCCGCTCTCTCTGTTGCTTGCCTTTCCGCTGTGGGAAGCGGTTGTCCGCATCAGCGGATTACCGAAGTTCATTCTCCCCTCTCCCGCTGATGTGTGGGCGCGCTTTCTCATCGCGCTGACAGATGGCAGCTTGATCTACCACACGCGTGTTACATTGACCGAAATCCTGCTCGGATTGCTGGTCGGCGTATCTTTTGCCACCATCGTGGGATACGCTCTGGCTAAATCGCGTTCACTCGAAAAGGTCCTGTCGCCTTATCTCGTTGCAAGTCAGGCAATTCCAATCGTGGCAATTGCGCCCCTGCTCGTCATCTGGTTGGGCGATGGCATCCTCTCGAAAGTGATCATCTGCGCGCTGATTGTGTTCTTTCCTGTGTTGGTAAACACCATCGTAGGCGTGCGCGCTGTACCGCTCGCCTTATATGACCTGATGAAATCGCTTCACGCCAGTCGCGCCCAAATCTTACTGAAAGTGGAACTGCCCGCTTCGCTTCCCGTCTTGCTTGGCGGTTTGAGAATCGGCGCAACCTTGTCTGTGATTGGGGCAATCGTGGGGGAATTAGTAGATGCAGAGGAGGGGCTTGGCTTTTTGTTGCAACTTGGCGATTTTCAATACGATACCCCCATGGTCTTCGTAGCCGTATTTACCTTGATCACCCTGGCTTTGACGTTGTACGGTATTGTGAGATTGTTGGAAAACAAATTTTTGAAATGGCAAGAACGTTCAAACGTTTAAACACTTCAAACACACACAAAAACATCAAAGGAGATTCGAAATGTTTCGCAAAATGATCTTGATCATGCTTGGGCTGGGGATCATCCTTTCGGGGTGCGCCGCTCCGGGGTCCGGAAATGAAGCGCCGATCCACATCCGCCTCCCGATGGGATACATCCCCAATATCCAGTATGCTCCCTTTTATGTTGCCGTCGAAAAGGGATATTTCAAAGAAGCTGGCATCGAAATCGAGTTCGATTATTCGTTCGAGACCGATGGCGTGAAACTAGTCGGCGTGGGCGAACTGCCGTTCGCTGTCGTTTCAGGCGAACAGGTGCTGCTTGCACGCGCACAGGGATTGCCCGTCACGTATGTTGCCGCGTGGTATCAGCAATTTCCGGTCTCTGTAGTAGCGAAAAGCGAAGCCGGCGTGATCGTCCCCCAGGATTTGCGAGGAAAAAAGATCGGCCTGCCCGGATTGTTCGGCGCAAACTATATTGGCTTGCGCGCCCTGCTCAACGCGGGTGAATTGACCGAGAACGATGTGACACTCGATGCCATTGGATTCAATCAAGTCGAATTGATGGCAACAGGAGAGCAGGAGATCATCGTCGGCTATACTGCAAACGAACCTGTGCAGTTGCGTGCGCGGGGCATCCCGGTCACCGAGATACGCGTTGCGGATTACGTACAGTTGGCAGCGAACGGAATCCTCTCGAGCGAAAAAATGATTGCGGAGAACCCCGACCTGGTGCGCACCTTTGTGAGCGCATTCTTGAAAGGTCTTGCCGACACGATTGCAAATCCTGATGAAGCGTTCACATTGAGCGCATCCTACATCCCAAACTTTGCTGATCTTGACCCCACTGTGCAAAAACAAGTACTTGCCATTTCCATCGAACAATGGAAAGCAGAGCGACTGGGCTATGCGGATCCCCAAGCATGGGAGAACATGCAAAATGTGCTCCTCGACATGGGCTTGATTTCCGAAAAGATGGATTTGAGCAAGGCTTTCACGAATGAATTTGTACCATGATTACCGTCTTACGCGGTTTCTCCCCTTCACCCCTTTGCCCCTCTCCCGCTAGGAGAGGGGCTGGGAGTGAGAGTATGTACTTTGCTTACTCACCCACCCATTACTCTCTCTGCTAACAGCCACCTATGGCTCAAAATCCTATTCTCACCATTCACAACCTGGGAGCCATATTCCCTAACGAAAACGGCGGCTTGCGCGCGCTGGAGAACATCACCTTCAATGTCTATCCGCGTGAATTCGTGTGTGTGCTTGGTCCTTCCGGCTCAGGCAAGACGACGCTTTTGCGAATCCTTGCCGGTCTCATTCAACCGACCAGCGGCTCATTCAAATTCGGTCATGGTGAACAGCCCAGTATCGGCATGGTCTTCCAGCAAGCGAACCTCCTCCCCTGGCGCACTGTCATTCAAAACATCATGCTTCCTCTGGAAGTGAGAGGCGTTCCCGACGAAACGGCGCGCAGAAAGGCGCTGGAAATGATTCAATTGATAGGATTGAGCGGATTCGAAGATACCCTGCCGCGCGACCTCTCCGGCGGAATGGCGCAGCGCGTTGCCATCGCTCGAGCGCTCGTTCACGACCCAGACCTGCTCTTGCTTGACGAGCCTTTTGCCTCCCTCGATGCCATGACGCGCGAACGCATGTGGAACGAATTATCGCGTATCTGGCAAATGAGCCGCAAGACCGTCATCATGGTCACGCACTCCATCAACGAATCCCTCTTTCTGGCAGATCGGGTCCTGGTGTTGACTCAACGCCCCGGCAAAATAAAACTGGATATGGAAGTGGACCTTCCACGTCCTCGAAAGGACGATATTCGCTATACCCCTCATTTCGGGAAACTGGCAAAAAAGTTGCGAGAAGCAATCGAGTAGACCTTATCGGAAATTACCTACAAAGAACATATAACTCCATGCAGAATTGACACTCGCATCATATCGAACTCCGAAGATTTTTTCACAGCACACAAAACGCGCTGTTCATCTCCCCACATCCCCCACACTGCGTAACCTGCTCATTCCTTCTCCCCGCTCACTTTCATCCATGTCTTCTTCATGATTAACGCATCCTCTTCCATGATTGGGCTTTCACACAAAATGCGCCCGGCGCAACCAAAATCCCTCAGCACCTCGAACAACTGACGAACCTTCAAATCCGATTCACCCAAAGCAAGATGATTCTTCTCACCTTTAGGACCATACTCGATTCCTGAAAGATGGATGTGGAGGCTCTTCAACGCTTCTTTCCCCAACGACGCCTGATACGCTTCGATGAGCCTCATCCACTCCTCAGCCGAGTTCATCGTCCCATCGCCGGGGCGCGCGTGCAGATGCGCAAAATCCAGACAAGGCAGCACCCCTTCGACAGCTGTACTCATCTCCAGCGTATCTTCGAACGACCCTAACATGGCAGACTTCCCCATCGTTTCCGGGCGCAAGATTACCGGATTCCCCGCCTTGCGCAATTCCCTTACACATTCCTTCAAGCGTGGAATTGCCACTTTCAACACCTCATCAGGCGGCCTGCCGAAATAGGAACCGGGATGAAAAATAATATCCGTCGCGCCGGCCAGATGACCATAATATGCCGCGTCCATCAACCGCTTGCGCGACTTATGCCATTCATCCTTTGTAGCATTCAAATTGATGAAATAGGGTGCATGAACACTGAGGGCAACGCCGTACTCAATGCTCGCCTGCTTAATTGCTGCGCAAGTCGCCTCGGTCACGCGTACCGATTGTACCCATCCCAACTCAAAGGCAGTCAACCCGATAGACCTACTGAACTCGATTGCCCCCACCGAACCACCCGGTTTCTTTGGCGTACCCAGAGGTGAACCAACCGTGCCGAATTGAAAGGATAAGGCCATAATTCTCCAATTCTCCAATTCTCTAATCCTCTAACCTCAGCCCCCACCCTCACCTGCCCAAAAACAGCCGTGCAAACCGCGCCCACAACGGCGGACCCAAAATCAACAGACCAATCAAAATTGATGCCAACGCCGCGACGAGAACAGCCGCCGCCCCCACGTCCTTGCCCACCTTTGCCAACGGATGATGCACAGGACTTGCCAAATCTACCACGGCTTCGATAGCTGTGTTGATGAACTCGGCAGTAAATACCATGGCAATCGCCAGCACAATGACCGCCCAATCTCGCGGGTCAAGCCCCAGCCATAACCCCAGGACAAAGACCAGAGTTGCCACGACGGAATGAATCCATGCATTGTGCTGGGTTTTCAGTACATACCACCAACCGCGGAACGCGTGTCCGACGGCGATAATGCGAGAAAAAAGAAAGGTTTTGAGGCTCATAACTTTTTCGCCATTACACAAATAGCCTTGCTCTGCAAAAAACCATGCCCATCACACAGATTTTAGCGTGATAATTGTGTCGCTTTCTTTTGTAAAGGGTGTTGAAAATTTTCGCGCGCCTTTAGCATACTCTTACACCGGCGGAGGCATAAAAGAACGCTTGCCGCGCTTCCAAATGTGGAATGAATTTGCACATTTACTCCTCTCGAACTTGCATCCCGCCCAAACCCAGACGGGTGAGTATTTCGCGTTGAGCCTTCCACATGCGGGCTTTTTCCGCTGGTTTGGCATGATCGTGTCCGAGCAGATGCAGCACACCATGCACAACCAGCAGTTGCACTTCCGCTTCAAGCGAGTGACCGGCTTTCTCTGCGCTTTTAGCGGCATAAGGAATCGAGATGAGGATGTCGCCGAGATAAGGCGCGCCCGTTTCCGGGTCCGTTTCAGAAGCGGGAAAGGAGAGCACGTCGGTTGGCGCATCCATTCCAAGATATTCCCGGTTCAATTCCTGTAAACGCGCATCGTCCGTCAGCACAATGCTCAATTCTGCCTGCGGAGGTGCGGCTTGATGTTCGAGCGTCGTCGCCGCTGCCCGGCGAAGCAATTCTTCTGAAAAAGGAAAATCGGATTCGATATGAATCATTTTCGGCGTGGCGCTGTTGCGACAGCATCAGTCACCACCTGTTCCTTGGGGTAGGCAATGCGTGGGTGATGAGTGCCGCGCAAAATGGTGACAAACGCGTCGGTGATGATACTCAAATCGCGCAAAGTTAACGGTGTATTGTCGAGCTGACCCTGTTTTTGCGCACTCTCAATGGTGGCGCGCACCAGTTTGCGAATCTCCTCCTCGCTTTGAGGGCGCTCGGCGCGGATGCGTGCTTCGGCACCATCAGCCAACATGAGCAGTGCCGTCTCGCGCGAGCGCGGGCGCGGACCTGGGTAGCGAAATTTTTCGATGTCCACCTTCGCCGCATCGCCACCTGCCATCTCCACTGCCCTGCTGTACTGATAAAGGGTGATCATAGTGCCATGATGCTCAAGGATAAAATCATCAATGCGACGCGGCAAGCGGTGTTTACGCGCCAGCGCCACGCCATCGGTGACGTGCGCAATGATGATGGCAGCGCTCTCGAGTGGATCGAGATCATCGTGTACATTGATGCTCCCCTGCACTTGATTCTCGATAAAGAAGGATGGGTTCAAGGCTTTACCCACATCATGAAAGAGCGCGCCCACGCGCGTCAACAGTGCATCTGCACCGATCATTTCTGCGGCCTGTTCTGCGAGGTTTGCCACCTGCAAACTGTGCTGATAGGTGCCGGGCGCATTGCGTAACAAAAACTGCAACAAGGGAAAATCCGGGCGTGAAATTTCAATCAGTTGGAGAGCGGTCGTAAGCCCCAGCATTTGGGCGAGGAAGTATTGCATGAGCAATGCAATGCTCGAGGAAGCCAAACCACTGAAGAGCGCCGCGCCGCCGAGCTGCAGCACGGCAATCCCATCGGTCGGTGTGAACGGGATGCGAAAGGCAATCAAAATGACTGCGCTGGCAGCAGCAGAAGCCATGCCGGCGCGAAAAAACGTCCATACGCGGCGCGCAGAGCCTAGCACGAGAACGCCAATCAACGACGAAACGAGATAGTAAGGCGTCAGGTCAAGCGCGTTGGGCATGTTGTATGATGCGAGAAAAGACATGGCGATAGAAAAAACAATCCCTGTTTCCACACCGAACAACGTGGCAATGATCATGCCCAGCGCCGGCAAGGGAAAGGCATATGGCAGAACGATGCGTCCTGGAATAATGAGGCGCACGCCGACAATAAAGACAATAAAAATCAATGCCACCACGATCAGACTGCGCGCATCAAAGAGAAATTGCAACCGCCGCCGCGAAAAATACAAACCCACATATGCGCTCATGATAATCACCAGCGCACCCGCGCCGGCATATTCCTGCCATGGACGGGATTCTTCGATCAGACCGAGTTTTTGCAGTGCTTCGAATTGAGCGGGGGTGATAATTTGCCCGCGCAGGACGATGATCTCGCCTGCTTTATATTCCACCACGACAGGCGGCACCGCTTCCCGCGCCGACCGTTTGGCGGCTTCCGTTAAATCGGCGCTGTACATGCTGTTAGGGGTGACAAACGCCGCCACCAGTTCCACCACCAGCGCAGCATGCTCCTCGCTCAATGCCAGACTGACCAGCGAGGGAATCATGCGCCGCGCCGATTCAAGGTCCTGATCGCGAATCGTACGCCGCATCACCTGTTCCAGCACGCTCAGCGATTCCTGTTGAATTGCATCCCAGCGCGCTGGCGTGAGTTCGAGAATCCGCTCGATGGTTTGCGACTTGAGGCGAACATCGCTCAGAGAGGCAATATCCGATATTTTTTGTGCGGTCGTGGCGTATTCATCTGCGCGGACGAGGGTAATGTATTGCAAAGCGGCACGCAGTCGCTCGATTTGACGGCGAGCAATCGCCGGGTCGGGTGGAGCATACACCGGCGCAACCGCTTCCTCAGCAGCGCGGCGCGCTTCTTCGGTTCGTACTTCGCTTTCATAGGCGATCGAACGCGGCGCCTGAAAATCGCTGGGAGAGACATCACCCACACGAAGCGTCAGAACGGTTGGATTCAAAAGAGATTGATAAATCAGCGCGCCATATGAAATCATGCTCACGAGAACGAGCAAGATGATCTGAAGCACACGAATGCGACGCGGCGTGGGGCGGTGTCGCGCAGATACAGTCCCCATGTTATTTCAGCCAACAACTCTGCTTGATGCAGCGCGGGAAATAGCGGCAGGGCAGCGCGTTCAAGCCATTGGAGGGGGACATCAACAAGACCTGCAAAACCTCAACCCTCACCGAGATTGAAGCAATTCGCGCACCGTTGCGCTGATGACATCGTTGGGCGCGCGCCCTGCCACTTTTGCCATAACGACTTTCATCACTTTGCCCATATCAGCGAGCGAGGAGGCACCGGTCTCCGCGATGGTAGCATGCACGAGGGCGCGCAGTTCATCGGGAGACATGGCTTTGGGCAAAAAGTCTTCGAGCACTTTGATTTCGGCTTCGTTGGCTTCGATCAAATCGGCGCGGTTTGCTCTTTTTGCCTCTTCCAGCGCTTCGCGTCGATTCTTCACCTCCTTTTGAATGAGCGCGATTATGGCCAGATCATCCAGTTCGGCGCGCTTATCTATTTCGGCTTGCTTGATGGCGGCAAGCACCATGCGCACGGTGCGCTTGCGGACCTCATCGCCACTCTTCATGGCGTCTTTCATGGAGTCATTAAGTTGAGTTTTGAGTGTCATGTGGGGGATTATACTTGAAATAAAGGGGGCATTTTCCCGGCGTCCGAGCCAATACATTGGCGACACTGAACCCCTCTCGACAACTCACGTAAATTTGGATTAGACCATCAAGCCTTTCAACATGCTACATTCCTGCCTGCTTTCTCTCATCCCTGCCTCTCTCTCGCTGGAAAGAGTTGGGGTAAGGGAAAGCGGGAATGAGGGCGCAGATCTATTATTCGCAACAGGGCAACGTTCCGAAATTGTTCATCCTCCAATGTGCCACATTTCGACCTTGGGCAAGTTAATCGTATTCTCCGAACGGAGTTCAGAATAGCGATCATCTCGCCGCTTCCAGATGCGCGCGATGGCTTGTGAAATTTCCTCTTCGCTTGCCCCGCTGCGCAACAGACTCTTGAGGTCGTGCCCTTTGACGGCAAACAAACAGGTGTAGAGTTTTCCTTCGGCAGATAACCTAGCACGATTACAGTCGCGGCAGAAAGGCTGGGTGACCGAGGCAATCACACCGATCTCACCACTTCCATCCTTATAGCGCCAGCGTTCAGCAACCTCACCCGGATAATTGGGGTCGAGGGGTTCGAGCGGCATTTCGGCATTGATGATCCGAATGATTTCCGCGGCAGGAACCACATCGTCCATACGCCAGCCATTGGTGTGACCTACATCCATGTATTCGATGAAGCGCAGGATGTATCCCTTTTCGCGGAAAAAGCGCGCCATGGGTAGAATGCTGGATTCGTTCACTCCACGCTTGACCACCATGTTTACCTTGATCGGTCCCAAGCCGACGCGCGCGGCTTCCTCCATTCCCTCCAACACCTTTTCTACCGGGAAATTTACATCGTTCATGGCTTTGAACACTTCGTTGTCGAGCGAATCGAGGCTTACAGTGACGCGCTTCAAGCCAGCATCCTTCAAAGCCCGCGCTTGTTTTGCCAGGAGTGATCCGTTCGTGGTCAAGGTCAAGTCGAGGTCGGTGATCTGCGAGAGCATGGCGACAAGGAGGTGCAGATCACGACGCACGAGCGGTTCTCCGCCGGTCAGCCGAATTTTCCGGACGCCGTGTGCGACGAAAATGCGCGCTAAACGTGCGATCTCCTCGAAGGTCAGGATTTGCTCGCGCGCTAGAAAGGGATAATCGGGGCCGAAGACTTCCTTGGGCATGCAGTAAATGCAGCGGAAGTTGCATCGGTCGGTGACGGAAATGCGCAGGTCGCGCAGGGGGCGGTTCAATGTGTCGGTGAGGGGCATGTTCGTTTAACGGAATCAGATCGGGGGTGGAATGAAGCGTTCGATTCGTCAGCGTGATGAAAATCTTGAAGGTAGATTGATTATAACAAGACTGTATGAAGATGAGATAAGTCCAATTGACGGGGTTTTTCAGCCGTGCTATCATGCAGATAATCATTTGCACTTTACAAAAGGAGTTATTGTATGAGCACCGAATTTATTCTTCGTATTCTCTTCATGGTCTTATTCGGCATCGGAGGGACATTTTGGGGATATAGGCTTGGGGGGAACAATTTAGCAGAATCCATGCGATATGCAGCAATTATCGGTCTGTTGAGTGGGCTGACGGGGCTGGTCCTGTCACCCTATTTCACCACACGTCCGGCGCGTGCCGTGCGAGCAAGGTTGGGGCGTCTTTCGGCAGAGACGTTGTTTGCAGGGCTCATTGGTCTGATCACCGGGTTGCTCACCGCTGCCTTGCTGGCATTTCCCCTCTCTCTGCTTCCTGCGCCTTTTGGTCAGATTCTCCCGTTCCTGGGTGTGGTGATCTTTTCTTATCTTGGCATTTCACTTTTCGTTATGCGACAGGGAGATTTACTGGGGCTCTTCAGTGCCTTGAGCGGACGCAGCGAAGGTGGCTCCTCCTCTTCCTGGACCAATCTCAACCGCATCATTCTGCTCGATACGAGCGTGATCATTGATGGCCGCGTTGCCGATATTGCCAAGACCGGCTTTCTGCCCGGCACGCTGCTCATTCCGCGCTTTGTGTTGAATGAACTGCAATATATTGCGGACTCGCCCGATGGTTTGCGTCGCCAGCGTGGACGCCGCGGTATGGAGGTGCTGGCTGAATTGCAAAAACTGCCGAACATCCTTGTCCGCATCAGCGACATCAATGTCGAGGGCGTGCGTGAAGTGGACGATAAACTGGTGGTATTGGCAAAGCAGTTGAAATGTCCGATCCTCACAAATGATTACAATCTGAACCGCATTGCCGAACTGCAAGGTGTGACCATTTTAAACATCAACGAACTGGCGAACGCGGTCAAATCGGTCATTCTGCCCGGAGAGCGCATGACGCTGAACATCTTCCAGGAAGGGAAGGAACCAGGGCAAGGCGTGGGCTATATGGACGATGGTACGATGGTCGTCGTGGAGAACGGTCACGATTACATTGGCGAATACAAAGAAGTGGTTGTAAGTAAAGTCCTTCAGACAACGGCCGGGCGCATGATCTTCGCCCGCGTGGAGGAAGAGAACGGCAAGAAGAAAAAGTAGTCTTGCGGATCGTCGTTCACCGATCACGCTCTCTGCATCAGGTGTTCCAGACCATAAGACCAACAAACCAAGTGATCAAACTATGATTCGAATTTACAACACGCTCACACGTAAAAAAGAAGAATTTCAAACCCTCGAGCCGGGCATCGTCAAGATGTATGTCTGCGGCGTCACGGTTTACAACGATGCGCATGTCGGTCATGCCATGTCTGCCATCGTGTTCGACATCATCCGCCGTTATCTCGAATATCGCGGCTACAAGGTCATCCATGTAATGAATTACACCGATGTGGATGACAAAATCATCGCCCGCGCCAGACAACTCGGCAAAGATCCACTCGAGTTGTCACAACATTACATTGGGGAATACGCCAAGGAACTCGCCAGCCTCAACGTGCTCCCTGCCACATCCAACCCGCAGGTCAGCAAGACCATTCCCCTCATCATCAAATTCATTGAGGGACTCATCGAAAAAGGATATGCCTATGCCACGCCGAACGGTGACGTGTACTTCCGCGTCACTAAAGATGAAGATTACGGCAAACTCTCCGGCCGCAAATTGGAAGACATGCAGGCCGGCGCGCGAATTGAAGTGGGCGAACAAAAGGAACACCCGATGGACTTCGCCCTCTGGAAAGCCGCAAAACCCGGTGAAATTTCCTGGGACAGCCCCTGGGGCAAAGGGCGCCCTGGCTGGCACATTGAATGTTCCGCCATGAACCTCGCCGAACTCGGCGAACAGATTGACATTCACGGTGGCGGCAACGATCTCATCTTCCCGCATCATGAAAACGAAATTGCCCAAACCGAGTCCTATACTGGCAAACCCTTTGCACGCTACTGGGTCCACAATGGCATGTTGCAACTCGGTGGCGAGAAAATGTCCAAATCGCTGGGCAACATCATCAGCATCAAGGAATTTCTATCCAAGCGAGACGCAGATGTGATGCGGATGATTGTGCTAAGCGGGAACTATCGCGCTCCCCTCATCTTCAGCGAAGAGACGCTAGACGCCGCCGAAAAAACCCTCGAACGCTTCAAATCCGCCCTTCGGCCTGCTTCCGTTTCTGCAAGCGGACTCTCCGCCGAAGCCGCCTCCGCCCTCCTCTCCCAAGCCGAAGCGACACGCCAAGCCTTTATAGACGCTATGGACGATGACTTCAATACACCGCTTGCGCTTGCCGCGCTTCACGAACTCGTCAAAGCCATCAACACCGCCCGCGACAACGGCGCGACGAACGAACAACTCGCCCCCGCCCAAAAAATCTTCCGTGAACTGACCAGCGTCCTTGGCCTGCAACTGAAGGAAAAACAACGATCCGGCGACGCAGACAAATTCATTGACCTCCTTGTCGAAGTGCGAAGCGAAGCGCGCAAGCAAAAACTCTGGCAGTTCTCCGATCTGATTCGCGATAAATTGAAAGAACTCGGCGTCATCCTCGAGGACACGAAGGATGGCACCACGTGGAAGTGGGAGTAGAACATTCCAAGAAAATACGGGAGGCAGAAACAAAACTTCCGAGAAAAAAGCCTCGGAAGTTTTGTTTTTCCTTCCTATCAATCCTTCTAGAGACTCTAGACAGCCTCTCCCGGCGCATTCACTGCCTTCACTTTCGACAATCTTTCCAACTGTTCCCTCCCGTCAGGCAAACACCGAACCCGCGCGGGTCATTCTTTCCACGTCCAATTTTCTACTTTCCACCCTTTCCTTTCTTCTTTCCACTTCCCCCTTTCTTCTTTCCATTTTCTCTTTTCTTCTTTTGGCCTCTTTCTTCCTTCTTCCCTCTTCTTTTTTCCTCTTTCTTATCACCAATAAACTTCTCGGCTATCCACGCCACATTGATAGAGGCTACCTCCTCACCGGGCTTTACTTCCACGAGCAAGTCGCCTTTTGTCGCGGCGCGTTTGCGAAGCGTTGCCGCATCCAGCCGCGTGGACTTCGCTGCACCTTTTGTGAGATGAATCGTCGCTATGTGATTGGGTTTACCCGTCACTACACCCACGAGCCGCTCTTTCGCATGCAACTCCCAGGCAATCACTCCCTTTCCATAACGTCCCTGTGTTGGAAATTCCTTCTGTTCCACGCGTTTGGCTTTACCATCGTTCGTGAGCAGGAAGATCTCGCCCTCCGTCGGCAAAATCTCCATGCCGACGACCTCATCCTTCTCCTCCAGTTTTATGCCGCTTACGCCTGCCGCTACCAGACCCATCGGACGTACTTCCTCTTCCTTGAAGCGAATAGCCATACCCTGTGCAGTAACAAGCAGAACATCTTTCTTCTTTCCATCGGTCAAGCCAACCGAGATCAGCCTGTCCCCCTCATTCACTTTGACCAAGGTGAATGTCTGTGCGGAGGGCCCTGGCAATTCGCTGATGAGACTCTTCTTGACCATGCCAAATCTCGTGCAGGTTATGACACAGGTTTCTTCAGGCAAAGCGGATTTTCGCGAAGGTAAGGCAAACACTGCGGCAAGCGAATCTGTCTCCGAAAGCGGCGAAACCTTGTAGAACAGCGAGCCTTGAGATAATTTCTCCACTTGAGGGATAACATGCACTGCTACGGCAGCAGCTTTGCCCGATTTCGTCACGAAATAGATCGTGTCCGTCGTTGAAGCCTTCACCAGCCAGCGTGGAGCGTCATTGCCGGAATGTTTCGGTTCCTTTTCATCTGCCGTGCGCGAAACCAGTCCGTCCGCGGTCACGCCAATCCACACTCGTTGCTGAGGCAGAATGTCCGAAGCCGTAAGCGCTTTGGCGGCTCTTCCACCTTTGGAAAGATCAACAATTTGTGTGCGGCGGCGGTCGGCATATTGCGCTTTCACCTTGAGCAGTTCCTCTGCGACCACGCCACGCATGCGTTTGGGCGATTTGAGCAGATCGGTCAAGTCCTTGATGGTGGCAGTTACTTCTTTATATTCGGTCTCGATTTTTTTGCGTTCGAGCGCGGCGAGTCGGCGCAACTGCATATCGAGAATGGCAGTCGCTTGAGTCTCTGTCAGCGTGTAGCGTTTCATCAATTTGGTGCGCGCAGTCTCAACGTCCGGCGCGTTGCGAATGAGGGCAATGATCTCGTCCAGATTCTTCAAGGCGACGAGGTATCCCTCAAGGATATGGGCGCGGGCTTTGGCTTTATTCAAGTCAAATTCGGCGCGTCTTTTTATGACCGTCAGCCTATGCTCGATATAAACGCGTAATGCCTGCTTGAGCGTCAATGTGCGCGGCTCACCATCCACAAGCGCCAACAGATTGATGCTGAACGTGGTTTGCATGGGCGTCCGCTTGTAGAGTTCGCGCAGGAGCACCTCCGGATCGGCATTCTTCGTAAGTTCGAGGACGATGCGCATACCTTGACGGTCGGACTCATCGCGCAAATCGGAGAGTCCTTCCAGGTAGCCTTCGCGTGCCAGATCGGCAATGCGCTCGATCAAACCGGATTTATTGACTGCATACGGCAATTCTGTGACGATAATGCGGCTACGCCCGCGCTCCATCTCTTCGACATGCGCCTTGGCGCGCACAGTGATACGGCCGCGCCCCGAACCATATGCCGCTTCAATGGGATTTTCGTCCTTGTCCTCCAAAACGATCAAGCCACCCGTGGGAAAATCCGGTCCCTGTACAAACTTCATCAATTGTTCAACATCAATATCGTCGAGTTTTTCCCACTTTTCGAGCATGTAGACAATGGCGTCAATGACTTCCCCCAGATTGTGCGGCGGGATGGAAGTTGCCATGCCGACAGCAATGCCAGTAGCGCCGTTTACCAGTAGATTCGGCAGTGCCGCCGGTAACACGCTTGGTTCAGTCAGTGTATCATCGAAGTTGGGGACGAAATCAACTGTGTCTTTGTTAATGTCCGCTAAAATCTCGAGGGCGGCGGAGGTGAGGCGGGCTTCGGTATAACGCATCGCGGCAGGCGGATCGCCATCTACCGAACCGAAGTTACCCTGTCCATCCACCAAGAGGGTACGCATTGAAAAATCCTGCGCCATGCGCGCCATGGACTCATATACTGCCGAATCGCCGTGAGGATGATATTTACCAAGCACCTCCCCAACGATGCGCGCTGATTTCTTGTATGGCGAATCGGGGCGAAGCCCCATGTCATACATCGCGTACAGGATGCGGCGCTGCACGGGTTTGAGCCCATCGCGCGCATCGGGCAGGGCACGCGCCACGATCACGCTCATGGCGTAATCAAGGTATGCTTGCTGCATTTCGCGGTCAATATCTATTTTGCGGATCAATCCAAGTTCCATGTTTGCTCCAGATTTATGAACTCGCCTTACGCAGTTTCTCTCCCTCACCCCTTCACCCCTCTCACGCTGAGAGAGGGGATGGAGATGAGGGAGCGCAACATCAATTTATTAACACGAAGGACAAAGGTACACAAAGGATTCAATAAAAACCTTCGTGTCCCTTGTGTCCGTAGCGTGCAATTTTCTTTGAATGTATGTTCTATAAGCGGGGTAATCTTACGGGGAAAGATGAACCTCGTCAAGTCGTTTTACATTTGCGAATGTTCCGCAGTGCCAGCCATAGCCCCATGCATTACGAGAACATCCCACTAAAAGAAATAGAGAGGTTTTATTAATCCCCCGTTTTACCTCATGGGATGAAATTGATCGCTTGTGTCACACATACACCATTTTGCCCAAGTCCTGAACATAAGGTGATTGTAGCGCGGAGTCTGTGACCGCTGGGGTCATAGTTGAAAGCGGGAGTGCTTATGGTGAGAGTGGTGCCGGGATTCAAATTATCCTTTTTGGTCGAATCGAGACAACCGGAATTATCTGTAAAGCCGTCTGCATACATGGAGAGGACAACATCGGTATTGGTATCTCTCACGGTAAGGGAAATGGATTTGAACGTCAGCCCGCCAGTGTTTTTCAACTCGATATCCACCCACCAGCCGACGCATGTTTCCTTGCCCTCATAAGAAGCCTCAAACGCAGGAACAGGGGTAGGGGTGGGCGGCGGTGTGTAAATTGGCAAGGCGGAAATGTTTCCACTTACTGTGGCATATTCCCCCCAAAGCCAGCAAAATTCAGGACCTGTATCCGGATTGCGGACATACCAGTAATTTCCTGTTGGGTCGAGGGCATAGACCTCTGTTGTCTCTCCAACTAACAACGCGCCGACTCTCTCATATATCTTGCCAGGACCGACGCGACAGTTCGTCGCCACTGAAACGCTGATGAGTGGAACGAGCGGTGTAAAAGTAAAGATTGGTGTCAGTGAAGAGGAGAGGGTTGGAGTAAGAGTTGGGGGTTCAGGTGTAAAAGTAAAGGTCGGCGTGAGGGATGGGGCAGATTGTGTCAAGTCTGCTATGATGGTCTGTGCGACGGTTGTGCCGATGAGGGAAGGATCGGGCGTGGAAAGATTCGGCAATGCGCAAGCCAAAGAGACAAACAGTAGGAGGGTAATGAATGAAAATATCGGCGCAGATTTCGACACAGTGTCCTCCTTTCGATCAATCATCGCAGCGTCAGTTCGGGATTTGTATATTTCTGAAAAATCGCTCGAATACCCTCACCGCTTCGCTGAGCAGGAGCGAGGGAAAGTGGGCAGAAATACAACATACTGAAATGCTTGGATTATCTAACCCGAGTACGTATTGCGCACATAAGACAGGGGAAGATAATCGGCTGATAGGAGGACGCTTGCCTCAAGCAGATTGTTCCAAATTGCCTCTTTCTTCAACATGGATTGCTGGGCAACAACGCGAGGATCAAAGCCCGAGCGAGATCCATGCCCCTCGAAACGGCAAGCAGGCTTTCGGTCAGCGAGAAGCGAGGACGCGGGAAATCAATTGGGACATGGTTGCTACCATGTCCCAATTTGATTAATCTGCCGCTGTAGTGCTTGTTGTTTGTGTCTGCTGCGATGCTGTGAGTCCTTTGTTCTCCTTGAAGCGTCCATGCACGAAGCCCGTGCCTGCCGGGATCAGTTTACCGATGATGACGTTCTCTTTGAGTCCATAAAGTGGATCGGTAGCGCCGCTAATCGCCGCACCAGCCAGCACTTTGATGGTGTGCTGGAAGGATGACGCCGCCAGGAACGAATCGGTGCTGAGAGAGGCTTTGGTCACGCCAAGCAGGACTTCGGTGAATTTGGCAGGTTGTTTGCCCTCTGCTAGCAGTTGCTCGTTGACGCGGCGAATTTCGAGACGATCTACGTAGTCGCCAGGTAAATATTTGGAATCGCCGGGGCGAGTAACCTGTACTTTGCTCATCATTTTGCGGATGATGATTTCGAAGTGCTTGTCGTGGATATTTTGTCCCTGCGAGCGATACACTTTCTGTACCTCGCTCAGCAGGTACATCTGACATGCTTCACGACCCTGGATCTTCAACACGCGGTGAGGATTGAGCGAGCCTTCGGTAATCGGCTGACCCGCTTCGATTTTTTCGCCGTCCTTGACGAGCAGGCGCGAGGTGGTCGGAATTTCATAGGTGACGGATTCCTTGCGGTCGTAGGAGATGATGATCTTTCGTTCTTTCTTCTCCACGCGCACGCGCCCACCATGTTGGGCGACGATCTTCGCGTCATCCAGGGTTGCTAGCACATCCCCGGCTTTGACCTCCGCTTCATCTTTGACCACGAACTTCCAGTCTTCGGGAATGGTGTATTCATCGCTGACGAGTTCGCTGTGTTCGATGATGACTTCGCGCAGGTCTGCATACTTTTCGGATTGACGAATGTGCAAGGTGCCGCTGATTTCAGCGACCACTGCTTCACCTTTCGGCTGTTTGCGCGCTTCGAAGAGTTCTTCTACGCGCGGCAGACCGGTCGTGATGTCCGCGCCGCCTGCGGCAACGCCTCCAGTGTGGAAGGTGCGCAGGGTCAACTGAGTACCGGGCTCGCCAATGGATTGCGCGGCAACAATACCGACCGCAGCGCCAAGTTCCACCATGGTACCGCGTCCGAGATCAATACCGTAGCATTTGGCGCAAATCCCATGCTGCAATTCACAAGTAAGCGGCGAGCGGACTTTGACCTCTTCGACACCGGCTGCCACAATGCGGCGTACCAGTTCCTGGTTGATGACATCGCCAGCTTCGGCAATCACTTCACCGGTCTTTGGATCTATCACCCGTTCAGCCACCAAACGGCTGTACAGGCGGGTGCTCATCGGCTGACCAGCCACGTCATCGCGCTTGCGAATCCAAATTCCCTCACGCGTGCCGCAGTCGTATTCGTTGATGATGACATCCTGCGAGATATCCACAAGACGGCGGGTGAGGTAACCAGCATCTGCAGTGCGCAGAGCCGTATCTGCCAGACCTTTGCGGGCGCCATGTGTGGAAATGAAGTACTCCTGTGCAGTAAGCCCTTCGCGGAAGTTCGAGCGGATAGGCATGGGGATGATGCGCCCGGAGGGATCTGCCATGAGACCGCGCATACCCGCCAATTGTGAAATGGTGGAGAAACCGCCTTTGGTCGCGCCGGAGGTCGCCATGGTGGAAAGATTGCCATCGGGGTCCATGTGCCTCTTCACGGCCTCGGCGACCTTGTCGGTGGTTTGTTGCCAGATTTCGATTTCACGCTCGTTCTTTTCCTGTTCGGTAAGCAGACCGCGACGGAAATCACGCTGAACCAATTCCACTTGCTTGAGTGCCTCCTCAATGATGGTGCGACGCTCCGGTGGAATGGTAATGTCGGCAACGGCGAGCGTGGTGCCAGATTTCATGGCGTACTCAAAACCAATGGCTTTAATTTTGTCTGCAACTTCGGTGGTTCTTTCCTGCCCGCAGATCTCATAAACATCGGCGATCAGGTCTTTCACGCCGCCTTTGTCGAGTCTTTCATTGACGAATTGAACTTCCTCGGGCAGCACACGGTTGAACAGTACACGCCCAACGGTCGTATCAATGATGCGTGTCTCAGGTGCAGGCAGGCGGTTGCCTTTGTCATCGTACCAGGTTTTGACGCGTAGTTTGATCTCGGTGTGAACTTCCACCTGGCCAAGCGCATACGCCATCTCGACTTCATCCATGTCGGCAAAGGCGCGTCCATCGCCTTTGTGATTTGCCTTTTTCGACATAGTCAGGTAATAAACACCCAGGACCATATCTTTTGATGGTGAGATGATGGGTTCACCATCGGCAGGCTTGAGCAGGTTCTTGGAGGCGAGCATGAGTTCGCGCGCTTCTTGCACCGCTTTTTGCGAAAGCGGCACGTGCACAGCCATCTGGTCACCATCGAAGTCTGCATTGAAAGCAGTGGTGACGAGGGGATGCAATTGAATCGCCGAACCTTCGATCAAGATCGGTTCGAAGGCCTGGATGCCTAAACGATGCAGCGTCGGAGCGCGATTCAACAAGACAGGCCGTTCACCGATGACACTTTCCAGCGCCTCCCAGACTTCGGGGCGATTGCGTTCGATCAGACGACGCGCTCCCTTTACATTAGCAGCGTAGCCGTTCTGCACCAGTTTAGCAATTACAAAGGGGCGATAGAGTTCCAATGCCATCGTCTTGGGCAAGCCACACTGGTTGAGCTTCAATTGCGGGCCCACGACGATGACCGAACGCCCGGAATAGTCCACGCGCTTGCCGAGCAGGTTGCGGCGGAAGCGTCCCTTCTTGCCTTTGAGCATATCGCTCAGGGATTTGAGTTCGCGGCGCCCGCGGCGCGAGAGGGCTTTGCCGCGTTGACTGTTGTCAATGAGACTGTCAACCGCTTCCTGGAGCATGCGCTTCTCGTTGCGGATAATGACATCCGGCGCACCGAGTTCAAGCAATCGCTTCAAGCGGTTGTTACGGTTGATGACGCGGCGGTATAAGTCGTTGAGGTCAGATGTAGCGAAGCGCCCGCCGTCCAATTGCACCATAGGACGCAGATCGGGCGGAATGACAGGCAAAATGGTCAGGATCATCCATTCGGGACGATTGCCCGAACGGCGGAAGGCTTCCACAACTTTCAGGCGCGTGGTGGCTTTCTTGCGCTTCTGTTTGGATTTGGTGGTCTTCACCTCGTGCCAGAGTTCCTCTGCCAGTTTGTCGAGGTCGAGGCGCTGGAGGATGTCGTAAAACGCTTCAGCGCCCATATCGGCGCGGAAGACCTGGCCCCAGCGCTGTTTGAGTTCCCGATAGCGGGCTTCACTGAGGAACGTGAAGGGGCGGAGTTCCAACAGTTCATCGCGTAGGCGCGAGTTCTGATTGGAGGAAACGGAGGTCTGCTCTTCCAATTGGGAGCGGAGGGCTTCCATTTGCATGTCCGCTTCGGCTTTGATCCTGCTCGCTTCCATCTTGAGTTCTTCGAGTTCGCGAGCACGCTGGTCTTTCAACTCGTTTTCGAGTTCCTCCAGTTTCTTCTGGACGATTTTTTGAACCTGCGTCAAATGCTTGGGTGAGATTTTGTCGCCAGCATCGAGGATCTTCTCATTGGTGAGTTCGAAGATTACTGCCTTTTTGGCGTGTTCACCCATTTGGCTTTGGAGCAGTTTTTCGAGTTTCTGTCCTTCTTTGATGACAGGATCGAGTTTCTCAGCGATCACCTCGTCGTAACCCTGTTCGAGGCGAGCCCGCTTCTGGTTGATCTCGTTCAGGGTTTGATCGCGCTTCGTTTTGATTTCGGCGATCTTGGCGTTAATGATTGCCGCTTGCTCACGCTCTGAGATAGAGATTTCATCTTCGAGGCGTTTAAGCGCTTTGTTGCGTGCTTCTTCGTCCACATAAGTAACGATATACTGTGCGAAGTACAACACGCGATCTAGATTGCGGCGCGAAATATCGAGCAGTAATCCCAAATAGGAGGGGATGCGACGCGTGTACCAAATGTGCGCGACCGGGGAAGCGAGCGCGATGTGCCCCATGCGTTCACGGCGCACCGAGGAGCGGGTCACTTCGACGCCGCACTTTTCACAGATAATTCCTTTATAACGGGGATTTTTGTATTTGCCGCAATAGCACTGCCAATCCCGTTGGGGTCCAAAGATGGCTTCGCAGAACAAGCCATCCTTTTCGGGGCGCAAGCGGCGGTAGTTGATAGTTTCCGGTTTGAGCACCTCGCCATACGACCACGACAAGATGGTCTCCGGCGAGGCTAAGCTGATGCGGAGCGCGGTCAATCCCTTGGTTTCCACTGGGTCCTCTCCTTGAAAGTAGGGTCAGGCGAGCAGGTCTCTGGTCAGCAATATCTTGACTCGTGCAAGAGACAAACAAAGGCAAGCGCTTCGAGAATTTCTCTCAAGCGCTTGCGATGCGTTCTACTCGTTTTTTGGTTCATCCAACAACGCAAATTATACGCAGAATGTCGCGAAAGTCAAGGAAGTTGGCTGAGGTTCGGACATGAGTTGGGACAACCGTTTGAAGGAAAGCATTTGTAGCGGATTTTCGTGGACGTGGCAGATGGATTCTGCACCTTTTCTGTCGGGAAATCTGCCTTGGAGCAAAAATCAAGAATGTCCCAACTCATGTCTGAACTTCAGAGTTGGCTGAAGTTCTATGGCTTTCTCAAGAAAGAGAAGAAGGTGAGTAGGGCAAAGGCGTGGGAAAGATGAGCAGCAAACCAACGCCTGGCTTGGGCGGCGTTGTGGAAGCCGGCTTGTCGAACCGGCGCCAAAACCAGATTATTGAGCAAAGCCATCACTTTGACGGTGTTTCCAACTGTCATCCGTGTCGCATCTTCGTGCAAGGTGACATCGCGGCGATCGTGTAAGCCAGTCTTGATCTCCCAATGAGCATATGGGAAAAGCATGAGGTGACCTCTCAGGCCTCAGTAGGCGTTGAGTGTAGAAAAGATTTCACAGGAACATCCTTGAGTGATCGAAAGAGCATTCATAAATGACAGGACTCACACAGATAGGAGTAATTGCATAGAGATTTTACCCTTGAGCATAGGTGGCTTACGGTAGTAATCTGGGATGAAGGTTTCCCGCTGCAAACGTTCCTTGACTTCGCCCAGCGTTTCTGTTGGGCGCAAGCGGAGCATCTGCAAAACCAGGAAAGCAATTAAGACAAACGCCACATGCCGCACCATTGCCACATCAAGACGGCATTGACAAGCCATCAGGCCGCAAAACTGTTTGGCGTCGCGGAATAAGGTTTCGACCGACCAACGTTGCCGTTTACGCCGCACAATCTGGGATAAGTCACTGCCCAAGGCATTGGTTACCAGGATTTCATAGTTGCCATGACGATTTTGGGTCACGACCAAACGCAAGGTGCCATAGGTGGGCAGATAAGCCACGATGCTGCGGGCGTGGATGTTCAAGGCTTGACGCCACTTGAGTTTCAACCAGCACGCCAGTTCGGAAGCGCGCCAGCGGCGATGGCGAAAACAAATCGTGGTTTTGGCTTCGAGCATGCCGACCCACACCAGACCCATGAGGGTCAACGCTTTGGTCAGCCAACCAGCGGTATACATCTTGTCAAAGGTCACAAACTCAACCGACAAGCCGCTTTGCACCGTTCCACCAGCATCTCGTAGGCCAATTGCGGACGTGTACGATAAGCCTCTGGAGTGCAATTGGCTTTGGGACGCCACAAGCGAAAGGCAACCGGAATGCGCCAATTGCCGAATACACACCATCACCACAACCACATGCAAGCCGCGCACCTTCCTTTTCTCACTGGTAAAGTATGTCCAACCGACCCAGGCGCACAACGCCGAAAACGGCTTGGCGATGACCAACCAGATACCCTGTGCCCAAATGTTGCGCCCATTGCAGAATGCACCCAAACAGACGACGGGTCGAGATGGCGTGTTGGGTCAGCAGCCGATTGAAGGCATCATGGACGCGTCCAGGCAGCCAATCCGCCAGACGAGTAGCATTCTGCCGCCGCTCCAACAACAACAAACCGCAGATGTACAATGCCAGCAAACTGAAACTCAGCGGCGTCAGCACTGTCCACAAACCAAGCACTTTCAATTTGCCAAATACTTGCTGAAACAGGCGTCTGGTTGTAGCATAGAGGCGGGACGTCATGGTGTTTCACCGTTCAGAGATGTGATTTTTTTGCAAACTCAATTATCTCTGAGACGTCCCTTTTGTGTTGTCAATGTTCCCCTTTCTCAACTGCGTAAGTACTGTAAATGAACGGCCATTGTGCAGGTCGGCGGAAAATCCGACCTGCACTGCGCTCGTGACGTGCTCACCACCACATTGGACACTCGTGCGAGTCGTCCGTCCTATGGCAAATTGAACGTGCGCACCAGGAACACTGCCATCTCTGCACGCGTCACCGCAGCCGACGGACAATATCTTCCCCCTCCACAGCCACTGGTGATCCCTTCAGCATGCAACTGCTCGATCCATGCCGCTCCCGGCGTGCTCACCGTCACATCACTGAACACCATCCCCGTCGCAGATGGAGGGGTATACGAGGCTCCATATTTAGCACGCAAGAGGAAGATGGCCATTTGCGCTCGCGTGACCGAACTGTTCGGACAGTAATTTCCTCCTCCACAGCCACTGGTGATCCCTTCAGCGTATAACTGTTCGATCCAATCTGCACCCGGCGTGCTGGCGGTCACATCGTTGAAAATGGCTCCACTAGCAGAAGGCGGAGTATAGGAAGCACCATGGATGCCGCGTAGCAAGAAGATGGCCATCTGGGCACGAGTAACTGTGTTGCTTGGGCAATAGCGTAGCGGATTCGTTGCACAACCACCTGTAATGCCCGATGCGTACAATCGTTCAATATACTGCCATGCCCAATGTGATACTGCTACGTCAGTAAAAGTCTGGAGTGCTTCATATGCTCCCATATCGCAGTGGCTTCCTTGCGGACGCGTCACACCGCGCTGATCGGTGGCGGGGCAATTCGTGTCGTCACCTGCGTCAATGGCGGGAGAGCCGGGGAGCAACGCCATGGTTTGGGTGAAGCCGCCGTTGTCTGCAAGTGGACCGAGGAGAGGATCGGCATCCAAGTTGCCAGTGCCTGCATAACCGCCCTGAACGATACTGTAGTTGACATTTGCTGTGCCAAAAATCTCTCCGCCCAGGTCGCCATATAAAATGCTGTTGTGGAGATTGATGGTGCCGCTTTCATTGTAGATCGCGCCGCCGTTGGTGCCTGCGGAGTTGGCGTTGAAGGTTGTATTGGTCAGGCTAACCGTACCGGTGGTTGTTATGTTTGGCATTCCGCCGTTGGCAATCCCGCCGCCGTATGTATCTGCTGTATTATCCTTGAATGTTGCATTTGTAAGGATCAGATTACCGTCACCGATGTTGGCAGCCCCGCCGCCGTATTGTGCGCTCGAGTTATTACTAAAGGTTACATTTGTGAGAACCGTAAGTGAAGGACCCTCGGCACCAACCACCATTCCCCCTCCTCCTTCACTGGCTGAATTGTTCCTGAAGGTCACGTTTGTAAGCGTTGATGCGATGGATGAGAATGGAATGTGCGACAAACCGCCGCCGCCGATGGCAGTATTGCCGTCAAAGATCACGTTCATGAACATCAACTCCCCCCCCTCGATTGCTGATGCCTCCGCCTGCACGTCCTGCTGTATTGTTGATCAATGTAACATTTGTCAGGCTTAGACGATGGCTGGCGGATAACGGCGGCGTGGAAAACTGAGTGGCAATTCCACCCCCCTCTGTCATGACCGAGTTGTTGCTGAAAACCGTATTTGTCAAAGTTAAATCAACGGCACACCCGTTTACAGCACATTGAGAATAAAGCCCCCCGCCAAACCCTGCATGGTTATTCGTGAAAATCAAATTGTTCAGCCGAGGACTGCCCATGTCGTTGTACATCCCACCGCCGTAAAAATACTCCGACGAAGTGGGCGATGCATTGGCATTTCCACCCGTAATGGTGAACCCGTCCAGGAGGGTGCTGTTGTCGGTGTTGCTGCTGACCACCACGTGGTAAGAGTTGTCGCTGATGTCGTCGGCTGTGCCAATATCGCCGCTCAGGATTGTGACGTTGGTTGTTGGATTGCGTTGATCGCGCGAGGTCTCATTCCCGGCAAACCCGCCATAGACTGCCACCCCGTTCTTGAGGACGAAGGAGACGGTTCGATCCGTCCCGGAAGTGGGTTTGTACGTTCCGGCGGCAACCCAAATTTCGTCCCCGGCGGAGGCGGCAGAGAGGGCTGATTGCAAATCGGTGTAGGCATCGGTCCAGGAAGAACCGTCATTGGCGCCAGTGGCATCCCATTTGACATATCGAACAGTCACATCTGCTGTCGCATTCGTTACATCAAAGAATCCAGCGACTAAGATCAGCGCAAGAACAATTCGAAACATTGGGAATTTTTCGTTCTTTGCAAACATGGCACACTCCCCGGGAGATTTCCTCCCTAATTCACATTGACTTTTCCGCATGAACAACCTTCGCCATTATAAAACTTCAACTTTCAAAAATGCAAGGCGGCGGCTGTTACAGTTTTGTAACGACAAAAAGCGCGTCCTTTTACCGACGCGCTTTTTGCTCTGATGACTCTCTCGCACTGATCGCTCGATCACTGCTCACTGTTCACTCGATCACTGCTCACTGCTCACCACTTTCCACTCCCTACGCTTTCTCCAGCCCATGCTCGTTCAAAAACTTCTCGTCCGCCAAAATATCCTCTGTGCGCCCGTCCGCCACAATCAGACCCTCGTCCATCACAATCGTGCGCGGGAACAACTCCTGCACCATCCTCATATCGTGCGTGGAGACCAGCATCGTAATCGGCAAATCGCGCAACAGATTGATCAACGTTCTGCGGGCGCGCGGATCGAGTCCCGCTGTAGGTTCATCCAAAACCAGAATCTGCGGCTTCATCGAAAGCACCGTCGCAATCGCGATGCGCTTCTTCTCGCCCATGCTCAAGTGATGCGACATACGGTCGCGGTAATTCGACATCCGCACCGCCTGCAGCGCCGCCTCCACACGTGCGATTACCTCGTCCTTTGGCAGACCCATGTGCAGCGGACCAAACGCCACATCCTCGAACACCGTCGGCGAGAAGAGCTGGTCATCGGGGTTTTGGAAGACAAGTCCGACCATGGCGCGGATGGCAGGCAGATTGTCGCGCGTGAGGCGCTTGCCGCCGACGATCACCTCACCTTGCCCGCGCAAAATCCCGTTCAAATGCAGCATCAGCGTGGACTTCCCCGCGCCGTTCGGTCCCACCAGCGCCACCTTGTCGCCCTCGCACAAATCGAACGAGACGCCGCGCAAAGCCTCATGATGGTCGTGATAAGAAAAGCGCAAATTACGCACTGATAAAACGTTGGTCATATTCGTCCAATCAATTGAAACAACAGAAGGATGAACAGCGCCAGCGCAGTCACAATGTAATCCACGCGGCGCATCACATGCGGATGAATGGTATTCAAGCGACCCGTATACCCGCGCGCCAGCATTGCGTTATAGACGCGGTCACTGCGCTCGTAACTCCGCAAAAAGAGTTGACCTGCCATATTGCCCGCCACCCTCGCGCGCCACGCCGCGCTTCCACCGGACCTCAAACCTGCCACCGCCGCCGAACGAGCCTCCCTCGCCCGGAGCAGACGGAAGACCTCGTCCGCAAGTACAAACAGATAGCGATAGAGGAACGCAATGATGGTGGTCAGAACGACCGGCACACGCAAATGCTCCAGCGCGTGAACGATATCCGGGAAGCGCGTCGTCGCCACCAGCAGGATCGCCATCTGCACCGACAGCCACGAGCGGACGACGATGCTGACAAAGCGGAGAAGACCGGCATCGGTGATGGTGAGATTCCAGAAGAAAAAGTCGAAAGTGGAAAGGGGTCTGCCAGGGACCGAGAACAAGACCGTGACCGCCACCAGCGCAAAAGGCAGTGCAACGAAGGAACGTTTGAACGTGAAGCCCAGCCCTAGGTTCGAGAGTGCATTGGCGAACAGCAGGAACAGCCACGAAAGCCCGAACGCCGTCCATGCGCCATCGGGCAGGAGCGCATTCGAGAGGATGTACGCAACCGTCACCAACACCTTGACGCGTGGGTCGAGTCGGTGGAGGAAACTGCCGGTATCGTGGTAACGGTCGAAGGCGTCGAAGTGCATGAGGCGGGTTAGGATTTTAGATTTACGATTTTAGATTGACGATTTTCGATCAAGGGCATCAGGATCATCTCAGGAAGTTTTCTTTTGCAACGAGCGACCCGTTACCACCATAATGCCAAGCACAATTAGCACGCCGATTACTCCGGCAAGGATGGTCGAGAGGGGAGTCTCACCGAGGAAGGGCAGGGTATAGTCAGGGATGATTTCGTAGGGCGCATCCTGCCCGGCTTCGATGAATCCCAGGTCAATGGCGACACGTTCCAGCCCATCGGGGTAGGCGGAAGCGAGCGGCGAGAGCAGAACGACGATGAGCGAAACGACCACGCCGGCGATGATCCAGCCGCGTCCGCCCTCGGCAGAGACGGAACCCTCGCCAAGCAGGTCTGGGCGGGTACGGAAGATGAACGACAGCGCGGCGACCGTGATGAGCGCTTCGCCAACGCCAATTAGCGCATGGACGCTCAGCATGGCAATCGTCACAGTTTGCAGGTTGCTGGTGCCGCTCAGCCATAGTTGCAGCGCCGTGGCAAGCGCGCCTGCCATCACCGAAAGCCACGCGGCGACGCCGGCAATCGCGAGTTTCACCCCCTGCGATTGGCTCGTGGCGGAACGATATAAACCGTAGCCGATGGCGGCGGTGAGCAAACCCATATTGAAGATGTTGGCGCCCATCACGAGCAGACCGCCATCCTGAAAGAGCAGTCCCTGCACGGCAATGACCGCGGTCATCACCAGCATTCCCGCCCACGGACCAAGCACAATCGCCGCCAGCGCACCGCCCAGCAGGTGACCGGATGTGCCGCCCGCCACCGGGAAGTTGATCATCTGCGCGGCAAAGATGAACGCCGCCATGATGCCCATCAGCGGCACCTGTTTTTCGCCGAGCGATTTGTTCGTCCGTGCAATCGCCATGCCAATCATGATGACCGTAACCGCCCAGAAAATCAACGATACGACAGGGCTGAGAAAGCCATCCGGAATATGAAGAGGGGCAGGTGCGTAATGCATATTTGTCTCCTTTTTTTACTGGTCTTTCTGGTTTTGACACTTCGGGCACACCCCGAAGAAGGTCACATGGCTGTTAATGCTTCGGTATCCGCTGTTCATTTCCAATAGCCGGTAAAGGCTTTCGAGCAAAGAGTGTTCCACTTCGGTTTCAGTGCCACAATTTTTGCAAACAAGGTGGTGATGATGATTGCCCGCAATCTCATAGGTCAGATGTCCATTGGGGTTATATGAAGGGCGCACAAGGGCAATCTCTGAAAGGAAATCCAATGTTCGATAGACCGTTGGCTCGGTGAGGCTTGGTGCTTCCAGGCGAGCCCTTTTGTAGACCTCGAGCGGGGAGAGGTGAGTTTCCGCGTGGCGAAGCACGTGCAGAATTGCCATGCGTTGACGAGTCATTCGGTAACCGCGGGTACGAAGGTAAGGTACGTATTCTGATGCACAGGACATATACACCTTATTGTAAGTTTTTGCAATAATGTTTAATACATAGTACGCTCTACCTTTCCTGTTCTTACATCGAAGATTTACCTTGAACGCGAATTCGGGTTAGACAATCAAAGCATTTCAGTATGTTCATTCCCGCCCCCTTTCCCTCACCCCAGGTTGAATTTTTCAGAAGCATGCCAGATTCTGAACGGACGTTATTTAACGTGAATTCGGGATAAACGTTTTGAGGTAGTAGCGCTCTCCCTCACCCATCTCCCAATGGGAAAAGGGACAGGGGTGAGGGAGAGCAAGCGATGCGAAGCATGAGCCTTTGCTGCAACAGAGCAAGATGGAAAATTTATCGTCAAGTTACTCAGTGATGAAAAGTCCCTATCCCGAACGGACGTTATTTACTGCAGCAGGTGCTTTTACGGCTCCCAGAAGAATTGCATTATGGCGTAGATATACGGTTTGCCATCCACATACTCAATGCCAATTACCCATGTGTGCCAATCGAGATAGCCATACTGTTCACTGCCGGGAAAATAAACGCTATAGTAATCGCCTGCATAGGGCCAGGTGACGTTGTAACTCGCGCCGCCGTAAACCAGTTGATTGCAATGGAGTTGATAGTAGCCTTCAAAGATACTAACAAGTTTAGGGACGATCACATCGTGGAAGGAACCGATCTTATCTTCACCACTTCCGGGGTCCGCCCCCCAGTTCACTTCAAAGGTCGTTTCAAAGAGGAACTTCGCCTGTTCTGGTTTGTAATTGACCACTTTGCCATCGCGAAAGTAACGGGCGTCCATTCCATGAGCGGGGCTGACCAGTGAGCTCAATAGCACTCCGTCGGCAGTTAGCACAGCCGTCTTGAATGAATTAATCAAATCGGGAACGCGCGGGTCTGTGCAAATATTCAGGGCAGTAGAGGGCGGCGGGAAAGTAGGAGTTGGGGTAGGTGTAGATAATTCGGTAGTTTGCGTCGCAAGGGGAGGGATGGAGGTTTCAGTGTGGGTAAGAGTCGGTTTAACGGTATCCAGCGCGGCCTGAGTCGGAGCGAGAGGCGTTGGGAGAGTCGAAGGGGTGGAGATGGTGATCGAGCAGGCAGTCAACAGAAAGATTCCCATCACAACAAAGAGAAGGTTTTTTTTCATTTTGACTCCATTGACAATTATATCTCTTGATATATAATCACATTGAAATAACCAAAGGCTGAGACGAGGACGAGTACGCGTTGGACGACGGCACAGAGAGCAGGCACTTTGGTGAAAGTCTGCCCGAGACGCCGACGCCGAATGGACCTCCGAGCTGCAGGGCGAAAGCACAAAAGAGTAAGTAGCCTGAGACGGATGGCTCCCGTTATCGAGCCAGGGTATAACTCGATGATCGAGCGTACCTGTCATGAGTGAGGCTGGCTCCCGTTGCATCACAACGGGATTTTTTGTAAGCCTAACCCGGGTGGCACCGCGGACGGCTGTCGCGAACAGCGTTCGTCCCTTGTGGGATGAACGCTGTTTTGTTTTCTAACGAAAGAAGGAGAGAGTATGTTCCTACCAATTGTTATTCACCCACCCTGAAGTGTTTTTGCAAGAAAGACCGATTGCGATTTTCTCATTCTTCTCTATCACCACCACGAAAGGAGTTTCCCATGTCTGACCAAACCCGTTTTATTTTGCAGGAAAGCGATCTGCCGAAGTTCTGGTACAACATTAATGCAGACAATCCGCTTCCTCCCACGCCGGTTCTACACCCTGTGACGATGGAGCCTGTCACCCCCGATTTCTTGTCTGTGCTCTTTCCCATGGAGTTGATTCTGCAGGAGATTTCAACAGAACGCTTCATTGAAATCCCTGAAGAAGTGCGTGAGATTTACAAGTTATATCGCCCCACACCTTTGTTGCGCGCGCGGCGCCTGGAAAAGGCACTCGACACGCCCGCGCATATTTACTACAAATTCGAGGGCGCCTCGCCTGTGGGAAGTCACAAACTCAACACCGCTGTAGCACAAGCCTTCTATAATAAAAAGGCTGGCACCAAGGCATTGACTACAGAGACCGGCGCGGGACAATGGGGATCAGCCCTCTCGCTGGCGTGCAATTTCTTTGATCTCGCGTTGGAAGTGTACATGGTCAAGGTCTCATACAATCAAAAACCTTATCGCCGTATCTTAATGGAGACCTATGGCGCGCAGGTTTTCGCCAGCCCCACAGACCGAACGAATTACGGGCGCGCTTTGCTTGCCGAAGATCCGCATCACCCCGGCTCGCTGGGGGTTGCCATTTCTGAAGCGGTGGAGGCGGCGGCGACATCGAACGGCGCGAAGAAATATAGCCTGGGGTCTGTGCTAAATCATGTTCTGATGCATCAATCGGTGATCGGCGAGGAAGCGCTCAAGCAAATGGACATGGCGGGTGAGTATCCCGATGTGGTCATTAGTTGCGTAGGTGGAGGCTCGAATTTCGCCGGGATCGCGTATCCCTTCCTGCGCGAGAACCTGAGGAACGGCAAGCGTACGCGTCTTCTGGCGGTGGAACCGACTGCCGCGCCTTCGCTGACGAGGGGTGTGTACACTTTCGATTATGGTGATACGGCGAAAATGGCGCCAATTGTCAAAATGCACACCCTGGGACACGATTTCGTGCCCCCAGCGATTCATGCCGGTGGCTTACGCTATCACGGCATGGCGCCCAGCCTGTGCGCTCTCTACGATGCAGGGTACATCGAAGCAGTTGCCGTTCCACAGAGGGCTACGTTCGAGGCGGCAGTGCAATTTGCGCGCGCAGAAGGAATCGTCCCCGCGCCCGAATCGGCACATGGTATACGCGCCGCGATTGACGAGGCTTTGGACGCCAAACAAAAAGGCGAGAAACGCGTGATTCTGTTCAACCTTTCAGGGCATGGGCATTTTGACCTCAGCGCATACGAGTCCTATTTGAGCGGTAAACTCGAAGATTATGAATATCCGGCTGAGGCAGTGCGCGAGGCGATGAAGAAATTGCCAAAAGTCAATCTCCCTGTATAGCCAAAAGGACCTCGGGGGATGAAATCCCCGAGGTCTAAACTTTATGGCTTCCTTGAGCCACACAAGGTTGCACAAATTCCAACTTCAATTCGGGATAAACACGCATGTCCAAAAATTTACCGCCGAGTTCGCGGAGATTTTTTGGGTTTTCCCAGCATTCTCTGCGCCTTTGCGGTGAAAAATTCTTATCCTGAACTGACTTAAAATATGCCTCCGCCGATGGATATCCATCAGCGGAGGCTTTCGCCAAAGGAGGAGACAGTGAGGAGCATGCTGGAGGCGTCTTTGCTTCGTCTCCGTCTGTTATCATAAAGGACAATACAGATTCGCGCTATCGTAAAATGTAACCACGCGGGGATGACATTATTCTTTATCGCTTCTCCCATAGAAATTCTCGAATGATGCGAATGGCTTCGTCCAGCGAATGATACGCGGCAACCTTCAATCGTGGGTCGGGATTTCCGCTGATCATCTTTGAAAGGCGGCGATCCTTCTGATGTAAAGCCAGCACAGGTTTTCCAATACTCAGAGCAAAACCGATCTCATACCCCACGCCGTGTGAAGGCACGCTGACTTCCGCAATCAAAGCATCACAGGCTCGAATCCATGCGATATCGCGTTCATAGACCTCGCGCGGCGCGATCTCCGTTTCTCGCGCCAGTACATTCGATTCCGCCAAATGGGCTGTCGGCACTTCGTGACCATCCTCCCTCAACGAGCGCACAATGGCTCGATAAACAGACTCATATTCCCGCCCACCTGTGATCGTACAGGCAAAATAAATGTTCACTTTTTTTGCGGCAATCGTGAAAGAATCGAATCGGGTGGGCGCTTTTGCGGCGCTCCTGCAATCATGCCTTGCCCGGTGCGCAGGCTGTCCAACTCCGTGCTCAGACGCAGCCAATCCGGCACCAGGAGTACAAGATGAGGCGACTTGTCTTTATATCGGAAAAAGAAGCGCGAAAGAAACAACCGCAGAATGAACGGTGAAATGGGATAGCTGCTCAATTCGATGACCAACGCCGTCCTACCGGCAAGTGGCTCGTAAATATCCTGCATCCAGCCTGACATGCTCTTCAATGGGATGATTTGATGCATTTCGCTTGCGACGGTTCTGCGAATGCGTTTGTAGGAAATATTGAGGCGCAAAAACGGCGTGACCAGTTTCAAATACCCCGGAAACAACTGTACATACGCCAGATGTCGAATGAACAGAAAAAAGATACCGATGAGAATTGACAGAATGCCGATCAAAACATAAGGCATCCAACGCGCTGGCAGGAACCTCCCAATCGGATCAAGGTATTCGCTGTATGCAAGTGCAAACATTCCAAGCCCAATGGCAATCATGGGTGTCCACCAGCGGCTCACAATATGCTGATAAACGATGAGGGGATGTTTGCGCCCCGCGCGTGACATGACTCAATCGTCCTCGTCCAATTGAAAGGGAAGAGCGCTTCCTTCTTCGACCTCAGCCTTTCCACCGTTTAACTGGCGGCTCAACTTTCTGATGGCCTGGGTCAAATGTTCGCCGCGCAGGCTGAAAGTCACATCCCCGCGCGTTTTCTCGATGATGCTCCGCACCAGATCCGTTTGCCGGCGCAATCCATTGGTGATGGCATCTGGATAATCCATCGTCACCAGCACGGAATAGATTTCGTCCATGTGACTGAGCAATCTTTCCGCTTCCTGTGAATAGCCGTGACGGAGAATATCCAGTGTGCGGCGGCGCAGTTCTCCGACTACCTCTGCCAATCCATTGAGGTAAGTGGCCTCATCCACGCCAAGTTCTTCCGGAGTCTGAAGCGGTTGATTTTGGATCAAGGCACAGGTGATGCTCGCTTCCACGAATTCCTTGAGGGCATCTTGAATATATCCTGAAAAGAAAAGATAAGGGTGATCCGCCAGATCGTTGCGCAATTGATCTGCCAGGGCTTTGGCTTCTTCCAGGTAATTTTGCATGGTCTCAATGTCATTGCGGTGGACAGCACGGATGGCAAGCGAACAAGCGCGTGTCAATTGACGCGCCTGCCCCAGCGTTTGATCGCGCATAAGGGTGCGGACATCGAATTTCTGGCGAATTTGCTCGGCAATTTGTTCCAGTTTGTGCATTTTCAGGACCTTGTTGAGTTAGGTCTTGGGTGGTTCGGGAGGTTGAATGCCTTTGAAGAGACTATCTGCCAGCGGGCTGGCATGTGGCACTTTGATTTCCCCGAAGGCAGCTTCGTAACGTCCCAGATTTTCGGTCAATGCTTGAACCAAAAGTTTGGCGCTCAAGGGCGTCATTAGAATGCGAGCGCGCACATTGGCTTTCGTTTCGCCAGGCAAAATCTGGGCGAAGTCAATCACAATATCCACCGGGGAATGAGAGATGCGCGCCAAGTTACTATAGACCGGTTCCAATCCTTCGGGAATTTCCATGCGCGGTCCGGGGATGGGAGGTTGAGGAGGAACAGTCATGTGTGTGCAATCCTTTTGCTCTAGCAGGTTGGATGGAGAAACAAACAGGTCTAACGCGCTGGAGAAAATCAGCCTGTTAGACCTGTCTCCTGTGAAATTTAGAAAGGTATCTCGTCTTCCGGCGGCACTTCGGCAACATCCATACCTGCGGAGATCGGCACATCGCTCGCGCCATCGGCGCGGGAGGATAAGAAGCGTACAGTACCGGCTGTCACCTCGAAAGAAGCGCCGACCGTGCCATCTTGCTTGGTCCAGACGCGTGGTCCGCCGGTCGTTTTGTCGGGTGTGAGGCGTCCTTCGACCAATACCTTCATGCCTTTCTTGATATATTGATTGCAAATCTCTGCCTGTTTGCCCCAGGTTGTGACGCGGAACCAAATCGTCTCCTTGACCTGTTCACCGTTGCCGGTGGTGTATTGCCGATTGGTGGCAACTGAGAAGGAAGTCACGGCCTGACCGGAGGGAGTGTAGCGCATTTCAGGGTCTTTGCCGACATTGCCAACGATAATTAGAGTGTGGTACATGGGAAAATTCTCCTTAGGTGTCAGGTACCCGTCGTCTTCGGCGGGCGCAAATGGAACGATATGTATTGTACTCCAACCTGCTGTAGATACATAGAGAAATCGGCTATGTCTGGTGGGTTTCTCTAAGTATTGAGACACTTGATATAAATTGTGCAGACTTGCAGATGAAGGGATGGCTTGGAAGGAAGTGCGACAGGCGAACAGCCAATTTGGTAGGGTGGCTTTTTTAGCTCTTCTTTATGAATTCTAATCAAATTCTGCAAAAATCCATGTTGCCATTTTAAGCAAAGGGTGGACAATTTTCCCCAACGAGGAGCGAAATTCTGTTATTACCTACCCTCACCCCAACTCTCTCCCAAAGAGAGAAGGAATAGGCAGTCGAAATGAGATTTTGTGGTGGAAGACTGCAAATTTTTCTTTACATTTTGCTCTCCTTTCCCAATGGGAAGGGGGCCGGAGTGAGGGGGTGGATAGGGAGTTACGAAATTCTTGTATGAAACACTCTACAAAGGACACAAAAGAGAGGAAGCACTTGAACAAGCCTTCGCGCATCCCTGGTGGCTCATTTGTCTTTGATAAATTTATCCCCATCCTGCTGATTATCATGGGAATTATGACGGTGGGACTGATTTTGTTCGCCGCAGGCGTCTTGCTTGGCTTTATCCAATTCTAAAATATGGAGGAAAAATGACCATCAATCACATACTGCCTTTTATTTCGACAGCGATTATGCTGGTATTTACAGTGCACGTTTTGCAGAGGTTCTTTGTACGCCGCCAGGCTCATTTTCTGTTTTGGGGTATTGGGCTGGCGATGTTTGGCGCGGGGAGTTTCGCCGAAGCGTATCTTTCGCTGGCGTGGAACGAGTGGGTGTTCTTCATGTGGTATCTCTTTGGCGCCGCGCTGAACGCCGCGTGGATTGGCCACGGTACATTGAACTTACTCATCCGTAAGCGATGGGTGCATATTCTGACCGTTTTGCTGGTGTTGGGGAGTCTGTATGCAGGGTATCTGATGCTGCAAGTTATGCCCGCTTTGGATTCTTCCATCTTCACAACTGAGAGATTGATCAGCGAACAATATGGAACGAAGGTGCTTGAGCCGGGCGAAGCGGCTCCGCCTGGAAGAGAAACCACCACAATGATCTATCGCGGCGAACAGGTGACTGTTGTGCGTGGGCTTTTGCCGCTCGGTTCGCCTGTGCGCCTCACCACCCCGTTTTTCAACATTTACGGTTTGCTCACGCTGGTGGGCGGTGCGCTCTACTCTGCTTTTCTATTCTGGCGCAAGCGCGTGCTACCCAATCGCGTGATCGGTAATGTGCTGATCGCGGCAGGAGCGCTTCTTATTGGCTTCGCCAGCACCCTGACGCGTTTAGGATATGGTCAATATCTGTACGTGGCTGAGTTGGTCTCAGCAATTTTGATGTATATCGGCTTCCGCTACGCCGCACGCCCACAGCCGAGTGAAGGGGAAGTGACACAAACCATTCCGGCTGTGGCAGATTAGCATAGCAAACCGTCATGCAATAAGAGAGCAGACGCCAATCTTCAGTGATTGGCGTTTTCTAATTTGCGATAGGTTTCGAGCAGGCTGATTAGAATTTCATCGGTGAATGTATGTATCTTTGTATACATTGCACTTGCTTGTTTGGGCGGAATGTTGGCTTCGGTGTAGACTTTGATGATCGATTCGATCAGCGTGTCGCGAAAGAAAAGGAATGCCTTTGCTGCATCCACATAACTGAGTTGATATCTTCTGGCACGTGAGGCATATTCATACCCGATGGCGTAGGCTTCCGATGTTGCCTCTTCGCCCTCAGTGGCAATGTAATTCATCAGACCTTGAAACAGCGAACGCGCGCTCAGGCGATATTGTTGCCGCGCCTCCTCATCCAGTTTTTGATACCACGCTTCCGATTCAAGCCGACCCTCTGATATTTGCATGCGGATACTCCGTACCACTTCCTGCATCATGCCTTCGGGGTTGGGCGCTTCGGTACGGGATTTTGAGTGGGTCTGCGCCCAAAGGAGAATTTCTCCGCGCTTATAGCGACGATGCCCGCCTTGTGTCTTGTGGACAGGCAACACGCCTTTATCGGACCACAATCGCACGGTACTGGGGTGTACACCAAGCAATTTTGCCGCTTCGCTGAGAGAGAGCCATTCGTCGGTCATTCGGTCTTTTGTCCGTTGATTGAGGAGTTTGCTCTAATCTCAATTTGGGATTAAACGCCCTTCTCTGAAATTTACCGCCGAGTCCGCAGAGATTTTTTCGGTTCTCTGGGATTAAGTGGGGTAGAAAACGGCTGTACCACAGAGTGCACGGAGAACAGGAGATTTTCAAAATTTTTTCTCTGTGGACTCAGTGATCTCAGTGGTGAGAAGATGGGTAACCTCACCCAATCCCAAAGAGCCGAGTTTTCTCAGCGCTCTCCGCGTTTCTGCGGTGAGAAAATCTTTATCCCGAACTAGCGTTGCTCTACTCTGCGGCAAGAGCCACTTTCTCCGTGAAGGATGGTTCATGCGCACGCTTTCTGAATGCATTGACATCAATACGATATAACATGATCGTGGCGATGAGCAGCATTAGCGCTTCGATGCTGAACACCACGAGGTAGCCGCTCAGCGCGTGACCTGTGATTTGCGTCACCACATCGCGCACCACGCCGCCCAGCACAGACCCCGTCAGGCGAGAGAGCGCATTCGAGAAGCCCCATGCACCGATGTACAGCCCGACATGCTCCGGAATAGTAAGATCGAACATAAGCGAAAGGTTCGCGACGGTGGAAAGCCCTGTGCCAAAGCCAAGCAGGATCACGCCCGCGTAAAAGATGTTTCGCTCGAGCAGAATGCCACTGAATACAATGATGATAAACCCAAACAGCGCTCCTGTGTTGCCCACTTGTGCGATGAGGCGTTTGTGAACGCGCCCTTCGAGCATTCCGGCTAGGACAAGGGCGAGAAGAACGAACGTTCCCCAAATGGAGGTGATGCGCGTGGTCTGTGTAACGGTCATGTCAAAGGCTTCTGCGCCAAAGGGTTCGAGCAGAACATCCTGACCGAGAATGGCGGCAAGGAGTAAAAGCAGATAAATAAAGAAGATTCGGGCGACAGGATTCGCTGTAATGGCTTGCGTCATTTCACGGATGGTGTAGGCTTCAGCCTGAGTTGGTGAGGAGGAAACGCTTGAGCGTGGTTCAAGTTTGATGAGGCCCAGCAGGCCCAAGGTCAGGGCTGAGGCGGAAACAATCCCAAAAGCGCGGATCAATGCCTCGGGTGTGTAGGGATCTACCATGTGACTGAGTCCAATGGCAGTCAAGATGATAGAAATGATCATCATGAAGAACATAACAGCGATGGTCTTGCCGCGCGAATTTTCGGGGGAGAGTTCCGAGGCGAGTGAAAGATAGGATACGGCGGAGAGGTTGTAGCCCATGCCCCAGGCACCGAATGCGAGAAAGCCTGCCAACAGTCCAAGAATAAAATGATCGTGCATGAGGAAGGCGATTTGAGGGGAGATAGCAACGCCGATCACACAGAGGATTAAGCCGGCGAGAATGTAGGGCGTGCGCCGGTATCCAAAGAGGGGATGGCGGTCGGAGTAGGCGCCAATGGCGACTTGAATGGGAGAGAGCAAGTAGGGAAGCGAGGCAAAGGTGGCAACAAGCGCGGCAGAAATCGCCAGTTCTTTGATCATCACGCGGTTGAGCGTACTGTTGATGGGAACGAGGGTCATAGCGACCGCGACGTGGATAAGACCAAGTTGGAAACGTTTGAGAAACATAGTTTGGGAAGTGGTGGTTGATTGAGGTTAAACGAGCAAGAGGGCAAGATGGGCACCCTCACTCGTTTTTGACAATTTTAGGCAGAATTTTTTATCGGACAATGTAGATTTACGCAGAATTTCACTAGAATTTTGTGAGCAGGCTGTATAGTGCACAGTTTGATGCTGAGGGGTTTCTCTTGTGAGAGCGCAGTTGGTGTTCTCTACTGTCCGCTTGCATAGCATTTTGAACCGCAGAGAGTATCTATCGCCTCACAGCAAACATTTCGATCAGCCTGTTGTATTGTTCTTCTAAATCGGAGGCAGGATTGCCCCCATCAAAGTTGAGAAAGACTTTGAAAGCGGCGTCTCCGTGCTTGTCGAAGAATTGGAAACTGAGCACTTCATGCTTGTCAAGATGACTGGGTTTTCGAAAGGCGAAGACCGAAGCCAGTTCCCAGCCGCGGATGTGCATGTCGAGCGACTCGGTGCGGACATTGAGGAAGCCATCTTTGACCCAGAACTTGCCAAATCGCCCGAAGACTTCGATGGTGGCAGCTCCGTTCGAGACGATGACAGTCACATCACCGAGTGTCTCGAAAGCGCGGATGAGTTCCTCCCAGCGTGAGGCATCGAGTTCGCGGGCAGTATCGCCCTCGAGAGCGCGCAGGATGTCCACTTCAGGGATGTGCAATTGATGAGCAAGCATGAGAGTCATCTGCGAGCGATCTGCATTGTATGCTTCGCGGATGGCGGCAAGCCGTTCTTCCTGTGTAAGGCTGGGACTGAGTGGAAGAAGAGTATGAAACATAACATTCTCCGATAGGTGGATTTTTTTGCAGTATAGAGCGGGCTCGATAGAAAATCCAGATACCGGGTATAAAAATCGTCTTATCCGCGAATGAACTTTGGATTCAATAGGGTTGATAACCAAATCGCCACCCCGTTGAAACCTAGACCACGCAAGATAGAGATAAAACAGACGGACGGTCAGTGACCGTCCGTCAGATAATTGAATGGAGGATGAGAATGCATAACATCAGTCATGAGGTAAGCTCGGGGTAGGAAAATACTGTAAGTGGATGCTCCGCGCTAATCACCGCGCGCACACGCGTGCCAACAGGGATGATTCTGGTGTGGTCGGTGAAGGCATGCAGGATTTTTCCCGAGTCGAGGCGCAGACGGTAAAGATTGAACGCGCCGCGAAAGAATCGCCCGATAATGACGCTATTGCCACTGCCATCCATTTGAAAGCCCACATCATCGGCGCGCAGAGCAATTTCAACGGGAGTAGAGAGGGGCAGGTCTACAACCTGGGGGAGTAAGCCCAATTCGGTTTGAATGCCGCCGGGCACGACTTTGCCACTGAGAAAATCGCTGTCGCCCATGAATTCAGCCACAAAACGTGTGCGCGGATCGTGGAAAATCTCCTCCGGTGTGCCAATCTGTTCAAGGTATCCTTTTTGCAGGACGGCCAGCCGGTCGCCCATATACAGCGCTTCCTCTTGATCGTGTGTGACGAAGATGACCGTTGCGCGCATGGCTTTGAGGATGCCGCGCACATGTTCGCGAACGTCGGCGCGTAAGTCGGCATCGAGACTGCTGAACGGTTCATCCATCAACAGGAGGACGGGGCGCGGCGCCAATGCCCGCGCCAACGCCACACGTTGACGCTCGCCTCCCGACAATTCGTGCGGATACCGCTTCGAGAACGACAGCAAGCCGACGAGGTGAAGCATTTCCCCAACGGTGGTTCTGATTTCATCGGGCTTCCTACCTCGCAAACCAAAAGCGACGTTTTCATATACTGTCAGATGTGGAAATAAAGCATGATCTTGAAACACCATCCCCACGCCGCGCTGTTCGGGCGGGACGAAGACCGAATCGGAGGCAACGATGCGATCATTCAAACGGATGATGCCTGCGTCGGGCCGTTCCAAGCCCGCAATGAGGCGCAGGGTGGTCGTCTTTCCACATCCACTTGGACCGACGAGTGCAAGAATCTCGCCATTTGCCAATTCAAACGAGACATCGTTTACAGCAGGGTAGGATGCACCAGGATATTTTTTGACAAGGTTTCGAACTTCGAGTGTGGTCATTTGAAAATCTGTTCTCTGCGTAGGAGAAAGTATAAAGGAAGGGCTGAGGCAAGGACAAGTGTCAATGCCGCAGGCGCGGCTTGGATGTAGAACCCATCCGCTGCCCACTGCCAGACGCGTACTGCAAGCGTATCGAATCCGGCGGGACGCAGTAAGAGTGTAGCAGGCAATTCTTTGAGCGATGTAAGAAAGACCAGCGATCCGCCTGCCAGCAGTCCCGGCAGAATTAAGGGCAGGGTGACTTGCTTCAAGGTTTGAAGCGATGTGCGTCCAAGTATACGCGCCGCCTCCTCCAGGGAAGGAGAAAGTTGTTTGAGTGCCGATTCGCTGGCGCGCACTGCCTGAGGCATGTGGCGCAGGACATAAGCAATCACCACCACAAACGGTGTGGCATAAAGAAAGGGAAGAAAGCGATTGACAAGTAAAACCAGACTTAGCGCAATAACTACGCCCGGGATAGCATATCCCACCTGGCATAGTTGCGAGATGAATCTCGTAAAGCGATTCGGGTATCGCACGGAGAGCAACGCCACCGGCAAGGAAAGCAAAACAGCGAGGAACGCCGCGAGCAAAGAACTCCACAGGCTATTCCAAACATAATTGCCAAATCCCTGTGAGCCCAGGCGGAATACCGCCTCCATCGTTTGTGGGTCGAGGAAGGTTTGAATGCTCCATGCAAACAATATCCCAACCGGCACAAGCAAGCTGGCAGAGACAACGCCCATCACAAGCAGAAAGGCCGGCACTTTCCATTTGCCCAAACGCAATGGGGGCGCGGGCCTCCAACTGCTTTCCATTTGTGTAAAGCGCGCCTGGCCTTGCGAGCGTAATTCGATCCATAAGATGAAAACAGCCAAAGCCACAAGAATGCCGCTTAAAACAGAAGCCGCTGAACGGTCGTAGCGACCCGAGAGTTGTACAAAGATTGCAGAAGAAAAGGTCTCATATCGCAGCAGGGCGACGGTCCCATACTCTGCAAGAATATCCAAAGCGACAAGCAAAGCGCCCGCTGTGAGACCAGGCCGCAGAGCGGGCAACGTAACGTGGAAGATCGTCTGCAAAGATGTGCGCCCAAAGACGCGCGCCGCTTCTTCGAGCGAGGCATGCAGAGAACGAAATGCCGCGCCACTCAGCAGGTACACGTACGGATACATGAATAGCGTGAGGATGAACGCGGCGCCCCAAAACCCAAGCGGACTCGGCGTCGGCACAGGGTGACCGAAGATACTTTCGAGGAACTGGGGGATTATGCCTCCGCGTGGGCGGAGCAGAGCGAGATGGACAATACCGCCAATATAGGCGGGAATGGCAAGCGGCATAGCAAGCATCCAGCGAAAAATTTGTCTGCCGGGCAAGTCGGTGCGTTCGGTGAACCATGCCATGCTCACGCCGGTTACCAGCGCGCCACTTGTCACGGCAAGGACAAGAGATAACGTATTGCCGAGCAGTTTCCATAGACGCGTTTGCAGCAATCTTTGCCATGCCTCCGATTCCGCCCCCAAAGCGCGGATGAAAATATATGCCAGCGGGACCGCGACAAACAAAGCCACCAGCAAAGCAACCATCAATAGCCGCAGACTGATAGGCTTTGTACGGAGAACACTCAATGGCATGTACTCACCGATAAGATTCACTCTACCTCTCGACATTCAATTTGGGGTGATTGTATCTGAATTGTCGAAAACGTAGGTCACGCTTTCGGCGTGACCTACGTCATGATTGTCAGGGAAGGCTACTACTACGGCAAACCCACTCTTTCCATCAAATCGAAGGTTGCATCGAAATCCAACGCGGCTTTTACCACATCTACGTTTGCAAGACGGAAGTTCTCCAGCGGTAGCACACCTTCACGCAGCGGTACACCGGGCAGAAGGGGATATTCGTAGTTCTGTTCGGCAAACAACTTCTGCCCCTCTGCCGAAACGAGAAAATCCAAAAAGGCTTGCGCAGTTGTCGGGTGAGGAGCGCCATTCACAATTGCCGCCGCCGTCGCGTTCGTGATCAGACCGATCTGTCCCTCGCCCTGATCCGGATACACAACGCCGACGTTGCTTCCCTCTGCAAGTTGAAGATGATAATAGTAGTGATTGACCAATCCCAGTTTGAATTCACCTGCACCAACTGCCTTACGTACATCGGTGTGACCGCCGAAGAATGTCACTTCATTGGCAATCAACCCATGTAACCACTCCTCCGTCTTCTCCTCACCCAATAATTGCCGCATTGCCGCAATCTGCGCCTGCATGGAGCCGTTGGTCGAGCCGGCCGCCGCGATCTGCCCCTTCCATTTTGGATCGGTCAGATCGAAGATCGAGGTGGGCAGTTCCTCCTCCGCCACTAGGTCTTTGTTATACATGATCACCCGCGCGCGGCGCGTCAAGCCGGTCCACAGATGATCAGAACCCAAAAATTCTGCGGGCAATTGTTCCGCACCTGCGGGCACATAGGATTGAAAGATACCTTCTGCGGCCAGCGACTGGATTGTGAACAATTCGGTGGTGATAAACACATCCGCTTGTGGATTGGCTTGTTCTTCGATCAGCGCGTTGGCTAGTTCGCTGTTGCTCCCTGCCTTGAGTAGCACATTCACATTGGGATATTTTACCTTGAACGCGTCAATGACCGGCTGGATCAACGGTTCGGAGCGTCCCGAATAGATGACCAGATCGCCGGACACCTCCGCTTCGGGACCGACGGGTGAAGCAATTACCTCGGCTGTGGCGTTCTCCTCGCTGACGGCTGGTGTGGCGGGGGCGCCACACGCGCTGATGGTTAGCACGATCAGCATGAGCAGGATGAAAATTTTGGTTTTACTAGGCATTTATCTGTTCTCCTTGATGGAATTTGGTGTGGGATAACCCGAAAAAGTATGCGGGTATTATCGTTTGATTGTGACGTATAGTATAATTCCGCCGCTGGCCATAATCTAGATATTTGTATTAAATTTTATTTATATTAGGATGTGAATCAGTTTTCAACCAGGTTGATACTTTCGAGGTATTCAAAAGAATGATCATTAGTCCCGCCATGCGGCGCTATGCCGCTGAAATCTACCGCCTACAACAAGACCATGAGCAAGTGGCGCTTTCGCTTTTAAGTTCACATGTTGACGCCTCCGCCCAGGCCATCTCGACCATGATCAGGCGTTTGAACGAACATGGGTATCTGATCCACGAACCCTATCGCGGTGTGCGCCTCACCCCCGAAGGTGAAAAGATCGCCATGCCTGCCCTCCGCCGTCACCGCCTGACCGAGGTTTTTCTCGTCAAAATAATGAAATACGATTGGGCGTCGGCGCACGAACTTTCGGACATCTTCGAGCGCGGCATCAATGACGAACTCGAAGACCGTATAGATGAATTGACAGGCCATCCTACACGCTGCCCCCATGGAGAGCCGATTCCAAGCAAAGAGGGCGTAATGCCAAAGATCGAGGACGTGCCACTCATTGAAGTGCCCTCCGGTTCTGATTGCATCATCAGCCGCGTACGCACACATGACATGGACAAACTGCGCTATATCGGAGAACTCGGCCTTGTGCCGGGGAGGGAATTTCATTTATTGAGCTGTGCGCCTTTCAAAGGACCGTTACGCCTGCAAATGAATCCACAAGATCATGTCATCGGCTATGAACTGGCGAGTTCGCTCTGGGTGGAAGTGATCAAAAAAGGCGAAGGCAACAAATTACCACCGCTGAAGAACCCCTACACAAAAGCAACCAGAAAATAACAAGACCCTGTACAGAAGCAGGGTCTTGTTATTCGAGTTCCTGTGTTCCTGAAGAGGCTCTTTGGGAGAAAAGCATCTTTACTTCCCTTTGATCATCTGCCGTGCCACCTGCATCAACTCATGTGCAGACCTGAGCGTGCCTTCGCCTACTTCGCCGAGCATTTGCGAAAGTTCAAGCAGACGCGGTTCGCCCTCGAGCCGTTCGACGCGTGTCAAAGTGCGATTGCCCTGAACGATCTTTTGCACTTGATAATGTTCATCGCCGAACACTGCCAATTGTGGGAGGTGTGTCACACAGAAGACCTGATGTGTGCGCGAGAGATTCCACAACTTTTGTCCCACAATCATGCCCACGCGCCCACCGATGCCCTGGTCAATTTCGTCGAAGATCAGCGAGGGAACTTCATCGGCGCGTGCCAATACATTCTTCAACCCCAACATCAGACGTGAAGTCTCACCACCTGAGGCGATTTTTGCCAGCGGTTTGAATCCCTCACCGGGGTTGGGCGCAATGAAAAATTCCACGCGGTCGAATCCGTTGTGATCGAAGGCGATGCGAGTACCATTGTCGAGAGGGATACCGTTTGGATCGGGCTTCGTTTGAAAGTCCACTCTGAAGCGTGCGGCAGACATCTTCAGGTCAGCCAATTCCGCCTCGATGCCTTGACTCATAGCGAGCGCCGCTGATTTTCGTTTCTCGCTTAACGCACTGCCCAGTTTTGCAAGTTGATCGAGGAGTTTTGCCTCCTCGCGTTCGAGTTCTGCAATGCGCTCGGCAGCACTCGTGATCGTCTCCAATTGCTTACGTGCTTCCGCACCATATGCCAGCACGGCAGGGATGCTCCCACCATATTTGCGCGTGAGCGAATGAATCAGGTCGAGGCGTTCTTCCACCGCTTCAAGGCGCTTCGGGTTGAACTCGATCTCATCCAGATAGTTGCGCAATTGATGCACGATCTCCGAAATCGTTTCGAGCATGGCTTCAGCCTGATCTGCCAATTCGCGTTGCGCAGGGTCGAGTTTTGCTAGCGCGGTGAGGGCTTGCGCGGCTTGTCCCAGCAGATCGCTGGCGGCGGGCATTTCCGGGGAACCTTCGTCCAATATCGCCAGCGCTTCCTGTGCATTCTGGGCAAGCGATTCGGCGTTTGCGAGCCGGTCGCGCTCTTTGCGCAGTTCTTCGTCCTCACCAATCTTCAAACGAGCCGCTTCGATTTCTTCTACCTGGTAGGTAAGCATATCTATTTTGCGGTCGGCATCCGCTTGCGCCTTGCGCAATTCACTGAGTTCATTCCGCAGGCTCAAGAGAGCATGATAGGCTTGACGATAATCGCTGAGGGGGCGCGCCACTTCTGCGTAGCGGTCGAGCAACCCCAGGTGAGCGCGAGGATCGAGGAGAGAAAGATGTTCTGCTTGTCCGTGAATATCCACTAGCCGCGATCCCAACTCCTTCAACAGGGAAACGTTGACGGTTCTTCCATTGACGCGTGCCACGCTTCGCCCTTCTTTGCGGACTTCGCGCATGAGTACGACATAATCGGGATCATCCATCAACTCTTCGCGCTTCAGGATTTCATGCACCGCTTCTCTTTCTGGACCTTTGAGATGGAACACGCCCTCGACGAACGCGGCGTCTGAATCTGTGCGCACGAAGGCCGCATCTGCCCTGCCACCGATGAGCATGACAACGGCGTCGAGGATGATGGATTTGCCCGCGCCCGTTTCGCCGGTCAGAATAATAAGGCCGGGACCGAAGCGTAACTCAAGTTTATCTATGATGGCAAAATTCTGGATGCGGAGTTCAGTGAGCATGGATCATCTATCTGAAGAACTGGATGCCGGAAAGGCGAGCATAGACAACAGGCGTGGCAATGAAAAGGTATATCACCTGAAAAACAATCCCAAAGAGATTGAAAGTAAATAAGTGCACCAGGATGAAAGGCACAGCGCCTAACACGACAGCCGCGGCAACTGTGATGAACAGAGCCCGTGAGCGATGTTTGCGCGTGACGGCGCGCACGCTCTCTGCAATGAAAACCGCCGCGGTTGGTGCTCCAGCGGCGATGAGAAACCAGCCGAAGAAACCAATGCCACCAATGAGCGTGACAAGAAAGGATGCAATGCCCGATAAAATACCTGCGGTGATGAAGCCGGTAATATAGTCATACCATTCTGCTGTGTTGAAAACCTGTTGCTGTCCTTTTACACATTCCTTGCAACGATACCCTGTTGGCATCCGAACGGCGCAAGAGGCACAGATGGGGCGCTCGCAGTTATTGCATCTTAAAGCAGTTTCACGATTGGGATGGATATAGCAATAGAGTGTTTCGTTCATGTTCCGTATCTCGATTTCTTCTTTTGCTCGAAGCAATATTATAGATCAGAGATCATTGACCCTATCGTCCGTCGTGCGCAGAGGCGAGGTTATCTTGGCAACCCCAATGAGTTTTCATTCATATGCGCGGTCAGATTGCGATAAAAATAGCCGGGGTCTCCAAAGCGCACAAACTGTGCTGTCACATCGGCAGCGCGTACGTCCACGCGATCATCTTCCATCAAAGCAATGGAGGGTTGTCCGTCAATGCTCAAAACTGCATTTTCGCTGTTGACGCGAATGCTGACCATGGAGCCTTCGGAAAGAACAACCGCACGATCCACAGAAAGATGAGGGGCAATCGGCACGAGCAGAATATTGCGCAATTCAGGCGGCAGAATTGGCCCACCCGCGGCGAGGGCATAGGCTGTCGAGCCTGTGGCGGTGGAAGCGATCAAGCCATCGGCAACATAACTGGTCAATTGCCACCCATCCACAAACGCCGTCAAACGAACGGGGCGCAACGTTTGTCCGCGTCCGACAACGACCTCATTCAGCGCATCCCAGGAGCCGACGATTTCGCCGGCGCGTATATGTTCCGCATGAAGCATCATGCGCTTCTCGATCCATGCCTCACCCTTAAGTAGTTTGTCGAAATACTCGCGCCACTCGCGGCGATCTACCTGAATGAGAAAACCGATATTCCCGAGGTTCACACCCAAAATGGGAACCCGGCTTGGCGCGCACAGATGTCCCGCGCGCAATACGCTCCCATCGCCACCCGCAATGATCAGCAGATCGAATTCCCCAGCACGCACTCGCTTTCGCAAATTTTCGTCATAAATCGAACCATGTGGTGCTTCCAACCCCTTCTCCTTCAAATAAGCCGACATGGCTTCCACCTCTGCAAAGGCTTCGGGCATTTTCGGATATGCCGTCACAACGGGATGCTTGGGAATGAAGGGTTCGGACATGGCAGATCAATTATAAGTGATGTGCTATCCAGACAGGTACTACGATCCTCAATTTACACAAGGCTCTGGTCGCACACGGTTCTGAATCCGCATCGCATACAGCGAGCGGCTTGCTCATGTGAACGAGGGACTTCTCTCTTGTATTCGTTGCGCTTCATCTCGGCGAGCAGGTCGAGGAGGGATGATTCCAGTTCGGGGGTGTAATCTACTGCGAAATCTCTCCCTTCGTAGTGAATAATTCCATACGGCGGACGTTTGCCGTATGTCCTCTCGACCAATAAACAGTACGAAGCCAGTTGATAGATGTGCGAGTCATACGGCGCTTCGGGCGCGCGTCCCGATTTCACTTCGACAGGAATGATCCTCCCGTTCTGCTCGATGAGATAATCCGGCTTTCCGGTTAATCCCAGCGCAGCATCAAATAGCGGCTTTTCCAGTTTGTTCCAACCGCGTGTGTCGGTATAAATGATGCGTCCACCGGGCAACCCCGCGGCTCTGCGCTGGCGGGAGGACTGCCAGAAGAAAATAAAAGCGAGAAAGAGAAGAGCGAGGGCAAGATAGAGCATGGGCAAAGGAGGTTGAGTTAAGACCAGGAAGCGGTAAATTAGAGAATTTGCACGGTGCAATATGCCGCGAAGAGGATCAGAGCAATCGTCAACAAAATCAATCCCACTGTGCGCGTGAGGGTGGATGCCAAAACCTTGCGCCCATGCTTGCGATGGAGTTCGGTCCCGGCGGCGAGCTCGGTCTGATTTGCCGATTCGATCCCCTGTTTCCTGTACCACCAGGCGCGGTGACAGTAGAGATAGGTGCCAATATCGGAAGAGCGGATGACGGACATAACAAAAGTATAGCACAAATTTTCTAAAGTTCAGCACGGTATAATCGTTCCCCATGAGCAACTTTCACTTCTACCATCCCATCGAAATCCGTTACGGGGATTTGGACCCCCAAGGGCATGTCAACAATGCCAAGCATCTCACCTTTTTCGAACAGGCGCGCATCGCCTATATGATTTCTCTAGGCTTATTCACAAAAGACCAGTCTTTTATGGAGATTGGTGTGATTCTGGCTGATGTACACATCACCTATCGCGAACCGATTTATTTTGGACAAAAAATCAAAGTAGGGGTGCGTGTGGCAAAGTTGGGGAATAAATCCATGACCTGGGAACAGAACATCGTAGATGCAGAGACCGGCAGAGAACTGGCGAAAGGTGAGGTAGTTTTGGTGACGTATGATTACAAAGAACAGAAAACGATCAACATTCCCCATGAGTGGCGGGAAAAGATAAAAAAGTTCGAGGGAATATGAAACTCGATGCCGCCCTTCCTCCTGTTGGATTGAAAGACGTTCCCGCAATTGCAAAAGCCGCGGAAGAAATTGGATTCGATGCGCTATGGACTCAGGAAACTCAACATGACCCCTTCCTGCCCTGCGCGTTGATCGCGGAACATACGGCGCATCTTAACTTCGGGACGGCGATCGCGGTTTCCTTCGCGCGTTCGCCTGCCAATTTGGCATATACCGCCTGGGACCTCGCCGCCCAATCCGGTGGACGCTTTATCCTTGGGCTTGGCACGCAGGTCAAAGCGCATATCGAGCGAAGATTTGGCATGCCCTGGCCCCCCTCAGTGACGGGTAAATTGCGTGAACAGATCGAAGCCATCCGCGCCTTTTGGGATTGTTGGCAGAATGGAACGAAGTTGAATTATCGCGGCGAGTATTACAAGATTACGTTGATGTCGCCGTTTTTTCAGCCCTCACCCCTGCCTCCCTCTGCTAGTGGGAGAGGAGATAGAGGCGAGGGGATCATTCCCATCTACATCGCAGGCGTGAATACAGGGCTTGCCGGATTAGCCGGTGAACTGTGCGAGGGATTCCATGTTCACCCATTTCACAGCGCGAGGTATCTACGAGAGGTGATCCTTCCGGCGATTGAAGAGGGAGCAGAAAAGAGAGGAAGAAAGAGAAAAGATGTGTCGGTTTCGGTCACTGCGTTCATTGCGACGACGCCCGAAGAAATGAACTTTGCCCGCGCACAGATTGCGTTCTATGCCTCCACGCCCTCTTATCGCCCCGTCATGGATTTGCACGGCTGGAGCGAGACCGCGGAAAAACTGTCCGCGCACGCGGCGCGGGGCGAATGGACAGAGATGCCCATGCTCATCACCGATGAGATGCTGAGTGAGTTCTGCCTGGTAACGGAGGAAGACAAGTTGGCAGACGAATTGAAGAAACGCTATGATGGAATTGCTGATCGGTTGACTCTGTACACCCCCTTCATGCCAGGCGAGAAGGATGAATGGTGGAAGAAGCTGAGAGGAGCGTTCAATTCATGAACTTCCACGATTATCAAACCAAATCGCGCAAGACCGCGAGTTATCCTGCCATCGGGCATCCCGTGATCTACCCTGCGCTGGGGCTGGTCAACGAAGCAGGAGAGGTGGCGGGAAAGATCAAGAAAGTGTTTCGTGACCAGAATGGTCACATTGGCGAGGAGGTGCGCGCGGCGCTCAAAGCCGAACTGGGCGATGTGCTATGGTATCTCGCACAGCTTGCCACCGAGTTGGATTTATCGTTGGAGGAGATCGCCGAGTACAATATTGAAAAATTGTACAGCAGGCTGGAGAGGGGAACGATTCGAGGGGAAGGGGATAACAGATAGTCTGGGAGCCTGATGTCTCATCGTTCTACTTGCCCATTTGCCTCTTCCCAAAATCACACAACTTCACAATTGGGCAATTTTCGCACATTGCCTTGCGCGCTGTGCAGATTTCGCGCCCAAGGCGGATGAGGTTCAAATGCGCGGCGTAGTAGGTTTCGGGGGGGAACAAACGCTCGAGATGAGAATGCGCTTGTTCAACGGTCATCCGCTCCGGGCGGAGTCCGATGCGTCCTGTCACACGGTAGATGTGCGTATCCACAGGAAACGCAGGTTTATTCAGCGAAAAGCACAGGACGATGGCGGCGGTCTTCGGACCTACGCCATCGAATTTCATCAGCCAGGCGCGCGCTTCCTCCACAGACAATTTTTCGAGAAACGACAGGTCTAAATTGCCACGCTCTTTCGTGATGGCGCGCAGTACTTGTTGAATGCGCGGTCCTTTTTGATTGGCTAGTCCGGCAGGGCGGATAGCTTCGATAACCTCTTTTGTCTTTGCATCACGCACTTCTTCCCACGTCGGGAATCTGGCGCGCAGTGCATGAAAGGCACGATCGCGATTGAGGTCGTTCGTATTCTGTGAAAGAATGGTGGAGATCAGTTCATCGAGCGCGGGCAGTGGATGGCGCCACAGCGGCTCACCGTAAAATTCAAGTAATCGTTCGTGGATTTTGATGGCGCGCTTGGCGAGAGGGTTCATGAGTAGCCGGCCTCCTTGATCAAACGTAGGGTGTTATTCACCACGTCGCGATGTTTTTGGGGGATCAATTTATCAAACATGGAGGCAGTGAGGCGGTATAACGTGAGTGCAGCCGCGCCACGCCTTTGATATTGAGCGGATGTGGAGTCGAGGCCCCAAGCAGCGCGCAACGCGCTGACCCATTTTGAATCGCGCCCCATCGATTCTTGAATCAAATCGAAATAACGATTCTCGCTGACGATCAAAATCCCTCTTTGCACTGCCACGGCTTCGAGTATCCCCCCGACCAATCCCCAGACTGCATACAGTACTGTGGACTCATGACCGCGCGCCAGCCCGTTCAAAATCTTATGCACTTCTTCGGCACAGCCCATCACCTGCTCGGCGGCAAATTCGTTGGCGGCGGACTGTAAAGGCGTCCACTCGAATTCTTGGGCGCTTTTTTGCAATGCTTCCAGCAAGCCCTCTTTATCGAGGATGATTTTCATTCCACGTAACCCCGGAACAGCCCAGATGGCGCGGCGCGGATTTGTCAGCGCCCGGCGCTCGTCATCGAGCAGGGTGTATTTCAGACTGATGAGCTTCTTATCCCAATATCGCAACGTGTAGCGGTCGTATTCTCTTGCAGGCAGTTCGCGCACGAAGATGTTAAAGTCCACGTCGCTGTATTTTTCTTCCTGCCCGCGCGCGTAACTGCCCACGAGGGCTATGCCAATAACATGGGGAGTATCCAATAGTTCAATAACGGATTGAAGAAAGGGGTCTGAAAACGCCATCATCTATGTTGGGGCTGTCCCAAGAAGCACATTCTTTTTTGCCAGATAAAGAACCGGCTTTTCTCAGGACACCTCTTCTCCTTTTCTTTCTATTTTTCCGTTTTCCACCTTCCACACCTCAGCCTTCTTCACAAACTCGGGCGTGAATAAATTTAAATCCGTCGTTGTGAACAGCACTTGCTCACTCGCGGCGACGTATTTCAGTAGATCAGTGCGGCGCTGCAGGTCCAATTCAGCCATCACTTCATCGAGCAGAATCACGGGCCATTCACCGGTTCGCTCCTTCAGCCAACTTACTTCGGCGAGTTTCAGGGAAAGTAAGGCAGTGCGCACCTGCCCGCGCGAACCGTAATTGCCGAGGTCAATGTCATTGGCAAGGAAACGCAGTTCGTCGCGATGCGGACCAATCGTCGTCACGCCGCGTGCAATTTCTTCCTCGCGCAACTCCTTCAGTCGTGCGCGAAATCCGTGCTGAATTTCATCCAATTCCAAGTGTGAGCGATCAACAATCGTATTCAGTTTCAAGTCCAATTGTCCATTTGGTTTGGGGAGCGGATCGAAGGCAGGTTCGTAGGAGAGGCGAAGGATTTCATTTCCGTGAGTCAGTTCGTGATGGACGCGTGAAGCGAGGCGCTCGATCTGCTGGATGGCTTGAATGCGCCACAAGATGATTTGTGCCCCGTAGCGCGTTAGCGCTTCATCCCAGACCTCGAGCTGATCGCGGTTCCCCTCGCCTTCGCCCAACGCCTTGAGTAGCGCGTTGCGCTGCGTGAGCACCTGATGGTATTCACTGAGGAGGCGCGCATAAGTGGGCATGGATTGCGCCAACGCTAGGTTGAGATAGCGTCGGCGCTCTTCGGGCGCGCCTTCGATGATTTGTGACATTTGCGGCACGAAGATGACCGCGTTGAAGTGACCGATAACCTCGTGGACGGATTTTTTCACGCCGTCGAGCAGGATTTCTTTGCGCAGTCGCTGACCGTTCAAAGCGCCCGTCGGCTCAAGAATCAAGCGCACTTCGATGTGATGTTTGCTTCGCCCACGCTGATAGTCTGCTACGAGACGCGCTACAGCAAGGGGCTTCTTGGCTTCATGAAAGTTGATGAGCTGGCGATCTACATGCGTCTGAAAGGAGGTGAATGCCGCGAGAAAGTAAATGGCTTCGAGGATGCTGGTTTTGCCTTGCGCGTTGGCGCCTACGAGCAGAACAATCGGCCGGGGAATGTCAATATCGAGTCGGGCGAAGTTGCGGAAGTTGGTGAGGGAGAGGCGGCGGAGATACATAAAGAGGGGGTGGAGAGTAGAGGGTAGAGGATTAGAGAATTAGAGAATGGAAATGTGCACTATTTACTTGAGCAGCATCATTTCCAGTTCGATCTCATCTCGCAATGGGATATTGTTCATGCCAATCAGGGGGATATTCGGTTTGAGTTTGCGGGTTTCAGCGAGCGCATTGCGACGGATCGTAACCAGTTCAAAACCGCGCTTTTGATAGAAGCCAAGTGCATTGAGATTGTCGTTTGTGGTGATGAGAAAGATGCGGCGACATTTCCTTGCACGAGCTTCTTCGATTGCCAGAGCCAATAACTTTGTGCCGATGCCCTGTCGCTCGCGCAGGCTATCCAGCGAGGTAACCTCGCATTCGTCGTCCTTGATAAAGTAGGTAAGCAAACCGATCCATTCATTATCATCTTCAATGACGAACCCCTCTAGTTGTTCGGGGCGATAGATGTTGCCGCGTGTGACCATGAAATCCCCACCCCAGCGTTCTCTCCAAAATTGACGCAGGCGCGGCAAATCTTCGGTAAGTAGACGGCGAATGTTGACTTTCATGATATGTGCTATTCGATACGCGGTGCGCGGTTTTGCATCCCTTGCTCTGTGCTAGATAGGGCTACACTTCCCGTTCAGCTTCTACTTCCTGCTGGGGCTGCCAGAGACGGACGGCGCGTTCGGTGAAGAGGATGCCATTCAGATGATCAATTTCGTGTTGGAAGATGCGCGCCAGCCAGCCTTTCGCTTTGATCTTCATCGGCTTGCCATGACGATTCAAGCCCCTGACGTGGACCTCTACATGGCGCTCCACCTCGCCCACCAAGCCAGGAATGGAAAGGCAACCTTCCACGCCCATCACTGTTTCTGCAGAGGCTTTGGTGATTTCGGGGTTGATGACCGCCCACACTTTCTTGTGGGCATCCTCTTTTTCTTCATCCTCTTCGCGTTCGTAGTATTCGACCACGATAATGCGCTCGGAAATTCCGATTTGCGGCGCGGCGAGACCTACACCCGGCGCGGCGCGCATGGTTTCCACCATGTCGTCTATCAGCGTTTGGAGGTCTTTGTCGAACTTTTTGACTTCGCGGGCTTTGCGATGCAAAATAGGATCGGGTACCGTAACAATTTTGCGTAACGTCATGTTGAATTACCTATAGTTTATTGGTTTTGCTCTGTTGCAAACATGGACAAAGGATTGTCGTCGGCATTGCTTTTTACCTTCACCTCTGTCTCTCTCCCAGTGGGAGAGGGGTTGTGGTGAGGAAAAGCCGGAAGGAGTACCCAGGTCTATTATCTTCGCAACAGAGTATATTGGTTGTATTACTCGCCCTGTTGCAAATCGTGCTCGTCTCGCGTCGATTTGCCATTTCCCCTCCCTTGCTGGATGAGGGAGTAGAAGGGAGGGTGGGGATTTTACTCTGATTTTTGGTTTTTCTTCTTCTCCTCTTCGAGGAATTCTTGTGCGCTTTTGTGATAGATTGCCAGCCATTCTGCCATGCGTTCACGCTCCGCCGCAATTTTGGCTTCATTTTGTTTTGCCTGACGCGCCATGCGGCGGCGGTCAATATCCGATTGGACGGCTGCCGGGTCCATGACATCTTCAAAGGCAAGTTTTGTTCCGCCAACGGTGATGTAAACGGTGCCGTAGTTGAACAGGTTGCCGAGAAGGCCAAGGCGTTTGTATTCGGTGCCGAGGATGTTTTCCAACTGGGCGGCATTGCGGGTTTCGGTGCCGAATGGTTTGCGATCAATATCAATGATCTGTTCGGGGGTGACTTCGAATTTATCGTTGCTCCAATCTATGACTTCGTAAATCAGCCACAGCGCAAACGGGAAGAATGCCAGGAAGAATACAGCTACCCATGTGTCGGGTCTGAATCCGTTCCGAAAGAAAGTGAGCTGCGGATCGAACAAAATCTGACCCAGCCGATAGAAGAGAAGTGCCAGCGTTCCCAGTGAACCCAGCAGAGGAATCCATGCCTGCATGATGAGCACGATCCAGTGTTTACGGTAGATCACGCTTTCACCGCTTTCGTAGCGCAGTTTCAAGGTGTTCGCGCCAAGTAGACGCAGGAGTGCGGTCAGTTTGGGGCGCTTGGGGGGAGGGGATGCTTTTTTATCGGAATCAGGCTGAGGCTGAGAAGGAGGCGGGAGCCCCAATTGTTTGCGGATGGCGTTCTTCATCGCTTCCTTTTCCATTTTGGAAGCCTGTTCCTTCGTCCGATTCCAATATTCTTCGATCATGCGCCGGGCTTGATCGGGATGGCTGACGTTGGTGAACGGTATCTTTCCGACAAAGGTCCGCACGATAACGTTGCCGTAATCTAAAAAATTTCCAATAGGATTTGCCTCCACACCCACAGAGAGGATTGTGTTGATTGGAGATTCCTGTCGGCTGTCGTAAATGCCGATGACTTTTTCAAGCCAGACCACACGCTGATTAGTGACGATGTAATAGTCGTTGCCCCAATCTATCACGAGCCATGCAATCCACAGCACGATGGCCAGCAGCGACAATCCTCCCGCCAGCGCAACAAGGATGGAGGGCAGGAGGGCATACCACGCGTAGAAAAAGAGAAGTGGAACAATAAGCGCAAGGACAGGAAGGATGAGTTTTTCGTACAGCACGATTGGATGCTTGCGCGCGAGAAAATAGACGACCTCATCGGGTCTCAACCATTTGAAGCGTAATCGCCGCGCCAGTTCACGGCTTTTTATCGCAATTTCCAGATGCGGGCGCAGTTGTGGGGAACGCTTATAGAGCATCTCAAAGTCCTGCCGCGAGAGGACAAGCAACAAGGTGTCGCTTGTCGCGGTTGCAGTTGCAGAGCGAGGGCGCTTTGCCACGAGCGCCATTTCTCCAAAATAATCACTTTGGACCAGATTGGCAAGTTGAATTTCCTTCCCATCCTGTTTGCGAACAATGCGCACACTGCCGCTGTAAATCAAGTAAAAACTCTCGGCTTTGTCGCCTTGTTTGAAGATCACCCCCCCTGCTGGAACGCTTTGCTCCTCCAATTCATGGGCGACAGCCTCGAGGTCAGCCTCTTCCAAGCCACTGAAGAGGTGGATTTTCTTGAGGAAAGCAACGCGCGCCGAGGTTTCGATCGTCACATTTTTATTCTATCAAACTTCACGCACGATGGCGCACCCATATGCGGGTGTTTCGGGAATTTCGGGTAAACGCCCTTCGAGTAGTGCTTCCACAGCCTCTTCCAGATAAAATTGTGTGGCAGTACGCTGGCGAAATGTGACATTGTCCACCGCGCCGCAATAGCGCAGGATGCCTTCCCGATCCACCACGAAGACATGTGGGGTAGTGATTGCTTCATAGAGATTGGCGACAGCTTGCTGCGCATCAATCAGGACCCTCGGCAGGCGTCGCGTTTGCGCGGCTTCTTCTACGCTTTGAAGGGATTCGTTTCGATTCGCGGCGATGGGCAACAACTCCACCTCACTACCCCAGCGTGCGAGACAAACCAAAATGGAGCGATCCGTGCGCTCCGAGTGTGGGCACTCTGCCGACCAGAAGTTAACGATGACAATCTTGCCGCGATAGTCGTTCAAGCGATGGAGTTTGCCTTGTAGATCGGGCAATTCGAAATCCGGAGCGGGTTGATTGAGTTGCATTGGCGTTATCCGTATTCAATGCCCTTGTCATCGAGTGACACGGATGAATCAAAGGGGTTTTGCTATTTCGGATGTTTCGGTTAGAAGGTCTTGCGTCCTTCTTCAATGCTTTGCAAAATCTCATAGCGACTCAGATTCAAATTGATGCTTCTTACCGCCAGCGGAGACCCTTTGCGTTTCTGCGGCTTGATGATAAACACCTGCCCATCGCGCCGCTTGATACGCACTTCACCATACTTGGCGGTTTGTTCCAGGATGGATGCGAGTTTTTGACGCGCTTCTGTGTATGTGTAAGTGTTCATTCTGCCACCTCCAAGACCTGAATTTTCTTTTCCTTTGCGGCTTGAATCAATCGGGCATCCAACGTGAGTAATGGCAGACGATATTTAGCCGCACAGCGGAGGAGATAGGCGTCGTAAGCATAGAGACCTAATTCATTCGCCAATTCTAAAGATTCGACCAACTCTACTTCCACAAACCTGACAGGGATTTGCAGATAAATCTCAAGTGCCTGCAACGCCTCATCATCTTATACTCGTTTCTCTGTCAAAAGGCAATGGCTTGCAAAAACCCTGACATGTTTCTGTGAAAGCCCAATTGACCGTGACCGCCCCTCAGCGACTCGATACAGGTAAAAAAACGACATGTCTAGTCTGACGGGCGCTATAGTTCGCGCGAGCATGATGATTATGACCTTCCTCCACGCGGAGACCTGGGTCCGCCGCGGCGCGGAGGAGACACTTCAACAGGCTCAGTGCAAGCATGTCAGGCTTCTCTCTCTTCCTTGCCAGCAACTCGATTCCTCACAACTTTCTGCGCTATAATCCACCCATGCGCGGACTTGACATCGGCAAAATCCACGAACTCATCCGCCAGCGGCGCGTCATCTGGAAACGTCACGCGCTGGAAAGAATGTTGGAGCGCGGATTGACCCGCTCAATGGTGTTGGAAACCGTTTTGACTGGTGAGTTGATTGAAGATTACACTGAAGACAGACCTTTCCCAAGCGGACTCTTTCTTGGCTGGCAAGGTAAGAAGCCTTTGCACGTTGTTATCACAATGGATACAGATGACAACGTCGTTGCAGTCGTGACCGCCTACGAACCGACGCTTGAGCATTTCCAGCCTGATTATCGGACACGGAGAAAACCATGAACGCTTTGAAAACCCAAACCTGCCCCGATTGCGGCGGACAAAAACGACCTGGCACAACCACCTTTACCGTTGACTTGGGATTCGGCGTCGTCGTCGTGCGGAATGTCCCCGCGCTGGTTTGCTCCCAATGCGGCGCGGACTGGATCGCCGATGACATTGCAGAACGTCTCGAAAGCATGGTGGATGACGCCCGCAAGCGTCACCGCCAGGTGGAAGTGACCTCCTTCCAGCCAGCGTAATCAATGACAAACTCCGAAGCCGCAAACTTCGGAGTTTGCTTTTTTCCAATCGGTGGCTCAATTCAAGCAAAAACCTGACATGTCCACCCTGACGGGCGCTATAGTCCGCGACAGGCCGATGACTGTGGCCTTCGCCCACGTGGAGACTTGGGTCAGCCGCGGCGCGGAGGAGTCACTTCGACACTCCCTTTAGTCGCAGTGCAAGCATGTCAGGTCTCCCCACGTCCCCGCCAGCGACTCGATGCACAACAGCGCGCATGAAACAGGCCAAGTTTTGCTTATACCCCCAGTAACAAACTCCCCTCTCGTTGCTGAAAGGGGAGTCGCAAGTTATAGGCTCATTACCAATTGTTGCTTGTATGGCGCGATTCGCTCTTCGGCTATCTTGATGTATTCAGGATCAATATCATATCCCACATATTTCCTTCCAGATTTCAATGCCGCAATAGCAGTTGATCCGCTCCCCATGAACGGGTCTAGAACTATATCGCCTTTGAAGGTGTAAAGTTGAATCAAGCGATAGGGCAGTTCAACAGGGAATGGAGCGGGGTGCTTGACTTTCTTCGCTGACTCGGGATTCATCGTCCAGACGGATTTCGTCCATTCCATGAACTGCTCTTTAGTAATTGTATTTTCCCTGTCCCCTTTTTTACGCTCAAATGCGCCTTTTGAAAACACAAGAATGTATTCATGTGTATCACGCAACACAGGATTGGCTGCGGATTGCCAACTACCCCATGCCATGGAAACTCCTGCGCCTGCTCCTTTTGCCCAGATGATTTCTCCGCGCATTTTGAAGCCGATCTCGATCATCATGTGGGAAATGTAATCGGAGAGCGGGATATATGGTTTGCGTCCGAGATTCGCCACATTGACACAAGCGCGGCCGCCGTAAACCAGTACGCGATACGTTTCGGTGAAAACGTTTCGGAGAAGTTGCAAATATTCTTTCAACGACAAATCTTCATCGTATTCTTTGGAAACATTATAGGGCGGTGAAGTTACCATTAGGTGCAAAGAGTTGTCGGGAATTTCCTTCATGTTCTCGGAAGTTCCCAAAATGATCTTGTTCTCATATTCAACAGGGAACGGATTATCTTCGACAGGATGAGAACCATTCCCATTGGCGCCCAATTCCGAATAAAGTTTGGAGTTGTAGTAATCGGAAGAATCGTGATTGATTCGCGAAGTCGTCCCAAACTTGCTCGTTTTACTACCTCGTTTCATCTCTACTCCTCTTGCCAAAGATCGAGCCATCGCTGATAAGGATTGTATTCTATCTTCGTTCTATACCATTGTACTGGAAATTTGAGTGTATGGGGGTGCTTGGACAAAACATCCAACGCTTGTCCAGATACTTCCACGCCGCGCGGGTTTGTACCTGCCTTTGGCAATTTGATGTATCCTGCCCTTCCCATCTTCTCCAGTATTTCAATTTGCGTTTCCTGCGAGAACAAAAAGACACCGCCAGTATTATTCCAATTCACTTGAACAAGTAACATGTCACAGCTTGGAATATAGCGATGCGAAAATTCAATCGCCTGCTCCGCGTCCACCGTCCAGATCAGTTTGACGCTTTTGAAAGTCGCGCCGGTCATGGTTTTGATGGAAAGCGGCCTGCCAAATACTTTGACATCAGCCTCAGGTTCATGGATTGGCAGGTCAGTCTGGACATTTTGCTCGCCGAATTTGTAGAGTAACAAGGCAATGAGAATCTTTTCCCTAACCGAGCCAACCTCCATGCCAACCTTGCCAGCGCGAGAGCTTTCCAGCTCTGCCAGATAAAACAACTCTGGCAACCGTCTTTGAATTTTAGCAACCAGCATTCGGTCGGTGAAAAGTTCAGTGATGGTCATGTGAACCCATTCCTTGATTGCAACGGTGTTATTCTGTTCCTTATTTTACTCCACCACTCTCTCAAGCATGGACAGATTTCCCCTCCCGCAAAATGACCTGTCGAAGGGGTCACCTCCAACCCTGATTACCGTGACCCACTCCCACTACCATCTCGATTTCAGCAAAACCCGACTTGTATCCACGACAGTCCGATGACTGTGACCTTCCTCCACGCGGAGACCTGGGTCCGCCGCGGCGCGGAGGAGACACTTCGACAGGCTCAGCACAAGCATGTCAGGTCTCCTAAAAAAAACAGCCTCCCCTCTTGCGGGCAGGCTGTCCCAAATTACCAATCCCCAATTACCAACTTACAACTTCGCGAACCGGCTCACCACCTTCGCCGGCGCGGGCGGACGCTCCATATTCCCGCCTTGATGGACGAAAATCGGCGTGCCTTCCTTGGCATACGCCAAATCCACATACGCCTGACCCGTGATGAAGCGCGCGCTATCAATCGCGCACGAGGTCACCCAGCCGATGCGCTCACCGTTGGCGTTGACCACGGGGTCGCCATTGTGCGCCATGCGGGTGCGCTGTTCGTCGAAGGTGAAGCGGACGACCACGCCCTTGCGCGTCTTCTCGCGGGCGATGTACGCCTCGCGCCCGATGAACCACGGCTTGTACACCTTCACATACGAACCGAAGCCGCCTTCCGCCACGCCGAGGTCACGCTCGCCAAATTTTCCAGAGCCGAGTCCCATTTCATGACCGTATAGCGGCAGACCCGCCTCCGTGCGCAGCGAATCGCGCGCGCCCAAGCCGATGGGCTTCACGCCAAACGGCTCGCCCGCTTTCAACACCGCGTTCCAAAATTCCACGGCGCGGTCGGGATGGACGAACAACTCGAATGCCATCTTCTCGCCTGTATACCCCGTGCGTGAGACAATCAAATCGAAACCGCCAACAACAGCATCGCACAGTTCCGTTCTCTTCAACTTCATGATGCGTGCCCGCGTCTCATCGTCCACGCCCATCGCCAGCAGGATGTCGCGGCTCTTCGGTCCCTGCAGGGCGATGTCAATCCGCATGTCCGCGCCTGCCTTGGGGTCGCGCAGGTTGCGGATTTCCGCCTCGTAACCATACGTCCGCGCCCACGGCTTGGCGTTGTCAATCCGCACCTTACCGTCGCGCACCGCCTCGAACCACGTCCGATCCTTGTCATCGTTCGATGCGTTCACCACCACCAAGTACTTATCCCACGCGCGGCGGTACACCAGAGTATCGTCAATCACATCCGCGTCGGGCGTCAGGAAATGCGTATAAAGGCTCTCGCCCGGCTCCAGCCCGCCGCAATCGTTGGCGCAAATCGCATCGAGGAACGACGCCGCATCGGAGCCCCGCACTTCATACACGCCCATGTGACTCACGTCGAAGAGCCCCGCCGCCTGCCGCGTGGCGAGATGCTCCTCATAAATGGATGTGTACACGACGGGCATTTCCCAGCCTGCAAAGGGGACCATCCTGCCGCCGAGGTCTCGATGGACTTGATTCAAACGAGTCTTCTTCAACTCTCCTTCTGCCGGCTCTACCCACTCAAAGGGCGGCAGCGCTTCTTTCTGGACCTTTACCTGGTCGCCGATGAACCAGGGCTTTTCCTCGCTGACGGCTTTCCCCGTCGCGTCCTTGAGTTTTTTCTTGCTGTCGGCTACCACGAACGGACCGGGCATCCTGCGCGCGTCGAAATCCTTCTCGCCGTCGAGTCGGAACGACACATACCCATCCGAGAGGTCGCGCAGCCAGGTGCCAACCACGCCCGCCTTCGCCGCAGGGACCTGCAACTGATAGGTGAAGTCATCCACCTTTGCCAGCGTGCCTTTCACAACGCCTTTCGGGGTGGCGATGGATGTTGCCTGTGCCTGCCCTTTCTTCAACGCGGAGAGATCGGACGATACCGCGTAATCCAATATCTGCCGCACGCGCCTGCCTTTCAACTCGAACACGCCCGACGTTGACTTGTCGTCAATGAAATAGAAGTGTGGATATCCGCTCTTCTTAAACTTGAAGTCAATTCCAGCCGACTCCGCCAGCTTTCGCACTTTCAAACGTGCATCGTTCAACACTTTGAAATCCAGTTTTGCCCGCCGCACGCGTCCATGCCGCGGCGTATCCACCGAATGCGGCGCGCACGCCAGCAGTACATCGGCGATGATATCCGCCAGTTGACGGGACTTCTTCTCGTCGAAGCCGCGCTGGGTGATCCATGGCGTGCCGAGGCGAATGCCGCTCGGGTCAGCGGAGTTCTTGTCGCCGGGAATCGTGTTGCGGTTGACGACCACGCCCACGAGGTCCAGAATGCGAGCCGCCTGGTCACCGCTCAGCGACGTGCCGTCCTCGCCTTTGATGGTCCTGCAATCCACGTTGAGCATGTGGCAGTCCGTCCCGCCGAAGGGGATGCGCAGTCCGCGCTTCTGGAACTGGTCTGCCATCGCCTGCGCGTTCTTGATGGTCTGTGCCTGCAGTTTCTTGAACTGGTCGGTCTTCGCCAGTTTGAAGGTCAGGGCGAGCGCCGCGAATACGTTGACGTGCGGTCCGCCCTGCTCGCCGGGGAAGACGGCTTTGTCGAGTTTCTTTGCGATGTCGGGGTAGGTGGTCAACAGCACCGCGCCGCGCGGACCATCGAGACTCTTGTGCGTGGTGGACATGACGACGTGAGCGTAGCCAATCGGCGAGGGGACGACTCCCGCCGCGACTAGCCCGCCGATGTGCGAGATGTCCGCGAGGAAGTATGCGCCGACCTCGTCCGCAATCTCGCGGAACTTCTTCCAATCGGGAACCCACGAATACGACGAGTAGCCCGCGATGATGAGTTTTGGTTTATGCTCCAGCGCCAACGTGCGGATGGCGTCGTAGTTAAGCCGTTCGTTTTCGTCCACGGTGTAATGCACCGCCTTGAACCACTTGCCACTGCGGTTTACTGAAGAACCATGTGTCAGATGCCCCCCATGTAGGAGGTTAAGTCCCATCACTGTATCGCCCACATTAAGCAGCGCCTGATATACCGCATTGTTCGCGGGCGCGCCGGAGAGGGCTTGCACATTTACATAAATATCATCCGCCGTAAAACCGTTGGCGGCAAAGACCTCCGCCGCGCGCCGCCGCGCCAGCGCTTCGACGATGTCGGCATATTCCACGCCCTTGTAATAACGCGGGTCAGAAAAGCGGCGATAATGAGTGAGACGCGCCGGGTAATCGAGAATTTCTTCTTCGGTCATCCAGCGCGTCTCCTCGTCGGGGTAGCCTTCCGCATAGATATTTTGGAAAGCAGAAGCCAGCGCCTCGCGCACTGCCAGTGGCGCACTGGATTCGGATGGAATCAAAATCAACTTGCGGGCTTGCCGTTCCTGTTCAAGTTGCGTCAACTCAAACACATCGGGATCAAGGTCGGCAAGCTTGCCGCGAAATAAATAGTCGGTCATGATGTTCTCCTTGTGAGGGCTGTTTCGATTTATCAGACGATTTGATTTTAGACCTGCGAGGGAGATGGGTCAAGTGAGAAATGGCATGTGCATCTCCATAAATTCCCCACACTTGCATCACAACTTCATAACACCTTTGCGCTACGATAGAAGCAAGGTTGGACACAGTCCAGCCAATCTACAAGCAAGGAGATGAACGATGAAAAACAAAATGCTGATTGTGATTGGTGGTTTGCTCGCCGCATTGCTGGTGATCGGTGTTGTGGGTGCCACCTCTGTGTATGCGCAGGAACCGGTAAACACGCTTCAGCACGGACGTGGACCGGGCTGGCACGGCTCTGGTCTCAGTGATGCGGAACTGGAAGCGGTTGCCAAAGTGCTTGGCATGACGACCGATGAGGTTTTGTCCGCTCTGCAATCGGGAAAGACGCTTCTGGACCTTGCCAATGAAAAGGGCGTCGCCATTGAAGATGTGCAAGCCGCCCTGCAGGCTGTGCGCGTCGCCGAGATGCGGGATGCCATCGCCCAGGCTGTGGAAGACGGCACGATGACGCAGGAAAAAGCCGATTGGCTGCTCGAAGGACTCGACAAGGGCTTTATCGGCGGCGGTGACGGTCTGGGATGGGGACGCGGCTGGGGCATGCGCGGCTTGGGATTCGGTAGGGGTTTGAACGACTGCCCGATGATGCAGACACCCGCTTCAAGCGATCAATAATACCGACGCGGGTGAGTCAAAACAGGTGAGGCGTCTCCTCCGCCTCACCTGTTTTTTTGCCCAAGCGTATTCGTCAGGGCAGGATTTCGATGGAATCTACGTGTGCACCATCGCCCGGTGTAAGACCGGGTTCTGTGAAGCGAATCCAATAGTAATTTCCCAATGGCACGGCAGATAACGGGCTATTGTCAACATCAATCGTAACGCCTGAATTATTGTATAGTTCGCTTGAAGGGATTGGACAGTTATCCACTTCACCGGAAGGACATGCGGCATTGATGTTGGGAAGCGCTATGTTCACGTTCGTGTTCGTATCCGCAGCATTATCACCCCAATAAAAAACCGGGAACCACGTGCTGCCATCTGCACTGATTTCGATGATGACCTGATCGAGATAAATGCCAGGGATAGCGGGGATATAGAGTTCATAGTATACGAAGTCGGCTGCTCCATCGCCATTCGCGACAATAGGTTGACTCAGGTAAAAGGTCACCGAGCCACCATCGCCAATCGAAATCACGCCTCCATCTGGAGGTCCGACCTCGGGTTCGCCACTTTGATTGGTGTTGGTATCTGTGGCCGAGTTGTTGCCGGGGATTGGATCTATGTAGCCCATCGGAACAGTCACGGAGGCAGTGTTAATCAGGTCCCCCGCCGCGCTTGGATGAATATTGGCGAGGATGTTGTAGGTGATACTGGAGCCTGCCGTCAAATTGATGGTATCGGTTAAATTTGCGCTTGTATTTGCCACAGGTGTACAAGGGGCAATGCACCATCCCCATGTAGTCACCAGGCTGGGCTTGTTATCTGTCAATGTGGCACCTGTCACATCTGCGGGACCATTGTTTGTGATGACCAAGACGTAAGAGACGGTCGAACCTGCTGTATAGGTTGTCGAACCATCGGTTTTTGTAACTTGCAAATCGGCAGAAGGATTGGGGGTATTGGTGGGAATGAAGGTCGGCGTTGAAGTAAAAGTTGGGGTAGGGGTAAACGAGGGTGTATGAGTTACCGTGGCTGTAAATGTTGGGGTAAAGGTAAATGAAGGTGTGGGAGTTGCAGTGGTTGTAAATGTTGGGGTGTGGGTTGCAGTTGTGACAGGTGTTGAAGTCCTTGTGGTAGTGGAAGTCAAGGTTGGAGAGACAAACACGGATGTGTTTGTGGGACTTGCAAAAATAATGGTGTTTGTGGGGGATGGAGTGGGCGCAAAAGGAGTAACGGTAGGTGAATGCGTTATGGGAGGGATGGCGGTCGGTGTATTTGTGGGCGCTGGCGTGCGACTAGAGAAGATCACGCCTGGCGTAAGGAACACATCGAGCCAGATGGGAGGGGTCAGAATGGCCGGGTCAAGAGGGTTGAGGAATCCGCTTGGGCGGCGTGTGAGGAAGTCGCGGTTCGGGTCGAGATTCGACCCCATATCGGCGGGCAATTCCCAGCGTGGAGCGAAGCGAAGCGCCAAATTCCCAGCAAGGATGATGCACAAAAATCCAATGAAGAAAATAATGAGAATGAGGAGCCAGTCGCGCCGTTCGCGCTCGGTGGATTTCATGGTGCTGTTCCATTAACCGGCAAGCGCACATGGACGGTAGTGCCAGGACGGGTTTCTTCATTGTAGCCAGGGCTTTCTATCCATATGTGCCCATGATGTGCATTCACGATGCCGCGTGCGATAGCCAGACCCAGGCCAGGTCCGCCACCTTTGAATTTCGTCTTGCCTGAGGAGTGCAACAATACTTCGCCGGTTTGGAAAAATTTTTCAAAGACGAGTTCGTGGTATTGAGGGTCAATGCCAATGCCGGTATCACAAACGTTGATTTCGATTTCGGGGTTTTGAGGGGCCTCATGGATCACCCGTGCGCGGACAGTGATGCGACCACCGTCGGGCGTGTATTTGATGGCATTGCCGATCACATGATAGAAGACTTTATACAGCAGTTCCTTGTCGGCGCGGATGGTGGGCAGGCCGGCAAGGTCTTCCGCTTTGAAGGTGAGGTTGCGTTCCTCGAACGCAGTGCGGAAGGTCTGACTCACGCGCTCGATCACAGAGGGTATGTCCACTTCTGAAATATTCAGTTCCAGCAGGTTGCTGTCTATGCGCGAAACATCCAGCATGCTGTCAATGATCTCGACCATGCGCGTTGTGCCCTCGAGGATGCCATTGGTGTATTTGATCAGGTCCTTGTTGCCCGCCGCTTTGATTTGCGCCATCTGGGCATAGCCTTGTACCAGCGTAAGAGGAGTGCGAAGTTCGTGTGCCGAGACTTGGATGAAACGCGTCTTGGTCTTATCCATCTGTTCGAGGATCTTGTTCATGCGCTCCAGTTCGAGCGTGCGTTGCTGCAGGCTTTCGGTCATGTGATCGAACGTGGTGGCAAGCACGCCGATCTCGTCACGGCTTTTGATTTGGGTACGTCTCGAAAGGTCACCTGCTGCGATGGCGAGAGAAGTGCGCACGAGAGCGGACAGTGGAATGATGATGAGCCGTGTGACAAAGTAGCCGATCAAAATCACGGCCAGCGTGGCGAAGGTGTAAATTACGATGTAGGTGTTGCGGCTGAGGGAACCCGATTGCAGGACGAAGTCGAGCGGCAAAAGGACTGAGAAAACGGCAATGCGATCATCGCCGATGTTCAGTGGGCTGTATGCTACGCTGAAACTGCGTCCATCCGCTTCGATGTTTCTCCCCTGCACCAGACCTTCTTTTTCGATGATCTGTTGGTAAAGGTCCTCCGGGATGGTGATGGTTTGCAAAAAGAGGGATTGGGTTTCCTGTGTGCCGAGTGTAGTGGCGATTGCTTGACGCTCTTCATTGTAGATGCTGACATCGGCAAGAGAAGTGTTTTTCAAAATGGGGAGGAGAGTGTTTACCGAGGTCCCCACCACCACTATCCCTGAAATCCCGTCGCTGGAAGGAGCAGGGATGGCAGTAAAGTAATAGTAGCGCCCATCAATGGAATCTTTTTCGAACATGCGCCTAGGGAGGCTGTTGACGTCGTTTTCCGCGAGCAGTTCGTTGACAATGGAGAGGGACGAGGCGCGTCCGGGCTGAGTGACATCTCCGATTTGCCCGTTGGGCTGTTTGATGAGATGAAGGACTTCCTGTCCTTGCAAATCGTAGATGAGGAGATTCTCCACGTTCGCGCCTGCCGCGGCGGGTCCGGCGAGACCCGAAACCTGATTCACATTCCCCTCGCGGAGTGCGTCGCCCAATCCGCGCGTATAGGCGATAATGCGAGCAGATTCGAGATGCCGTATCTCCTGCCGAGCCATCACATCGGATACCACCCGTCCCGCTTCGAATAATTGATTGGCAAGACGCTCCTCGAGCGAACCTGCCACCAGACGGATGATGACGTAGGCACCTGTCACTGCCACGATGAGCGTCAGTAAGAGATACGGGAGGATGACTTTATAGCGAATGCTCATAAAAAGTCCTGTCTGGGACAGGGGTGATAATAGTATTATAAAGAACAAATGAGAAAATATCACAAATTGGTCCGGACTGAAAGACTTTTACAATACAACTAACCACTTTGCAAAGGGGGCGCGGCGCAGAGAACAAAAATCCCTGCTCTGGCAGGGAGGAGTGGGCGCTAAGGGACTCGAACCCCTGACCTTCTCTGTGTAAGAGAGACGCTCTAACCAACTGAGCTAAGCGCCCGTGCGGGTTATTATACATCATGTTACACTTGGTGTAATTAGGACTCACCCTCATATAGTTGCTCTACCCTACCCCCCCTCTTCCAGGGAGAAAGATGTGCAGGGGGTAGGGTGTATAACATCAATTAGGAGGTTGAATGCGGATCGTTCGCTATACTCTGAAGGAAGGCCATACCAAGCCGAAATATGGCTGGCTGTTGGGAGACAAGGTGGGTGAAATCAGCGGAAATATTTTTGGGCGGTATCGGCGTAAAGAGGCTGAAATTCCTCTTGCAAATGTGACCCTGCTTGCGCCTTGCGAGCCGACAAAGATCATCTGCGTAGGACGCAATTATGTGGAACACGCAAAGGAATTGGGAAATGAAGTGCCAAAGGTGCCGCTTATCTTTTTGAAGCCGCCCTCTGCCATTATCAATCCTTCTGATACCATCATCCTTCCACCGCAATCCGCACAGGTAGAGCATGAGGGTGAACTCGTAGTGGTGATTGGCAAGCGCGGGCGCTATATTACTGCCGAAGATGCTAAGAAATATATCCTGGGTTATACGGTTGGGAATGATGTGACAGCGCGCGACTTGCAAAAGACCGATGGTCAATGGACGCGCGCCAAGGGGTTCGATACGTTCTGTCCATTCGGCCCGTGGATTGATACGGAGTTTGATCCCGCCGATGCCATCCTGACCTGTCGCGTGAACGGGCAGATGCGGCAAATGGCCTCCACGCGCGACATGGTCTTCAACGTGGGCGTGTTGATTGCATACATTTCTTCGATCATGACGCTCGAACCCGGCGATCTGATCTTTACCGGCACTCCCTCAGGCGTGGGACCCTTGAAGGATGGGGATGAGGTGTCGGTGGAGATCGAAGGCTTGGGCGAGCTCAGGAACAAGGTCCGCGCGGAGAAGCGATAGATTTCTTCACGAGATTTGTCATGCGTATTGCTAAACTTCTGCGATCTGATCAGGAGATGATCCTGCGCTTTCTTGATACATTTGGAGGGGGTGCAGCGGTGCTAGGCAGCGGCAACAAGCGTGCCAGACCTGGCTTCTTCATCATTGCAGCGGCATTCATTCACGAGTACATTGAGGAAATTTTCTTCAGGAAGGAAGACCTGCTCATGAAGGCTTTGGTGGACAGCGGTTTCTCGCCGGACGAGGGTCCGGTGGGCGCACTGAAAAACGAGCAGAAGAAATGCAGAGAAGCCGCTGAATTGATGCTCAGTGCTGCCAAAGCCTGGCAGGCGGGAGAAGAGGCTGCGCGCCTCGACGTGGGGTGGGAAGCAAGCGAATATACCTCCACGCTGCGTCAGCACATGGACCGCCTCAAGAACCTTATTTTTCCTCTGCTCGAACAAAATCTCTCCCCGAAAGATGAACACAAAATCATAGAAGGGTTGAATCTCATCCTTTTTGAAGGCGGGATGAAAGATGAAGGGGATAAATACGTTCGATGGATCGAGTCTTTGGAAGATGAGTTGAGCGAATGGAAATAATGTCTCAGGAGATGCCGTGCAAGCCTTTGAACTCACTCAACTTTTTCGATAACACGAGGAATCTTTATGTTCAAACTCAAAACCACCCCCTTTCACGAACGAACTTCAAAACTCTGTCTGCCCCAAAACTGGCGTCGTTGGGCCGGATACATCGTCGCCGGCTCTTACGACTTGACGCTCGACCGTGAGTATTGGGCGATTCGCAATGCGGCGGCGTTGATTGACGTGACTCCGCTCATCAAGTATGTCATCAAGGGAAAGGATGCGGCGGCGTTATTGCATCGCGTCACCACACGCGATATTTACAAAATGAAGGTCGGGCAAGTCTATTACACCGGCTGGTGCGACGACGATGGCAAGATGATTGACGACGGTACCATCTCCCGCCTCGATGAGCAGACCTTCCGCCTGACTGCCGCGGAACCAAATCTGCGCTGGCTGACGATGAACGCCGTCGGTATGGAGGTGGAGATCACCGAAGTTACAGACGAGGTCGCCGCGCTTAGTTTGCAGGGGCCCCATTCGAGGTCCGTTTTGAAGCGGGTGTGCGAATCGGATGTGGAGGGGTTGAAGTATTTTCGTGTGATGGAAAACAAGATTCGCGGCGCCGAAGTCACAATTTCACGAACAGGGTATACGGGCGATCTTGGCTATGAGATCTGGATGGAGGCGAAGGACGCGCTCAAGATTTGGGATGCGCTCATGGAAGCCGGCGCGGACTATGGCATCGCGCCCGTCGGCATTCTGGCGATGGACATGGCGCGCGTGGAGGCAGGTCTGTTCATGCTCGAAGTGGATTACACCTCCACGACTCATGCCTGGATCGAGTCGCAAAAGTCCTCCCCGTTCGAGTTGGGGCTCGATTGGACAGTCGCGCTCGACAAACCCGGCTACTTCGTGGGACGCAGAGCCTTGGAGCGTGAAAAGAAAGAGGGCTCGGCTTGGAAGTTGATGGGGCTTGAAGTGGATTGGGATGGCATGGAACGATTGTTTAAAGCGGTTGGCTTGCCGCCGCAAATCCCCGGCATGGCGGTGCGGGCGAGTTTGCCGATTTTAGTCGGGAATGTTCAAGTGGGCTATGCTTCGACTTCAAGTTGGTCGCCCCTGTTGAAGAAGTATATTGCTCTTGCACATTTACAGAGGCCATATTACGAGGTTGGAACGAAGGTAAGATTGGAGGTCACAATAGAGCATCATCGCCAGTACGCGCCGGCAAGGGTGGTGAAATTACCGTTCTATGAGCCGGAGTGGAAAAAACGTTAGGACGTTATAACGTTCGAACGTTTCAACGTGTGAACGGAGAAAAGACTTTATGACACCAAACAACTACGATGTCATCATCATCGGGGGCGGGCATAATGGATTGGTCGCCGCGGCGTATCTGGCAAGGGCAGGGAAGAAAGTGGCGCTGGAACGCAGACACATCGTTGACGGGGGCGGCGTGTCAATTCCCACTTTTGGCGGACATATGCCCAGAGGGGAATTGAGTGCATCGAATCAAATGGCAGAGCGGTGAGATTCGCCGTGCCGAAATGAGTTTATGGAGGGGTATCCGGTAATCGGGAGCGTTGTGATTGTTTCCCTGCCTGGCACGCCAGCCTGTAATGGGCATTTCTCATATGGGAGCGTCAAAATTTATAAAAATTCGGATGCTTTGATATAATGAATTTATGAAAATCAAAAGGGCGCTTCTCCTCCAAATTCAGAATTCGCTGCAGCCTGGCAAGGCAATTGTGCTGTATGGTCCGCGACAGGTTGGAAAAACAACATTGGTCAAAGACCTGATTGAGTCGCTCCCTATAAGAAGCAAGTTCGTGAACGCGGATGAACTGGTTTACCGGGAGACCCTCGCCAGCCAAAGCAGCCAACGGCTGGGCGAATTGCTGGGGGATGCGGAATTACTGGTCATTGACGAAGCGCAGCGCGTGCCGGAAATCGGATTGAATCTCAAGATTCTCGTGGACACATTTCCCCACGCGAAGATCATCGCCACAGGTTCCGCCTCTTTTGACCTTGCCAGCAAGATCAGCGAACCGCTGACGGGGCGCAAATTAACCTTCAACTTGTACCCTGTAAGTTACACCGAAATTCAAAGCACGTTTGGGAAAATCGAGGCCCGTGCCCAATTGGAGCGCTGGTTGATTTGGGGAGGCTATCCCGCCATTGTGGCCACGCGCGATCCAAACCTGAGGGAACGGCTGCTTGGTGAATTGGTCGGTTCCTATCTTTACCGGGATATTTTAGAGATGGAGGGCTTACGCCGCGCGGACAAAATCGTTGATCTGTTGCGCCTGCTGGCTTACCAAATCGGGCAGGAGGTTTCAGTGACGGAATTGGCGGCCAATCTCGCCTTGAATCGTTCGACTGTCGAAAGATACCTTGATTTGCTCGAAAAGGTTTTTGTGATTTTCAAGGTCAATGGTTTCTCGCGCAACCTCCGCAAGGAAGTGACCAAGAGTTCGCGCTACTATTTTTATGACAACGGCGTGCGAAACAGCCTGATCCAAAACTTTAATTCCCTTTCCCTCCGAAATGATGTTGGGCAATTATGGGAGAATTTTCTTGTAATCGAGCGTCGCAAAGCAAACCAGTTCGCGGGGCGGCATGTCAATTCTTATTTCTGGCGGACATATGACCAGAAGGAAATTGACTGCATCGAAGAGTTTGGCGGCAGGTTGTATGGGTACGAATTCAAGTGGCAGAGCGGCGAGATACGCCGTGCCGTACGAAATGAGTTTATGGAGGCATATCCGGATGCGAAGTTAATGAGTGTGCACCAGGAAAATTTTGAAGAGTTTTTGAAATAGATTCTATTTCGTGAACCGAGATTAAATGCAGCATGATTTAGACCGGAGATAATAACCTTATGAACTCCAATCAATACGATGTCATCATCATCGGCGGCGGGCATAATGGCTTGGTCGCCGCGGCGTATCTGGCAAAGGCCGGCAAGAAAGTGGTCGTGCTGGAACGCAGACACATCGTCGGCGGGGCGGCGGTGACCGAGGAGATTTTCCCCGGCTTCAAGTTCACCGAGTTTTCGTATGTGGTAAGCCTGCTGCGCCCGGAAATTATCCGCGAGTTGGAATTGCCCAAACACGGCCTCAAAATCCTGCCGTTGCCTTCCACGTTTTCGCCGCTTGACAACGGCAATTACATCGCCTGGTGGGACGATCACGACCTGACCCGCCGCGAGATTTACCGCCATTCCCCCCTCGATGCCGAGGCTTATGACGAATATAGCCGGGTTATGGCGCGCATCGCCAAAGCCATCAAGCCGCTGATTGGAATGGTGCCGCCCGATCCATCCTCGTTTCATCCACGCGACCTCATTGGCTTGTTCAAACTGGGCAAATACGCTGCCAGTCTCAGTGAAAAAGAGTTTTATCAAATCGCCAAGTTGATGACCCAATCGGCCGCCGACTTGCTCGATGAATGGTTCGAAACGGACGCGGTCAAAGGGACGAAAGCCGCCAGCGGCATCATCGGCACGTTTCTCGGTCCACGCTCGCCGGGGACGGCGTATGTCCTGCTCCATCACTACATGGGCGAAATTGATGGGGCGTTCCGCGCCTGGGGTTTTGCCAAAGGCGGCTCAGGTGGAGTGAGCGGCGCGATTGCGAACGCGGCGCGAGCGCTTGGGGCGGAGATTCGAGTCAATAGCCCGGTGAAGCAGGTCAAGGTCAAGGGCGGACGCGCTGTGGGCGTCGTCCTCGAGAACGGCGATGAACTCGATTCCAAAGTCGTTCTGTCCGCCGCCGACCCCAAACGAACGTTCCTTCAATTTGTGGAAGCCAAATATTTTCCCGACGACTTTGTCGCTTCGATTCGGAACTTCCGCGTGCGCGGCTCTTCAGGCAAGGTGAATATCGCCTTGAGCCGTCTGCCACGCTTCACGGCGCTGCCCGACGAACCTGCCTTGTATCGCGGCGCGGTTTCGATCAGCCCTAGTGTAGATTACATCGAGCGCGCCTACGACGACGCCAAGTATGGGCAGATTTCGCGCCGACCGTATCTCGATATGATTTTCCCCTCGATGATTGACCCCGACATGGCGCCGCCCGGTCAGCATGTGCTTTCGTGTTTCGTGCAGTACGCGCCGTATGATGTGGAAGGCGGCTGGACGGACGAGAAGCGCAACGAACTCGGCGAGGCGGTGATTTCCACCATCGAGCAGTACGCGCCCGACATCCGCGAGTGCATCGTCGGGATGCAGGTCATCTCGCCGAAGGACATCGAAGCCATCGCGGGTATCACGGGCGGCAACATCTTTCACGGCGAACTGTTGCTGCATCAAATCTTCTTCCTGCGCCCTGTGCCGCAATGGGCAGATTTCCGCACGCCGCTCAAAGGTTACTACTTCGGCGCGAGCGGCGCGCATCCCGGCGGCGGCGTCATGGGCGCGGCGGGAATGCTGGCGGCGAAAGAAATTTTGAAGGATGGGCTTTAGAACTTTCAGTCACAATCACTGGAAGTGTAATGTCAGTTCGTGATAAGGATTTTCCGCCCTTCTCTGTTGCAAACAAACGCTCATGTTTCGCGTTGCTTTGCCATTCCCTTCACTCCAACTCATTTCCAAGTGAGCGAGGGGTGAAGGGAGGAAAGAGAGTAAATGCGAAAATTTCGCGCCATGGGATAACGAAAATATCTGCTATGCCTTTTCAAAACGCTCGCTAAGGCAACATCCCGCGGATGGCATGTTCGGCGGGATGTTTTGTTTCAGGCAGAAACCGGCGCGGGCTTTTTTCTCAGCCAAGCCAACACCATCAATAGTGGGATAAGCGACATCAACGCGGATACTGCCGAGATAATCGTGTAATTGGACGCGGCAAACAAGAAGCCGCTCCCCAAACTTCCTACCGCAGATGCCATTCCTACCAGGAGATCATTGGCTCCCTGTGTGCGTGATCTTTCAAGCGGAGAGAGTTGATCCGCAAGCAACACAGAGCCGCCCACAAAACAAAAGTTCCAGCCCAGCCCAAGGAGAAAAAGTGAAATTGCAAGTGGCAGCACATTGGGCGATAAAGGCGCGGTTATACAAGCCAGCAAAAGCGTAAACGCGCCGATCAAAATTACTGGACCACGTCCCCATTTATCCGCAAGCCTGCCCGATAACACCGAAAAGGCAAACATCCCAAACGTATGGGATGAAATCACCGTGGAAATATCCCTGAGAGGATGCTGGTGATTGCGCATGTGCAGCGAGGTGATAACCATGATAGCAACCATGACGACCTGCCCAAGCACCATCGCGCTGACCGCGACAAGCGCCGCAGGTTGACGCAACACTTCGAGAATAGACCGCGCTTCCCCGTTTGCTGTCGAACTTGGATACTGTACCGCGATCTCCCTGCCAAGGTCACGCGGATCGGGCCTCAGTCCGCCGAAAACCACGACAGATGAAATGGCAAACAGGATAAGGCTCGCCAGATACGCGCCGGCCAGTTCGTCCATTCCCAAGCCGGTGACAAAACTTCCCATAGGTCCAATCAGCAAAGGACCGACGATTGCGCCGAACGTGCCTCCCAACACTACGTTCGAGATGGCTGCGCCGCGTCGTTCAGGCGGGTTTACCTCTGCCGCCGCAAACCGTCCCAAGATCACTGCCGCGTTCGTGATACCCATGCAAACCATGCCGATTAGAAACCATATGAACGAAGAAGTTTCGATGGCATACAAAGCGAGCGCATTGCCCACCATACCAATAATGAGACTCGCAACGATCCCATTACGCCTGCCAATGCGATCCATCACATACCCCCAGGCAGATGCTGCGAATGCCGCACTCAGCAAATATACCGCAGAGGGCACTCCTGCATAGGATGGGCTTCCGCCCAATTTCGCGCCGATAATGGAATTGATTGTTGCGGCCGCGATGAAACTTGCAGAAGTAAGGCTCTGATTGATGAACAGCACCCATGTAAGTTTTCGTGCGAGTTTGAAATGATCGCTCATGTTGATTCTCCGAGTGGCGCCTATCAAGAAGTCCCCCCGACAGAGCGCGGCATTATAAAAGTCCTTTCAAAGATAAGATGATCATTGCACACATCATGTAGATGGACGCGTATCGAAAGAGAACGAAGTTCATTCGGTCAGTGTGAATGCGCAAAGTAGCAAAGGCAAGCAATAACAGTATCACGGTTAACACGGCGATTACGCTCAGTAGCCCTGCGCTCAAATTGATCAGAACGCTTGCCCAGCCGATGACAACCGCCGCCAGCGCGGCGGAGATAGCGATCATGAGGCGTGTGAACTTCACACCATACCTCTCTGGGAACGTCGGCACACCGGCATTTTTATAATCCTCGCGAAACTTGATGGCATAGGTCAACGTATGCGTCGGAATCCACAAAAGAATGGCAAGAGAAAGCAGAATGCCAATGAAATCTACACCACCCATGGCAAGCACACGCCCCGAAAGAATCGGCATGGCTCCGGCAATTCCGCCCCATACAATACTCCAGCAGGTGCGCCGTTTGAGCCAGATGCTGTATATCACTACATCGAAGAACAACCCTGCAAACACAACCATCCCGTAAAGCCAATCCATCCCAAACGCCCATCCCACACCGATAGCCGAAAGAAACGCGCCCAGGCGGAATGCTTCCTCGCGCGTAACTTTTCCGCTGGCAGTTGGACGCATGTGTGTGCGCTTCATTTTTTCGTCAATATCTTTGTCCCACCACATGTTCAAAACCGTTGAACCGGCAATGGCCAAAAACAGGCTGGGAATCATTTGCAGGAATTGCTTCCAGTTCATGGGAACAGATGCACTCAAATAACCTGCGATCCCCGTTAGCAAAAGCAGACCCGTCTGCAGCGATTTGATGAGTGGGAGGTAGAGTTTGAATTTCACCACAATTCGATCCATGTATTACTCCTAAAATCATGTGAATTCGAGTTAGACAATCTAAGTATTTCGACATATTGCACTCTTGCCTGCTTTTCCCTCACCCCTGCCCCTCTCCCAGTGACAGAGAAGTTGATTTTTTAGAAGTGTGCAATTCCCGAATTCGTTACAACAGTCTGCGCATACGAACTGCAAGTATAACTGCTTTCTACACTGCATCCCGCCTCAATAAATCCTCCGTAGTTTCCCTCCGCAGGATTAAGTTTGCTTGGCCCTCCTCCAACCAAATCACTGCGGGCCGACGGGCGCCATTGTAATTGGAAGACATGCTCAACTGATAGGCGCCGGAAACGGGAATGGCTATCAATTCTCCCTCCTCGACTTTCGGCAGGAATAAATCCTCGATGATGACATCGCCTGACTCGCAATAGGGTCCTGCAATGGAGACTCGTTCGCTTCTTTCCCGACCCAAGCCGGTCACCGTTAAACAGGAATAACGCGCCCTATACAACGCGTAGCGCGGATTATCTGCTATGCCACCATCGGTCAACACCCATACTTTATCCCCGCGCCGCTTCACCGCGCCGACGCGATAGATCGCTACCCCTGCCCGTGCCACGAGACTCCGCCCCGGCTCAAGATGTAATTGCGGGAGATCCAATCCACGCGCTTGACAGCCCTCCACAACCGCTTTGGCAATCCCGCGCACATAACCTTCAATGGAGGGGTGTGGAAGTTCATCTTCGTGATACGCCACTCCCCACCCTCCGCCGGGGCAAAAATGCCAATCGCCCGACAAGCCGATTTCCTTTGCAAGATCGAGCGCCAACTCAATGGCTGGTATCAAAGGCTCCGGGTCGCGAAAATTCGAACCTTGATGGAAATGAATCCCTTTCAATGGCAAATCGTGTTCTTTGCAAAACCTTGCCGCTTCGAGAATTTCCTCGCGCGTCATGCCGAATTTGCTGTCGTACTGACCGGTTTGTGTGTGTACATGATGTGTAGAGACGGCAATGCCAGGCAATAAACGCAGCCAGAGTTGAGGAGGAGGGAGAGTAGAGGGGGGAGGGTTGGAGGTTGGAGGATTAGAGGTTGGAGGATTGGAGATTGGAGAATTGGAGATTAGGTTGGCGAGTCGCCGAAGTTCTGTAAGGTTGTCTACGACAATTGTCCCTGCATGCTGCAGGGCAGATTTCACATCTTGGAGGGATTTGTTCACTCCATGCACAAGGATATGTTCACGCGGCACACTGCTTTCTAGGGCGATGGTCATTTCGCCTTCGCCTGTGCAGTCCACGAAAAGATGATGTTCTTGCGTCCAGCGCGCGATGGCTTTGCAGAGAAAGGCTTTTCCTGCATATGTAATGTGCGAGGGGGCAGGGTAAGAGGCAGATAACGCGTCGGTGTAGGCTTTGACGGAAGAATCCAAGGTGGCGCGGTCGTAAAGATATAACGGAGTCCCGTAACGGTCGGCGAGAGAAGCGAGATCATGTCCCGCAATCGTCAGGCGCTCCTCTTCGATTTTGGTTGAGATGGGAAAGAGATCAAGACGGTTCATATCCCCCCACCTCGGCTTGTTTTTGCATTTCTATTCTCCAAAGAACAGATACCACCAGACCTCCCAGTTTGGCATTTTTGTTGGCTGAGGTGTGGGTGTGAGGGGAAGGATAGGGGTCGCGCCGGGGAGCGGCACCGGCACAACCGGCAGATCGCCATCTTTGATGTAATGTCCATCCACACGCGCCCATTCGTCCACCGCCGCTGTGGAAGCCGCGTAAGCGACTTGTGTTTGCAAAGCAAACTGGGTTTGCATGGCTTGTGTTGCCTGCGTTTGCACAATTGCTCGCTGTTCGTTCAGGATATGCAATTCTTCGATGCGGCGGTTGAACTCAAGAACGATGAAGACCAGCGCGAAAATTCCAAATAAAACGATCACACGCCGCACATTGACGGGAATTTCGAACATGGCATTATCTTAACCGTTATCGGATTCTCTGACAAGCGACTATAATCAAGAGCGTTTCACGTTCGACCCTTTTTGGAGAAAATCATGCCGGAAGTCAAACGAATCAATCATGTTGCCGTTGTGGTGGATGATATGGAAAAGGCGCTCGCCTTTTGGCGTGACGCGCTGGGTATGGAATTGCATGAACTTCGCGATGTGCCTGTCGAGCAATCGCAGGTGGCTTTTCTTCCACTTCAAGGCTCGGAGGTGGAGTTAGTGAAGCCTACGACGGATGATTCGGGCATTGCGAAATATCTTGCCAAACGGGGACCGGGCATGCACCATCTCTGCCTCGAGGTGGACGATATCGAAGGTATGATCGCGCAGTTGAAGTCCAAGGGTGTGCGCCTCATCAACGAAGAGCCGCGCACCACCGCCGACGGAAAGAAATATGCGTTTATTCACCCCGAGAGCACGTCGGGAGTTTTGGTAGAGTTGTATCAGGTTTGACCTACCGACCGCTCAATTTTCATTCCCCTCTACCGAATCGGTTCAAGGGCTGTGAGGCTGAAAACTTAGTGTAAAAGTTAGGACGTGACGCCTTTCGCAGACTTGGTGATTCAGAAAATCAAGCCGAAGTTCGAGCGGGAGGCGAAGGAACGAGGGAAACGTGCGTAAGGAAGTTAACGGCTCAAACCGTAAGGAGCAAGATGAATCAATATGCTCGATAACATTTCATCCATCCTCCGCGAACAATGCGGTTTGACCAAAGATCGCCCAGTCATTGCGGGTGTTTCCGGTGGACCCGACAGCCTATGTTTGTTGAATGTGTTGCGCACAGCGGGGTATCGCGTCATTGTTGCGCACTTCAATCATAAACTGCGCCCGGAGGCAGATGCCGATGCCAATATTGTCGAGCGAACTGCTGCGCGTCTCAACCTCCCTTCTGTGATTCGAAGTGGCGATGTGCGTGCCTTTGCAGAGAGTGGGAAACTTTCTCTCGAAGAGGCGGCGCGCCTGATGCGTTATCGGTTTCTTATGGAGCAGGCGCATCACTTCAATGCGCAGGCAGTGGCAGTGGGACACACCGCTGATGATCAGGTGGAGACCGTGCTCATGCATTTCCTGCGTGGCGCCGGCTTGGCAGGGCTCAAGGGTATGTCTTACCGCACGATCATCAAGATGTTCGATCCTGAGATTCCTATTGTACGCCCCCTGCTTGATACATGGCGTGAGGAAACCATCATGTATTGTGCGCTGCACAGGTTACAGCCACGCGAGGATCCGAGCAATGCCTCACTCGATTTCTTTCGCAATCGTGTGCGGCATCTCCTCATTCCTACACTCGAATCGTACAATCCGCGTTTTCGTGAGGTGATCTGGCGCACTGCCAATTCCTTGGCAGGGGATTATGAGATTCTCATCGGTGTTTTGGAAGAAGCGTGGAAGGATTGCGTTGTTCAGGAGACGAAGGATTTCATCGCCTTCGATGCCGCTGCCTTAGCTAAAAGCCCGCTCGGCCTCCAACGACATCTGATTCGCCGGGCGATGGAGCGCCTCCATACCGATGACGCCGAGGTGAACTTTGCTACGCTCGAACGCGCTGCGCACTTTGTCTCTGATCCGCATTACCACTCTCGCATGGATTTGACGGGCGGTTTGCATTTGCTCCGTGAGGGGGCTTTGATTTACGTTGTGGCGGGAGATGTCACTTTGCCTATTGAGAGGTGGCCTCAAATGCCCGAGGGACGCGATTCCATCCCGTTGAAAGTGCCAGGGCAGGTGACATTATCTGGGGGATGGAGGTTGACCTGCGAACGTTGGAACATTGCTTCACTGGCGATGGAGCAGGCGCGGGTCAACGATGATCCATTTCAGGTCTGGCTGGATGCGGGGGAGATTTCCGATGCGTTGGAGTTGCGCGTGCGTCAGGAGGGTGATCGCTTTGAGCCACTGGGTATGGATGGACATGAAATGAAGATTTCTGACTTTTTCATCAACGTCAAATTGCCTCAACGCGCGCGTGATAGATGGCCCCTGCTTTGTATGGGCAGGAAGGTCATCTGGGTTCCTGGTTATCGTCCTGCGCACTCTTTGCGCTTGAAAGAGTCGACGCGTCAGGCGTTGTATTTTTCAATGACGAGGGAATAGATTTTGTCGGTAATAAGCAAGGGGTTCCGATTTTCGCGTCGAATTTGAACGAATGAGCCGAAGAATGCGCGCAATTCGAGACATCTGATGTCCAAAATGCTCTGTGCAAACATGGACGAAGGATTGTCATCGGCATTGCTTTTCACCCTCATCCCAGTGGGAGAGGGGTTGAGGTGAGGGAAAGCGGGGAGTACCCAGGTCTATTATCCTTCGCAACAGGGAATGTCCCAAATTATTGCAGATAGTAACTGCCTACTCTCCCTCAGTTAGGGTGAGGGTAAAGAGTAGGTCACTCCTTATTTCCGCTCAATTGCTTTAGTTTGATGAATAATTCACGCCATTGAATTTTCGATACGCCGAGTTTTTGGCGAATTTTGTCTGGTTCTTCGCCCGCGCGAAAATCGTTCAGCGCGCAGGTCCAGCGGCACATATCGAAGGAAAGGTGCTTGGTCAAGCCTGCTTCATTGCCAATGTCCTCAAGCAGATATTCCAGCCGACGCGGCGACCAAGGGAAGAGCCTGTCCGTTGGCTTGTATTGAGCAAGATATTCCTCATAGGCGGGGATCCAGTCTTCGGGCAGAGGCAATTTTCTCTCTTTGTAGCGATTCGCTGGAGTAGGATATTTGATGAAGACTTGAGGTCCATGTGGGGAGTTCAGTTCAACGTGTTCGAGTTTGATTCCCAGCGTCTCGCTTTTTTTGATGCCGGTTGTCAAGAGGAGATAAACGAGTGTATAGGGACGCGCGTCGGGTTTATCGCTACGACGGTGGCGATCGGCTGCGAGCAGAACTTCGTCGTACTCTTTAGGGGTCAATACGGTTGGGAGGGGGCTGATGGCAGATCGCTGTGCAACCTTTTCGGCAGGGTCTATCATGAGGACGCCGTATTGATGGAGCCAGCGGAACATGGATTTGACCGAGGTAATGCGCCGCGCCAGCGTTTTGGGGCTACAGGGGACACCGCGTTCTTTTTCCATCCATTCGAAGAATCGGTTAAGGTCTTTCGTGGTCACATCGCTGAGTTTGGTGTCTTCGGGAAGGAATTGGGCGAGCAGGCGCACATCGGAGAGAAAGGCTTTGATGGTATACGGCGAGCGCCCTTTGTCTTTGAGAAACACCTCCCAGGAATTGATCGCAACGGCAAGCGATGTTTGCGCGGTCAGGTGCGAGGCAACTTTCTTTTCGGACATGACATCTCCTGTTTTTGGTTGCGTATAGTTTAGCGGGAAAAGGAAGGGATGTCAATGAAGGGATAAAGTGGAATGAGACGATGTCAGCATGACTCACTGCGTCAACTGTTCCGGACTGAAGCAGGGTTGATAGTCGTATCCCAGGATCAGACGATAATGCGCGGTGCTGGTCGGTTCCGGAGCAGGAATGAGACTGCCCGGCAGCATACCCATCACGGTCAGGATGGTGTCGCTGATGGAACGATCCTGCATGGCGGATTTGTCAATCAGGACAGAATGAGCGTAATCCTGTCGGTCGGAGGGAACGATGCGTGTCTCGAAGCCCGCGTAATTGAGGCGAGAAGCCGCCAGCGCTTCATAGCCGGGGATGGATGTCCCGTTCATGACTTCGATAACGATGGTTTGCCGTTGAGCAACACGCGTGGATGGAGAAAGTGCTTCAGTGAGCAGTTGGGAGAGGAGTTCTTGATTTGGCGAAAGCACATACGCGCCCTGGTTTGTAATCCACGAATGCACATAAGGTGGGCGGATGTAGTAACTGCGAATGTCTGCATTACTCATCTTGGGTGCGTAGAGGGCAAGTTGCAGAAGGTCGGAGAGGGTCAAATCGGTCTCGACGGTGTCTTTGAGGTTGTTATATAACTCCGGGAGGCGAGCCAATGTTCCGGTTTGCATGACCTGTGTGAATAAAGCGCGCAAGACTTCCTGCTGACGACGTCCCCGATCGAAGTCACTGGATTTTTGCCGTGAGCGCGCATACCACAGGGCAAGGTCGCCATCCATGTGGACGAGACCGGGACCGACGGTGTAGAGGCGCCAATTGGATTCGATTTCAGGGTTGTAACTTGGGTCTATCAGTTTCCAGTCTGTGTAGGCACAGGCAACCGGCACATCCACGCCGCCGAGGGTATCCACGATACGGCGAAAGCCGTCGAATTCAACCATGGCCGTATGGTCAATGCGAATGCCGAGGTTGTAAAGGATGGTATCTTTGAGCAAGCCTGCTCCGCCGCCGGGATAGCCGATAGCGTTTCCATGCTGGTAAACTGTGTTGATGCGATTGTTTTCCCAGCCTGGGATGGAGACCCATAAATCACGCGGGATGGAGATGAGTGAGACCTGTCCTTCGTTTGGTCGGAGGATGGCAATGACGAGCGTATCGGTTCTAAAGGAGGTACCGGCTCTGCGATCCGAACCGATCAAGAGGAAGTTGACGGTTTCGTATCCGTTATTGAGGATTTGACTGCCAGATGGATCAATGGTGGGTAAGGGCGGGACGGTGTTGATGAGGAGGTTCGGGTCAATGGTTGGGAATTCAGTCGGTGCGGGGACGGGGAGGGTGGCGGTTGGGGTAACGGTATCACGCGTCGGCTGAGTGAGAAGCGTAACGTGATCCGAGGTGAGGGAGAGTGTTGGGGTCCAGGGAATGGGTTGGAAGGGAGTAGGGGTCGGTGATGCGTTCGGCGCGGCGGTAACGAGGGCAAAGGGCAGGGTCGGCACTCCTGATGCAGGCACGTTTGTGCTACATCCGACAAGCAGGCTGGCAATGATGATCCAGCGAAGGAATTTCATGGTATGGGCGTGTGAGTAGGAAAGGAGGTAATTGTTGCAGTCGGTGCGAATGTTGAGGTAGGGATGGTCGGTGTAACAAAGGTGGAGGTTGCAGTGGGTGTTTGTGTTGACGTGGGCGGAACCGTGTTCGTTGGCGTAGGGGTCGCGGTGGAGGTTGGGGATTCGGGAATAATCGTTTGACCGGGGATGGGGGTGAGGGTGGGAACGTTTGGAACCCAAAGCAGTTGACCTGCATAGATTGTTGTGGAATTTCCCATGCAGTTGGCGCGTTGTAATTGAGGGTAGGTAATCCCGTAGGAAAGTGCGATGCGGAAGAGATTGTCGCCGGGTTGTACGATATGTGTTTTCACCCACCCGGCCGGTGGTCCGCAGGGAATGACGGTGACGGTTGGGATGGGTGGAACATAGAGGAGAGAACCGATGGGAGGGTTGGGATTGGTGAGGCAATTTGCGGAGCTCAAGATGTCCGGGGTTGTTTTGTATCGTTCTGCGAGGGAGTAGAGTGTGTCGTTCACACCGGCGATAATTTGAATCCATCCGCCGGGCGGTGGGCAGATGGTGGGAGATGATGTCACAGTTGGGACCAGAGAAGGTGTGAGCGTGTCCGTTTGAGTGGGAGGTAAGGGAGTGAGTGTGGGGGCAAAGAGAGGAAAGGTTTGTGTGGGGAGAGGGGTGGGGGTGGGCGGCGCAACAGATGTGGATGTCTCAGCCAGTGCAAGCAGAATGCCTCCCATCACAAGCAAAAGTGAAAAGAGTGCGATGAGGATTCCCCCGCCCATTTGACGCAGGGCTTGCATTTCTAGGTCTCCGCAACGGATTTGTTTCTGGCAACAGGCAAAAGGACGCTAAAAGTTGAGCCGACGCCCATTTCCGTTTCGACCCAGATGCGTCCTTTTTGCGCCTCGGTAAGTGTCTTGGCAATGGAAAGCCCTACGCCGGTATCGCCGACGCCTTGGATGAGGACGTTATCGGCGCGATATAACCGTGTAAAGACGCGTGGCAAATCTTCGGCAGGGATGCCTCCACCTGTATCGCTGACTTGAATGAGGACATATTCGTTGCCCTCTTCGGTTCGGGTTTGGACTTTGAGCCGAATCGTCCCTTCAACAGGGGAGGCCGCGCCCGCGTTTTGCAGGAGGTGGATCAAAATTTGCTGGAGTGCCTCGCGATCGGCATGAATGGGTGCCATGTTTTTGGGAATATCCAGGTGTATGGAGATATTCTTCTCGCGTATCTGACTGCTGGTATAGGACATGGCGTTATCAATGATGAGATTCAGGTCCACTGGTTCAGGCTTGAGTTCGTTGAGTCCGGTTTCGAGGGTGGTGACCTGAATGAGGTCATCAATCAAACTGCCGATGCGTTCGGTGGAGGCTTTGATGCGTTCGACGAATTTGCGCTGCAGCGCGCCCAAAATGCCAACCGATTCGCCCAGGAGCAAATCGGTGTATCCAACGATGGAGGACATGGGCTGGCGAAGTTCCTGCGCAATGGATGCGACCACTTCTGCCTGTTCATTTGAGCGTGCTTTGGCAGAGGCCTTTTCAGCCTCGATCAACTTCATGTTTGCTTCTGCCAGTTGATTTTGCAGGCGCGCCACTTCTTCGAGTGTGAGGCGCAGTTCATTTTCGAGTTGTGCCACATGCGAGCCTTTGCCCATGCCTTTGGCAGCGCGCAGTTCCTCGTTCTCCTTTTTCAATTTTTCGATGATTTTTTGCGACTCTTCCTGAATCTTGGTGAGGGCGGCCAGATTTTCGGCCTGTGCAAGCCCAGCAGCGGCATCGGCGCGGATGGCTTCCATTTGCTTGAGCAGGTCGCTGTTCTGACGCTCCAATTCGGCGATGCGTGCTCGCGCAGCATTCAAGGCTTGCTGCGTTTGTTCGCTGCGCTGTTCGAGCGTGCTCAATTTCTGTCCGCGCTGGATGATAGGCACAAGAGAGGCGGCAATATTGGTCAGGAAAGCCTGATCCTCGGCGCTCCACATGCGATTGGAATAGGGGGAAAGCACCAGGATCCCACCGATGGAATCTTTCTCCGGTGTGATGATGGGTACGCTCATGAGATGACCGGGGCTGTCCAGACCGAGCAGGTCTCCCAAGCCTTTGATGTCGGCTGAGGTGCTACTCGCGGGAAGCCGCAAAGGACGACCGCGTTGGAGGGCGTTGGTAAGCATGGGAATCAGGTTTTTGTTCAGGCTCCCGCCTTCCAGACTTTCTTCTCGAATCAAATCGTATCCGCTGGCAATTTGCAATTGATTCTTGTTGTCGGTCAAGTAAATGAGAAAGCATAGATCAGCCAGCAAAGTCTGTGCAATGGCACGTGTGATCGCCTGACTTAATTTGTCGGCGGTGGATTCGGCGGCGAGCGCAAGGAGCGCGTGGAAAGTCTTGGGATCTGTGCTGTAGCGCCTGCGTTCTTCAATGGGCGCGAGGGGCTTGATAGTGGTAGGTGTTTGTGCAGGCGCAGGGAAGCGCTGAGGCAATGTCATCAGGATAGGATAGGCGGCCATGTAAGCCAGTCTGACCGCGCCCGCGTAGTTGCCTTCTCCGCTGGGGAAGAGCAAATGGAGCAAATGCCCGGCAAATGCCACGAGGAAAAATGCCAGCCCATTTCCCCATCCATTTGGGCGGCGAATGAGCAAAAGGAACATCCCGAGAACGGAGATGCTAATACTGCTCAACTGCCAGAGCCCGTCAAAAGGGGTCAGGTTGTACGCAACAGCGAGGTTTGAATAGAGCAACAGGCTGAGCGCAAATCCGGCCGACACAAGCAGGCTGATGAGGATTGCCGCCGCATCCGCGACACGGCTGGGTTCGGGAAATGCCCACAGCCACATGACCCATATCAACGAGAAGAGAATCAATGCCCGATCGAGTGGCGGCAGGAGGAGAGGCAGATTGACAAACCCCAGGTTTCCAAGCCCGGTGAGGGCGAACAGCAGAATTTGCGTGGAAAGGAGGATGATCAAGCCAAAGACTGTTCGTTTTGCCTGCGGGAATCCGCTCGAACGCAGATGAAGCAGCGCAAAAAAGAGGGTGATCGCAATGGAAAAAGACAGCCAGAGATGGTAAATCAGGCTGCCAGAGGGTTCGATGAGAAGTGAAAAAATCTGCTGAAAGAGTGGGAACATGCTACGGGTGTGATTATACTTCCACTTGTTGGGCTCAAACCTTACTCGTTCGTTACACCACTATCAGGACAGGGAATTGGGTGAAATGTTACTCCACAAAACATTTTGTGGAATGTAACCTGCTCTGTTGCGAAGATAATAAGCCGGGACACTCATCCGGCTTTCCCTCACCCCAACCCAGCGGGACAGGGGTGAGGGTGAAAAGCAATACCAATCCTTTGTCCATGTTTGCAACAGAGCAAATGTAACCTTATTATAATAAACCCTATGCCTCGCTCTGTTCTTCGTGTTGCGGCAGTCATTCTTGTTATTGTGCTGGCGGTCTGCATACCTGTCTTTCTGACAGGATATAGCGAATTAGGAGAGGCGCGTCGTGCCATATCGTACCTTGAAGCCGCTCGCCATTATGAAGCAGCCGCAAAACGTCTGCCGTGGCGTCCTGATCTCTACGAACTCGCAGGTCACGCTTATTATCACGCAAAAGAATATCTGTATGCGGATGCCGTATATCAAAAGGCGTTTGCACGTAGCGCACTCTCGGCGCAGGGCTGGGTGGCATGGGGCGATGTCAATTATTTGAACGGCAATTCGCAGCGCGCTGCAGAGATTTGGGAACAGGGCCTTAGCCAACCTGACCACTCCGAAAATCTCTATACGCGCCTGGCTCGCATCCACGAGGAGAGTGGGGAGTACACCCAAGCCGCAAAGCTTCTACAGCAATACGTCTCGATTCACGAGGAGGACGCTACCGCGCAGTATCGCTTAGGTTTGATGCTGACTCTTTCTAGCCCGGAGGAGGCGCTCTCTCGTTTGATCATCGCTTCGCAGCTGGACCCGGAACTGGATCCCGTTATAGGGACTCTCCGCACCGCCTTGAATATGGCCTCGCTAAATGATTCTCCCTCGGCGCGGCTTGTCATCATTGGGCGCGGGCTGGGACTGGTGAATGAATGGGAATTGGCGCGCGCTGCCTTCGAATCTGCCGTGAGGGCAGATGAGGAAAATGCCGAGGCGTGGGCATGGCTTGGGGAGGCGCAGCAGCATACGGCTGGGAAAGAAGCGTTAACGTACCTCGACCGTGCGCTTGGGCTGAATCCAAATTCGCCGACGGTGCGCGGTCTGCGTGGTCTGTATTTTCAGCGCATTGGCAATGATCGCGAAGCATTGAAGGAGTTTCAATTTGCCGCGCTGTTCGATCCGCAGAATCCTGCCTGGTTTGTCTCTATTGGAGAGACCTATTCGAAATTGGGTGATTTGATTCGTGCGCTCGAATCCTACCAGCACGCGGCGGCGCTCACACCAAATGATGCAACGTACTTTCGCTTGCTGGCAAGTTTTTGCGCGCAGAACAACATCAATATCCGCGATGTGGGGATTCCTGCCGCGCAGAAGGCTGTCCAACTGAGTAACGATGACCCGCTTGCCCTCGACACGCTGGGATGGCTATTGACGCTGGACGGAAGACTTCATGAAGCTGAGCGAATGCTGTTGAAGACGTTGGAGCATAATCCGCAGATGGCTTCGGCTCATTGGCATCTTGCGCTTGTGTATTTGGAAATGGATGAGCGCGCCGCGGCGTATGATCATTTGATCCGCGCGCGTGATTTGGGTAGTTCAGAGGCTTCGATGGCTCTGGAACAATATTTCCCATAATTACAGATGCCATGGCTGGATAGTTTAACTCGCCTTATACAGTTCCTCTCTTTGCTCTTCATTCTTCTTCTGCTTGGAGAGGGGATAGAAGTGAGGGGTGTAACGCTGGCGATCCTCGATCCAATTCAGCAATTCCAAATCTGAATCCTGATAATTCATCCCTTGTTGGTTGACGCCAAAAACTTGGAATTACCTCCCCTCACCCAAAGGGAGAGGGAATCAGCACCGCATTTCGCCTCCCTCTCCCATCGGGAGGCCGGGGGTGAGGGAAGTCGGTGGTTACAAAAACTTTAGATTTGAAATTGCTCTATCCAATTCGATGGCTTGATTCGTTGTCAGGTTTCTCCTCATGTTCTGATACAATCTCTGCATGTTCAAGCGGATGTTCCCTCTCCTTCTTTGTGTTTTTCTTTTTTCTTCCTGTGCTTTCGTTTCCACATCATCCATTTCCTCCGCCGAACCGGGCGAAGTGCTCTTTCAGGATGATTTTTCGGATAACACCTCCGGCTGGGATCGTGTGCTGGCTGAAGGTGGTATTATGGATTACGATAGCGGTGGCTACCGTATCCTTGTGAGACAACCGAAACTTAACTTTTGGTCCACGCCGGGGAAGGAATTCCGCGATGTGCGCGTGGAGGTGGATGTGACCAAACTGAACGGTCCCGATGAGAACCGCGTCGGACTGATTTGCCGCTATCGAAATGGTGACTATTACTTCTTCATCATTTCCAATGATGGCTATTACGCTATTGGCAAATTCATCGGTGGGCAAACCTTGCTGCTTGGACAGAACGAGATGCGCCCCTCTGAGTTTATTCAAACGGGCGCGGCCAATCACCTGCGCGCCGATTGCGTGGGGAATACGTTAACCTTCTATGTGAATTACAATCAGGTGGCAAGTACGCAGGACAGCGATTTTCCCTCCGGCGACGTGGGTGTGCTGGCAGGCGCGTTCAATGAGCCGGGCGTGGATGTGCTGTTCGAGCATTTTGTGGTGATACAACCCTGATCGCATTGTGAGTGTGGCACGGATGAAGATTTATCTTGACACAGTTGGATGTAGGCTCAATCAAAGCGAAATCGAAACGATGGCGCGCCAATTTCGCGCTGCGGGGCATGAGATCGTCGCTACGCCCGACCATGCCGATATGGCGGTAGTCAACACCTGCGCGGTGACAAGCGAAGCGGCGGCGGATTCGCGCGGCGTCATTCGCCGTTTGGCGCGGGCGGGCGCACGGGAAATCATCGCAACCGGCTGCTGGGCAACGCTTCAACCTCAGCAAGCCAGCACTTTGCCGAACGTTGTGCGTGTGGTGGCTAACGACCGTAAGGATCATCTTGTTGCCGAGGTGTTGAATCTCCCCCAGGAAGCATTCGATCTCGAACCCCTTGCGCGCGAACCTCTGCCGGGGATTCACCACCGCACGCGTGCTTTCATCAAAGTACAGGATGGATGTAACAATCGCTGTACATTTTGCATCACAACCGTTGCGCGCGGCGAAGGGCGTAGCCGTCCTATTGCTGAGGTAATTCTCGATATCCAATCCGCTTTGAGTGGCGGCGCAAAGGAAATTGTCCTCACCGGTGTTCATCTTGGCTCGTGGGGATATGATTTTGGAATGCACTTGCGGCATCTGATTCAAGCCATTCTCCGTGAGACGGATGTCCCGCGCCTGCGGCTCTCCTCGCTCGAACCCTGGGATTTGGATGCAGATTTCTTCTCGCTTTGGGAGGATCCCCGCCTCATGCCTCACCTTCATTTGCCTCTGCAATCGGGTTGCGCCTCCACCCTCAAGCGTATGCTCCGCAAAACCACGCCCGATTCGTTCCGCGCTCTCGTCTCTGCGGCACGAGAAGCCATCCCTGATGTGGCGATTACCACAGATCTCATTGCTGGCTTCCCCGGCGAAACCGAAGAGGAATTTGCCGAAACGCTCGATTTCGTGCGCGAGATGAACTTTGCAGGCGGTCACGTTTTCACGTATTCACCGCGCCCCGGTACGGCGGCGACACGGATGAAGGGACAGATCACGCCCGAGGTCCGAAAGAAGCGAAATCATATTTTGCGAAGCGTGCTCGAGGAGTCGGCAAAAGCCTATCGAGAGAAATTCGTCGGGCGGAGGGTATCGGTGTTGTGGGAATCTGCTTCCGCCTACAATGAATGGGGCTGGCAAATGGAAGGGTTGACCGGCCATTATTTGCGCGTGCAAGCCTTTGCCCCCTCGCCGCGATGGAATGAAGTGGATGAGGTGGATGTACAAGAATCGAATAGCCATGTCCTGAGAGGCGTAATCGTCCCATAAAGTGCTGGATAATGAAACGAGGGGACGCGTAATGAGCAAGAGGGGATAAGTGTCACTGTTTGAAAAACATGGCAGAGTTGTAAAATTGAATCAGTCAAGTACAAGGAGAACCCTCATGACCGCACAATTGATTGATGGAACAGCCATCGCAAAAAAAGTCCGCGAGGAAGTGAAGCAGAAAGTCGCGGCGCGCGTCGCGGCCGGAAAATCCAGACCGGGCTTGGCGACCGTGCTGGTAGGCGACCGCGTGGATTCAGCCACCTATGTCAGCATGAAGCAAAAGGCATGCGCCGAATTGGGCATGGAATCCTTCCATCATCACTTGCCGGCCAACGTTTCACAAGATGAATTAGAGAAACTCGTCAAATCGCTCAATGCTGACCCCAAAGTGCATGGCATTCTTGTGCAGTTGCCCTTGCCCGATCACATTGACGAGGAAACCATTTTGCGCGCCATTGACATTACCAAGGATGTGGATGGTTTTTCCCCGCTCAACATCGGGCGTCTGGCTCAAAAGGGGCGTGAGCCGCTCTTCGTCCCCTGCACTCCTTATGGCTGCATCTATCTGCTCAAGGAAGTGGGAGTACAGATTGCCGGCGCAAACGCGGTTGTGCTGGGACGTTCCAACATCGTGGGCATGCCGGCCGCGCTGTTGCTCGTCAAAGAGAATGCCACTGTGACCATCGTCCACTCGCGCAGCCGCGATATTCCTTCCCTGTTACGTCAGGCGGATATTATCATTGCCGCCATCGGCAAAATGGAATTCGTGCGCGGGGACTGGATCAAGCCCGGCGCGGCAGTCATTGACGTGGGCATCAACTCCAAACCGGACCCCTCCAAAAAGTCAGGCTATCGCCTGGTGGGAGATGTTAACTTCGAGGAGGCAAAGGAAGTCGCTGGCTTTATTACCCCCGTCCCCGGCGGTGTCGGTCCCATGACGATTGCCATGCTCATGAAGAACACCCTGCGTGCCGCGGAAATCCAGGAACCCTAAAGATTGTCGTCCCATCGCAACATAAAACATTCACCTAGAAAGCCTCTTCACAAAGCCCCGTCTTGGGGCTTTTTATCATGTTTCTGAACGTTTCCCTGCTTGCACATGACCCAACGCCTAGTTTATACTTGAGAAAATGATCCCGAGGAGAATAGGCAGATACCAAATCAAAGAGGAGATCGGGCGCGGGGGGATGGCAACCGTTTATCGCGCCTTCGATCCTAACTTCAATCGCGATGTGGCAATCAAAGTTTTGCCGCGCGAGATGATGCACAACCTCAAATTCCTCGTGCGCTTCAAACGCGAACTCAAAACCATCGCCCAACTCGAACATCCCGTCATCGTGCCGGTTTACGACGTAGGGGAAGAGGACGGACAACCCTACTTTGTCATGCGCTACATGGCAGGCGGGTCGCTTGCCTCTATGATCGAAAAAGGAAAATTTTCCCTTCAAGATACTGCCCGCATCATCGAACGCATTGCACAAGCCCTCGACTACGCTCACAAAAAAGGCATCATTCACCGCGACCTCAAACCAGATAACATTCTCTTCGACGCACACAATAACCCCTACATCTCCGACTTCGGCGTGGCAAAATTGACCGACGCATCCTTCTCGGCAACCGGTGCAGAAGCCATGGTTGGCACCCCCGGTTACATGAGCCCCGAACAAGCAGGGAAAAAACCGCTGGATGGACGTAGCGATGTCTATGGCTTGGGTGTGTTGATTTATCAAATGCTGACCGGTAAACAACCCTACGAAGCCGATACCCCCATGGCGCTCATCGTCAAACACCTGCAAGAACCCATCCCAAACATTCTGGAAGAAAACCCTGACCTGCCACCCTCTGTGGACACCATCATCAAAACCGCCATGGCAAAAAATCCAGAGGAACGTTATGCCACACCCATTGACCTGGCACTCGCGCTGAACAAAGCCGCCTTCGGCGAAAATCGCATCTTTGCCCCTGCCTCCGCCATTCTAGATCGTCCTACCATGCCGTACACACGTTCCTCCCATAAAGGCTGGTGGATGATAGGAGGGATCGCCGCGCTGCTTCTCTTTTTTGGATCGTTTCTCCTTCGCGATCAACTTTTGCCTTTTCTTGTCCCCGCTTCCTCTCCGACCCTCAACCTGACTCCGTTATCTACAACTTTTCCCCCCACCGAAACCATTACCCCCGCGCCCACGCCTACACCTCCCCTCGAGCCGACACCGATCCCAAACGTGCCGACTGTCAACCCATACCCCGGCGGAGCCGACCTGATTGCTTTCCTCTCCGGCAACGACCTTTACCTCATGAACATAGATGGCAGTAATCTGCTTCAAGTGCGCACCGATAATTCTCCCAAATCGAATCTGCAGTGGATTGATCGCAACCGTCTTGTTTACCTCTCGCGTAACTGCGCCTTCTTACTCGATGCCGAAACAAAACAGACGCGCGAAATTGCCTGCTTCAATTCCAATGAAACCCTCGAAGGTTTTCGCGTCTCGCCAGATGGAAAACTTGCAGCCGTGAGCATCTATCGCACCCTCAATATCTTGCCCTTCGACCTGACATTCTTCAATAATGTCATCTCGCGCTTCAACCTGATTGCATTGAGGGAAAATTGCTTCTACAACCAGTACGCATTTCGTGAAGTCCTTTGGTCGAGCGATGGACAGCGCATTGCCGCGCGCGTTGTAGATACACGCGTGGTCAATTCCGATCAAATCTTCTTGCTCAGTATGGATATTCCAAATTGCGCCACGGTTGGTCCCTCACGCATGGATCGTATCCCCGGCACCCACATTGACTTTGAAGAGGAAAGCACAAAACGAATCGCCAGTTTCGATTGGGACGGAAAAAATCGCTTCCTGCTCAACGATTCCATCCGCAATGATGGCTTTGGCAACCTCTACTTCTATAACAGCGAGACGAAAGAAGCCGTGAAAATCAATCCTATCAACGGCTTATGCTGTTACCGCGATGCGCGTTGGAGCCCGGACGGCACTTACATCCTTTTTGCCTTCCAGCGCTTCGATGCCAGTACTATTGAACTCTACTATATCCCCTTTGATGCTGTGCAAAGTGGGGGACCATTCACTCCCATTGATCTTCCGGGTGGATTCTTCTCCACCTCGCGTGAGAAACCGCAGCCTGCCCTGCGACCGGCGCCATAATTTTTGAATGCAAAAGCGGAAGGCGGATGAAGCCTTCCGCTTTTCAGTTCCATCCTTTGCCTATTCGTATCGAAACCGCCATACCCCAGCGCTGAAGAAGACCACCGCAAATCCCAGCAGCACTCCCGCTTCGGGCAGAATATCCGCCAATCCCTTCCCCCGCAAAACCAAATCCAACATGCCCTGCATTGCCCAGGTCGTCGGAAGAATCTTCACGGCGTTTTGGATTGCCGTCGGGAACAACTCCAGCGGATACCAGCATCCGCCCATCAGCGCCATGACCATGCCGAACATGATGCTCAAACCGGTCGCCTGTCCCTCGGTCTTGACGAACGTACCCATCAATGTGCCGAATGCCGCCGCCGCGAGCGCGGATGTGAGCAGAATGATGAACAACGCCAGCGGCTCATGTCCCCAATTGAGTTTCATCACCCAAATCCCAAAACCAACCAGCAACAACATTTGGATCAGCGCCATCGCCACCTGACCTGAGATCGTGCCAAGTAAAAAGGTCGCCTTGCGGGAAGGGGTGGTCAGCAAACGGCGCAGCGTTCCCTGCTGGCGTTCATAGGCGAATAACGCCGAAATGCCAAACAGCGGAATGAACACCCATGTGATCAACTGTCCCGCCGATGAGTTGGCGCGCGGGTCATACTCTATCGCGTCTGATGTAGCCCCTTCGATGACGGTCACACGCTGGGGTGAGTCAGCCTGGATGTTTTGCGCCAGTTCCAGCGAGCTCTCGAAATACGCCTGTTTTTCCGCCTCCGTGGCGAAGGGTTGTTTTGCCTCGCGTTGTCGGACGGCGTTTTGCGCGGCGGAGACGGCGCTGCTGACCCGGCGGATGGCGGTCAGTACCGCACGTTCGGCGATTGTGGCATTGAGATTGTTTGGCTGTTGGAGCATCTCCACTTCGGCGGAGCCGGATTGCAAGGATTCAACATCAACACCCGCCGGGATAATGAACACCGCCGAGGCGCGCCGCTGGTCGAATTGATCCATGGCTTCGCCGCGCGTCACCACTTCGGGGCGGACCGCCGTGGACTTTTCCAATTCTCCGATGATCTGTTCAGAGATCGTCGTCTGCGCCTCGTCCACAACCAGCAGGCGGATGCGAGGGTCTTCATCGCCCGAGGGTGTTCCACCTGCGAGCAGAAAGGTGAAGAAAACGGGCAGAATGATGAAGAACAGCAACTCCGATGAACTGGCGAATCGGATGATGGCGTCTTTCCATGCGATGGCGAGGATTTTTTTCATAGATAATTCCCGTCAAGTCATTCTGAGCGAAGCGAAGAATCTCTACGATGACATCAGAGACCCTTCGCCTTCGGCTCAGGGTGACACGTTCCGTGTCATTTTTGCACCAATCCACTGCGATTGAACAACACAACCGCCATCCCGAACAACACCGCACCCATGATGAGCAGGGCACTGATGGGTTCTGTTAAATTCTTGAGCGTGCCGCCGAGAGCAAGGGTGGTGAAACCGTCCAAGCCCCATTTGTTCGGCGTGATGTTGCTGAAAAGGCGGATGAACGGCGGCATGACCTCAAGGTTGACGAAACTGCCGCCGAGAATGCCAAAGATGAGCATAACCGCCGAACCAACGCTGCCAACCTGCGCAGGCGTGCGGGCAAACGCGGTGATCAGCATTCCCCAGCCCGCCGCGCCGAAGACCGCCGCCAGGATCAAGACAATCACACCCAGCGGGTCACCCCATTTGACCTGGAAGAAGACCGTCGAGGCAAGAATCAGAATCCCAACCTGTGCCACACCCATAAAGAAGATACCCAGCACTTTGCCGCCCAATACCTGCGCGGTGTGCGTTGGCGAAATCATCAGGCGCGGCAAAGTCCCCTGGGCGCGTTCGGCGAGGATGGAGCGCCCGCCATAGGAGACGGTATACATCAGGAACATCAACGCCATGCTCGGCGCGAAGTAGGCAAGCAAATCGAACTCCGTTGACGCCGCGCCTTCCTTGTCGGTCTTGAGAGTGATGGCGGTGGATTCGGTCATCCCGGCATTCTCGAACAACGCCCGCGCTTCGGCTTCCGCGTTTTGCGGGTCGAGCAATCCGTTTTGCATCAAGCCGATGATGGAGGTCATGCCGCTGACGCGTCCCTCCTCGACGCGCGAGACGAACTCGTCCACGATGGCTTTGACAATGCCCGCGCCCGTCGGACGCGAGGGATTGGCGTACACTTCGATTTGCACGGGTTCAGGTGTCGTGTTCGGACGAAACATCGTCCCCTGCACAGGGATGATGCTGTCGGTGAATCCTTTCGGGATGATGACAGCGGCTGAGGCTTGGTCGCTGTCTATCAGTTGGCGAGCCGCCTCGGGGGAGTCCGAAGCGGTCGGTTCCACTAGGTCCGCAAGGTCTTCCGAGAAGAACACGTCTTCGAGCGCATTCCCCAATTCCCCTTGATCCAGATTGACGATGACAACGGGAATATCGGAGATGCCGCTGGCGTTACCGCTGAAGCGCCCCGTGACGAAACCCATGCCGATGGTGAGCAGGAACGGCGCGAGCAGCATGAACGTGAGCGCGGCGCGGTCGCGGAACATGAGTTGGAGGTCTTTGAGACCGATGAGAAAAAGCTTTTTCATAAAGGCTCTTGGTTGTGGAAAGATGAAAGAGGAAAGATGAGCAAGTTTCTTTCCTCTTTCTTCTTTGTCTTAATCGCGAAGCGCTCTGCCTGTCAGGTGCAAAAACACCGCTTCGAGGTTGGGTTCGCGGATGTCAATGGAGTGAATCTTGATTCCGCGTTCGTTGGCTTTGCCGACGACCGCCGCGAGGATGTTTTCGGCTTGCGGCGTGATGATGGATACTTCATGGTCTGTGGCGTTTGCCTCCAGAACGTCTTTGATGCCTTTGAGCGATGCGGCGAGCGCGTCGGCGTCTTCGTTTTCGCCGATGTGCAGAACGAGCGTATCAGTCTGCCCGACCTGCCGGGTGAGTTCGTCCTGCGTGCCGAGCGCGATGAGTTCGCCGTGGTCAATGATGCCGACGCGGTCGGAAAGTTCCTGTGCCTCTTCCATGTAGTGCGTGGTGTAGAGGACGGTCATGCCCTGTTTGTTGAGGTCTTTGACCGTATCGAGGATGGCGCGGCGCGATTGCGGATCAATGCCGACGGTGGGCTCATCCATGAAGAGCAGGCGCGGTTTGTGGAGCAATCCCACGCCGATGTTGACGCGGCGCTTCATCCCGCCCGAATAGGTTTTGACCCGGTTCTTGGCTTTATCCGCCAAACCGATCTGCTCCAACACCTCGTCCACGCGGCAGTGGAGGGACCTGCCGCTCAAGCCGTACATCTGCCCCCAGAAGATGAGGTTCTCGCGGGCGGTCAGGTCTTCGTAGAGCGCGATCTCCTGCGGCACGACGCCAATCACCTGCTTGACCGCCATCGGGTCTTTGGTGATGGAGTATCCCGCGATGGTCGCGTCGCCCGAGGTGGGTGTGTAGAGCGTGGAAAGCATCGAGATGGTGGTGGTTTTCCCTGCCCCGTTCGGACCGAGCAGACTGAAGATTTCCCCTTCCTTGATGTCGAACGAAATTCCCTTGACGGCGGTGAAGTTGCCGTAGTTTTTGACGAGATTGCGGACTTCGAGAATGTTGGGCATGTGACCTCCTGAGTTGAGAACCATAGACAATATACGTCAATTCAGGTTGAGGGTTTCATCACTCGGGCGCGTTCAGTGCATCCAGGAACAACTGCTCAAAGCGTTCACCGTCGGCATTGACCGCCACGCGGATGGATGCGCCGTTTTCGCTCGTCAAGGTTTGTCCGCTGTTTTTACCTTCTTCCTCGATCACAATGAGTGATTTGGTTTCAAAAGTTGCCAGTGAGTTATCGGTCAAAATGGCGGCGGCAAGCGGATCCCAAAAATAATAGCCACCCGACCGAATGAAGTCATGGTACTGTGTCTTTGTCAGCAAGTCGAAGACGAAGTTTGCCTCCGCTGTCTGGCGATCGTTCTTGAGGCGTTTGACAAAACCTTCTGTCACCGGGGCGTGGTTGGTGGCGTCCAATGGAATCAGGGTGATGGAGATGCCGGATTGGAAGACCAGCGCGGCGGCATGAGGGTCCACGTAGATATTCCAATCGGCAAAGGGATTGTCAATGCCAGCATTCGAGAAACCCACATTACCGGGCACATCCACTGCGCCGCCCATGATGTAGATCATTTCGATTTTGTCCTTGAGTTCAGGTTCTGCCTGCAAAACCTCAGCCAGATTGGTCAGCGGTCCCAGCGCGAGGATGGTCATTTTGTCGGGAGAAGATCGAAGCGTAACGGCGAGCAGTTCAACAGCGTATTGAGGCGAGAGAGAAGATGGGTTATCTGGGAGAGTGAGCCCGGCTAATGCATCCACCCTCTCGCGCCAGGCGGACGGGAAGGCATGATTCCCCTGCAGGGGAGTCTCGCGCCCGCAACTGACGGGAATATACGGCTGTCCTGCCAGAGCAGTGAGGCGCATGGCATTTCTGACGCCCGGTTCGCAATGCGCCTCCCCCGCACCCGTTATCGTAATGGCTTTCACGCTGACATCGGGACGATTGAGCAGATACAGGATTGCCATCCAATCGTCAGCCGCCATGTCGGTGTCAATGATGAGGAGACGTGGTGTACCTGTGAAAGGTGTGGATGTGGGTCTTGGCGACGGCTGTGTTCCGCAAGCCGCGAGAATGAGCATCAGGCTGAAGGCAAGGATTTTTCGGATCATTTCGACCTCGTCTGACCGAGAACCGTTTGCATATCCTGCTTCCCATCTACCGCAATCGGTTGTACTGTTTCATTATCTCCCTTAACCTGTCGTGTGGCAATGTTTTGACGGATAACGATTTACTTGTTCATTGCTTATTCGATCGTTTATTTTCCTTTGCCAATCCAACCAACTGATTTGCCACTTTCCTCATCACCTCATCGGGGACTCCATCCACGGCTTTGGATTGGACGCGGGTGTCAATCTGGTCGTTGACGTAATCCACAGCGACGAAGTTTTCGTGTGTCAATGCAATTTCAGTGGTGAACCAGTCGAGGCGGCAGATGGAGGCGATGCGTCGGGTGATGTCGTGAAGGGGGAAGAGGTCGTAGCGGTGTTCTTCGGACGGGGTGACAATCGAGAAGACGTGTGTGAAGGGATGCCACCAACAGGGATAGGTCTCGCCGGCGGCGTAGAACACGCGGAACCAGGCGGGACGTCCGTGAATGGTGCGCGGCGTGACGGTGGCTTGAAGCAGGTATTTCTGTTCGGGGAATTCCATACGGGCGCGCAGGACCTGCTCGAGGGAGGAAGCGCCGAGGATGACGCCGGCGCTTCCTCCGCCGTGCGATGGTTTGATGACGAATTGACCCCCAAGCGGGGTCAAATCCACGTTTCGAAGGACGGGTTGTTCGAGGAAGGGCGGAAGGATGATGGTGTAGGGGGTGTGAATGCCCGCGCTGATGAGTTCGAGGTGCATGGTGGCTTTGTCTTCCGACCAGGCGGAAAGTTCGGGCGGGTTGATGCGGCGTTTATGGTGTTCCCTTGCCCAGTTGTTGATGGGCAGGAAGCGGTCGTCGCCCTGCGAACGGTCGAGCAGGGTGTGGAAGGTACGTTCGCCGGTGTAGAGGGCATGGATGGATTCGAGCAGGTTTTCGGGCGTGATTTGCCAGAAGGTCAGCCCGTGTTCATGGCAGGCTTGTTCGACGAAGCGGACGAAGTCAATATCGTATTCCCAGTACCAGGGGAGGCAGAGGTCGGTGTGCATGAGGATATTGTAAGGGAGGAAGGAAAGAGGAAAGGTGGAAAGGGGTAGCAAGGTGCAAAAAACTGTTCAACGGACGAATCATCGCAATTTATTCGGTCAAGCAGAAGCGCGTCAATCTTTGTGCCCGTTGAGCATTGGAAATGCTTGCAAAATCTCTTGCGGCGTACCGCAAGCCGCTAGGCGTCCATCCAGCACGACCGCCATGCGTCCAGCCAGTTTACAGGCTTCTTCCGCATCGTGGGTGATGAAGATAGTGGTGGTATGACTTTCGGGCAGAATGTTTCCCAAATCATCCAGCAATCGAGCGCGGGCAGGCGGGTCGAGTGCGGCAAAAGGTTCATCGAGCAGCAATAATTCCGGTTCCAATACCAGGGCGCGCGCCAGACTGACACGCTGTCCTTCACCTCCTGAAAGTTCGCTTGCGCGGCGTTTTGATAAGTGGGAGATTCTCAGACGCTCCAGCCAGGCTTCGACTTTTGGGTGGATTTCGACATTGGACCAACCGCGAAAACGCAATCCAATCGCCACGTTTTCGTACACGGATGTATCGAACAAAAGCGGATCTTGCAACACAAGCGCGATGCGGCGGCGGTAGGCAAGGTCTGACTCTGCCGAAAGCGGCTTGCCGCCAAACCAGATTTCCCCGCGCTCCGGTTTGAGCAAACGCGCCAGCGTGAGAAGCAGGGTGCTTTTGCCCGCCCCGTTGGGACCAAGGATGGCAAGTACCTCCCCTCTGTTTACCGTCAAAGACTGAACTTCCAAAACCGTCCGCCCGGCGCGGCGAACCAGCAAATCGCGTATGACGACAAATGCCTCATTCGGCGTGCCGGTTGCGGTTGTCATTTTCTCGCGCTCCTCTGCTGAATGACCGTGAGCGCCCAATTGACCAGGAAAGTGATAATCAACAACAATACGCCCAGTCCCAGGGCAATATCAAAGTTGCCTTTGCCGGTTTCCAGCACAATAGCGGTTGTCAGCACGCGTGTCTGGTAACGGATGTTGCCGCCCACCATCATGCTTGCGCCCACCTCCGAGATGACGGCGCCAAATCCAGCCATCAGCGCGGCCAGTAAAGGCATGCGCGCCTCTCGCCACAATATCCAAACCATTTGCGGCGTGGAGGCGCCCAAGCCGCGCAATTGCAGTTGTAAACGAGGATCCAACGCTTGCAAAGCCGAAGCTGTGAGCCCAGTGACTACCGGGAACGCGATGATGACCTGTGCTATCACGATTGCGGCGGGAGTGTAGATCAATTTCAAATCGCCCAACGGACCGGAACGCCAAAGCATCATCGCCACGAATAATCCAACCACCACCGGGGGCAGTCCCATGCCGGTATTGATGAGACTTAATAACAGTGAACGTCCTGGAAATCGTCCCAATGCGAGGAGCGTGCCCAACGGCAATCCCATCAACAGGCTGATGACCGTAGCCAGCGTGGAAATTTGCAGGGAGAGAAAGGTGATTTGAAAAACTTCGGACATAGGGCATCCGTTCAAAAGTCGAAGGTCGTTGAAATTTGACCTTCGACTTTTGGCTTTCGTCCACTATTCTAACCCTAAATCCGCGTCGGTCTTGTCGGCATCCGGGAAAAAGAGCGGCTGTCCGTATTTCTCCACGCCAAACTGCCCAATGATGTTCTGAATGTCTTCACGGGTGATGAATTTGGCAAAAGCCAGCGCGCCAGCGTAGTTGACGTTGGTCCATTTCTCAGGGTTGATGGTGATGACGTGGTAAACATTCAAGAGCGCCGTATCCCCTTCCACCAGGATGACCAAATCAAGGTTGTTCTGAAGCGCCAGGTACGTTGCGCGGTCTGTGAAGGTATAGGCTGCCTTTTCGGAGGCAATTTTCAGCGTAGCGCCCATCCCCTGCCCGCTGGAAATGTAAACGTTCGGAGAAAAAGCCGCAGGGTCGAGACCAGCCTTTTTCCACAGCGCCAATTCAGCCTTGTGCGTGCCGGAATCATCGCCGCGTGTCACAAAAGGAGATCGAGCGGCGGCAATCGTTCGATAAGCCTCCACCACGTCCATCCCTCGAATCTTTGCCGGGTCGGCAGGCGGTCCAACCAGGATGAAATCATTGTGCATCACCAGAAGGCGGTCTTTGCCGAAGCCCTTTTCCATCAGCATTTTTTCAGCCTCCGGCGCATGGACGAGCAGGACATCGGCATTGCCCTCCTCACCCATTTTGAGCGCCGCCCCCGTTCCAACCGCCACCGTCTGTACACGATAGCCGCTTTCCTGCTCGAACATAGGGACAAGCACATCGAGCAATCCAGAATCCTGGGTGGAGGTGGTAGTAGCAAGGATCAAAGTAGAATTGGACGGAGCAGATAACGCTGTGCAGGCAGCCAGCGTCAGAGCCAAACACAGGCTGAGAGAGATGAAAAAGATGCGAAAGGGGGGTGTCATGTTTTCTCCTATGATACAAAAGAGCACTTCACGAATTCGTGATGTATCAAGTATAGGTCTGATAGGCGGGGATGGCAAATAAAAAATGGATGCAGAGGACCTCTGCATCCATTTTGGTTGTGGCAATGAGAGGTCACGGTTGATATGTGACGTTGACGGCAATCCAGTCGAGGTAGAAGTCGCGGGCGGTACTGCTTGCCACATCAATGACGCGGACGCGGAAGTTGGCGTTGCTGAAGTTTGTCACACTCCATGTGCGACCCCACACATCGCTTGGACTCCCGAGGATGAAAGTGGATTCGGATGTGCCAAGCGTGGAGGTCTGTTTGGCAGTTGTCCAATTCACGCCACCATCCCAGGAGATTTGCACACAAATACGCGGTGAGTTACTGGTGGAATCAGCGCGGGCATCGAGGCGTACTTCGATGCCTTGAATTGTGGCTGTAGATGGAATGTTGAAGTTGAAGTTGAAGAAGTGATGTTTGTCTTTGCGGTTGTGTGTGCAGGAGGTTTGTGTGCCCGTCCCACTGTTGAGGTCCACAGCAAAGGCGCCATCATTCACGAAGGCATTGGTGGGGTTGGTTTCATAGCCATTGTTATCACCCGCGCTGGAGGTCTGCGCGGCTTGTGAAGAGGGTGCGAGGAAGCCTGTGCTGGTGGAAGGAACGGGTGTGTTTGTGGGTGTGGGTGTATTGGTTGGTGCCGGAGTGTTGGTCGGTGTGTTGGTGGGACCAGGCGTCGGTGTGGGCGCAGAGCCGAGCGATCCGCCGTCCACCACGAGGGCGAATTTCTGTGGTCCGTTGGGGATGTTGTAGCCGCTCACGGTCACGGTGTAAGTCCCTGCGGCGGGATTCTGGATATAGACGTTTTCGACGTTGTTGCGCCGGTCCGCCGAGCCGCCGGTGACGCTCCAGCCACCGGAGAAGACGTTGCCGCGGAAAGTGCCGCTCGGGCCGGTGACGGTGAGGTCGAGGTCGTTGACAAGATTCACGGAAGCTGTGTCGGTGGAGGGATAGTCCGTCCACACGAGGGTGACCTTCAAGGGGCCACCGGTTGTGGTGACGTTGAAGGTTTGTGAGCCGCCTGTGGAAAGACCAGTTCCCTCATCCACGAATTGGATCGTTCCATCCGTCGCGGCATCGAGATTCACCAACCCCCAGCCTTCGTGGACATTGGGGATGGGGTAGTCGTTGTCGTTAGCGCCATCGTTGTTCTCGTCAAGCATGTCCACAGCAGAGTTGATGAGGGTCGCTTTGACAAGGGCTGCAGAGGCGTTGATGCCGTGCGCCTTGCTGTAATAGTCTTTTACAATCGCGGCGCCGCCTGCTGTGAGTGGGTTGGACATTGAGGTGCCGCCCATGTACTTGTAGAATGCGTTGAGGGGGAAGCCCCAGCCGTCGTACTGATAAGCATTGTTACGTGGATTCGTGGACCCATCGTAGCCCTGCTGATAGAGATCAGAGTAATTTGAAAGAATCCAGGTGCCGGGTGCGACCACATCTGGTTTGATGCGATTATCATCGGTGGGACCGCGACTGGAAAACGCCGCCATTTGCTGCGCATTACCCGCAGAGGGGTCACTGTTGATCGGATTGGCGGGATAATCGGAGGGCCATGCGGAACCATACGTAAAGATATTGTTCACACCGCCCTGTGAAGCGCAGGTGGTGTAGGTGAGCGATGTGTCGCACGGATAGTTATCTGTGCGCTGATTTTCCGATGCGCCTACCGTAATCACATTCTTTGCCGTGCCGGGTGCGCCGATGGAGTCGTTGTCAATCACGCCATTGCTGTTTGCGTCAATGCCTTCATTTCCGGCAGAGAAAGTGATGACCATGTCGCGGTTACTCCATACGAACGAGTCGGTGTTAGCACTGTCCACCGTGTAATCTCCCGCGACCGCTGCGCCCCAGGAGTTGGAATGGATGCGCGCACCAGCATCGTATGCCTGCTGATACATCGTTCGCAAATCGCTGGGAAGACCGGTGAGGAAATAACCACTTGCGGGCCATCCTCCAAAAATCTGACAGAAGGTGGTGATGGTCGCCCAGTTTTCTGTGGACTGAAAGACCAGTCTCGCAGCCGGCGCCGCACCGCGGCCAAGCCCGCTACTATCACCCGCACTCAGCACAGAACCGGCAGTATGTGTGCCGTGGCCGGAGTCCACGTCAATCGAACCATCATCAATAACGCTTTGGAAACATCCCCCCGCAGAACCGGGCCAGTTGAAGATCGCCACGATGCGGCTGGCTGGAATATCGCGATGCGCGGTAGTCGCCGTCCCGCCGCCGATGCCCGTATCGGAAACGGCTACGATTTGCGTCGAACCGTCATATCCGCGTGCGTTGGCAACATTGGCACCGATGATGTTTCTCCCTGTGTCGTTCGATGCAGGAGCGTTTGTACGACCGAACTTTTCGTACATGTAAAGAGGCCCGATGGAAGCTACATCATCCACTGTAGCAATGGCATCAATCACCGCGCCATTTGCTGCAACATAAATTGTATCTCCCTCGAATCCGAGAACTTGTGCTCCCGTACGCGTGACAAGCGAACGAGCAAGCCCGAAATCCGACCCCCTTTCGATGCGGATACGATACAACCGCGTCTCACCATCACGAATCACAGCAGAGCCGAACTTGAATTGCGCCCGAAAAGGAATCACCGCGCTGACAAAATTTTTCTGCGCCACACGGCTTGCGATGCTCGGATTCATACGGACTTTGAATGCAAAATCTGGGATATAGTCCAGAATCTCCGCACCTTCTGCGCTCAGCGCATCTTTCCAGGACTGCTGAACGGGTCCTGTGAACTGTACAATGTAATATTTCTGACTCCCCTGCTGTGCGAATTGACTTTGTGCAGGAACAAAAGAGCCGCTCTTCAGACGAATCAACGCATCTGAACGCGCGGCGGGTGCCATCGCCAACGATCCAAGCCACAGGACCGCAATAACGACGGCAGAAACAAGATACCTTACCGGTTTAATCATATGCACCTCTCCTCTGGGTGATTGATTTCAGCAGTCCACAAATTGTCCGAACGTTCCACCTGTGCTGATGCTCAAGTCAATCTGAAACAAGACGCGCAATTTGTGTACTACTGTTCGCAAACGCTGACCTGTGCGATCAACGGTTGGACACAAGCAAGTGGTATCTTTTTAGAGGCGGTGACGGGAACAAAAAGATGAGCGGATTGTACTCCCGAATTCGAATATGTCAAGAATTTTTGCAACCAACTCATGGGAAACAATCCCGACATGAATTCGGATTAGACAATCGAAGATTTCGGTATGTTGCATTTCCCGACCGCTTCCTCTCACCCCTTCCCCTCTTCCGGGAGAGGCGGTTAGGATACCGCAGAACATTCCGCGAGTTCTCGCGAATCGAGTCGGATTTATGGTCCGAACATTTCAGTTCATGTGGAGTATGAGCGCTCAATGCAAGATAAAGAAAATTCATAATTGCCTACCCTCCCGGAACAGGTCGCATCGAGTAGATTTCGTTGCGAAAGACGTCAAAATTTCCGATGATTGCTCCCAGAAGGGTTGGGGGTGAGGCGGACAGGCAGTTACGCCAGTTCTAACAACTTTTGAGTGCACACATTCCTAAC
>DATLZK010000086.1:0-44820 GCA_035574015.1 Anaerolineales bacterium
AACGGACGAGCTTTTCGTACCTTGAACATCTTGGATGACTACAACCGGGAGGCTTTGTGGATCGAAGTAGACACTTCCATACCCGCGGAACGGGTCATTCGTGTTTTGGAAGTGCTTCTGCTCTGGCGTGGAACGCCCAAATAGATCCGCATGGATAATGGTCCGGAGTTGATCTCCCAACGGCTAGCCGAATGGGCACAGGGCCATCACATTGAACTGGCGCACATTCAACCTGGCAAACCTGCCCAAAACGCCTACATCGAACGCTTCAATCGGACCTTCCGCGAAGAAGTGCTGGATGCTTATTTGTTCGACGACTTGCAGGAGGTACGTGCTATTACAGAACACTGGCTGTACGAATACAACACGATCCGCCCACACGAGGCGTTGCAAGGTTTGACGCCCCATCAGTACGCAATCCAACATGCCTGATTTTTCTATTTTCAATTGGTACTAACATTGGGAGGTTGACAACCCCAACTTCTCGATCAAGCCTCGTCTGCCCTTTCGTGCCAAGCCTTGCCAGACATCCCTTCTGGAACTCCTACTGTCTGCCTTCTACAGCAAACATGCATTCCCCTTGAAAGCCAACCCGTAATCCCTATCTTGCTTGTCTCCTCTAAAATAGCCCAGCCCCGTAACTTTTCCCCTATTTTGACGACGATATAACAACTAACGTATTCATTCATCTACCATTGCACGTTTCGTTGGGTGATATACTTGACTATGAAACCCTCCGAAGAAAGTTCGCTCTTCATCACCTGGTGGGGCAGGCCATACATGTCTGATTACGACGAAAGAGAGATACTCGAAGCACTGCAGCGGTTGGATGCACAAGCGGTGGGGGCAGTTTACGATCAATACTTTCCTGAAATCTATCGCTATGTCCTGTATCGAATCAACGATCCGTTAGATGCAGAAGACATCGCGGGCGATGTATTTTTGCGCTTATTGGAAGCCGTGCAAAAAAAACAAGGACCGCAAACCCACCTCAAAGGCTGGCTCATCGCCACTGCCTCCAATGCGGTGAACGATTACCTGCGTCGAAAATATCGCAAACCCCTCGAGGCGCTCTCAGATACCCTGACAGATGCCTCCGATGTTCACGCAGAAGTGGATGCGCGCGAAGAAAAACGACTTTTCTGGCAGGCTTATGCACAACTTACCCCCGAGCAACAGGATGTCATCGCGCTGCGATTTGGCCAGGGCTATTCTTTGGAGGAGACTGCCGCCTATATGAAGAAAAATGTGAACGCGATCAAGGCGCTCCAATTCCGCGCGCTGGCCTCGCTCCAGCGTAATCTAGGGGAGGCGCAACATGGATAGGTTATATGATGCTTTAGAGACTTGCTTGAATGAAATCGAGCGAGGCGCCGAGATGGACGCTGCCCTCGCCCGTTATCCCGATCTTGCTGACGAACTCCGTCCCCTTCTCGAATTATCCATCAAAACAAAGAAGATGGCAGCCCCTCCACCTCCGCAGGATACGGTGATACGCACCCGCGCTAAAGTCCTTCAACGCGCCGCGCAAATGCGCGAAACAAATACCACCCGTGCTCTATCTTTTCCAAAACCTGCTTTACTAAGGCGTTTCGCATTCATCCTCACTATCGTGATTACCATCTTCCTGAGCGGGACCAGCCTCGTGCGCGCCGCTTCCTCCACATTGCCCGGCGACAACCTCTACCCCCTCAAACGAACATGGGAAAATCTGACCCTCTTCTTCACCTTTGATGTACAAAAGCGTGAAGCTCTGGAATACGAACACGAAAACGAGCGATTGGAAGAATTGTACGAACTCTTCGCGCGAGGGCGCGTTGCTAAAGTGGATTTCTCCGGCTACGTTACGCATCAGGACGGGACCCGTTGGCTGGTCTCCGGTATCCCGGTCGTTATCTCAGCCCAGACTCGCTTGCCCGATGAGCCTATCCTGATCGGCGCGGCAGTGCGCGTGAGAGGGCAAACACAAGATACAGGCTTTGTGCTTGCTGAACGAATCGAACTGCTCCCCCCAAACGCAGTCTTACCAAAGATTCTCGAAGAGGAAAAGCACGAGGAAGAGGAAATCGAAATTGAGGACGAAGCTGGCAAAGGGTCCGAAGGAGGCGGACCGCGCGTCAGGCCGACAAAAACGCCCAAAGTCGAATCCCTCGAGGGCGTCATCACCTCGATGAACGGTTCGATTTGGACGATCAGTAATGCACTGGTGGATGTCAGCCTCGCTGTAATCGAAGGCACACCGCGCCTAGGCGTCCAAGCGAAAGCGACAGGTTATTTTGCCGCCAATGGAATATTCATCGCCGCAAAGATCGAAATTGAAGAAAATGGGTCAGAGGGAAGTGATTCGGGATCGAGCGGCGACGGTGACGATCATGGAAACGATGATGATAGCAATAATGATGAGAATAATGACGATGATGAGAATAACAACAATGACGACAATGGCAATATGAACGACAATGAAAATGGAAATGATAACGATAATGAAAACAACAATGACAATGGGAATAGCAATAGCAATGGAAACGATAACGATGATGAAGATGACAACGATAACGACGACGAGGATGACGACAACGACAAGTATTGAATCGCCTCCCTTAAAAAGCATCGGGTGAATTTCAAAGCACTCACACTCGAAGGGGAAAGTATGCTGAGTTTGACCGCGCAAGCACTACCTGGCGCGCCGCTTCTTAATTTCCTTGTAAGTTGTGCGAAAATCGAGTACATTAACCCTCTAGCACGTTCGTTCTAATTTTCTCAGCGCACTTTCCAATTGGGAGAACCTATGACTGACCACGCCTTTTATCTCGGACGCGCCTACGATCCTATCAAACAGGCTGTTACCTCCAAACCGGTGAAATATGATCCTGCCGATCTCACCACGCACGCGGTCGTCACCGGCATGACCGGTTCCGGCAAGACCGGCTTGTGCATTGCTCTGCTGGAAGAAGCCGCCCTTCAAGGTATCCCTGCCATCCTCATTGATCCCAAAGGTGATCTCACGAATCTACTCTTGCATTTCCCCGATCTTGCCCCGCAAGATTTTCAGCCATGGATTGATCCTGAAGTGGCGCGCCGCACGGGAAAGACAATCGAACAAGCCGCGCAAGAGGCTTCCCTCGCGTGGCGCCGCGGCTTGCAGGAATGGGGAATCCCACAGGAACGTTTGCGTGTCCTCCAAAACTCGGTCCGTTTTGCTGTCTTCACCCCAGGCTCACATGCAGGAATCCCAGTGAGCGTTCTCTCATCGCTTGCCGCGCCTGATCTTCCGTGGCATGAAAACCGCGAAATCTTGCGCGAACGAATCGCCGGCACGGTCACAGCCTTGCTGGGGCTTGTTGGTTATGAAGAACTGGATCCGCTTCGTTCGCGCGAACACGTCTTGCTCTCGAATATCTTCGAGTATGCCTGGGGCAAAGGCAAAAGCCTTGATCTTACCGAACTCATTCTCCAAATCCAGACCCCGCCCTTCAATAAACTTGGTGCCCTCCCTGTGGATACATTCTTCCCCGAAAAAGACCGCATGGAACTTGCCATGGTATTGAACAACATTCTCGCTGCGCCTGCTTTTGAAGCGTGGCGTGAAGGTCAATCCCTTGATGTCTCATCCCTGCTCTACACGGAGGATGGCAGTCCGCGTCATAGCGTTTTTTATCTGGCGCATCTTTCTGATACCGAGCGCATGTTCTTTGTTACCCTTTTGCTTTCCGCCGTCGAAACATGGATGCGTAAACAAAGCGGTACGTCCTCCCTGCGTGCCATCCTTTACATGGATGAAATCTTCGGCTACCTTCCACCACAGCGCAACCCACCCTCCAAACAGCCGCTCTTGCGCATGCTCAAAAACGCACGCGCTTTTGGCTTGGGGCTGCTACTTGCCACACAAAACCCGGTAGATGTGGATTACAAAGCCCTCTCGAACGCAGGCACATGGTTCATTGGCAAGTTGCAAACCGAGCAAGATAAGAATCGTCTGCTGGATGGACTCGAAAGCGCGGCCGGCGGCATCTCACGCGGTGTCTTCGATAAATTGATCTCCTCCCTCGGCAAACGCGTCTTCATCTTGCACAACGTCCACGCCAAAGCGCCGGAACTCTTTCAAACGCGCTGGGTGATGAACTTCCTCGCCGGACCTTTAACGCGGGCTCAGATCCCCGCGCTCAATCAACTCGTCCAAGCGAACGTTTCGCTTCGGACTCAACCGCTGCAGGACACCGTATCTCCCTCCGTTTCCTCAGCTCAGGCCAGCGCCCCCTCGCTTCTCAACGTTCCGTCGTCAATGACCAATCGTCATGAACAAATTCCTGCAAGCGCCACCAAACCTCCTGTTCCTTCCGGTCTGCGCGAATTTTTCCTCCCGCAAAACCTTTCCCTCCCCGAAGCCTTCCAAGCGGCACAGCGACCTATGCCTCCAGATGCTATGATCGAGGGTGTAATTTATCATCCCGCGCTGATCGCTGCTGCCCAAGTGCGCATTCTTGACCGCAAACTCGGCGTGGATACCGAAATTGCGCGCGCCGTCCTGGTAACTTCGCCGGACAAACAAGGCTCCGTTCGCTGGGAGGAATACATGCTCAACCCCACTGCCTTCGATGGCGTCGAGACATCACCTGTTCCCTCCTCGCGTTTTGGTTTGATTGATGCGCCGCTCAACGACCTCAAGTTGATGACCACCCTCCAAAAAGATTTCACCGACTGGGTCTTTCGCAACTCGTCCGTTACAGCGCGCGCAAACCATGCCCTCAAAGTCTTTGCAGGTCCCGATGTCAGCCCGGCGGAATTCATGAAAGCCTGTGCCGATGCCGCCCGCGCCGCGCGCGATGCCGAGATTGCCAAAGCAACCGCTTCCTTCGACCGTCAACTCAAAATACTCGAAGACAAACTGTCGCGTGAAGAACGCGAATTGCGTGAAGACGAAGCCGAACTTGCACACCGCAAAATCGAAGAGGCCGGCACCCATCTTGAAAATCTCACTGGTCTCTTTGGGGGCAGACGTAAGGCAACGAGATTATCCTCCTCGCTCACCAAGCGTCGCCTGACCGAACAGGCAAAAGCGGAAGTGGAAGAATCATTGGATGCCATTGCCCTCTACAAGAAGCAAATTGCCGAACTGGAAAAACGCCGCGAAGAAACGATTGCCTCCATCAACGATAAATGGGGGAGTGTGGTCAACCAGATTACCGAGGTGGTAGTTGCACCAAAGAAAACGGATGTCTTTGTCCGCCTCTTTGGTGTAGGCTGGGTGCCTCATTACATTGTGCGCACGAATGAAGAAACAATCGAACTCTCTGCTTTTGGGGTAGGGCAGTAAAGAAATGGTTGAATTGCTTCTTGTCATTGCAGTTTGGGGAATCGTCCATTCCATCACGGCATCCCTTGCGTTCAAGGGATTTCTCCGCCGAACCTTTGGGGATGGATTCATGAAACTCTATCGGCTGTTCTACAATCTGTTTGCGCTTGTTAGTTTTGTGCCTGTTCCTTATCTGATGTTCACATTGCCGGATCGAAACCTATATCAAATTCCCTTGCCGTGGAGCCTTCTTATGCAGGCAGGGCAGGGAATTTCTGCGCTCTTGCTTTTTGTGACTCTCTTGCAAACTGACGTGCTGGCTTTTGTCGGTCTGCGCCAATTGTTCGAGGAGGAAAGACCGGCAAAACTTGTGACAGACGGCTTCTATCGTTTTGTGCGCCATCCACTATATACGTTCGGATTGCTGATACTCTGGCTATCTCCGCATGTGACTATGAACGCGTTCATTGTCTATCTGGCTCTGACGGTCTATATCCTTGTGGGGGCGATGTTCGAGGAGAGAAAGCTCCTCCGCGAATTTGGGCAGGAGTACGCCGCTTATCGCTCCAGCACTCCCATGCTCATCCCCGGCTTAAAATTCGGCAGGAACAAATAAGTTTTGTCATCCGTCATAAAAACCCGGTTATGAGCGATTCTATGACCTTCTCATTCCTCGTTAACTTTGGCAAATTCCGCAAGGTATAATAAATTTCATCAAAAGACTATCCGAGAAGGATAGGCATCGCTTACAAAAAAAGCGAAAAGAATTTGTACCTTCTTTGTATGAACTTTGTGATTTCATAAAATTCAATTTTCATTCATGACGACTCTCTCTCAACCGTATCCACGCGCGTTATGGCTTCCCCAAGTGATTGCCGCTCTTATAAGCGGCATTGTGTTGTTTCTAATGACGATCCTGGCATGGATGCTGGGCTATCAGCTCCTCTATGCGGGACGAATCTTCCCTGGCGTCAACGTTGCCGGTGTGGACCTTTCGGGTCTCACCCCCTCCGACGCGGCAGTGAAATTACATCAAACGCTGTCCTACCCCATCACTGGAAAGATACTCTTTCGGGATGGGGAAAAGGCATGGATGGCAACTCCCGCGGAATTAGGCATGGTGTTCGATCCTTCCTCCAGCGCGCGAGCCGCCTATGAGGTGGGAAGAAGCGGCGGGATCTTCGGTGCGTTATCCGCGCAATTGCAGGCGCGGCGCGCGGGCGTGCGAGTCTCGCCTGTCATCATCTTCGATGAACGCGTGGCTTTTCAATATCTCAGTCAGATCGCCCTGCAGGTCAACCAGCCTGTGGTCGAGGCGCGCCTTGCTTTGGAAGGAACGAACGTCATCGCTCAACCGGGACAAGTGGGCAGAGAATTGAAGATCGAAGCCACACTGATTTATCTTGCGGCGCAACTGCAAACTTTTAAAGATGGTGAAGTGCCGCTTGTGGTGCAGGAGATCCAGCCGCAGATTTTGGATGTCAGTGCGCAGGCGGAAGTGGCGCGTCGAATCCTCAGCCAGCCCCTGACGCTTGTCGTTCCTCCCTCGGTCGAAAACGCGCCGGGTCCCTTCGTCTATGATGTGCAAGTGCTAGCAAATCTGCTGGGCGTTCAGCGCGTGCAAAATGGAAATCAAACCGAAGTCCAAGTGACTTTGAATCCAAACGGTCTGCGCGAAATGCTTGAAACGGTGAAAATGCGAACCGATCGCCCGCCCGCGGATGCACGTTTCATCTTCAACGATGAAACACGTCAACTCGAATTGCTCGAACCCTCGCGCACAGGTTTGGTTGTGGATGTGGACGCCAGTATTCAGGCGATCACCGATGCGCTATTACGAGGCGAGCACACGGTGGAATTGGTGGTGACGACCGTGCAGCCGAGAGTCCCCTCCACGGCGACGGCCGCAGAACTAGGCATCACACAGTTGCTCTGGCAGGAAACCTCTTATTTCTATGGTTCCAGCCCGGAACGCATTCAAAACATTCAGACAGCGGCCGCGCGCTTTCATGGGGTGCTTGTCGCACCGGGTGAGACGTTTTCCATGGGCGCCACGATGGGCGATGTCAGCCTCGAAAGCGGATTCGCCGAAGCATTGATCATCTATGGCGGACGTACTATCAAAGGCGTCGGGGGAGGCGTATGTCAGGTTAGCACAACGTTATTCCGCACGGTGTTCTTCTCAGGATTCCCGATTGTGGAAAGATATTCTCATGCGTATCGGGTTTCATATTATGAAATGACCGCCAGCGGCGCGCTCGATCCACGTCTGGCAGGGTTGGATGCGACGGTCTACTTCCCGCTCGTGGATTTCAAATTCAAGAACGACTCACCCTATTGGATTTTGATGGAGACCTACGTCAACGTCAATGCGCGTACGCTGACCTGGAAATTCTATTCCACCAGCGACGGGCGTTCGGTCACCTGGGATACCACAGGCCCCACGAATCTTGTCCCCGCACCGCCGCCTCTCTTTGAAGAAAACCCCGACCTGGGCAAGAACGAGATGAAACAAGTGGATTGGGCGGCAAACGGTGCCGATGTCACAGTCACCCGCACGGTTTGGAAAAATGGCGCGGTTCTCTTCCAGGATCAAATCGTCACCCATTACGAACCCTGGCGCGCCGTTTGCCAATATGGTCCCAATTCCAGAGACCCTGAAAAATTGGCAAAAGAGAAAAATCTATGTCGCACCCCCTCTTCATAACTGATGTTGCACACCCTGAGAGAATGACCTGTCTGTTCGAGAATTTCTCAAGTGTGTCCGCGTTGTGCAAACAAAGAATCTTCGGACAACACAGTCGAGAGTCTTTGGTAAAATTTCTGCTCAAATGGAGAGTTCATGATCAGCGAAACTCTGATTGAAATTCTGCGCTGCCCCAATTGTGTGCGCACAACAGGCGGCGAACTCAAACTCTACAAAAACACATGGTTCATCTGTAAGGAATGCAACCGCAAATATCCCATTCTGGATGACATCCCAGTGATGTTGATTGAAGAAGGGGATAAATGGATCGGGGTTGCTGAAGAAGCGTTGCCGATTCCTCCGCCCGCGAGATGACGTGGAATCACTGCAGAGACTTCTAAACGAACTGACTTGCGGAAATGAAACGCGCGCCGAAGCGGCCGTCTCTCAATTGATTCAGTTTGGCGAAGAGGCGATCCCCGCTTTATTGGAACTATCCCGTTCTGCGGATGTGGATGCGCGTTGGTGGGCGGTGCGCGTCCTCGCGCAAATGCCTCACGCTTCACAACGGACCGAGAGGTTGATCCTGTTTCTGAGCGATCCCGCCCCCGAAGTTCGTCAATGTGCGGCGCTTGGTCTGGGACTCGGCGCCGATGAAAGCGCGATCCCGCCTCTCATCCGAGCCTTAAGCGATGAAGATACAATGGTTTGTAGTCTGGCGGCAAATGCGCTGGTCAAAATTGGAAGTGCCGCCGTCCCCTCTCTGATTGAAACGGTGAAAGGAGGCGCGCCGTCTGCGCGCATTCATGCTTTGCGCGCTCTGGCCGAAATTCGCGATCACCGCGCTATCCCTGTGATGATGCAAGTCATGCAAGAAGGCTCCGCCTTGCTGGAGCATTGGGCAAAAGAAGGCCTGGAAAGACTTGGACTAGATATGGTGTATATTAAACCGCTATGAATAAACTTAACTTTCTGAAAGACTTCAAAATTGCACGCCCCTCTGTGGGAAAAATTATCTTTTGGATCATTGCCATTGGGCTGGCACTCGGCAGTTACCTTTTCGTGCGGGAACTGGTTACTTGTTGGACGATTACACCCTTACCCGGCATGCCGCCCTCTGATTGTGGCACTGTAACCGCTGGGCTGCGTGGACCCGTATTGAATGAGGAAGGCACACCGGTTGCAACAACCGACGCGCCTCCACCTCCTGCCAGTATCCCCGAACTTGAACTTCCGCCTGCATGGGATGGAGCCAGCCGCATCAACGTTCTCGTCATTGGGCTGGATTATCGCGATTGGGAGGCAGGAGTAGGTGCGCCACGTTCAGATACGATGATCCTGCTGACGATTGATCCCCTCACCAAGACGGCGGGCATGCTTTCGATCCCGCGTGATATGTGGGTAAATATTCCGGGATTCGGATATAGCCGCATCAATACCGCCTACTCATCGGGCGAGAGCAATAAATTGCCGGGTGGTGGTCCCGCGCTGGCGATGAAGACTGTGGAGCAATTCATCGGCGTACCGGTCCACTATTACGCTCAAATTGATTTCAACACATTCGTTGAATTCATAGATTTAATCGGTGGGATTGATATTTATAACGATGAAGAATTGAGATTGGACCCAGTCGGCGGGGGGCTGGATAAGATCCGCCTCACCTGTTGTGGCATGCGCCATCTCGATGGGAGAAAAACGCTGGCTTATGTGCGCTATCGTAAAGGCGACGATGGGGACATCGGCAGAGCCAGACGACAGCAAAAGGCGATTCTTGCCATTCGCGATAAAGTGTTCAGTCCCGAAGTTTTCCCCATGCTGATCAGCAACGCGAATCAACTCTATAATGAATTTTCTTCGGGCATCAAAACCAACATGCCCTTTGATACGGCGCTGCGACTGGCTGTCCTGGCAAAAGATATTCCGGTGGAGAGCATCAAACAAGGCGTGATTGATTACAGCATGGTCACGCTCGATAATGTGGTGCTGGGAGGAGAGAACGCTAGCATCATGAAGCCCTTGCCGGATAAGATTCGAATTTTGCGCGATGAGATCTTCACCTCGGGCGGCGCGCTGAGTCCACTGGCGGCGCAGGGTGATCCGGTGGCGCTGATGAAAGCGGATGCAGCGCGCGTGCGCATTTTGAATGGGTCATATACCCCCGGCCTTGAAGTGACCACAGGCAATTACTTCTTGGCGCAAGGTTTGGCGGTGACAGAAGTGGGTCCCGCAGATCGTGCCTATGACCGTACGGTGATCGTCTTATATTCCCCGAAGTTGTACACGTTGAAATATCTGCAGACATTGTTTGGGATCAACTCAAATACACAGATTTTGATTAAGCCCGATCCTGCTTCGACGGTGGATGTTGAGGTCAGGCTGGGGAACGATTGGGCAAACAGCAATCCCATGCCGTAGGAAAAAAGTATTTCAGCCGACTTTGGCTCTTTGAGTAGAAAGGCAAAGAAGGGTGCAGAAGCGCCCTTCTTGTGCATTATATGAGTGGAAGCGGTAATGGAATTGGAAGGGCCCGATGGGGAAGGTTTCTTGATCTCATGCCTAAAGGGTCAAAGTCGAGGGATCGTTTTATGGCTGTTGAAAGGTAAGTTTGATACTGCCTAGAAAGGTCTCTCCGCTGGGAGATTGGCAGGAGGGCGCGACCAGATTCGCCGCGATGTCGCTGCCTGCCGCGAGTTGAACAGTATAGATCGTATCGGGGCGCATGAGAAAATCTGCATAGCCGTTGCCGAGTTCAGGTTTGAGACCGGTGAAGAATTGCTCCTCACCCGTCTCCCAGGTGATGATGATCTTTACGCCGGGAAGTTGTCTGCGGTTGGCTCCGAAGACCATCACTTGCAGTAGCCCATCCGGCAGGTTGGGATCACAGAGAGTATCCTGTGCGATCAGGGCAAATGGTGCGCCGACGGTTGGGACAGGTGTGCGCGTGGGGCGTGGGGTGGGTATGTTGATGACTGGTTCCGGCGATGGGGTTTCAATGATTTCAGGGGTTTCTGAGGGTGTGAAGAATACATCGGTAGGAATCGGGGTAAAGGTTGGCGGGAATGTTGGACTGGACGGCTCTGTATTTTCGATGTGCGGTGTTGAGACAGGAAGCAAATTTGTTCCGGTTTGAAGAGCAAGTGCCAGCGCGGCAAGTTGGTCGGCTTGTGTAAGGGAACCTCCGCTGGCAAGTGTGCGTTGTGCCTGCGCGTTCAAGGCTTCGATTGGATTCGGGTCTTTGAGAAGAGAGAGGCGTGCTTGTGCACGTGGGAGATTGCCCGTCGCAGCGTAGGCGGCGGCAATGACGGTGCGGTATTGGTCTTTGAAGTCTGCGCGCAGGGCGGCGGGTTCGGAGTCGTACACGCGTACGGGGGAGATCAGCCAGGAGTAAACGAGACCCAGCCCAAGTCCCGCGAGAAGCGCAAGGAGGATGTCCCACGGAAATTGTTTCATGGGAAGATTCCACTCCAGCTTTGCATGGCTATGACGAGTTCCTGTATTAGGGCAATGTCTGCATCAGAAAAGCCATTCGCGCGCGCGTAGTTCAATCCTTCTGCCGCGATGGAGGAGGGGGATTGGGCGCCAAAGATGGCTAATCGTTGTGCGGCAAGGGCCGGGTCCTGTTCGAGGCGATAGGCTTCCGCCACCATGAGGACGTAATCGGCTTTGTAATCTGCGCGCAGGGTGTCGGGTGTGAGGTCATAAAATTCGACAGGATCAATGACCCACCCATAGATCAGCCCGATGCCGATACCGATGATGAGGGCAAGGAGAACGAATGCCCAGCGTTTTGATCTCATCATGTTTGAGTGAATATCCGAGCAGGTGATCGGCGGCACCCAGAGGCACTTCCTTACCGTTGCTGTCTTTCGACCCTGGCGGGGTTTGGAAGGCTCTGCCGCGCCGGTCCTGCCCGGACATTGGTAAGCATAATCGAAGTGATGGACGATGTCAATTCAGGAACTCAAGGGGCTCTCTGCAAAGATTGTCAGTTGGCCGGCGTGAGGGAATATTTTCTTATGTTCTCGCGCGTAGGCGGCTATTCTCTCGTTTGCCTGATATGTTTTGCGGATAAACCTTGCGCAATGTAATTGACATTTATTGTTTGCAGGCATATAATGAAAAAAATTTAATTTAGGATGCAATGATCCAGTGTCTCGATTTGGTCGCTTTTCCTTTGGCTGGCAGAAGGTAAGGATACTGGGGAGCAAGTAGCGAACCCAGCCTAATTATTGGCTGGGTTTCGTATTGTTTTATCTTATACAACTTATGGATCATTGAAGCAGGGCGTAGGGATATCCGGATCTTTCGAGCGCCTATGCTCTTTTTTGAAATCTTGCCTTGGAGGAATTCATGAATTATCGCTCCGCGCACTTGCTCCGTCTGTGGCTATTGATTGCGTTGGTGGGGACAGCTTTTTTGCAAGCACAGACAACAGTCGCTGCTCCCGGTCTATCACCCGTACAAGAGGTTGCTACAGCGCCTTTAAATGCTCCGGGGGTGTCGGTAAGTCTGAGTATGCCCAGCAATGTTACATTGGGTGATACTTTCTCGTTTACTGTGACCTTTGATAACAACGGTACGGATCCAGGATATGGTCCCTTCCTTGATCTCATTCTGCCAAGCAATGGAGCAGATGGTGACTTCAACCTGGATGTGCAAGATGGCATTGTTTTTGTGAGCGCCACTGCACTTGGGTATACGTTCAATACGGGGGACGACACCTTGAGCGTGCAAACATTTCCCGACCCGCCGCCGGGTCCACCCCCGCCGGTTTATCCAACCGATTACATTACTTGTGTTTCGCATCCCTGGGCGGTGGATAGTTCCAACACACCGCTGGCGGTTTGTGGTCCTGCGGGAGATCAATTCGTCAGTTTGCGCCTGCCGTTTGGGTCTTTCACACCCGATCAACCTCCGCTTATTGTGACCGTCAATGCGGCAATGAGTAATCTGGCAGATGTAAATACGCCCCTTACGATTCGAGCGCGCGGAGGCTATATGTTTGGCACAACGCCCCTCGATGATTGGTGCTGTGGAGACGTATCTATCGTCAGCCCAACGACTGTTGATGGGAGCGGATGGCCCAGCGGTTCGGTAAGCCCTTCCTTGATGACGATCGAGAAATCGTATATTGGTCCGGGCAATACAGAGGATGAAACGGCTAGCGGACCGAATTATCCACGACAATATACGATCACGGTTGATCTGGCTTCCGGGCAGACATTTTCTGATTTGACCGTTACCGATTATCTCCCGAATACGGTGCAATATATTGGTGTTGCTTCAATCACACCCTCTGGATTTGTGATTGATGATCAGCCTTTGACCGGTGCGGCGCAAAATCCGCCCAATAACGATCTCGTTATACGCTGGCCCTCGATTACCGGCGCAGCGGGAGCTGACATCTCGATCACAGTGGATTTTTTCGTCCCAAGATTGAATGCAACTTCAAGCCCCATCATTGACCCAACAAGCGGGGATGATACCACCTCCGGTAATATTGCCTGGGCTGAGACGGATTGGACGCCTCTCGACTCGCGAGATGCGCCGACTTCTGTTTCGACAAACGCGACCTGTCCCGCGTGTGCTCCGTTGCACATTTTGCAGAATAAATCCATTGCTATTCAGAAGAGCGTCGTAAATGTAACCGATGGTAATGTCTCCCCTGGCGATGTCCTCGAATATACCCTGACGTTTCAAGTCTCCGACTTCTTCGCCTTTGGAAGTGTTGTCATAACGGATGTGATCTCGGATGGACAGCGCTTCGATTCGAGTTTTACGCCTACGCTGGGTGTGAACGGCAATCCCTATGTGCTGGCGCTGGCTGGCATGAGCAGCGCAAACTTCGATGTTTCTTGCAATTACACGGGCGGACCCGGAGCAGAATGCACGTCCAGCGATCCCGCCACGAACGATGGGACGACCACACTCATCTTCCGTGTTTCGGATGAAATCATTACGCGTGGTCAAAACGGCAGAATGGTGGGTGGATGTGTCAACCCGGTCACTGGCAGCCCGACCCCGGACTGCGCCTCCTATAACGATGGACCCACAACAGCAACACTTGTCTTCAGAACCGTCATTCAGGATGTGTTTGCAGACGATTTCCCATCGGGTGATCCCAGTGTGGATCAGGGCGATGCACTTGATGACGTAGTGACCATTTCGGGAAATGTGCTGGATACGAGCACTTTTGTTTCGGGACAACCTGAAAGTGATAATGCAGTTGCCGGTGTGAGCATTGGACGTGAAACTTTAGCCAAATCCATTTATGCGGTCAACGGTGATACGAACCCCGCCAATTGGGTTACTTCCGGCGGGTTGGTGGTGATCAAACCCCTAGATACGGTCACCTTCCGCTTGACCTATGGCTTGAATACAAGCGATGTTGAGGACCTCTCTCTTGTTGACTATCTACCCCTGCCTATCTTCTTCGTGGATGATGCGGATGATACGGATTACGTTGACCCCAAGCATCAAGATGGTCCCGCCTGGGTTTTCGATGATGTGGTGGATGGGACCGTTCCTGCTCCTGGGCGTGCCAAGTTCGGACCCGCCGACACGTTCCGCTCCTATTCCGGTATTGTGCCAACCCTCAGCACCAGTTTTGTCAATAATAGTTTGACTTTCACTTATGGAGATTACGATAACCCCGCGAACGAATCTAGAACGATTGACCTGCTGTTCACGCTGACAGTTGCAAAAGAGCCGTTTGCCGATCAATTATTCCTCACGAATGAAGCGCATGCGAACGAAGGCAGCACACAACTTACCTCCAGTTCGGCGGATGTATTGCTGCAATTCATCCTCACTCAGCCGATTATGTCCTCGAGCAAAGGTGTGGTGTGGACGAGTAGCCCCTCTGGTGTGTTCAGCCCTTCAAGCACAGGTCCTGCAGGGGTTACCTTTCTGCCACCTGCCAATGCACCTCGCTGGACAGGGACGATCAATTCCAGCGGTTTGGCGAGCAATCCTATCAATAGCGATCTCAGCGGTGTAGACGCGGGTGACATCGTGACATTTGCCATCACGCTCGAAAATCATGGTACGAGCCTCGAGGGCGCATTCGATCTTGTCATTCGCGATTTGATCCCGGATATTTATCAGATACCAGCCGGTGGGCTCAATCTCCAGATTTTTTATGGAAACGGGACGGGTCCCATCTCGTTCGTAGGGTTAGGTTCATCGTGTACAGGTGTGTGGCCCGGCGATCCTTGTGGACCCGATGGTCTTGCCAATACGGCAGACGATTTGTTTGGAAACGGCATTGAGCTGGTTGATCCGGTCGGGCAAGGGGTGTGTCAGGCTCATGATCCCAATCTGGGAAATAATGTCATTCTGATTACCTACGATTTGCAGGTCAGGCCCGATGTGGCGCCTGGCGATTACATCAATACAGAAGTTCTCACCAATTATGCAAGTTACGAAGATGGACCCAGCCATATCCCCTCTTCGAGTGGCACATTCCCCGATAACTATCCCGATACAGTTTGGGATTTTCCCATCAAGGACAGTGCAACCGTCAGTATTCAAGCTGCACCGACGAAATATTTGGTTGCCACATCCGAGACATCTACCGCTGGGGCGGATGTGGCCATTGGTGAGATCGTTCGTTATCGGCTTGTGATGCGCATCCCTGAGGGAACCAGTTCCAACGTTCAATTCCAGGATCTTTTGCCGCCCGGCTTGATCTTTCTGAACGATGGCAGCGCAAGGGTTGCCTTTGTTTCGAATAATGGCATTACCTCTACGAGCATCGGTACGCTGCCTGTCCCTGCCATTCCCCCCGCTTGTAATATAACTGGCACAACTGCCGATGGAACCACACCTCCCTCCTCGTCCATCACCTGTGTGCTGGCAGACGAGAATATCGGTTCCACGAATAGCATTGATGCAAATGTGGACAGTTACAGCAATGGCACCGATCCATTTTTCAAATTGGGCAGCCTGACAAATACAGACAGCGATGATGACGAAGAGTTTGCCATCGTCGAATTCAACGCCCTCGTCCACAATCAAACCACGGCGCAAAATGATGCCGGCGATATTTTGAACAACAGCGTACGTGTGTTTATCAATGATGTGCAATCGGGCAGCGATTCCACCGCTGTGCCTGTACGTGTGGTCGAGCCAGCGATCACATTTAACAAGTCCATTGTCTCATTACCCAGTCCATTGGATGCAGGTGGTGTTGTGCAATATCGCGTCACATATGCCAATGGGACGGGCTCAACCGTCAGCACGGCTTTCGATGTTCGCATTACCGATACGCTCCCCGCGCAGTTGACGCTCAACCTGCCGGTAACGGTTACTTTGGCAGGGGGAGCCACAGGTGTAACAGACAATTCGAGCAGCACAGCGTTGGATGTCGCGATTGCTTCCGTCCCGGCCGGTGGCAGTGTGACCATTGATTACACTGCGACGATTCAAAGTACCGTTACAGCGGAAGAGATTATTACAAATACAAGCACCTCTACCTGGACCAGCCTGCCAAGCACCGGTACCACTCCCAACGATACCGGGTCCACGACACCTGGCACTTCAGGCTCTCCTACGGGCGAACGCGATGGTTCCAGTGGTATTGGTGGTCAGCCCAATGACTATATTGCAGAAAGCAGTCAGAGCTTTACGGTTGCTTCGCCGACGATCAGCAAACAAATTACGGCAACTTCTGCCGCGCATACAACTGGAACGGATGTCGCTATAGGCGAGGAGATCACCTACGATATTTTGCTTACTTTCCCGGAAGGCACCACACCTGCTGATACGGTGCTGGATGATTTGCCGACGGGCCTTGAGGTGGTTATTGGAAGCCCAGAGGTGATTACTACAGCCGCGGCAAGCGGCGGCGTGTTGACTGCCGACTTCAACGGAACGATAGGAACTCAGAGCATTACCGTTGTTGCAGGGGATGGTGGCAGCGTGAGTTATGAGTTTGCCAATGTATCTGTGGCGGGCGATAACGACACCACCAATAATACAATCCTGCTACGCTTCCGCGCACGAGTCACAAATGTAGCGGCAAATCAGGCAGGGACCGTTATCTCGAATGAAGCGACCAATCAGGTAGGAACGGGTACACCTGTCTCATCGAACTCGGTAACGGTGACAGTTGTGGAGCCGAGCATTACGTTTGAAAAGACGATCGTTTCATTGCCCAGTCCGTTGGATGCAGGAGGGGTGGTGCAGTATCGCATTTCGTATGTCAATGGGACGGGTTCAACTGTCAGCACGGCTCTCGACGTTCGCATTACCGATACGCTCCCCGCGCAGTTGACGCTTAACCTGCCGGTAACGGTTACTTTAGCAGGGGGAGCCACAGGTGTAACAGACAATTCGAGCAGCACGGCTTTGGATGTCACAATTGCTTCTATTCCAGCCGGTGGCAGTGTGACCGTTGATTTTTCGGCGACGATACAGAGTACGGTGACACCGGGTGAGGTGATCAACAACATCAGTAACTCGACCTGGACGAGTTTAAGCGGAGACGTTGGGGGTGAACGTACTGGGGACGATGGACCCGGCGGTGCACTCAATGATTACGCCGCAACCAGTAGTGCTTCATTTGGCGCGGGATTAGACCTGCTCTTTAGCAAGAACATCGAAGGTACGGATGTGACAAACACAACGGATCCGGATGTGGTTGTCGGTGAGACAGTTACCTTCGGGCTTTACGTTACCTTGTCGGAAGGCACAACGCCTTCACTTCAAGTTGTCGACGATTTGCCCGACGGAATGGCATACATTGACAATTCATTCCTGCTGGTTACAACGCAATCTGCGACAGCGTGTGGCTCCCTCACGGCAGATTTCAACGGTAGTGTGCCTTCTCCGTCGCTTACGATTGACCCACCCAGTGGTGACAGCGCTACCCTGACGATAGATTTTGGCGCTATCACAGTGAACGGTGACAACAATCCGAATAACAATACCTTCCTGCTTTGCTTTGAAGCCGTTGTGCAAAATGTCGCCGCGAATCAGGATGGAACGGTCCTGACCAACCTTGCCACTCTGGAGGCGGGTTCCACCTTCCTCACCGACAGCGCCGACGTGAACATCGTCGAGCCGGTGCTGCAAATTACCAAGGTCGTCAATGAATTGTTCCCGATTCCGAATCAAACCCTGACCTTTACGCTGACTGTGGAACATGCCCCATCCAGCACAGCCGACGCGCACGATGTCCTCATCTTTGATGATTTGCCGTCAAACCTGACCCTCAACCCTGCTTCGGTTGTGACAACGCCTTCAGGCGGCGTTGCCGGTATCACGAACAATTCTGCCGGGAATCGAGTCGAAGTGCAGGTCAGCGAATTTCCAAACGGAGGCAGCCTCACGGTCCAGTTTGAAGCGACGTTTACCGGCAATCTCGGTGATGCCCTCACCAATCTCGGCAATGTGACATGGACATCCACACCCGACACCAATCCCAATGAAAGAACAGGTGGAGGCGGCGTAAACGATTATGAAGCGTCCGATGAGGTAGGACTGGCACACACGCGTGAACTGGAAAAATCGCTTATCGCGTCGAACCACCCCAATACGACATTACCCGATGTAACCATTGGAGAGATTCTCACCTATCAGGTGGTGATCACGCTGCCGGCAAACAGCACAGATACCGCAATTGCAATTGACACGCTCGATGCCGGGTTGGCTTTCATGGATTGCTCCGATATTACTGCCGGACCGAACGTGACAAGTTCCACCGTTGATTTCACTGCCACCGGCAACTGCAATCCCGGCACTGCCCCAACCAACAATCCACAGATTCAAAATTCAGGTCAGGTGATTCGCTTCGATTTTGGAACCGTGACCAATGCCAACCCGACGGATACCGAAACGATCACTATGACTTACCGCGTTGTGGTTTTGGATGTGGTTTCAAACACCGGCGGCGTGCAGCTCGATAACGATATCGAATGGCAATACACGACGACCAGTCTGACCGCCTCTGCACCGCAGGTAACAATTCGTGAGCCGGACCTCAGCCTGGTTAAAACGGTTGATCCTACAGTGGCTCTGCCCGGCGCTTCCGTGACCTACAAGTTGGTTGTCGAACATACGGGCGACAGTGAAGCCGACGCGTTCGATCTCGTGCTGACAGATGTCATACCCGATGGTCTGGACTTCAGTGGCGGCGCACCAGTAGTGACAACGTTGAGCGGACAGGCTCCCGATGCAGTAAACTACAATGCTCTGACGCGCACACTGACTGTTCAGTGGGATACATTCCTTTTGGGTGCTCGATCCGAACTTGAATTCACTGCGCAACTCTCGAGCACATTATCGCTTGGCGCGAGGATCAACAACGAAGCTACCCTCGTATGGTCGAGCCTGCCCGGTGACATAAGTGCCCCACAATCCACATTCAATACCGCGTCCACCGAGAGACTTTATGATCCTCTCAATCCCGCCGATGTCTACATCGTAAGCAGTTCTGCTTTACTGACCATTCCCGCTCTGCCTCAAACCGGTTTCGCTCCGGGAAGAGTTACCGCACTGCCCGAACAACCAGATGATCTTCACTATACTGCTCTCAATAGTCTCTGGATGGAAATCCCCAAACTTGGCGTGAAAGTGGAGATTGTGGGCGTACCGTTCAATCAAACGGACTGGAATCTCACATGGCTTGGAAACCAAGCTGGATGGCTCGCAGGCACGGCTTACCCAACCCACCCCGGCAACAGTGGTATCACTGCACACGCCTATCTTGCAAACGGTTTACCGGGACCCTTCGCCAGATTGGATCAGTTGCGCTTCGGCGATCAAATCATCCTCCATCTGGACGGACAGCGCTACATCTACGAAGTGAGGCAAAACCTGCTTGTAACCCCCTCCAATTTGTCGGTGCTCAAGCACGAGAAATATTCGTGGCTCACCTTGATTACTTGCAAATCATATAGTGAGACCGCCGGAGGTTATCTGTATCGCGTTACCGTTCGAGCAGTTCTCGTAAAAGTGGAACCGGATCAGTGAGGATGCGCAATTCGTCGAGCAACCTCCTATTTTGAAAAAGAAGCGGCGTTCCCAACGCCGCTTCTTTTTCTTACCTCAACCCTTGTTTCTCCTCTGCCATCGTGACGACCCTCTCGAAAATCTCCAATCCCTCATCCATTTCTTTCTTGGTAATGCACAGCGGAGGCGCGATACGGATTGTGGACTTGCCACATCCCAACAGCAACAAGCCATGCTCAAAGCCCAACATCTCGACCATGTTGCGCAGTTCCTCGTTCGGCTCCTTCGTATTTTTATCCTTCACGAATTCCACGCCGATCATCAATCCCTTCCCGCGCACATCGCCAATCGAAGTGTGCCGCAGTTGAATTTCACGCAGTGCATCCAACGCGTACGCGCCCACCTCCGCCGCGTTCGCCAGATACGACTCTTCCAGTAATTCGATTGTTGCAAGCGAAGCCGCGCACGAAATCGGATTCCCGCCGAACGTATTGCCGTGCACACCTTTAGGCCAATCCATCACTGAGGCGCGTGCAATACATGCTCCCAACGGCATCCCTGAAGCAATCCCTTTCGCCGAAGTGACAATATCCGGCTCCACGCCCCAATGCTCAATTGCCCACCACTTGCCCGTGCGCCCCATACCGCTCTGCACTTCATCCGCAATTAGCAAGATTCCATACTTATCACACAACTTGCGCAGCGCGGGAAAGAACCCATCTGGCGGAACAATATACCCTCCCTCACCCTGAATCGGTTCCACCAACACCCCCGCAATTTCATCTCCCGGCACATTGTGATCGAAAATCTCCTCCTCAATAAAGCGCACCACCGTCTCACCGTAATCCTCGCCCATCTTACGATGCAGAATCGGGCGATACGGATCGGGAAATGGCACATGCGTCACACCCGGCATAAGCGGATAAAACCCGCGATGATAATGCGGCTTGCTTGCCGTAAATGCCACCGAGCCCATCGTGCGCCCATGGAACGCGCCAAAAAAGCCGATGAAATTATGCCGTTTGGTATGGAACTTCGCGAGTTTGATCGCTGTTTCTACCGCTTCTGTACCGGAATTGGCAAGAAACGTCTTCGCATCCTCCTCGAACGGAGCAATCTCGTTCAACTTTTCGCTCAAACGAATCCACCCCTCGTGATAAAAATCTGACGAGATATGCAAAAACTTCTCCGCCGCATCCTGCACCGCTTTCACCACCCTTGGGTGTGCATGACCCGTCGCCAGCACGGCAATACCCGCCATGAAATCAAGATAACGATTCCCGTCCACATCCCACACCTCCACCCCCTTGCCATGATCCATCACGAACGGATACCCCCGCGGATACGACGACGACACGACCTTTTGATCTCGCTCGATCAACGCCCGGGCTTTGGGACCCGGCACATTCAATTTCTTCATACAAACAAACTCCTTGACTTGATTTTTTTGCGGATGAGGGACTCCGCCTCATTCCAAGCCTCAGCCTGATGCCGTTATAGAAACTGCTTCTCCCCTTCGCGTGATCCTCGTTCACGCCTCGAGCGTGATGCGCAATTTCATCCTCGCCAACGCCAACGCGCCCAGCAAGCCTGCCTCATCTCCCAACGCCGCCCTTGTGATGAGCAGATCGTCCAAGTAATGAGGGTGGATCACATGCTCGCGCAAACTTGCCTCGAACGGCTTGAACAATAAATCGCCCACCTGCGACACACCTCCACCGAAAACCAAAATGGATGGATCGAAGATCGCCATGTAATTGGCAACCGCGATACCAAGAAAATAACCAGCGCGCTCGAAGGCAGAGATTGCCAGTGCATCCCCCTGGAGTGCCGCGTCCGCCACTTGCGCGGCAGAGAGGTTCGGGTCCGCCTGAAGCGAAGAGGGTCTCCCCGCAGCGAGTTGCTCATTGACATATCGCGCAATGGACGGTCCCGATGAAAATGATTCGACATGTCCACGTTTGCCACAACCGCAAGGCGGTCCATCCGGGTCAATCAGCATGTGACCGAGTTCCGCTCCCATGCCGTGAAATCCCTGAAGCAGAGTATCGTTGACGATTACCCCACCGCCGATGCCCGTGCTGATCGTAAGATAAATCAAATTATGATGCCCTCTTCCCGCGCCGTATTGCCATTCTGCCAGCCCGGCCAGGTTGGCATCGTTATCCACATAAACCGGCACGCCAAAGTGTTCGGAAAGTTTGGGAGCGAGTGGAAAATTTTGCCATTCTGGAATGTTAGGCGTGGCAAGGATCGTTCCGCTATGTGGATCGAGCGGACCCGGTGAAGCGATGCCTATGGCGGAAACCCTGTTCTCCTGCCACACGGATTCAATGGCTTGCACCAGCCGCTCGAACACACCCGGCTGATGTGCCAGTGATTTTGTGCGTTGATGCGCAAGGGGAGTAATGCGATCCGGTTCGTATGTGGCAACGCGAATATGCGTCCCGCCAATATCTACGGCAATGATGAGGCTCATGTAGTTATTATAACCGACGCCTTCGTTGACTTGATATTGCCGAGAGGAGTGACTCGAACAATGAGCTCACTAACGCGCCGCCACTGAGGAACTATGTTTCTTGTCAAGCGGCTAGCATGTTACATGCCTGCCCGCTCTCCCTCACCCCTGCCCTCTCCCACCGGGAGAGGGCATATATGTAAGGTCTCGAACTGACGTTATCTTACTCCTCCCTTTTTCTTGCGCTTTACCGTCTTTCTCGGTTTTTTCGTTTTCCCATCCACCCCTTTTTCACTTTTCGCTTTCCTTTTCACACCCTTTTTGTCGCTCACCTTCTTCCCCGACTTCTGCGCTCTCGAAGTCTTCCCTTTTCTTCCACCTTCCTCTTTCTTTCCAACGATCTCCTCCCATTTCGCCTGCATAGACTCCACCCCCGCGCCATTCAGGGCGATATAGACTTCGCGCCACTTTTCCTCATCTACGAAGCGCCAATCCATGAACACATGGTGCTGATAGGCGTGCAGTTCGACATACAATCCTTTTTGCCACAGTTCCTCGCACGAGCGGATGTACTCCAAACGCGTGACGTAATCCTTGAAAATCACGTAGCCCTCGAAGGGCAATCCTAGCGCTTCGGCAAGGGTTTTTTGGCGCAAGTCGCCGCTCGATTTATCGCGATACGCAGCGGAGGTCTTGATCCACCCACGCGTCTCGGCGAAGCGATTGTGATAGATGACCAAGCCGCGCTCATCGCCGTAAACGTTCGAATAGGCAAAAACGTTTTCATCCACACTTCCATCCGGGCGGAAAAGGTCGTAGAGGAAGAAATTTTCCACATCGGCAAACAGGTAGCGACGGTGTAGAAGCGGAAAGATTTTCCATTCATGGCCGGCGATCAGTCCTTCGTTAGGTCTCTCGTCCAGCTTTGGCTTGCGGAACTCCATCCCATATTTTTCGCGGAAGCCTTCGATCTGTCCGTGACCGAACATAGGCAGGCCGGGCAGGGTGACCAGCATGGTGCAAACGCCAAAATATTTGTCGCCATCGCCGAATTGCTCGATGGCGGTTTTTTCATCTGGATTGTTCATGAAGTTGACGTAGCGTTTGAGAATCTGGGGGTCGAATTCGAGGGTGTTCTTGATAGCCATGCGATATTTGGCGTTCTCTTCATCGCGAAGCATGTGCATAAACGCCGAGTTATACACGCGGTGCATACCGAGCGTGCGAACGAAATAACCCTCCAGCAGCCAGAATGCCTCCGCAAGAAGTAGGGTGTCGGGGGCTTCTGCTGCGACGCGATCCACCACTTCGCGCCAGAATTCATTGGGCATCAGCGCGTCGAATTCAGCCCGCGTCATGCCATGCTCAGCCCTCGAGGGAATCGCACCGCCGGCGCCGGGTTCGGGAAACCACAAACGTTGAATGTGCCTTTTTACCAATGTCATGGCCGCGTCGAAGCGAATGATGGGAAAGTGACGCGCCACGTGCAAGATAGTTTGAATGACTGCCTCGCGCACTTCTGCTTTTAGGTAATTGAGTTGTGCGGTGTCATTCCACGGATAGGAAGTGCCGTCGTTGCCATGATAGATATAGCGAATATCGCCAGTGTAATGATCGCGGCGCTGAAAGACAACCGCGGCATCGCTCTTGTCATAGTAATGATCTTCGAGATAGATACCCACGCGAATATCGTCTGAAAGGTTTTCCGACTTGAACGAATAGGAGGGATATGGCGGATGGGGAAGCGAAAGGAACCAGTCGGGATGTTCGATGACCCATTTCGAGTCAATGCCCATGTGGTTGGGGACCATATCGGCTGAAAGGCGAATGCCGCGCTGCCATGCCCTCGCTCTCAAATTCTCCAATGCTTTCCAGCCACCCAGATCCTCTGCAATATCATAAGAGTACAATGAGTATGCCGAGGCAACCGCCTCCACATCCCCCATGCGATGTTTAATGCGTTGACTGGCGCGGCTTCGTTCCCATAAGCCGATGAGCCACAAGCCGGTGAACCCGCGCTCCTTCAAGCGATCGAGTTCTTCATCGGGGATTTGATCGAGGGTTTTGATCCAACGTCCGTATTGACGCGAGAGTTGCTCGAGCCAGACGTAGGTGTTCTTGGCGATCAGCACCAGGCGCGGCATCCATTCACGATCGGGGCTGTAGCGTTCATATTCACTGTATTCTTCGCTCTCAAAGGTTTGCAGTGGCACGTGCGGTTTGAAGTCGCCGTGTGCAAGATCGCGGCGGACAATATCTTCCCGCACAAAGTCCAGGGCGCGCAGGAGGCGCGTGACGAGCGCCTCACCGAGCAAGCCACCCCAGCGGTCAATGATGAACTGAATCTGACCTTCAAGCGAATAGGGAGAGGCTTCCGCCGGCGCGCGCAGAATCTCGAGCAGCGAACCGGCGCCTTCCCACTTCTGCACATTTTCTTTTGCGACCTTCGCAAAAAATGTGTTCGCTGTGTTGATCAGGCTCTTATACGCTGTGGTTTCCAACGGTTCATCATCCACCAGATCGAGCACGGGGCTCACTGCCGGATTTGCGTTGTGTGTATAGATGTAAATCAATTCTTCAAGGGCTTTGACACGCCCCTCAGGAATTCTGTTTAGATAGGCATCAGGGCTTTCCTCACCGCGATACACGCTTTCGGGAGGATATTCGGCCGCAAAGATTTTTTGTGTTGTCGAAACAGCCTCCGTGCCGATATGCTTCTCCGCGTAAGCCAGCGCAGCATTCAGCAAGGCGGGTGGGGCAAAATGGCGTACGAGGACGCGCAGCGCCTCATCGAGCAGGGAAAATGCATAGATAACGGAAGCAGGTACCGGGTCCGCACGATGCGCCGACATGTGCGCCGCGAACTTCTTTGCAGAGGCATATTCTGAAAATGCCACGCCTCCATCCGCTTGAAAAAAATCCGCGCTGAATTGATAACGGTCACGCGAAGCCTTTGAAATGAGCATGTCCTAATCATAACCGAGCGGCTTGATTTCGAGTATACTTTGCGGCGATGTCCGTCCAGTTGATCAATCTGCTGTTTCCGTTAGTGTTGGCTGTCTTGTATCTGCCCCTGCTTGCCCGCTTGCAGCAGCGCACCGAACAGGGGGCGGCTGGCCTTTTGCTGAGCCTTTATGCCGCGCTTGCCATGGTGCTGGATGTGCTGGAAGGTTTATGGCTTGGGGAAGTATGGAAGATTGATAGGATACTCGCCAGTGATCTGCAAATTTATGGCGCGTTGACACTTTCTGTTTTGTTGATCTTGACCGTCAGCGCGTTTGTGCGCCGCGATGGATGGGGATGGTTTGGAATAGGCGTGTTTTGGGGGTTGGGAATCGTGGGGATCGTGTTGAATGTTTTTGGCTTCGAGGAGGTCATTTGGACGAACGGCGCAGTAGCGCTCACGCGTGAACGTTTGACAATTGCATGGTCAGTGTTGGGGTGGATGTTATTTACCTTTGCGGCGATCTTCGTCGTCCGCACGGTGCACGCGCGCTCGCGTCAACCACTTTTGCGCAATCGCCTGAATTATTGGATGCCGGTCTTCTTACTTGTCATTTTGAATGACATTCTTCTTCTGGCACCCAGTCAATTCCCTGGAAACCCGCTCAGACTTGTGGCAACGGCCATGGCGGTATTTGTCGTCGTCACGCATGATCCGCCTGATCTGCGCGAGGTGGCGCGACGTGTGCTGACGTACATCATCACCACACTGGTTATCCTCACGTTTTATGTGGCGGGCTTCACCGCTTCGCAAACAGCGTTCAACGCGCTTCCAAACTACAATCCCCTCCTCGTTGGAGCGGGTATTGCTCTGGTGCTTTCTTTTATCTTCACGCCATTGCTTTCCCTGGTGCGTCGGCTGGTGAATCGCTGGTTCAACCTGCGCGAATTTCATCCCAGTAAAACCCTGCACGCCTACAGTGAACAGATCAGCAATATCCTTGATATGCAAAAACTGGCGAGCGTGGCTGTGGGCCTCATCATCGAGGCGATGGACATCACACGCGGCTTTCTGTTTCTGGTGGATATTGAACAGGATGAGGAAGGCAAGAAGTCCTACCGCCTGCGCGCCGTGCGCAATCCAGGAGAACGGCAGATCAAGATTATTTCGCTCTCAGAGGAGCATCCCGTTGCCAAATATATGTTGCAGGAGCAGCGCCCGCTTCTTCAATATGACCTTGACCTGCTCCCGGCATTTCGAGCGGTTCCTCCCCTCGACCGGGAGTGGTTCAGCCGCCTCGAAGCCGAAGTCTACCTTCCCATCTTTTCCAAACGGGAATGGATTGGCATGTTTGCCCTCGGTCCGAAGATCAGCGGAAATCGCTATACGGAAAACGATCTGGTCACGCTTGCGGCGCTCGCCAATCAGACGGCTGTGGCACTGGAAAATGCACGCCTCGTTGATCACCTTGTGCAATTGAACAATGAACTGCGGCAGGCTTATCGTTCGCTGGATAAAGCCAAACAAGACCTCGAGCGCCTCGACCGCACAAAATCGGATTTCATCAGTATTGCTTCACATGAACTTCGCACACCGTTGACTACCATGATCGGCTATACCGAAATGTTGCTGGAAGATGAGACCCTGCCGGCCGGGGCGCGTGAGATGCTCAAAGGTATCTCCAAGAGCACAAAGCGCCTGCACGAAATCATGGACTCGATGTTCGACATCGCGCAGATTGACACGCGCACCCTGCAACTTCACATTGTTCCGGTGGATACCGCGGCCATCATCCGCGAGGTGGGCGCCTCAATGGAAAAAATTTTCAAGGAACGCCAGCAGACGTTCACGGTGAATATTCCACCTCTGCCTTTAGTCAAAGCCGATCCGAACTTGCTGAGGAAACTTTTTCAGCATCTGTTGAGCAACGCGGTCAAATTTACGCCGAACGGCGGACAAATCACGGTCAGCGCAAAAGCAATTCCCCCGCAGCCCACTGAACTTCCCCAGGGTGGTGTGGAGATTATTGTCAGTGATACGGGAGTAGGCGTTAGCCCGGAGGCGCGCGACATCATCTTTAGCAAATTCTATCAGCCTGGCGATCTCTCGAAACATTCCACCAGCAAGACGCGTTTCAAGGGGAGTGGTGCAGGATTGGGATTGGCGTTATCCAAAGGCATTGTAGAGGCGCACGGTGGACGCATCTGGGTGGAAAGCCCCGGCTATGATGAGATTAATTTTCCCGGCAGCCATTTTCATGTGGTGTTACCTTTGAGCCGGGAGGAGAATGCGAAGAGTAATGAGAAGAGTAATGAAGTAAAGACACAGGCTGATGTATTCATGAATCGGTAAGTTCAGGCTGGTCTCTGTTTGCCCGATCGTTCGCGCGGGGCTACGTCAGATTTTTTCGATAAACGCGGTGGTTTTTATACTCAACGCCATTGAGATTCTTCAAGTCCGCACGCATTTGTACGGCGCTCTCAGCAACCTGTGTCATTTCCACATGGACAAATTGTTTGAATTCGAGAAGGGTGTGTCCCATTTCAGAGTAGAGCAGGGCGTTACCTCCGTGGCCCTGATGCTCGGGTAATATTCCCATTCCATTGACAGCAACTGTTTTTGTGCGTTTCAATTCGAGGAGAATATCAATCAGTCCAAATGGGAGGAGCCGTCCCCGAGCGCGTTGAAGCGCCGCGGAAACATCGTGAAAGGCGAAGAGGAAGCCGACGACCTCCTCTCCATGTGTAATAATCTTGATCAAGCGGTGATCAGCAATCGTCATGATATTGTCCACAACGAATTTGATTTCGCGCGGTGAAAGAGGATAGTATTCCCAATTGTGGACGAAAGCCCGGTTGTAGGCTTCGCCGATGCGTGGCGCCCATTCGATCAATTCTTTCTTGCTCTTGAAGCGCTTGACCTGTAAGCCGCCTCTCTGGAGCACACGCTGCGCGATGCGTTCGATTCGTTCGGGGATCTGAAATTTATCCGATGGTAGATAGCAAGAAACGAAATCCACTTCCTTTTCGAATCCCTGGGCTTCGACAAGTTTCTGATAGTACGGATAGTTATAGTTGAGCATGGTCATCGTCTGACGATGTTCGAAGCCGAAGACCAGAATTCCATATCCATCGAGTGGCCCCATGCCTTTGGGTCCCACTACGCTGTCCAGCCCACGTGTTTTTGCCCACTCAAAGACGGTATTGAACAAGGCTGTGGCGGCTTCCATGTCGTCTTCACAATCAAAGAAATAAAAATTTGCCTTTTTGGTCTTGTGGTATTCATTGAAGGGTTTATTCTCAATGGCGGCGATACGCCCTACATCTTTACCATCTCGTACGGCGAGGAAAAAATCAACGTCCGAATGTTCATGGAAAGGATGCTTTTTGCGGTTAAGATAGGTATAGGCGTCCATGTAGAGGGGAGGCACCCATTGTGGGCAATTCCGATACAGCCTGTAGGGTAATTCCACGAATCGCTTCACTTGCTTTTTGTTGTTGGTGTCCACTTTTTCGATGATGACCATCTTTGGCTCCTGGAGAAGTATTTTGGGCTTTTCTTATGACAATAACACCTCCTCTTGCATTTCGACACAGAAGTTAGGACATCTTCGTCGGGTCAATGGCTGGAACAAACCGTCGGTCGGCTTCGCGAGTGTGCATTCAAGAGTTCTGGGCAGCACGGCTCTGTAACGCAATGCCTAGGAGTTGTACTAAACTTTTGCGTGGAAATGTTTCGCGATCTGCGCTTATCTGTGTCGTGGATATGAAGTAAAATAGGGAAAACCATATCGAGGGTGTCACATGTCATTATCCCTTTCACACCATGAAATTCTCAGGAAATATGCCGAAGCCATTGTAAAAGTCGGATTGAACTTGCGCGCCGGGCAACGGCTGATTATTACCAATGCCACGTCGCGCGGGGTACCGCCTGCCGCGCGTCCGCTTGTCCATGAAGTGGCCAAAGCCGCGTACGCAGCCGGCGCACGCTATGTGGACGTGATTTGGGGCGATGAGGAAATGCTTCGCATTCGTTTACGACATGCTCCGGCCGACTCGTTCAGTGAATACCCCAAATGGCATGTGACCGGCATTATGGACATGATCAAAAACGGTGACGCCCTCCTCTCGATCTATGCTAATGACCCGGACGCCCTCAGCGGTTTGGATGCCGAACGCGTGGGCGCGATGCAAAAGGCTCACCTCGAGAACTACAAGGACATCAGTGCGAGCGTCAGCCGCAACGCTATCAACTGGTGTGTGGTGGCATCTGCTGCACCAGGCTGGGCGGTGAAAGTCTTCCCCAATCTCAGCCCTGAAGAGGCAGAAGAAAAATTGTGGCAAGCCATTTTCGAATGTACGCGCGCCGATCAGCCTGATCCGATCGCCGCATGGCAGAAACATATCGAGAGTTTGAAAAACAGGGCTGCTTATCTTCAAGCCAAAAAATATTCAGCCTTGCATTACAAAGGTCCCGGAACCGATTTCACCCTAGGCTTGCCGCCTGGGCATAAATGGATCAGCGCGCAGTCGCTTGCCGAGAACGGGATTGTCTTCACAGCCAACATGCCGACTGAGGAAACTTTCACGCTGCCCGATCGGCATCGCGCAGACGGCACCGTTGCTGCGACGTTCCCGCTCAGTTACGGTGGCACGCTTATTGAAGATTTCAGTGTGACTTTCGAGAACGGGCGAATCGTTAAAGTCAGCGCAAAGAAAAACGAAGCGATCCTGAAGAAACTGATCGAGACCGATGAAGGGGCATCACGACTTGGCGAAGTTGCGCTTGTGCCTGCAAGTTCGCCTATCGCCAAACGTGGCCACCTCTTCTATAACACGCTTTTCGATGAGAATGCCTCCTGCCACATTGCCATTGGACGTGCCTATCGTTTCACCCTCAGCGGAGGCGAGGAATTGACCGATGAGGAGTTTATCGCGGCAGGCGGCAATGTCAGTTTGGCGCATGTAGACTTCATGATCGGATCGTCGCAAATGGACATTGACGGTATTAAAGAAGATGGCACGCGCGAACCCGTCATGCGCTCGGGTGAATGGGCGTTTGACGTGTAAGCACCTCGCGAAGAGAGGCAAGGTAAACAAGGAATCCCTTCGGTCATGCCCAAAACCAAAACATATCGTGTTGAATTGGATGAAATGCTTGCGGCGGAATATCACTACATTGCACAGACTGCTGTGCAGGCAAATGAAGACCGCGCTCGCGTCTCATCCTTTTATTTGATCGCGGTCGGCTCGCTGGTCGCGGCACTGTTCGGGACTCAGTTCTTCGAGCCCCAATTTTTCTCCTCCACTGTCAAACTCATGTTCAGCGGGCTATTTGTTTTGCTGACGCTGTTGGGTGTTTCCACGGTTATGCAGTTGGCACGGTTGCGTGCCGCGTGGTATGAGTCCATGCTTGCCATGAACCAGTTGAAGGATTTCGTGATGGAACGAGACAGGGACCTGGCTAGTGCCTTCCGTTGGAAAACCAGCACGCTCCCGCCTAAATACAAAGTGAACAGCATCTCCTTTTATCAGACGCTTGAGGTAGCTATGATCAGCGGGCTGATGTTTGGCGCGGCGATCTTCTTCCTGCAGCAGGTCTTTTTCAGGGTAAGTGTTTGGACATGGACGGTCTCAGCAGTTGCGGGATTGCTGGTGCTCTTCTTGCAATTGACAATTTATAAGAGGGTGCTGAAATAATGCCACGCGATTACACAAAGTTTTCTCCAACCGCCTTCCAGCGCCTTCCTGAATATCAGCGCGGGGATGAATGGATTCGCAGTTTCCTGCGCGAGGCAAAAGTGGGGCACATCGCCTCATGTGTGGATGGACAGCCGTTCCTGAACCCCACCACCTTCTGGTTCGATGAAGCGCATCACCAAATCATTTTTCACTCGAACGCCGCGGGGAGAATCCGCTCAAATATCGAGAACAATCCACGGGTCTGTTTTGAAGCGAGCGAGGTGGGGAAAATGCTCCCGTCCAATGTGGCACTTGAGTTTTCTTTGCAGTATCGTAGTGTGATTGTCTTTGGCAAGGCGCAGTTGATCCATGATCCAGAAGAAGCGCGCCGAGCTTTATACGGCCTTATTCGTAAATATTTTCCGAACATGAGGGCAGGGGTGGAGTTTCGCGAAATTACAGATAAAGAGTTGCGGCGTACCTCTGTGTATGCCATCGGGATTGAGGCGTGGAGTGGAAAGGAAAACTGGAAGGACCGCGCGGATCAATCGAACGAGTGGCCACCATTAGATGAAAGGTGGTTCGAGTAAAGTTATGAAAATGGCCCCCTTTACAATCATTTACTTTGTGGCGATTGTCATCGAGATTGGGATTCGAGCGCCCATTCGGAGGGCGCAGCGTGGCGATGTGAAGTCCGAGCGGCGTGTGACCACACAGGAAAAAGTGCTCCTGTGGCTTTTGTGGGTGGCGATGCTCGCCGTGCCTGTTGTGTATGCCACTTCGAGTTGGCTGGATTTCGCAAATTATTCCTTGCCGGTATGGCTGGGCTGGTTGGGTGTTGTTGTGCTTGCTGGCGCGCTTCTGATCTTCTGGCGCGCCCATGTAGACCTGGGTCTTAATTGGTCGCCGTCGCTTGAGATACGCGAGAAGCATGAATTGATCACGCACGGAATTTATGGCATTGTCCGTCATCCCATGTACGCTTCACAATGGCTGTGGGTTATTGCCCAGCCTCTGCTCCTGCACAATTGGATTGCGGGATTCCTGAATTTGCTCGTGTTCATCCCGTTTTATTTTCTGCGCGTCAAGGCGGAAGAACAGATGATGCTCGATCGTTTCGGAGAAGCATACCGCACCTACATGGAAAAGGTCGGCGCGGTCATTCCAAAATTTTGAAAAAGTCTTCGTTCAGGGGGGAATGTTGTTTGCCTTTTCTTGAACAAAGTGCTATAAATAAGAATGAAAGGTTGCTCTGTTGTAAAAAAGAATTATCGTTGGTATGGCTTTTCATCCTCACTCCACCCGCTCCTAGCGGGAGAGGGGTTGGGGGTGAGGGAAAGCGTGGATGAGTACTCAAGTATCTTTGCAACAGAGCAATGCAAGGCCGTTCGTTCCCATTAGCAGCCGATTTTAGCGAAGGAGGTCGTATGGGTCGAAATCTTGGACTTTGGATTGACCACAAGCAAGCCTACGTCATTGATGAGGGGGCAAAGGAACCTGTGGTGATCAAATCGAACGTCGAGCCGCTTACGAAACATTCAGGCGGCACACGTGCCGGGGGAAAATTCAATCTGGACTCTGAACTGCGCGACTACGACCGCTTCCAACACCATCTACGAGAGTATTACCATCAGGTCATCGCCGCTATACGGGACGCGGACAGGATTCTGGTCTTTGGTCCTGGAGAGGCGAAGATCGAACTCGAACGGGAAATCAGAAAATCCAAACCCCTTGCGAAAAAATTAGTTGGGGTTGAGACGGCCGGCAAGATGACGAAAAACCAGATGATGGCGCATGTGAGGAAGTTTTACAGTACAAAGCATCGCGCTGTGTAAGAGAGTATTGAGGTTTGCCCCTGTAGACAAGATTTGCGACGATTTTGCCCCAAACGTATCTGAGATGAATTTCCGCTTCTAAAAATGCTTTCGCATCTTCAGCCACGAGCCACGCCATGTCAGGCACGGCTCGTGGCATAGATTAATGGGTGTGTGGTTTGGAGAGTAAAAATGTGCCACCCAGGTTGCTGGGAGAACTTTGAGACTATTTTTTCATGAAGCGGGCAATGATGTTCAGCAAAATTGTCAGTAACACCGACAACAGAATGGAACTCGCCAGCGGGAAATAGAACGAAAAACCATCTCGTTCGATGCGAATATCTCCTGGTAAACGTCCGAGCGGCAATCCAAACTTCGCGGTGAGATACATGCCGCCACCGATGAGAAAGAGGATGATGCCACCGATCATGAAATAGCGGGCAATCGTTTCCATGTATTCACCTCCAATGGATTGAGATTACAACAATTTTGGCTGACCCTCTTCTTTCCACTCCAGCCCCAAATGTTCGTATGCAGATTTGGTTGCCACGCGTCCCTGTGGGGTGCGGTCGAGGAAGCCTAATTGCAGGAGATACGGCTCGACGACATCCATGATCGTGTCTTGCTCTTCGCTGATGGATGCCGCAATCGTATTCAAGCCGACGGGACCACCTCCATATTTTTCGATAATGGTCCTCAAGACGCGGCGATCTACATCGTCGAGTCCCAGGGGGTCCACCTGGAGAAGATCGAGCGCTTCTTTCGCGACCTGTGAGGTGATGATCCCATCCGCGCGGACCTGGGCATAATCGCGGACGCGGCGCAGCAACCGCAGCGCGACGCGCGGTGTGCCGCGTGCGCGCCGGGCAATTTCCTCCACACCATCCTGAGCAACTTCCACATTCAGCATCTTCGCCGCGCGCGAGACAATCGCCTGCATAGCGTTCAAATCATAGTAATCCAACCGATAGATCGCGCCGAACCTCGCGCGCAGTGGCGCCGTGACCAAAGCAAGGCGGGTGGTAGCGCCAATGACGGTAAAGCGTGGCAGTTTCAGGCGTATGGAACGAGCCGAGGGCCCTTTGCCGATGACAATATCCAGTGAAAAATCTTCCATTGCCGGATACAGCACTTCCTCCACCGCACGTCCCAAGCGATGAATTTCATCAATGAACAACACATCCCCCTGACGGAGATTGGTAAGAATGGCGGCCAAATCGCCCGCGCGCTCGATGGCAGGCCCGGCTGTCACCTTGACGTTCACCCCCATCTCATTCGCAACGACATGCGCGAGCGTCGTCTTGCCCAGGCCGGGTGGACCATAAAACAAAACATGATCCAATGCCTCACCGCGCTGCCGCGCCGCCGCAATCAGAATGGACAGGTTTTCCTTTACCTGATCCTGCCCGATCAAATCGGATAATTTTTGTGGACGGAGGGCGTTATCCGCTCGGTCATCGGGCTTGGATTCGGGATCGAGATGGCGTGATTTTGGCATAACGTGATTATAACCCGACAGTTTGCCTTGTCTGATGCGCCTTCATGTCGGCCAAGCGACTCGAGCGCCGGAATACAGCAAGCAATTCTGAAACCCTCTCCCAAAGAGAGAATTGGAAGCCAAAATGAAATTTTGTGGTGGAAAGTTAACAGATTTTTTGCAGTTTGTCCCCTCTCCCGTCGGGAGAGGGGAGCGGGTGAGGGCGAGGTAGGAAAGTGCGATGTTCTATTCAGGCGCTTCAAACGTCACCTCAACCGTCATACCCCATTTCACACGCGGATCAACCGCATCTGTCGCGATGCGCACCGTATAAATCACATCGCCGCCGTGAACAAATGATGCCTGGCTGATGTCCATGACCACGCCATTCATGATGACCTCGGGCAGCGCGTCTGCCGTGAACGTGACATTCTGACCGACTTCGATTTTGACGACCTCAAGTTCGGTGATATCAGTGGTCTCAATGATCCATGAGGAAGTATCTGCAATGCTCACGGCTCGAGATTCCGGCCCCACCTGTTCACCGACTTCGATTGCCACTTCCATCACAACGCCATCGAACGGCGCGCTGAGGACATAATTGGCCAGATTCGCCTCCGCCGCCGCGACCTGCGCTTTGGCATTTTCCAGCCGCGCCTCAGCCAGCGCAAGTTGGTCCTTGTTCACACCTTCGCTTGAAATTTCATATTGATACTTTGCCTCGGCTTCCGCAGCCAGCGCAGCATCCAGCGCAGCGCGGACGATATCGCGTTCATGTCGGATCGCCTCCAATTGGCGGACTGCTTCGTTATACTCTTCTTGCGCTTGCTCGAGATCATCTTCGGCGGTCTGGCGCCTGGGGTTATCTTCGCTTAGGTCTTTGTATTTGTCGAACTCATCCTGTGCGTCTTGCAAATCTTTCTCACGGTCTCTGACTTCAGCCTCGGCATCCTCGATGCGATTTTCGATATCCTCGAGATTCAACCTTTCCCAGGCACGCTCCGCCTCGGCGCGGACCTTTTGTGCATCCATGTAAGCCTGCCACGCCGAAGCGAGATTCGATGCGCCTGTGCGCTGGAGCGTGTCGAGAGCCTGTTGCGCCTGAAGCAACTCGAATTTCGCTGCCGCGAGCTGTGCTTCCGCCACATCTGCATTGGCAAGGCGCGCCAGCACATCTCCCTTTTTGACATGATCACCGATCTGTACCTGTATCTCTTCCACCGTCCCTCGCGCCTGAAAGAAAAGATGAACGGCGCGGATGGGTTTAATCTTTCCCTCCGCTACCACATCTGCCGGCGCCGCAATATTCTGTTCGACAGGTTGAGGCGTCGTTTGCTGATTTGCACAAGCAGTCAAGGCCATTGCAAACAGCATAATTGAGATTACCCATATTTTCGTTATGTTCTTCATTGTTGTTCCCTTTCCTTTCATCTTCACTTTGAATAGGTGAGAAAAAAACTCATTGGATTTTATTCACTTACCCTACAAAGTTTCTTCCCGCATTTCTTCACCGATGCACAAGATCAGTTATTCATACGCCAGTACTTCCCGAATCGTCAGCCGTGCCGCGCTGCGTGCCGGCACAATGCTTGCCAATGCAGACAAGACCAGCACCAACCCCATCCAGATGGCATAACCTAAATACGTAAACACTACCTCAATCGGCGACTGGAACACTGCCAGGCTCACAATTGTCGAGAGCAAATACGTAAACGGCACGGAAAGAATCACCGCCAGCACAAAGGAGATCATGCCGATGACCACCCCCTCGGCAATGACCGTTCTCATCACCGCCCGGTCGTCCGCGCCAATAGCGCGCATGATACCGATCTCACGCGTGCGCTCCAATACGTTCATCCCCATTGTGCCGGTCAACCCCATCGAACCGACAATGGCAGTGAGAATCGCCATAATGAGCAAAAAGACCACCAGTGTATCCAGGCTTTCCACTGCCGTATCGAGCGAAGCGCCTCCCGCCTGCGCCACACGCACCTTGTAACCGAGATCGCGGAAATATTTATCCAACTCTTCGGCTTTTGCATCCTGATACGGGCGGTCGTGGCGTTCGGTGACCAACCTGAACGTATAGGCGCGATTTGCAAGGTTGTTCATTTGCGACACATATTCATACGGCGCATAGGCTAGCACGCCCTCCCGATCCACAAACTTGAAAATTCCAACGACTTCCCACACCTCATCGCGTCCGCCAATTCTCAATGTCAGCAAATCACCGGGCTTCAGGCTTGGGAAATACTTCAACGCGCCTTCGCTCACTGCAAGTTTACGCACATCGTCTGCGCGGATCCACCGTCCCGCAATGAGAATCGGCTCAATCAATTTACTGTCAGCGGGTGGACCGAACATATTGACATTCTCGAGCACGTGGAGATTTTCATCCAGCAATTCACCGCTCACGAATTGCCAGCCTTCCACGTGCAGAATACCATCTATCTGCATGGCTTTCTGCTCGATCTCGTGCACCCGATAGGGACGGTCGAAATCCAGCGAAACATCTGCCACAAAATATTTGCTGATTTGAGCAATGTAATCATGCAGCGTCACACGCACATTGAAGACAGCGATGAAGATTGCACCGCCCATCGTCAGCGTGAACAACGTCAGAGCAAGGCGTCCCTTTCTGCGGAATGTGTTGCGCAGAGAGATGACCAATGGACGTGGGATATGGATACCGCGCGCCGCAAGGAAGCGCGTCGCTTTGACCTGCATCCAATCGAACCAGGACAGCCGCTTCCCTCCACCCGTTGCCGACTCTTGCTCCCCAGACGGATTCTCCCCCTCAGCTACTCCACCGCTCAAGGCGCGCAAAACGGTGATACGCGACCCATTAACCACAGGTGCCAGCCCCGCAATCAACGGAACCAACAGCCCGACCAGAATCTGAAAGAGTAGCGCCGTCGGTACAATGCGATACCCGAGTAGATTGAAATTCATCTCCCCCGCGATAAACAGGGCTAGCCCATACGCCCCCTGTCCACCCAGCGGAATGGCAATCAGTAGCGCCAGCACGCCAAATGACAGGATGAGGGCAAGGTACATGAATAAAACCTGTCGTCTCTGTCCACCGACCAGTTTGATGATGCCGATATAACGCAGATGCTGCGCCAGCAGCGCGTTCAAGGTGTTCGCAATTAACGAACTGGAAAGAAACACGATCAAGATTCCCAGCGCCATCAGGATTCCCAAAATTGCATTCACGGTATCTGCCAAGGGATGTTTATGCGTTTCAGAAAAGCGCAGGCGAATCACGGTTTGACCGTTCTTTTCCAGTTTATCCTTCAGGGACGCGCCCACCTCGCGGATATAGAAAATATCGTCGCCATTGCCCGAAACGGTCACCAGCGCGCGGTTGAACAATTTTGGCTGTCCCAGATATTGCAGGGTATCCAGTGTGATGTACGCGTAGGGCGAAGCCAGAAAATCCCCTGCGCCCGCCGCCGTATCCTGCACAATGCCGACAACAGGTAACGTTTTGGTCGAGCCATCAGGGAGTTGAAATTCGAGAACGCCTCCCACGCCAACATCCAGGTGCTGAAGCGCATCCTCCTCGAGCAGCACTTCGCGTTTCTTGGGTATTGTCTTCCCCTCAAGAGGATTCAAAAGATTGATGGCGTTCTTCTCGAAATCGTCAAAGGCAATCACGTCGAGTGTTGTCCATTTTTCGGTGCCAGGCACGCGCACGCGTATGTTGAACACCCGCCGCGCCTCGGCATCCTTCACATCCCGTTGATTGTGAAGGGCAGTCAGCACCTCTTCATCGAAGTCCGCCATGCGCAATTCGATATTGGCAGGGATGCTTGCCGCATACGAGACGCTCATGTCGTGTGAAATGATCTGATATGCCCCTGCAATGACGCCAATAGAAAATACACCCACTGCAATGGAGAACACCACCAACAGTGTGCGGGCTTTGTTATCGAAGAGATCGTGTAAAACTTTTCGCCAGCGAGGTCTCATGTGATTTACGATTTGGGATCAAGAGATTGATTCAACACACGTCTGAAATCATCACGCCGTATCATCAGCACTTCCACAGGTTCTTTGAAGCCTGCTCGCACGGTAACCCGTGCCTTCCCACGGTGTGTCAATTCCGCTTCACCGAAGAACGCCCCTGCCCTCAGGCGGGAAACCACCGCTGCATGTTTTCTGCGATTCGGCAAAATCATTTCCGCCTCTCCCTTGCGAATCAAAAAGACATGCTCAACAGGCTCATGGCGTGCAATGATGGTCTCACCGGCGGGGTAGATTTTTGCCTCTGCAAGTTTTGTCACCTCCAACATGCGGCGATGAGTGAGCCAGGGAAAACACTTTGCAACCGTCTCATCAACCAACTCACCGTCTGAGATGATGAGATTGCGTGTGGTGCGCGAGGTCAGGGAGGGATCGTGCGTGACCATCACGATTGTTTTGCCACGGCGTGATAATTCTTCAAACAAATCAATGATGACTGTTGCCGATTTTGAATCGAGATTTCCCGTTGGTTCATCGGCAACCAGCAAAGGTGGATCACATGCCAGCGCGCGGGCAATTGCCGCGAGTTGCTGTTGTCCTGCCGAAACTAACACGGGAAGTTTATTCGCAAATTTTTCCAACCCTACCATCTCAAGCAACTGCATGGCACGGGCGGGACGTTCATCAAAATCGTACATGTCAGCGAAATCCATTGCCAGCATCACATTTTCCAGGAGAGTCAGCATGGGAAGCAGTTGAAAGAATTGAAAGACAATGCCGAGATTGCGCCCACGCCATCTTGAGCGTTGGCTTTCGCTCACAGCGGTGTAAAGGTCCATGCCGCCGATTATCACCCGTCCCGCAGTAGGATGATCAATACCGGTCATCATATTCAGTAGGGTGGACTTTCCGCTTCCCGATTTGCCCACAATCGAAACAAACTCACCGCGCCAAATGGTCAGGTCAATGCCCTTCAACACAGTGAACTCACCCGCCGCGTTCTTGAAGGTCTTGACCACGCCGTGCATTTCGATCATTGGTTCGACCTCTCCTCTTGCAGGAGAGGAGGCAGGGAGGGAGGATCGGCGTATCGTCATTTTCTTCGCCTCTTTCCCGACCTTGAATCCGCTTCCGTTATATTGGCGTTTACCAATTCCCCATCTGCGATGCGCAGAATGCGCGAAAAGCGCGAGGCCAGAGATTCATCATGCGTCACCATGATCATCGTTTTTCCCTGTTCAAACACCAAATGTTCAAAGACTTCAAAGATATGATCGGCTGTCACGGAATCGAGGCTGCCTGTCGGCTCATCCGCGATGAGAATGGGCGGATCGTTTGCCAGCGCGCGGGCAATGGCCACGCGTTGCTGCTGCCCGCCGGAGATGAAAGCAGGAAGTTTATTGGCATGTTCTTCAATCTCGACAAGACGGAGCAATTCGAGGGCGCGTTCGCGAGAAAGCCTGGGATGAAAATGGCCACACAAGTCCATGGGTAGCATAATATTTTCTACGAGCGTGAGCATGGGTAATAACTGAAATGACTGATAAACTACCCCAATGGTCCGCCCGCGCCAGATGGCAATTTCATCCTCGCTCAGGTTATGAATGGAAACGGAAGTGCCGTTCGCTCTGACAATCACCTCTCCTGAAGTGAGGCGGTCCACCCCGGTAATCATATTGAGCAGTGTGGATTTACCCGCGCCCGATTTGCCGATAATGCCGACAAATTCACCGGCTCTCACCTGCATGTTGATGCCCTTGAGCGCGGGAAAATCGCCTGCCGCAGTGGAGTACACTTTCACTACGTTGCGTAGTTCGATTAGACTGGGTTGTGTTTCAGATTGAGTCGTGTATGCCACAAATGCCTCAAAACAATGCTGATGCTTTCCTGTTACAGTGGAAGATAGTAATTAGACTATGTACATTATTGTATATTGTCTATTATAATTAGGAGGCCTATCTTGTCAATGCCACGACGAAAGGTCGTACTATGAATAGTAAAGAAGAAAAAAAGAAAAAGGACAGGCGAATCCAGCGCACGCGACAGGCGCTTCGCGCCGCCCTACTCGACTTGCTCAAAGAGAAACGGTACGATGACATTTCGATTGAGGAAATCACAGAGCGTGCCAACGTAGGACGTGCAACCTTTTATCTTCATTACAAGGACAAGGAGGATCTGCTTCTGGAGGAATTCAGCGAGATGGCAAACGAGCGGGCGCGCAGTCTCGCGGAGATTCCTTTTTCCGCCTGGTTCCCCAGTGAAGATGCTACAGACAATAAACCGCAAAAAAGCGTTTCTCCTCGTCCGCTCCTGATGGTGTTTCAGCACATCAAAGAACACGCCGACATGTATTACATCCTGTTGAAAAGTTCAAGAGCCAGCCGCAACATCGAGCGCATCCGCAAAATCAGTATTGAAGCCATCGTGACTTTTGTACAAAATAAACTTGCGAATGACCCCATCCCAATTCTGTTCAAGGTGCCTGTGGAATTCTTTGCTGCCTATTTCAGTGGTGCCTTGCTCAGTGCTGTGGAGTGGTGGCTCGAAGAGGGAATGCAGTACTCACCGGAAGAAATGACGTTGATGTTTCGCAGTCTTTTCTTTCACGGTGCACGCGAGACACTTGGGCTTCCCGCGAAAGGCAAAGCCTCCTCGTCATAAGTAAAACCGCCCCTCACCCCAACCCATAGCTATCTTGCCTCTACGTAGAATGTGGGGCGTTAGAGAACGCCTCTACCTATGCTTACAGAAGCGCAGGACGAAAAATCAGTTGGAGGCTTATAATAAGGCAACTCTTTTTCGGAGGCGCTTATGTCCAACGTGTACGCATCGAAACATCCGCTTGTTGCCCACAAACTTTCTCGTCTGAGAGATAAAAACACAGAACCAAAGAAATTCCGTGAGTTGATGCGTGAGATCGCCGCCTTGCTTGCCTATGAAGCCACGGCCGACCTCGCCGTCATGCCACGCGAATTGGAAACCCCGCTGGCGAAAACGATGGGCTATGAACTCAAAGAAAAGATCGGGCTAGTGCCGATTCTGCGCGCGGGCTTGGGAATGGTGGAAGGCGTTTGGAGCCTGATGCCTAGTGCCGAAGTCTGGCACATCGGTTTGTATCGCGACGAGCATACGCTCAAGCCGGTGGAGTATTACAACAAATTGCCAACCGAGCCGCGCGTTTCGGTTTGTCTGATTCTTGATCCTATGCTTGCTACGGGCGGGTCCGCTGTTGCAACAGCCGATATCCTCAAACGCTGGGGGGTCAGGCGAATCAAGTTCGTAGGATTGATCGGCGCACCGGAAGGCGTTAAATTGATGCAAGAGAAACACCCCGATGTGGATATTTATCTTGCCGCTGTAGATAGTCATCTCAACGAACGCGCCTATATCGTGCCGGGCTTGGGCGACGCGGGCGACAGGCAGTTTGGTACTGGTTGAGGATAGAAGTTAGAGATTAGAGAATTAGAGAATTAGAGAATTTGGGAGCGATTGGGTTATGAAAGCAATGCTTTTGCAAAAGATTGCGCCTCTTGCTCAAAATCCAACCCCGCTCTCTCTTGAGGAAATGCCGGAACCGGAATTGGGCGAAGGTGAGATTCTCCTGCGTGTCACACGCTGTGGTGTCTGTCATACAGAATTGGATGAGATCGAGGGGCGTACGCCGCCTCCGCATTTGCCGGTCGTTTTGGGGCATCAGGTGGTGGGTGTGATTGAAAAGGGAGAAAACACAGGTCAGCGAGTAGGGGTGGCGTGGATTGCCTCTGCATGTGGGCGCTGTCAATACTGTCTCGCTGGGAATGAGAATCTGTGTCCCGATTTCAAAGCCACAGGGCGCGATATCAATGGGGGATATGCCGAGTACATGAAAGTCCGTGCAGATTTTGTTCATCCTATCCCCGCTTCGATTTCAGATTCCGAAGCGGCGCCTTTGTTGTGTGCCGGAGCGGTTGGCTATCGCGCCTTGAAGTTGACTGATTTGCAAGATGGTCAATCGCTGGGATTAATGGGATTCGGCGGGTCGAATCACATTGTCCTGAAAGTTGTCAAACACAAGTTTCCCAATTCGCCGATTTTCGTGTTTAGCAGGAATCCCCAAGAGCGGGAATTTGCTCTTTCGCTGGGGGCGGCTTGGGCAGGCGCGATAGACCAGAATCCGCCTCAGGGGTTGGATGCTGTCATTGACACCACGCCGGTTTGGGGTCCGATTGCTGAAGCGTTGAAGCGTCTGAAACCGGGAGGCAGGCTCGTTATCAATGCCATCCGCAAAGAAGAAATGGACAGGGAGGTCTTATCGAAACTAGATTATCCATCGCAATTGTGGATGGAAAAGGAAATCAAGTCGGTCGCAAACGTTACGCGCGCCGATGTGCGCGAGTTTCTGGCATTGGCGGCGGAGGCAGGGATCAAGCCCGAATTTCAGGAATACGAACTGAAAGATGCCAACCGCGCGTTAGCGGAGGTGAAACAGGGAAAGATTCGCGGCGCAAAGGTGTTGAGGATATGTGACGGGGTGTAAAGCAAATCACCCTTAGCGACCGCAACATCTTTCCCCTTTTTTCACCTCCCATTCAAAATCTCCCATAACCTGTTTGAATTAAGTGGTATCTCCAAAATCTCAAAATCTACATCGTGAAGTGCATCTTCAAGGGCCTGCGCAAAAAGAGGGCCCACAGGAATCGCGCCTGCTTCGCCTGCACCCTTCACGCCCATGGGGTTGAGTGGCGAGAGCGTTTCGCTGTGTACGGTTTCGATGCGTGGCACATCGAGGCTGGTGGGCAAGTGATAATCCATGAATGTGCCATTGAGCAGTTGTCCGTTTTCGTCGTAGGCGAGACGTTCGTAAAAGGCATTGCCGATTCCCTGGGCAACGCCTCCATGGATCTGACCGTCGAGAATGAGGGGATTAATCACTTTACCGCAATCGTGAACGACGACGTACTTTTGAATCTTGATTTGTAGAGTTTCGGGATCAACTTCGAGAATCATGGCGTGGATGCCGCTGGCAGTGGCGCCTCTTTCTGGACCGAAATAACGGGTGGCCTCCAACCCAGGCTCGGTGCCGGGCTTGACCGCGCCGCGTAGGGGATTCGCTTTGCTTGCCAACTCACCCAGTGAAATGGTTTTTTGTGGCACGCCTTTCACGCGTACTTGCCCATCCACGAGTTCAAGGTCTTCTTCAGCGGCTTCGAAAATTTCGGAAGCCAGTTTGAGGATTTTCTGGCGCACAACCTTGGCGGCTTCGTTGATGGCATTACCTGCCACGACCGCGCCACGGCTGGCAAACGTACCCGCGCCCCAATAAAACTGATCGGTATCGCCTGTGACCACGTCAATCTGATCTATGCTCACGCCGAGTTGTTCGGCGACGATCTGTGCAAAACTTGTGAAGTGACCCTGTCCCTGCGTGCCAACACCTGTGACGACTGAGACACGCCCGCTTCCCATCACCTGTACTTTTGCGCCTTCGTAGGGACCGATGCCCGTCCCTTCGACATACGCGACGATGCCGATGCCAACATGTTTGCCTTCGGCGCGTAGTTTCGGTTGGATCTCGTTGACGAATTTGTGATAGCCGATTCGCTCGAGTGCTTCATCCAGCAGGGGTTCGTAGTTGCCGCTGTCGTATACGATTGGCGCAAAATCCTGATAGATGATCTCGTTGTTGTAGGGGAATTTATCGGGTGGGATGAAATTGCGGCGGCGGATTTCGGCGCGGTCAATATTGAGTTTCTTCGCAGCAATGTCAAGCAGTCTTTCAATCACGAACACGCCATGTTGCCGCCCTGCACCGCGATAGGGCGTGACGATGGTCTTGTTGGTGAAGACCGCCGTGAACTCGGTGTAATAATTTTCAATATCGTATAAACCCAACACATTCGCTTGTGAATTGAGCGGCACCGTTAATCCATAAGGCGCGTATGCACCCGTGTCGTGCAGAAAGACATCATGTACACCAAGAATGCGACCGTTCTGATCGAACGCGGCTTCTGCGTCGTGGATTTGCCCGCGTTCGTGGGTCGTAGCGACGAAATTTTCGGCACGGTCTTCGATCCATTTGACAGGGCGATTCAGTCGCATCGCCGCCCAGGGGACGAGGACCTCTTCCTGATAGAACATCATGATCTTTGGACCAAAGCCGCCGCCGATGAACGGAGCGATAACACGGACCTGCCGCTCCGAAAGTCCAAGCATTGCCGCGAGTCCGTTTCGGATCACGACGGGTGCCTGCGTGGTATCCCAAACGGTTAACCTTCCCGCGCGCGCGTCCCATTGAGCGACGATGCCACGATTCTCGATGGCGGCAGCACAGCCATGCTCGTATTTGAATCTTCGCCTGACGATCAACGCCGCGTTCTTCTTCGCTGTTTCGTAATCCCCTTTTCTCTGTATCACATGCGCGGCGATGTTTGAGCCAATATCCTCGTGGACGAGGGGACTATCCGGCTGTAGGGCCTTTTCCAGGTCCACCACTGCGGGTAACGGTTCATAATCCACCTGAATATCGGCGAGTGCATCTTCAGCAATATAGCGACTTTCTGCAAC
>DATLZK010000087.1:0-18223 GCA_035574015.1 Anaerolineales bacterium
ATACTCCGGCTTCCGCTTCTTTCAAGATGGTGACGATCTGGCTCTCGCTAAACCTTGTTCTCTTCATGTGGATTTCTCCTGGGTCTATTTTGCCAGAAGTTTTCCACTTTCCACTGGTACTATTTTAGGGGAGGGTTACCAAACGACCCCGTATTGACTTATTTTTGTTAGCAGAAGATGGTACTGAGTACTATTTTGACATCAAGACTGCCAAACCGAATGTTGACGAAATCGTCGGCTTCAAGCGAAAAATGCTTGAATGGGTTGCGATACGAGGAGCGGTAAAGCCGAAACCCAAGATTTATACCGGACTTGCTATTCCATATAATCCCTATGAACCACAACCTTATGATCGTTGGACGTTTCAGGGCATGTTCGATTTGCCAAACGAAATAAAAGTCGCCGAAGAATTTCGGGACTTTCTTGGTGGCAAGAACACCTATGAAGAGTTATTACAAGTTTTTGAAGATGTTGGCATCGAACTGCGACCTGAAATTGACACAAAATTCGCCACATTTGCCCCTAAACGTTAGCGAATTGGGACATATAACAACGCTGCCCCACACACGCTTCCAGCCGCTGCGCCTCGCGGCGCAGGTGAAGCATAGGCCGTTGGGTAGTTCCTTGCAAAAGATGCGCGGCTGAAAACAAACAAAAGCGGGGCCTTGAACATCTTATGGCGTAGCCATATAATAGTTTTGTGGAATTCAGTGGGAAGGTAGTATGTCAAGATTTGTGTAAAAGTTGGGGGTCGGCGTCGAGTTGTCAAAATCATTGGGTGACTTTTATTCGCGTTTGGCGATCAGTGGCGCCAAAGGTTATTGAGGCAGGAGGCACAAATGTCCAGGCGTATATTGTATTTCCTTTCAATCGTTCTACTAGTCAGCTGTAGTTCACAATCTCAACAACCAACTCTACAAGCAACAAGCACACTAACACCCTCTCCTACTTCTACAAATACACCCACTTCTACAGTCACACCTACTCCTACAGTCACACCCACACCTACCCCATTGCCAATGGCTGGTCCAGTTACCGAGAACGCCATGACACGCCTGGGCAAAGGCTGGGTTAACGATTTGACTTTCTCGCCAAACGGGAAGATTTTGTCTGTAGCAACAAGTATTGGAGTTTATCTCTATCAAGTGGAAACAATGGAGCTAATATCTTTCCTCCCCAGCCTTGCATTTGTAAAGGACACGGTTTTTATAGATGATAAGACTCTGGTCACAGGAGCCAATAATGGCACAACTACTGTTTGGGATATTGAAGGCACACCCAAGGTGCTGGAAACCCTACAGCGCACTTCCCCAGTTGTAGCATTGGGAATTTCCCCAGACAAGACAATACTTGTGATTGAACTTGACGGACGCGGACCATCTGGTATTGTAAATGTGATCAATTGGGACAGAGTTAACCCAGAAAGTGTCAACATGGTTTCCTCCGAATATGTATTTAACGGCGAATACTCATCTGCAAAAAACATTCTGGCATTAGACACGTGGATGGAAAATATTATTCTTGTTGATACCCAAAAAATGAAAACCACAACAACCATTTGTCGCGGGCAATGTGGCGCTTTTGCGCTATCACAAAACGGAGACATCATTGCAACAGCTCAGGGATGGGGTGACAAAGCGCAAATAATTTTATGGGACACAACCACCCAGAAAGCGCTAACTAAGATTAAAAACCCTGAACCAAGCACCTCAGACCTCACATTTTCAACAGATGGCAAATTGCTCGCCTCAGCATCACCTACTGGATTACACTTGTGGAATGTTGAAACTGCCGAACTAGTTAATACATTTGATGGCGCCTCAACCGTTGCCTTCTCGCCCGATGGTCATCTGCTTGCTTCTGTATCCTCAGAGGGAAATCTAATATTAAGAGAAACAAGCAGTGGCACTACAATGTTTACAATAAAAGGCTTCACCTCTATGGGCAAAGCCATATTCCAAGGCAACTCTATAGCTTCAATTCAAGGATTTGAAGGTATAAGCGTTTTGGATATTGCAGGAGGAGGAATGGGGTTTTATTCACTAGATTCGGGGAGTATCATTTTTAGAGATATTTCAACAGGGGAAATTACCCACACGTATAACATAATTGAAGAGAATTCCAGAGTTGAGTCAATTACCTTCTCGCCAGATGGGAAACTCATGGCTTCGGTTTGGGAGATTGATTATAAAGATAAAATCATTGTTCTCTTTGATGCTCTTACAGGGGAACGTATACAGACTTTAGCTGGATTTGACCCAATAGCATTTTCACCAGATAGTTCATTGCTGGCAACAGGCACAAAAGGAAATCTACTTGCGATTTGGGGTATTGCGTCTGGAGAGAAATTACCATTGAGCTTGGGGTTAGTTCCAGTTAGATTTAGAGATCCATACAAGAGAAGTTTAGTTTTTTCACCTGATGGATCAGCCCTCGCAATTTTATCTGATACAGTAATTCTTCGAAATTTGTTAACTGGCAAGCGGATAAAGACCTTGGAAAGCGGGCTTGAATCACATCTAGGTTTTTTGGGTTTCTCTGGTGGTGAAACAGGAGCAATAGGAGAGTTTTCCCCCAATGGAACAACACTCGCCTCTACATGGCTACTTCCGACTAATAATCCTGATAAGCCTTTTGAAGTAAAGGGTATCATTATTTTGTGGGACGTTACAAGCGGAGAAAAAATTGCTGTTCTGGAAGGACATACAAAGCCAATTACCGCTTTAACTTTCTCGCCCGACGGCACACTAATAGCATCAGGTGCGGAAGACAATACTATTATTATTTGGGACGCAAAAAATGGAAGCCAACTCAAAAACTTACAAGGGCATAGCGGAACAATTTATAGCCTTGCCTTTTCACCTGATGGCAAATTGTTATATTCTAGCTCTTTAGATGGCACTGTGATTACTTGGCATCTAGATCAACTATTGCCATGAGTAGTCATTGCTATCAAAAAGCGCCTTGCGTCATAGAGAGCTGCTTCACACACGCTTCCAGCCGCTACGCCTCGCGGCGCAGGTGAAGCATAGGCCGTTGGGCAGACAAATAATGCAGGGGTATAATTAGTTATTAAAGGAGCATTTGCATTGGAGACATCAAAAGTATTTTATTCTAACGAAAATGTCATCATGATCAACGATGACATTTTGACCACGAGCGCTATTAGCCCTAATAGCATAGACTTGATTGTCACTTCTCCGCCCTACAACGTTGACATTCAATACAATTCTCATCGAGACGATATTTCATATTCTGAATATTTGGAATTTACTCGTGCCTGGCTATCGAGATGCTTTCACTTCCTGAAAGATGATGGAAGATTTTGCTTGAAAATTCCCCTGGACAAGAACAAGGGTGGACAACAAAGTGTGGAAGCAGATATTACAACGATTGCCAAGCAAATCGGTTTTCAATATCACTCAACGATTGTTTGGAATGAAGGCAATATCTCGCGACGCACGGCATGGGGTTCTTGGATGAGTGCAACCGCTCAGTTCGTGATTGCCCCCGTTGAACTTATTGTCGTATTGTATAAGAAATGTTGGCGCAAAACCAGCGAGAGCAAAAAATCAGACATCACCAAATCTGAATTTATGAACTGGACCAACGGCGTTTGGACATTTAGCGGCGAAAGCAAGAAAAAGATAGGGCACCCCGCGCCATTCCCTCTTGAATTACCGCGTCGCTGTATAAAACTCTTCAGTTTTGTTGGTGATACTGTGCTAGACCCATTCGTTGGCAGTGGCACTACTTTGATTGCTGCGGCCATGCTAAACAGAATTGGAATAGGAATCGAAATTGATCCCCAGTATTGTGAACTGGCTAAAAAGCGAATTCTATCCGCCCCAGAATTGATACAACAAAGTTTACCCCTCCGAGAAATACATGAGATATCAGACCCTTTGTTCAACCAACAACTTCAGGAAGAAAGACTATAACCAGATAGAAACCGGCAAAAAGATGTTTATTCACCTATACGAGTTGTCAAAATCATTGGGTGATACGGAAACCATGCGTTTCTGTGAAGAAATCCTTGAAACATTTGAAAAGCATCATATTAACGACCATATTGAGTGGCAACGATAATGTCTGCCCAGGCCGGTGCTTCCACCTGACGCTGCTCCGCTTCGTTTCGCGGTATAGGCAAAGCCAAGGGGACACGCCGTTGAATCTAAAGTTGTAAGAAGAAATAGGAAAATCTAGGATCGTTCTAGGTGTAAGGAGGTGCTTATGTCTATAATTGGCTACCCTCTTGGAATCTTGATCGGCATCATAACCGGGTATGTTTTCATGTTGTTTTTTCAGACTATGATTGCAAACTCAAGGGTAAAATTTTCAACTCTCATGAAGGTAAGTGCCCAACTTCTTGCCATGCCGACCTTCTGGTTTGGTGGTCCTTGGGTTACAACACAGCTTCTTCAATCAGTGGACTTAGCCGAATCACTGCCTGGGTATCTAATCTCGCTTACGCTCACATTCCTCTTGGTTGTATCCTGGCCATTGGGGCGATTTGTGATTTCGGTCGGAAATCAGATCGGCGAAGCCCAAAGGAGGAAAAAATGATTAGCCCGCTGATCAACACCATAGTTATTGCTGGATTTGGCTTCTTCATTGGCATTATTTTACAGATTACTATAAACGTTATGCCAAGGAAGGAGCCATACTCCATAAACTTCGATAAGGGCTTGCAGGACTTTATAGACAGGGCAAAGAAGAGCGCAGAGGAAAGCCGGGAAATGGTTCGGACCGCGGGATCAGACCTCCGGATAGGCATGTTTGCTTTCTATGGCCTCATCGCTCTCCTAATACTTGTTCTAATCTATAGTCCCCTTGCCATGAATTGGCCTGTGTTCCTGCTCGCGCTCTTTGCTGGCTTTTTGCTATTCGAGTGGATTTTTAAGAGAGCAAAAGCAGGAAAGATATCTTCTCCATCCACTTCACCTACCAGCTCTCCACCAAAGACCTCTGACAGGATCAATAAAGGGTGAAAGGAAGGTACATTTGAGATAACCAATCTTGGCTCAAGTCCGCGCCTCCGCAGCGAAAAAGCCCTCATCCCAACCTGACGTTACTTACACTCTACAAAGAAATAGCCACTAAACCTCCGCCTTGCGCAACCTCAAACTATTCGACACCACAAACACACTGCTGAACGCCATCGCCAGCGCGGCAAGCATTGGATTCAAATAGCCGAGCGCGGCAGCGGGGATCAAAATCACATTATAGAAAAACGCCCAAAACAGATTCTGCTTGATAGTCCTCAACGTCACGCGCGAAAGTTTGATGGCGCGTGCAACGCCGCGTAAATCTCCACTCATCAGCGTTACGGATGCCGCCGCCATTGCCACATCGGTTCCCGTGCCAATCGCAATACCGACATCCGCTTGCGCCAGCGCCGGCGCATCGTTGACGCCATCACCGACCATTGCAACGACATGGGAACGCGAGGCTTGCAATTTCTTAATCTCACCAGCCTTACCTTCCGGCAAAACCTCGGCAAGAACTGTATCTATGCCGACTTGTCTGGCGATAGCCTCGGCGGTTTTTTGATTATCACCTGTAATCATCACCACCTTCAAGCCCATGCGGTGCAATTCTTCAAGCGCTTCCTTCGACCCCTCCTTGATCGTATCGGCAACAGCAATCACACCCTCCACGACACCATCCACCGCAACGAGCATGGTTGTCTTTGCTTCGGATTGCAGACGTGCCACCTCCGTCTGGAGACCGTTTAAAGAGATACCGCGCGTCTCCATCATCCGCACATTGCCGACAGCCACGCTTCTTCCCTCGACCTCAGCCTGCACACCGTGCCCTGGCTCCGCCTTGAACCCGGCCGTCTCCGCCAAACTCAAGCCCCGCGCCGTTGCTTCCGCCCAAATTGCCTCACCAAGCGGATGTTCGCTCCCCCTCTCGACCGAAGCCGCGAGGCGCAGCAACTCCTCCGCTCCCCATTTTCCATTTACCACGATATCCGTCACTGCCGGCTGTCCCTTCGTAATCGTCCCCGTTTTATCCAACACAACGACGGTCACCTTACCGGCGCGCTCCAGCGCTTCACTATTTCGAAACAGAATTCCTAATTCTGCGCCCTTACCGGTGCCTACCATGACGGCAGTCGGTGTAGCAAGCCCCATCGCGCACGGGCAGGCAATGACAAGCACTGCCACCATGTTGATGAGCGCATGAGTAAACGGGGAGGGCGAGAACTGGTAATCCGTAAACTGAGGAACAACGAAATACCAAACCGCAAAAGTCAACAAGGCAATGACGATGACAATCGGAACGAACACAGCCGAAACTTGATCGGCAAGTTTTTGGATTGGCGCCTTGCTCCCCTGAGCCTCTTCTACGAGTTTAATGATCTGCGCCAATGCGGTTTCCTTGCCAACCCTAGTAGCCTCGAATTTCAACATGCCGAGTTTATTCAACGTCGCGCCGATGACCGCATCGCCCGGTTTCTTTTCAACCGGCAACGATTCTCCCGTCAGCATAGACTCATCTACTGCGCTCCGCCCTTCGATCACCACACCATCCACAGGAATCTTCTCGCCCGGCTTCACGAGGACAATGTCACCGACGCGGACATCGTCAATCGGGACCTCGACCTCCATCCCGTCGCGAAGGATGCGTGCGGTTTTCGCGCGGAGGCTCATCAGTTTTTTGATCGCCTCAGAGGTACGTCCTTTTGCGCGTGCTTCCAAAAACTTCCCCAATTTGATAAGCGTGATAATCACCGCCGCCGTCTCATAATAAACGTGACCCGACAACCATCCAAACGTGATCGGCAGTGAATAAAAGAACGCGGCAGAGGCTCCCATAGCAATCAAAACATCCATGTTGGCGGATTTATTGCGCAGGGCTTTGTACGCGCCGACGTAATACTGCCAGCCCACATAGAATTGAACTGGAGTGGCAAACGCAAGCATCAGCCAGTTCGTCCACGGAGCCGGAACCGCGCTCATCCCCTCCATTGCTTCCATAAGGTAAAACGCGCCGGGGAGCAAATTGAAGTCCCGCGCCATAGCAAAGAGGAATAACGGTACGGTAAAAATCAAACCAACAATCAGCAAGTGACGCTGTTCGGCAATCTCTCGTTCGCGTGCTTTCGCTTCAACGTCTTCCGCTTCGCTACCAAGTTCAAGGGCTTCGAAACCAGCGGCGGAAACCGCGCGACGCAATTCGGCTTGTGTGATGATGGTGGGAATGTATTTCACACGCGCTTTCTCGGTCGCAAAGTTAACCTGCGCTTCCAACACGCCCTCGAGTTTGAGCAACGCACTTTCAAGTCTACGTGCGTCGTTGTCGTCGGAGAGGCGTTTAATGACAAGGTCCGCTTCACCGGTGGCGACGCCGTAACCAGCGCGCTGTATACGCGAGATCATATCCGGCAAGCCCACTTTGGAGGCGTCAAATTCCACTGTCGCGCGCTCAGAGGAAAGATTCACCACCGCGCTCTGCACACCATCGAGTCGCTTAAGGTTGCGCTCGACGGTCGCAACACAGTTCGCGCAGGTCATACCTGTGATAGGAAGCGTGATTTGTTTTGTATCAGCCATCGAAATATCTTGTTTCGCAACTCATCTTACACAGTTTTCCCTCACCCTCTATCCCTTATGAAAAGGCATTCCGCTTTGCCTGAGGCAACACTGTATAGGAAGGGGTGAGGACGCATACCATCTTTGATAAATTTAGATGGATATCAATCCCTCAACGGGATAATTGATCTCCGCCAGCAAGGACTTGATCTTCTGTTCATCGGCGGGCGCATCGAAAGTGACAGTCACTTTTTTGGTATCCAAATCTGCTTTCACAGATTGTACACCCTGCAATTCACTTAGTTCCATTTCGATGGTATGGGTGCAATGTGCGCAGTGAATGGTAGGCACAGAATAGGTTACAGTTTTCATGTTTGCTCCTTTCCAGCATGTTTGAAATATTATTCCTGAGCAAGAACGATCAGCTCGCCGATCATGCCGGCCTCTTTGTGCCCCTCGACCGAACAAAAGAATTCATACGTGCCCGGCTCCAACACATTAAATTGCAAAACGCTTGTGTCGCCAGGCATAGTTGAGACATGTAAATCATATTCTGCCCCTGTGCCGTGCGCATGTCCCTCAGAGCCATTAGACTCTATGGCGGTCATACCGACATTGATTTCCTTTATGACAAAATCATGCTCGACAAACCCCGTGTTCTTAAGCGTCAGGGTTACCGGTTGACCCGCCGGGATGGTAATGGACGATGGATTATAAGAAAAATCTGTCATTTCCACCGTGATGTCGGTCGCAGGTTTTGACGTTCCGGCACAGGCAGACAAGAAAACAGCAGTTATGACAAAAACAAGAATCTTTCTCAACATCATCAAGGCTCCTCTTTGACATAGTTCTAGTAATGAGAATTTCAAACTGACATCAGCACTTTCCAGATCAGGTCATCCTCACGAGTTACACCTTCGTTGACATCTCAAAGACTTCGGCAATTTCTTTCAGTACGCGTTCGCGTTCCTTCTTATCATTTCCCTGAATGGCAGTAATCACGCATGAATTCAGATGGTTCTCCAAAATCTGCACACTGACCTTGTTCAGCGCGGCCTCAATGGCTTGAATCTGGCGGATGATGTCAATGCAGTACGCATCCTGCTCCACCATGCGGATCACGCCGCGTAGATGTCCTTCAATGATCTTCAAACGGCGGAGAGCATTTTCGTTTTCCATAGCTACCTCTAGATACTGAAGACAGCGGCGCTGGACTTTCTGACCCCTCCCAGGGGGGTGGGGTAGTTCAATGATAAAATAGAAATGGCTTAGAAGTCAAGCCATAATCGCCTGAAGAATGTCATCGCGATAGACGATCATCATCTCAAATTGGAAAATTCGCATGAAAGTAAATCCGGCAGATCTACGACGCGTGAACGCGCTCAAAGAAGCACCCGAGGAGGACTTGAAATTGCTCCTCGAAAGATCCATTCTCCGCTCCATTGAAGAGGGTGAATTCTTTTTCTTTCAGGGCGATCCTGCCTTGTACGCATATTTGCTGATTTCAGGAAGAGTAAAACTTTTGCAATCTAATCCTTCCGGGCAGCAGGTTAATTTGCGGACGATTGGGGAATGGGAATTGTTTGCTGTGCTGGGTGCGGTGCGCTCGGACGCGACCTATCCGGTCACGGCACAGGCGCTCGAATCATGCAGTGCGCTGGCTATTGAAAGCAGTTTCTTACGTGAGATGATGCAAACCCGCCCCTACCTAAATTTTGGTTTGATGCAGATGATGACCGGTTATATTCAGGAAATCCAAGAGCGCTACCGGGAACTGGCGACCGAACGCGCGGAACGCCGCCTTGCCTTGACAATATTGCGGCTGGCATCGCAAATCGGCAAACAAGTTGGGAAAGCCATCGAACTTCCCCTCTCTCGGCAGGACCTGGCAGAGGCTTCGGGAAGCACGATGTTCACCGTCAGCCGGACGCTTGCAGCGTGGGAAAGGCGCGGGTTGGTAGAAGCGGGCCGGGAACGGATTCTGATCCGAAATCCACATGGGTTGGTGGAAATCGCCGAAGGGTTGGATCAGTCATAAACAGTAATTACCTACCCTCGCCCTAACCTCCACCCAAAGGGAGAAGGAAAACGAATTTCGTTGCTGAAAATGACAATGCTTTCTGCATTCGCACCCCTCTCCCAGCGGGAGGCGAGGGTGAGGGCGGGTGGGCAGTTACCATAAACAGGAAAAATCACCAATTGGCACGCGGTCTCGCGTGCTTTTTGTTTTTAAGGGCAGTTATTTGCGCTTGAGCAAAGAGGGAATCGTCAAATCGGTGTATTGTTGCAGCAAATGGACACAAGCTCTCAAATCCAAAGCCGGTTCACCGTTGAAGAGGTGCTCAAGAGGAATCCCAATGCAGTTTGGGTCCTTATACACAAAGGCACACACTGCGTGGGATGTTTCATGCAGAAATTCTGCACTCTCGAAGATGTGGCTGAGATTTATGAGATTTCGCTGGATGAACTGGTGACGGATTTGAACAATCATGATCCGAAAGACCAAAATTCCAATTCAAGGAGAACTATATTATGAAAACCTCGTTCAAACTCTTTAGCTTGATCCTTTTGATCGCCATCCTGATTTCCGGTTGTGCAGGTGCGGCGAAAGAGGAAACTGTTTCGGCAGGGAAGGTAGTGGAATATTCCCTGATGACCGCCATGCAAGACGGAAAGATGGTCTTCGTTGGCGTAGGCGGAGGCATTGATGGCGTTACCAACCCTGTGCTGAGCGCGCACGTCGGCGACACGGTCAAGATTACACTGACCAGCGGGGACGGTACAGAACATGACATTGCCTTCCCGGATTTCAACGCGCAATCGGAGCATGTTGTTGGCAAAGGCTCCAGTACCACATTGACTTTCACGGTAGATAAGGGCGGATCGTTTGTCTATTACTGCACGCTGCCAGGACACCGCGAAGCCGGAATGGAAGGCAAGTTCAACGTGAGCGGCGAAGCGATCGCCGGTGGGGATCAGCAATCTGCGTCTGCCGCACCCGCAGTTTCCGGTGATTATGTTGCGGCAAGCGGACCCGTTGTAGTAAACGGCGAAGCGAAAACCGGCGCGGATATTGTTCGCGATCCCGCTGATTTGCCGGGACCCATTGGTCCGCGTGAACCGCAGGTCGTCCGCGTGGATTTGGAGGCAGTAGAAATCGAAGGTCAACTTGCCGATGGAACGACTTACACGTATTGGACATTCAATGGCAAAGTGCCGGGTCCTTTCCTGCGCGTGCGTGTGGGCGACACAATTGAAGTCCACATGAAGAATTTGACAAACAGCACCATGCCGCACTCGGTGGACTTTCACGCTGTGACCGGTCCGGGCGGCGGTGCGGTGATGACACAGACTCCCCCTGGTGAGGAAACTGTGTTTACGGCTAAAGTGATCAATCCCGGCTTGTATGTGTATCACTGCGCGACGCCCATGGTTGCCCAGCACATTGCAAATGGCATGTATGGTTTGATTTTGGTCGAGCCGGAGGAAGGATTGCCGCCTGTTGATCGTGAGTTTTATGTTATGCAGGGTGAAATCTATACCAAAGAGGCATTCGGCTCTACAGGCCATCTCACAGAGAACCTGCAGGCTTTGTTGAATGAAGACCCCGAATATCTTGTGTTCAACGGCGCGGTAGGCGGCTTGACCGAGCAGAAACCGCTCAAAGCCAACGTCGGTGAGACGGTGCGCATCTTCTTTGGTGTTGGCGGACCGAACTTCATTTCCTCCTTCCATGTCATCGGTGAGATTTTTGATCGGGTATATGATCAGGCATCATTGACGGCCAATCCGCTTACAAATGTTCAGACCACACTTGTCCCGCCCGGAGGCGCCACGATGGTCGAGTTCAAACTCGAGGTCCCTGGCAGGTTCATTCTTGTTGATCATGCACTTTCGCGACTGCAGCGCGGACTGGCGGGTTTCCTGATCGTGGAAGGACCTGAAAACCCCGAAATTTTCAACGGCACTCCAACTGGTGGAAGCGGACACTAATTTAGCGCCCTATCACGCAGGTTTCAACTAATCTGCTTATGCAGTTGCACTCCCTCGCTCCCTTGGGGGAGTGCATGCTAATCAAATGAATAAGCCGACCCTTTGAACAGAGTCGGCTTATTTACTGCTCGACAAAAGGGTGTTTATCCCGAATGGAGGTTATTTATACAGTTCCAGATGCAACCGTTGGGCAAATTCCAGAAGCCTCTCACGATCTGGAGCAGTCAGTGTTTGTTGAGTTCCTCTGCCAAAGAAGGTCATTGTAATAAACATACGATCAGAGACACCTTGGGGGTCTGAGGCGTCAATGTTGACTTGCCCGTATTGCACAATCCATTCGTGCAGCTGCGCGATGTCATCAGCAGTGAGAAGGTCTATCACGCGCCCCATTTTGGTTTCGGTGCTCTTACAATTCGTGCCATAGACTTCGCCCGAAAGAAAGACGGTCATGCTGTCGCAGAAGCCTGCAATACCGCCCTCACGCTTCCAAAGGAAAGCGAAAGTAGCAGGCTGAACACGGCTTCCATCTGTACTGACGTGGTATTCGTATTGGATGCCTTTCGCCTCAAGAATGATCACATAACCGGGGGTAATCATCTGGGCACACAAGACATTTTCCAAGGTGACACCCAGACATGTATCGTTGAATTCAACCTCAGTGCGGCTCACAAGCGAAATGTCACTTTCGCTTATGCCCAGGTTGGACGCCAATTGTTGGATCATCACCCTTTCGATGAGGTCGGAGGGTTCGAGTCCTGAGGCGATGACAACTTGCGAGCCGGTCTGGTTGGTACGAAGTTCATACTGCTTGCCCTCAGCTTCGAGAACGATGCGATATCCCTCGACGAGAGCCTGTGTGCACATCAGGCCCGCGCGCTGTATGCCGAGGCATCCGTCGGGCCAGGTGACGGCTTCGGTGGAGATCAAGGTAATTTGATCGGCAGGCAGGCTGAGGGTCTCAGAAAGAAGCGAGAGCGCGGCGCGCTGAGCGGGGCTCAATCCTTCTGTGGGGGTTGGTCGCGGGGTACGTTCCATGATCACCGAGGGTGCCTCCGTCGGTTGTTGAGGTGCACACGCCGCTATTACCAGAATCAGTAAGGTCATGCCGATAAAAGTTTTTTTCATGACAGCTCCTTTTATGCACGCATCTGTGCGATTTTTGCGAAGAGAGTTTGTATACTGATATGACGCTGTGAGGCGCATTCGGTTCCAAGGGCTTGTATAATTGGGCGCATGCGCTTTTATCTTTTGACTTTGTGTGCCTTGATTGTATCAGCCTGTGCGCCTGCGAAGGATCCGAACGTGCAAATTCAGCAAGCCGTCGCGGCGACGCTGGCGGCAATTCCATCGCCGACTTCGCCTGCATCTCCTACGCCCCATCCTTCCCCAACGCCATTCGATCTCAAAGGATTGTTTTGCGAATATCAGTTTTGCATCGGACATCCGACCGATATGGCGTTTTTCGATGTCAGTGCACAAAGAAACCCCGCCTCGCCCAGCACTTATTCACAGGGACTACTGGTAGCGTTCAACAGCAGTCTGTTCATTCAAGTGATGTGGCAGTACGCGCCGGTGACAGCAGACCCCCAATTCATGCTCGATTTGATTTTGGATGATGAAACGGACACTCGCCTCGGCAATCTGGATGTGAAGCGCATACGCGAGATGAACGTCCTCTTCTCCCCGATCACAACCACCGCTTCCCCTCTCTTACCTCACGGCGCGGCGGCAGCATGGACTTGTGGCGACCGCGTCTTCGCCTGGAAAGTTTACAGTCCACAAGCAGAGAACACACAGAGCCTGTTCGAGGCGGCACTGGCGCGCTTTATCTGTGAACGATAATAACAGTATTGCGATAACGTGCTGGTCTTCTTTGCATTACGCGAAGTTCACAAAAACATTTCATTCCATGCTGAAGCGCTTTATGGCAGAACATTTCTTTTGCTTTCTCATTCTGCTTTCTTCCCTTCCTGCCATAAGGCTTCCATCTCATCCAGTGAAAGAGTGGAGAGCGCGCGCCCTTGCCGCTTTGCGCCCTGTTCCACATAGGCAAAACGCTTCTTGAATTTCATATTCGCCGCGCGCAAAGCAGATTCGGCATCTACTCCCTTCCAGCGAGCAAGATTCACCAGCGCAAACAACAAATCGCCCAGTTCGGCAGTCAATTCGTCCTCATCCTCTGCCTGCTTCACTTCTTCGATTTCCTCCGCAATTTTCTCCCACACACCTTCGATCTCATGCCAGTCGAAGCCGACGCGTGCGGCACGCTCCTGATATTCTTGTGCCTGAGATAAAGCAGGCAACGCCAGTGGCACACCATCCAGAATTCCCTTGTCCTCCTTGTTTCCTCCCCTTTCCTTTTCTTTCAACTTCTCCCAATTAGCCAGTACGCTATCCACGCCATCCACCTTCAAATCGCCGAACACGTGTGGATGTCGTCGAACAATCTTTGAATGGATGCCTTGAATGACCTGATACACATTGAATTTCCCTTCCTCATTCGCGATCTGCGACTGTAGAACGACCTGCAGCAGCAAATCCCCAAACTCTTCGCGCATCGCGGCAAAGTCGCCAGAGTCAATGGATGAAATGGCCTCGTAGGCTTCTTCGAGTAAATGCTTGCGAAGAGATTGGTGCGTCTGCTCCCGATCCCATGGACAGCCGTTCGGCGCGCGCAAATGCGCCACAATCTCGACAAATGACTCGAACGAAGCGCCCTCTTCCAGGGCAGGAATATACCAGCAAGTCTTTTCTGAAGCCCCTTTGCCGCCGAGGGACTCGAGGCTTGCTGCTGTCACTTTTCTATCTTCCACAATGGAAATCACATGCGCTTTTGGATATGCTGTTAGCAAAACACTCTTCACATGCAGAGCCAATTCAGCAGAATCCACACCGACCAGCAGAGCAGGCGCGTCGGGCGGGAAAGGAGGCACATGGGCGGAGGAAAGGGTCCGCGCTTCGAGCAAGGTCAGCCGCAATGGTGGAACGATGCGGAGAGTTTGAAAAACCGCGGAGATCAAGTTGAAATCCATAAGAGCCTCTTGCTTAAAAAGGTAATTGGTAATTCGCGAGGCACGAATTACCAATTACAAAACCGGTTCAACTCCAAGGAATGAATTAACGCTTGGTATAGGTAGGTGCTTTGCGGGCTCGCTTAAGGCCGGGTTTCTTGCGCTCCTTGACGCGTGCATCGCGCGTGAGCAAGCCGTATTTGCGCAGGATAGCGGTCCAATCGCGATTCAGCAGAACGAGCGCACGCGCCAACCCCAGGCGCACAGCATCTGCCTGACCGCTTACGCCACCGCCCATCACCTTGACGCTAATATCGTATTTGCTCGGCTCCTCCCCCACAGCCGCAAACGGGCGAAGGATACGAGGCAAATCGCCAATGCGGGTGAAATACGCGGTGGCATCCCTGTCGTTCACCAGAAATTTACCTGTGCCACTCATCAGACGCACGCGTGCGGTGCTTTCCTTGCGGCGGCCCACTGCTTCATAATATTGTGTCATGATCCTTCCTCTTCTTCCTATGCCAACGGTTCAGGATGATTTGCCGCATGCGGGTGATTGGGACCCGCATAAATCTTTAGGCGCTTGAGCAGCGCGCGCCCCATGCGATTGTGAGGGAGCATCCCCCACACGGCAGCGCGCAACACACGCTCAGGGTGCTGCTGCAACTGATCACGCAGCGAAATAGACTTCAACCCGCCGGGATAATTGGAATGGCGATAATAAATCTTGGTGTTCAGTTTCGAATTGGTTTTTGTGCCGGTCACTGTGATGCGCTCACAATTGATCACGACCACATAATCACCCATCGGTACGCCGGGGGTAAAAGTCGGTTTGTGCTTGCCGAGCAGAATGTGCGCAATGCGCGAGGCAATGCGTCCCAGATTCTGCCCGTTGGCATCCACCAGAACCCATTTGTGTTCGATCTCTTTTTCTTTCGGATAGTACGACTTGTACACTTTCCAAATCTCCGTTTCTTATGATTGACGATTGACTCTTACGACGGATATTCAACCTCGACCAGCGTCAGTCCGTGAGCCGGAGCGAGACCGGCCGGCAGTTCGCTTCGCGCGCGACCCGCAGCCTGCTTCGCTAAAGAACGGGCAATAGCCTCCACCGGCACCTTTCCCTGCGCCGCCATCACCTGCACGAAGACCATTCTGCGGACCATTCGGTACAGAAAGGCATTGGCGCGCACTTCAAATTGCCATTCATCTTCATCCGTTTGCGTCCATTCGGCTTTGCTCACCGTGCGCACTGTTTCGCCTTTCGGGGTGGTCGGGGACCCAAAGGCAGAGAAATCATGTGTACCGAGGAAGTACGACGCGGCACACTCCAGAATTTCACCGTTCACGGGAGTCCACACCCGCCAGGCAAATCTTTCTCGCAGCGGATCGCGCAGGGGTCGGCAAAATAATCTATAGCGATAGAGGCGCGAAACGGCATCGAAACGTGGATGGAACTTGGCATCCACCACACAAGCAGACCAGACGGCAATATCCTCAGGCAGGATGGCGTTCAATGCGCGCACGAGATCCTCGTCAGAGTGAGACCACGCCAAATCAACGGAAGCAACTTGACCCGTCGCGTGAACGCCTGCATCTGTCCGCCCGGAAAGGATGACGGAGCGCCCCTCCCAGCCGATCTTTTTCAAAGCGCGCTCGAGTTCACCCTGCACCGTACGAGATTTTGCCTGACGCTGGCTGCCGGTGAAACCGGAACCATCGTAAGCAAGAGTCAATTTGTAACGTGCCATGGTCAGCGATCAGTGCACAGTCATCAGTCATTGATAACCGTTCACTGTTCTCGATCACTTGTTACTCTTCCACCAATTCCAACAAAACCATCTCAGCCGAGTCGCCCATACGGGGACCGAGTTTGAGCATGCGGGTATAGCCGCCGTTGCGATTGGCATAGCGAGGCGCAATCTCTTCGAAGAGGCGCTTGATGATCTGGTTATCTCCAAGTTTGGAGGCGGCCAGGCGGCGTGCATGTACTTTCTGAGCATCGCTTGCATTGGCGCTGTTGCGAGCAAGCGTAATCAGTCGCTCCGCCTCGCCGCGTATGGAGGCGGCTTTGGCGCGCGTAGTCTTGATGCGTTCATGGATGAAGAGTTGTTTGATCAGGTTGCGGCGCAGCGCTTTCCTTGCACCTGTGCTGCGCCCCAGCCGATAGCCGGATACTTGATGTCGCATTTCGAATCACTCCGCTGATTTCTCGATTTTGAGGAAGCCTTTTTCGATCATCTTCTGGCGAAGTTCCTCAAGGCTCTTTTCGCCAAAGTTGCGGATGGACATGACAGCCGACTCACCCTTTTCGAGCAGATCGAGCACATCGCCAACCGTCGTAATGCCCGTGCGCTTGAGGGAATTGAACACGCGCACGGAAAGATCGAGCGCTTCCACCGGTGTATCTGCCAATTCGCTACTCAAGCGACCCGCACCGGCTTCCTTCTCGAGAGAGAGTGCCAGTGCTTCCTCGCTGATACCAGCAATATAGCGCAGATGATCAATGATGATCTTGGCGGCAGTGCTCAGGGCACGTTCGGGCGAAATAGTACCATCCGTCCAAATCTCCATGATCAATTTGTCGTAATTCGTGCTTTGCCCTACGCGCGCCGAGGTCACTTCCCAATTCACCCGTTTGACGGGGCTGAAAATGGCATCAATGGGCAATTCACCGATGGGCATGTGACCACTTCGTTCGTTGGCGGGCGAGTAGCCGCGCCCACGCTCAACAGTAAATTCGATGTCGAGTTTGGTCTTTGGGTTGTCAACCGTGAATAAATAAAGGTCGGGGTTGACAATCTCGACTTCAGGCGGGGTACTAATGTCCGCCGCGGTCACAGTGCCTTCGCCGCGCACTTCAAGATGCATGCGGGTGCTGTCCACGCCGTCGAGTTTGAGACGCAGTTGTTTCACCTGCAAAGTCACCTGAATCACATCTTCGCGCACGCCGGGAATTTCGCTGAATTCGTGCAGCACATCTGCAATCCGCATGGAAGTCACCGCCGCCCCCTCCAGCGAGGAAAGCAGCACGCGACGCAGTGAGTTGCCCAGCGTTACGCCGTACCCGCGTTCGAGCGGGCTGATAACAAACTTACCGTAATTTCGAGCCTCGGCTTCACGCTCGATTTTCGGCATAACCATGTTCGTGATACCAGTCACGGTTCACCTCTCCCTGTCAAAACAAATAGAAATTCCGCTTGGGGCATAAGCCCCGAACGGAGGGACAATCTTCACTACCGCGAGTAGTACTCAACGATAAGTTGCTCGTTCAGGTTGCCATCAATTTCGGCGCGCTCCGGCAGGCGCTGAACGACACCAGAAAGTCGCTTGACATCGCGGCTCAGCCAGCCAGGAACCGTACGCGCCTCTGCCAGTTCGGGAAGTGCTTTGAAGTATTCCAAATTGCGCGAGCCCTCGCGGACCTCAACCACATCGCCTTCTTTCAACAGCATGGAAGGCACGTCAGTGCGACGTCCATTGACAGTGAAATGACCATGAGTCACCAACAGGCGAGCCTGTGCCCGGCTGGCGGCATAACCGAGACGATAAACAACATTATCCAGACGGGACTCAAGAATCTGCAGCAAATTCAAACCCGTCAGGCCGCGTCGTTGAAGCGCTACTTCATAATACCGACGGAACTGGCGTTCAAGAATTCCATAGACGCGGCGG
>DATLZK010000088.1:0-33013 GCA_035574015.1 Anaerolineales bacterium
TATACCTCTTGACGAAATGCGATAAGTTTGTTAATGTTCTCTTTGGTAGCAACTTGGTTTCTCATAACCCCAAGCTTCTACCAAAGGGCGGTTTTTTTCAAGAGCAAAACCGCCCCAAATTTTGTCTAAACTCGAGTTGGAATATGTTGTTCAGGCAAACAAAACACCCCTGTCATCGCGACGAGGGGTGTTTCTTCGTGTCAGTCGGGGCGCGCGGATTTGAACCGCGGACCTCACGGACCCGAACCGTGCGCTCTAGCCGGGCTGAGCCACGCCCCGAAGGCAAGCCGCATTATACCTGATTTTTTCACGGATTCAACAAAACTTCCTGGCTGTATAAATAATACAAGCCGGGGATTCGATCATCATCCTGACGAATAACCAAACGCGCAGAGACCGGTTCGGAGATCTGATAGGGAATGGTCGTCTCGAACAAGCGGGGTTGAATATCTTGCACGGCAAGGATGCGCAGACCCAAAGATTGACCATCCGGCGCGACCAGTTCGAGGATGATAGGTTGCAAGTTGAAGGGCCATATATCTCCACGCACGGTCAGGACACCACCGGAAACCGATTCCGTTTTCGAGGGACTGAACACCCTTACCGGTTCCGATGGATTGCCCGGCGGGTTGATTTCGTTTGTGCCGGAGGAGAGTAGAAGCACGCGTACCGAATTCAATGCCTGCACTCTTCCCTGTTTATCTTTCGTGCTGACCGTAATTCGCCCCACCTCGGCCGCGGCTCGAATTTCAAAAGGTATGCTGATGGTTTGGGGGATTCCCGAAAGCGAGGTAGGGACATTGCGCTTCACCGTGCGCCAGAGCAGGCGTCCGTCCTCGCCATACAAGTCCACTTGAAGCAACCGACTTTCTCCCACCGCGACATTCATGCGGAGATTGATAGGCGAAACAACCTTTGACATTGGTCCTGGCGCGAGAAAGCGTATCGCGGCTAGGCTGTGTTCCGGTATGGATGTGGGGGTCCACGTCGCAAAGGGAGTTGGGGTGAAAGTTGGTTCAGGCGTTTCGGTCGGTGGATCATTTTGTGCGGATACAACAAAAGTCTCAGTTGCAGAGATATTTGCCGCCTCAGCAGTTAACGCGATCACCGTCGGGATATATTCGGGGGGATAGGGAGTCGGGACAAGGCTTGGGGGAGGAGAGGCAAAAGGCGAGCAGCCGGCCAAAAGTCCAAGAAAAGAAGCGATGAGGAGGGTTCGTCTCATGAAAGAAAGCGATGTTTTGGAGATCAGATTTATGAAGCGAAGCAATCCCCATCATTATTTAGGAGATTGCTTCGCCTGTTCGATCTTCAAAGGAAAGATGTTTATAACCCGTAAATTTCACTGTATTTCTTTGTGAGATAGCGAATGTACGGTTCGGGCGTGATCTTCGAGCCGGTCACTTTTTCGATCAGTACTTGCGGCTCGTACTTCTGCCCGTGCTGATGGATATTCTTGCGCAACCAGCCAAGCAATTCACTGAAATTGCCTTTGCGGATCTGCTCATCGAGATCACGGATGTCTTGGTGAATCTTCTCCCAGAGTTGTGCGGAGATCAAGTTGCCAAGCGCGTAAGTGGAGAAGTAACCGATGGAGCCATAGGACCAGTGAATATCTTGAAGCACTCCCTTTGCATCATTTGGAGGCGTAACGCCGAGATATTCCTGCATCTTGGTATTCCAAATTTCGGGCAGGTCTTTGATGTCAACCTTGCCCTCCACCATGGCGATCTCCAGTTCAAGGCGGAGCATGATGTGGAGGTTGTAGGTCGCTTCATCGGCATTGACGCGGATGAGCGAAGGCTCTACCTTGTTGATTGCTTTATAGAATGCTTTTACACCTACCCCGTCTAACTGTCTGGAGAAGATTTTCTTAAGCGAGGGATAGAAATGTTCCCAGAAGGGCAGAGAGCGGCCTACCAGATTCTCCCACATGCGCGACTGCGATTCATGAACCGCCAACGACGCGCCACTCGCGAGAGGGGTGCGTTCATAAGCGGGATTGATCCCCTGCTCGTACATAGCATGACCTGATTCATGCATGGTGCTGAATAAAGTGGCAAAGGGATTGTCTTCCTCAAAGCGTGTGGTGATGCGAACATCATTTATGCTAAAGGAGGACGCGAAGGGATGCGGGGCTTTATCCTGTCGTCCGCGCGTCCAGTCGTAGCCAAACTGGGTGATGACCTGCACGCCAAAATCCATCAATTTTTTCTCATCATATTTTTTGTAGAGAAAATCGTCCTTCACCTGCTTGCGGGATGTGATGGCTTTGATCAATTCCACCTGTTTGGGGCGCAGGGCATCGAAAATCGCCTGCACTTCGGCGGTTTTCATCCCCGGTTCGTAATCATCGAGCAGAATATCGTAAGGGTGATCAGCGGGTGGGAAGAAAGAAATGTATTTCTTCACCAACTCTACAACCTTTTCGAGATGTGGGCGGAAGATCGAAAAATCGGATTTGCCCTTTGCTTCCACCCAGGCTTCGAAGGCTCGCGAGGTGACGACAGCCTGTTCGGCAATGAACTCAGGCGGAACGCGTTTGGCTTTATCGTAATTGCGGGCTGCTACGCGGATCAACGCGGCTTCGTCCGACTCAGGATCGGCACCTGCGAATTCCTGTTTGAGGTCTTCGATCAATTTGCCTACTTCATCGCTGATGAATTTTTCTTGTGCGATCTTGCTCAGCGTGGCGAGTTGCTGCCCGCGCGCTTCGTTGCCTGCCGGGGGCATGTTTACTTGCTGGTCCCACGAGAGCAGACCGGCAGCTCTGTACAAATCGGCGACTTCTCCAAGAAGTTCCTTCAATCGGTTCAGTTTTTCGCTCATTGTTTCTCCTTTAGAATTTTTGATGAGGATTTTTGATTGGGACAACCTAAGATCAGGTGACTTTCCAGCGCAGGGGTTTATTCAACAAAGCAGATAAGACTTCATTTGCGATGTCTATCGAGGCGCGTTCCTGCGCTTCCGTGGTTTGCGCGCCGATATGTGGGGTGGCGATCACGCGTGGATGGGAAACGACTTCCGTTAAACCGGGCGGTTCCTGCCCGAAAACGTCCAGCGCCGCGCCCGCGACCTTGCCGCTGTTCAGCGCGTTCACCAGTGCGGCTTCGTCAAGGATCCCACCGCGCGCCGCGCACACGATGCGCACGCCATCCTTCATCTGCGAGAATGCCTGGGAGCCGATCATGTCGCGCGTTTGAACGTTGAGTGGCAAGTGCAGTGAAATGAAGTCGGACCACGCGTATAATTCCTGAAGTGAGACAGGCTCTGCGCCACGTTGTTTGATTTCGTCCTCTGAGATAAGGGGGTCATAGGCAATGACGTGCATACCAAATGCCGCCGCGCGTTTTCCCACCTCTACACCGATACGTCCAAAACCGATGATGCCAAGCGTCTTTCCATACAATTCGACGCCTTCAAGTTCTTTCTTGAGCCATTGGCCTTGTTTCATCGCCGCGTCGGCACGAGGGATTTCACGCGCCAGCGCGAGTAACAACCCAAAGGTTAATTCGGCAACGGCAATCGTTGTGGACATAGGTGCGTTGACTACTGTGATGTGGTGTTTCTTCGCTGCGTCGAGGTCAATGTTATCCACGCCCACTCCAGCGCGCCCGATCACTTTCAGGCGCGATGCGGCTTCTATAACGGAGGCAGTAACCTTCGTCCGGCCTCGAACGATCAGCGCATCATATTCGGAGATCAACTTGAGCAAGTCCTCTGCTGAAATCCCGCTTTGATCGTCCACCTGTGCTATGTCACGTAAAATGGACTGGCCCGCTTCGTCCAGTCCGTCCGTAATGAGTATTTTGAAGTCAGGCATGGAAATATTGTAACTCACCTTTGGGAAAGGGGTGGGGTGAGGGTGTGTCAAATCTATTCATATCGCAGTGCTTCGACCGGTTCCAGATTGGCGGCGCGATTGGCAGGATAAATGCCAAAGAAGAGACCCACCGCGGCAGAGAAGATTGTAGCAAGCAGGACCGCATCCAATCCAACGACTGGCGTGAAGGCTGTACCGCTTGCTTCGGCAATGCGTCCCACGAGGGCGGAGATCAGCCAGCCAAAAAGGATTCCAATGATGCCTCCAATAAGGCTGAGCAAGGAGGACTCGGTAAGGAATTGCGTCAGGATGTCGCGTTTGCGCGCCCCCAATGCCTTGCGCAGACCAATCTCGCGTGTGCGTTCCGTAACTGATACCAGCATGATGTTCATAATGCCGATGCCACCGACGAGCAGAGAGATACCTGCAATGCCACCCAAAAAGATCGTAAGAATACCTGTGATGGTGCCAAAGGTCGTGAGCAGGTCTTGCTGGGTAAAGATGGTGAAGTCATCCGCGCCGATGGGGGTGCGATGACGCGCACGAAGGATTTGCGCGATTTCCTCTGCCGCCTGCGGGACAAGGTCTCCGCTCACCGCTTGAACAAAGATGATGTCCACACGATCGTTGGTGCTTCGGCGAATGAGGCGCGTCTGCGCGGTGGTGAAGGGGACGATGACCTGATTGTCTTCGCTACCGAATGCTCCGCCGCCCTTCGATTCCAAGACGCCGATGACGCGGAATGGCTGTCCTTCGATGCGAACGGTTTCGCCGGTCACTCCGTCTGCGTGGCCGAACAATTTTTCCGCCACTTCAGGACCAAGTAGTACAACCGAGGCGCGTCCCAAAATATGTTCTTCGGTGATGAACTCGCCCTCAGCCAGTTTGATGTTTCGCACTTTGAAGTATTCGGGGGTGACTCCAAACACTTGTGGAATGGTCTGCTCGCCACCAAAGGTAACAATTGCGCTTCCCTGCAAGGCAGGCGCAACGGCTTCAATAGAGGGCGCCGCGAATTGATCGCGCAATGCTTCGGCATCACCCATGGTGAGCGGTTTGGGATTGCGGATGTTATCGCCGGGGTCGCCGCGGAAGACGAATAAGAGATTTGTGCCGATTCCGCTGATGGAGCCGGTGATGGACGCCTCCGCGCCCTTGCCAACTGCCAGCATGGCAATCACCGCCGCCACACCGATCACGATCCCCAGCACCGTCAAGCCGGACCGGAGTTTATTGCTGCTCAACGATTCGAGCGCTTCGAGAAAAGCCTGTCCCAGTGTCATGCTTCCTCCAACAATCCGTCGCGTAAGCGAATGACGCGCTGTGTTTGTTCAGCAATGGTCGGATCGTGTGTAACGATAATGAGCGTTGTGCCGTATTCTTTGTTCAATTGAAGCAGAAGATTCATGATCTCCTTGCCAACTTTTGAATCGAGATTGCCGGTAGGCTCATCCGCCATGATAATGGCAGGATTGTTGACAATGGCGCGGGCAATAGCCACACGTTGTTGCTGTCCGCCAGAAAGTTCATAAGGGCGATGGTGCATCCGGTTTTCGAGACCGACGGCTTTCAGGGCTTCCATGGCGCGTTCGCGGCGGCGATCAGAGGCGCCCGCATAGCGCAAAGGGAGTTCGACATTCGCAAGGGCCGTCTGCCGCGCAAGGAGATTGAAACTCTGGAAAACAAAACCCACTTTGCGATTGCGTATGTTTGCGAGTTGGTCGTCGGTTAATGAGGCGACCGGTTCACCATCGAGGATATATTCGCCGGAGGTGGGTCGGTCCAGACAGCCAAGTAAGTTCATCAACGTGGACTTGCCCGAACCGGATGGTCCCATGATAGAGACCACTTCGCCGCGTCGGATGGTCAGCGAGACGCCGCGCAGCGCGTGAACTTCGATCTCGCCCATCTTATAGACTTTGCGCAGATCGCGGGCTATGATCACATCGTCCATAAGGTTATCCACCAAAGTCATCGCCAGGTCCTCCACCGGGCTGGAAGAGATCAATGGGAGGATTCAGGATGATGACATCTCCCTCTTTCACATCGCCGCTTATCAGTACGCTCATCGTATCCGATGACGCGCCGAGTTCGATTTTCTTTTGAACAGGCTCGCCGTTTACCAACAGATACACCACGCGCTCGCCATCTGCCAGCCGCACGGCGCGATTGGGGATCAAGAGCACATCTTTCAATTCGTTGACGATGATGTTAACCGCGGCTGTCATCCCCGGTTTGACAAGTTGATCCGCGTCGGTCAACTCGATTGTAACCTTGAAACTGACCACGCCGTTGACCACCGTACCGACCTGTCCCACCTCCACAACCTTGCCGTGATATTCCCGGCCAAGGATGGCGTCAAAGGTCAAGATGGCAGATTGTCCGACCGAGACATTGTTGATATCCACTTCTGAGACTTCAACATCCACATAGAGATTGGAGAGATCATCTAGCCGAAAAGCCCGCTGTCCTGCGCTCACCTGATCGCCGGGCAAAGGAAGTGCTTCGGTCACGATGCCGGGGAAAGGCGCGATGATGCGTGCCAGATTGAGGGTGGCGCGAGCGGCGTCTATGCGCGCCTGTGCGGCGGCGATCTCGGCGCGATTTCCGCTTGTCAAGCGGTCATACTCGCGCTGGGCATCCTCCAACTTTGCTTTTGCCAGCGCAAGGTCTTCTTCTGCTTTTTTGATGGTGGCTTCATCGGCGTAGCCTTTATATTCCTTGAGGACAGGGATGGTGCGATTGCCAATTTTTTTATAAATTATTTGTTTGATGTGAATCTTCCCGTTCAATTCCTTGCGCCAGTTTAAGGCTTTGTCGTAGGCTTTCTGCGCCTCACGCAAATTGATGACTGCCTGCGCACGCGCGGTATCAGAGTTGAGCAGGTCATCCAATTCCTTCTGAGCGCTCGCAAGGTCCGCTTCCGCGAGGATGATGCTTTGCGGGAGGGAGGTCTTTGCGAGATATGCCATGACAAAATCTTTAGGGACATTGTCGCCCACTTTGACGTTGACCGTATCCACCGTGCCTGCCGCTTGCCAGATCAAGATCGCCGTTTGCTTGGCGCGCACGGTTCCGGTCGCGCCGATGGTGGCGGTCAGGTTGCCACGCGCCACGGTCACGGTTTGGAACTGGCTTGTCGCTCCTGCGTTTGCGTTTTGCCGCGCAATAAAGGCAGATGCGGCAATGGCAATAATCAATAGGACAATCAAAATGTTTTTATATTTTTTGAAAAAGTTTTTCATTGTATCCTCCGCGAGGGGTTGCCCTGCCAACAAACATTCTACCTGAGGATTGTGAATTTAGAATGAATACTGAATTTATAAAAATCCAACAGTGATTTACGAAACAGAGGGCGTCGGGTTGCTGGAGACGCTTGCTCACGGCATCGCGCCCATCTTTAACCTCACCGCCCTTGTCCGAAAATTTACCGCCAAGACACAGAGTTTGCAGAGATTTTTGGGTTTTTCTCAGCGCTTTCCGCGTCTCAGCGGAGAAAAAGCCCTTATCCCAAACTAACGTTTACTCGCTTTTCCTCGTCGGGCAATGGGGTGAGTAACATATACCCCAAAATAATATCACGATTGTCGTCTGCTTTAGTGACATTCAAGCCTGTGGGGGACTTTGGGCATTGGGTATCATCAAATCGGCATTTCTGCACACTTCCACTTTGGAGGAATATTAATGCAATTTATTCCAGGTGAGACACTGGCTATCAACCGCAAATCCCGCGTCAACATGCCTTTTCGTGACCTCGATTTGCGCCCACCTCATGTACGAATATGTGACTTTGAAGATGTAGTTATCGAATTTACTCCTGAACGCGCCATGGTCGAGGCATCGCGTTGCATTCACTGCCCTGATCCTGCGCCTTGTATGCTAGCATGCCCCACACATAACGACATCCCCTCTGCCATGTGGCTGATCGAACAAGGACGCTTCTCAGAGGCGGCGGAGCTTTATCATCAAACGAGCTCCTTGCCAGAGATTTGTGGACGCGTTTGCCCTCACGAACAACTCTGTCAGGGTTCCTGTGTGTTGAATAAATATCACACGCCTGTACTTTGCGGCGCGCTGGAGGCTTTTGCCGTGGACTACAAACGTCGTCATGAAGGACATGAGATTCCGGTTGCACCACCAACGGGAAAGCGGGTCGCCATTATTGGTGCCGGTCCTGCTGGTTTGGGTTGCGCCGAGCAACTCGTCCGACGCGGACACGATGTGACCATCTTCGATGCCAAACCTGCTCCGGGCGGTCTGCTTGTCTATGGCATTCCAAATTTCAAACTGCCCAAGAGCATCTGGCAAGAAAAATGGAAGGAGTTCGAACGCGCCGGCGTTAAGTTCGTTCCAAACACCTATATCGGTAAAGACAAGACCATAGACGACCTCTTCAAGGAAGGCTTCGATGCGGTCTTCATTGGCGTAGGTGCGGAAGTAGATGCGAAGATGGAAGATACACCGGGGACAGACCTCCCCGGCGTGTACGAAGCAACCGATTTCCTCATCCGCGCAAACGTTCCTCCACATCTACTTCCGCCTGAAATGCGAAAGCCTCTGGAAGTGGGCAAACGCGTCATCGTCGTTGGTGGCGGCGATACTGCCTCTGATTGTCTGCGGACAGCATTGCGCCTCGGCGCAGAAGAAGTAACCTGCCTCTATCGCCGTACCGAAAAAGAAATGCCCGGCGGCAAGAAAGACCGCACCCTGGCAAAAGAAGAAGGTGCAAAATATCGCTTCCTCACACAGCCCGTGCGCTTTATTGCCGGTCCAGATGGAAAACTTGCCGCAGTGGAATGTTTGGAAATGAAACTCGGTGAACCAGACGCCAAAGGCAGGCGTAAACCCGTTCCCATTGAAGGCTCGAACTTTAGCATTGCCTGCGATACTGCCATCCTCGCGCTTGGCTATTGGCCCGATCCAATCATCGGAGAAACTACGCCGAATCTCGAAACTCACAACTGGGGATTGATCAAAGCGGATAAAGAAACTGGCGCTACCTCGCGCGAGGGTGTATTTTCTGGTGGCGATTGCGTAACCGGACCCGATCTGGTCGTCACAGCCATGGTTGCCGGGCGCAAAGCCGCATGGGCTATTGACGAATACCTAAAACGCAAGAAATAACCGGCCTGCCTCTTTCCAGTTTTACGGGAACACCAAACAAAAGGCTGACAGGCATCGCGCCTGTCATTTCTGTTTATGGTTATAATCCCCTCATGCTTTATCGCATTGGACGCATTTTCGATATCCTAATCGTTCTTGTCATACTTATTCTCTTTGTTGGTGGCGACGCGCCACGCTTCACCGGCGATCAGGACCGTGTTCGCTTCTACACGCGCCAGATCGAATTCGACTACCCAAACTGGATTTGGGACGCGTACTGGCTCAAACTGGAGCAAAATGCCATCCACGTCCCATACATCTTTGAACGCGCGGAGAACAAACAAATCGTCTTTGAATATCTGCGCACAACAGAGCGCCTCGCGCAGGTTAGACTGCGCATCGAACAAATTCACGCCGACCCGACTATCCCAGATAAAGAGCGCGCCACCGCCCTCCTGCGCAGTCAGCGCGACGAATTGCTCGAAAGGCAGGATACCCTTGCCCCCTTCGCCGAATCTGTTTTGCAAGCGCAGGTCAGCGAAGCCCTCGCACACCTGGGTCTTTCCACGCAAGGCCAGCCCATCCCCCCCGTTCTTTATCACAGTTCACCCACACCGCTTGCCCTCATCGTTTCACCCCGACATGTCATCCAGCAAATCGCAAACATCTCCATCCTGCCCACCCTGACCCTCGATGAACAAATCGCGCTCGAAGACAAAGTGGCTCGATCACTTAACGTTTCCACCCTCGTCGTGCCGGTCGGAGGCGTTGGCACTTACCCGACGATGGTCATGGAGACCACCAACCTTCCCTGGATGCTCGAAACCATCGTACATGAATGGGTTCACAATTACCTCAATATCCGTCCGCTTGGACTTCACTACAATGCCTCTCCCGAACTTCGCACCATGAATGAGACCACTGCCTCCATCGCGGGCAGCGAAGTGGGACAATACATCCTGATCGCTTACTATCCCGAACTCTACGCTTCATCACCAAGCCGAAGCCTGATCTCGTTAAACGTATCGCCTCTCCCCTCGAACCGCCTCGATGATCCACCTCCTTTCGACTTCCGCGCCGAAATGCACGAAACGCGCGTCACGGCCGACAAATTGCTCGCAGAGGGAAAAATCGAAGAGGCGGAAGCCTACATGGAACAACGCAGATTGCTCTTCTGGCAACATGGTTACCTTCTGCGCAAACTCAATCAGGCATACTTCGCCTTTCACGGTGCTTATGCAGATGTTCCCGGCGGCGCGGCGGGCGAAGACCCGGTCGGTCCTGCCGTCCGCGCTTTGCGTGCCCAAAGCGCCTCATTGGCAGACTTTATCAACACCATCGCCTGGATGACCTCCTTCGAAGAATTACAGCAGTACTTGGAGCAATAAACCGTTCATGAAACAACGCCTTGTCCTCATCCTTCTTATTTCCCTCCTCACTGCTGCTTGCGGCACGGTCTCCCCTCCTTCCACTGCTACTCTTCTCCCCTTCACACCTGCAGCAACCCCCTCCTCCTGCACCCCTCTCACAGCCGACCCTACCCCAGGGCCGGACGATCCCTCCCTCTTCCCGCCCATTACGGAAAACGATCACTCACGCGGACCCTCGAACGCGGCAGTGACGATTCTCGCCTACACCGATTATCAAGACCTCTACAGCGCTGTCTTTTGGGATTCGGTCAATCGCCTCCTCAGCGAGCATCCCAACGATGTGCGCGTGGTGAATCGCAATCTGCCTTTGCTTGAAACAAAGGATAAATCCGCACTCGCCGCGCAAGCCGTCGAAGCCGCCGACGAACAGGGCAAATATTGGGAAATGCATGATCTGCTCTACGCCGAACAGCCAAACTGGATCAACCTCTCGGTGGAGGATTTCACGCAATGGATCACCGCGCAGGCGGCAGGTTTGGAAATGAACGTGGAGCAGTTCACATCTGATCTCACGCGCGAAGATATTGTCGCAAAAGTTCGCCAGGCTTGGGAGGACGGTTTGAAAATTGGACTTCCGGGCACTCCCATTGTCCTCATCAATGAACAGATTTATACGGGCCCACGTGATTTCAACAGCCTGAACGACATTGTTCTCTTGATTCTGTTCGGAAAAAGACAATTCACCACCTGTCCACCATTCATCATACAACCAAACAGACAATACATCGCCACACTTCACACCGAAAAAGGCGATGTGATCATTGAATTGTATGCCGATAAAACACCGATCACCGTCAATTCGTTCGTCTTTCTGGCGCGCAGTGGTTGGTATGACAACATCACATTTCATCGCGTGATTCCCGATCTCTTTGCACAAACCGGTGATCCAAGCGGAACCGGAAAAGGACACCCCGGCTATTTCATCATCACCGAAATCCTTCCCTCCCTCACCTTCAATCAGCCTGGGCGAGTGGCAATGGTCAATTCGGGTCCCAACACCAGCGGCAGTCAGTTCTTCATCACCTACGCCCCTGCCCCGCAATTCGACGGTAGATATACAATCTTTGGACAAGTGCTAAATGGCATGGAGGTACTGGAATCCCTCACGCCGCGCGATCCACAATTCGGAACACCGGCGCCGCCTGGCGATCAATTACTGAGTGTTACAATCGAAGAAAAATAACTGGAAACTTCGCCTGACCCTCACTGCTTTGACAGACCCAGCACAGGCCCCAACCCCTCTGGGCTTGGGTGATGGGAAAACGGGCGAAAATATCGCACACTGAAATTGTGATTGTCTAACCCGAATTCACGTATCTTATGTCATTTCCTCATTCGTCCCCTCTTGCACGCGAAGGCGATCTTGCCGAGTTGGTCGGCTTGCGCCACAAGCATTTCATCCTCACCCTTCAAGCCGGCGCAAAACTCGAAACCCATCGCGGCGTCCTCTTGCACGATGACTTGATCGGCAAACCCTGGGGTTCGCAGGTCTTCACGCATCTCGGCGCGCCGTTCTTTTTGCTGCAACCCTCACTTGCAGATTTGCTCATTGACATTCCGCGCACGACACAAATCCTCTACCCGAAGGATATTGGCTTTATTCTGGTGACAATGGGCGTTGGTCCTGGACAAAAAGTCATCGAAGCGGGAACTGGCTCCGGCTCGATGACAACCGCCCTCGCCTATGCTGTGGGACCACAGGGACGCGTCATCTCCTATGAAGTGAGGGAAGACATACAAAACCTGGCGCGCAAGAATTTGACTCGCTTTGGGCTCGCTTCGCGCGTGGATTTCAAACTGCGCGACATCGCCCAGGGCTTCGACGAAACCGATGCCGACTCCTTCTTCCTCGACGTGCCGAACCCATATGATTACATCGCGCAAGTCCGCGCCGCGCTCAAAGCGGGTGGATTCCTGTGTTGTTTGATTCCAACCTTCAATCAAGTAGAAAAGACCTTGCAGGCTTTGCGGCAAAATCATTTTGCCTTTCTCGAAGTATGCGAATTACTGCTTCGATATTACAAACCTGAGCCATCCCGTCTCCGCCCCACCGACCGCATGGTTGCACACACAGGATTCCTGCTCTTCGGCAGAAAGATCGAACCGAGCGAAGACCCACGCGGAAAAGAACTTGCCAATGAAGTTGACACAGCCGAAGGCCTCGATCCGAAATAGGAAGATCAACTTCAGATGCCACCCTTACCCCAGAGATGAGAATAGAGTAGTTTTTTCAGGGCATCATCTTTTGAACAAAGCGATCTGCAACCATGAAGAAGCAGGTTAATTCAAATCAAATCCAATTGACGAGGAAAACTGATGCGCCGTATCTTCCGCCGCCAACTGCGAAAAGCCTTCAAGCCGAGCGTCCCACCCATTTTACAGGAAGCCAACCTCGCGCTCGACAAAGGTGACTTTGGGCGTGCCGCGGAACTCTTCGAGCAGATTGCACATGTTGCCGAAGGACGCGGTGGACCGCGCGCGCCGCTCTTTTATCTCCAGGCGGGACGCGCCCGCCTCCTGGCAGGGCAAATCCATCTGGGCATTCCCTCTCTCCAACGCGGCCTGGACCTGCTTGCACAAAGAAAACAATTTCCACGCCTGCGCAGCATCGGCACGCGCCTCATCGCAGAATTGAACGAACACGGCCTCAGAGATGAAGCGACCGCTATCGAAGCGTGGCTTCGTTCGGTTTTGCCCTCCATGCCATCCTTCGATGTGCAAAGTCCTCACGCCAAACATCCCTCCCTGCCAACGCACTGCCCCTCCTGCGGCGCGCCGCTCAAACCCGATGAAGTAGAATGGTTAGACGAATTCACAGCTGAATGTGCCTACTGCGGAAGTCCCATTCGGGAAGACGCCTGACCCTCCGCTCTCTCCCATGCCTGTTACCCTCTCCGAAGAATTTATCTCCCGCCGCTTACGTGAAGCCATTCAGTCCGCCCCTTCCTCCGACGGCTTCTCTGAAATTGACGTTCATGACGAAACACGACTCAAATGTGCGGCGGTTCTTGTGCCGCTGCTCTGGCATGATGAGGAATGGCATCTCCTCTTCACGCGCCGAACAGACAAGGTGGAATCGCATAAGGGACAGGTCTCGTTTCCCGGCGGCGCATGTGACGAGGAGGATCGGTCGCCCGAAGAGACCGCTCTGCGCGAAGCGGAGGAGGAGATCGGCATTCGCCCAACCGACGTGAAAATTTTGGGCAGACTGGCGAACCTCATCACCATTTCCCATTATCGCGTCACGCCTGTGGTGGGAATCATCAAATGGCCCCTCGTCTTTCGCGTGGGGCAGGACGAAGTGGCACGCGTGTTCACGATCCCGCTTGGGTGGCTGGCAGACGCGTCGAACCGTTGGCAGTTCGAGGTTCCGGGGAGGAAGCGGGCGATTATCGCCTATCACCCCTTCGATGGTGAATTGCTCTGGGGGGCAACAGCACGCATCACAGTTGATTTCCTGAAAGTGCTGGGATATTAAATGAGTGTACTGAAGTTGAGAATGCAAAAACTCCCCGAGTTGAATCGGGGAGTTCGTTTTCGGTGACATTATTCTGCGGCTTCTTCTTCCTTCTTGCCGCGCTCCACAGCCAGTTCCGGTTCTGCGGCGGTTGGGGTAACTCCTTCGGCGCCAGGCACAGCCGCTTCTTCCTCCACTTTCGCCGCGGCTGCCACTGCCACCATCATCTCTGGATTTTCCAGCACGCGAACCTTCTCAGAAACAGGAACATCCTTCACGCGAATACCGTCGCCGGGTCGCTTGAGAACTGAAATATCCACGTCAATGCGTTCGGGCAGGTCTGCGGGAAGGCATTCGACGTGGAATTGCTCGAGATTGTGTACCAGCACAGCGTTGTAATCTTTCACCGCCGTTGACACGCCGATGAAGTTCAAACGCACTGTGGCGCGAATCTTTTCGGTCAGGGATACCGCGAGGAAATCCACATGTAGCAAGCGATTCTTGATGAAATCGCGTTGCTTCTCACGCACCAGCGCGGGATATTCCGTGCCATCCACATTGATCGTCACCAGACTGGAGGAGGACAATTTCGCCAGCGCCAGCGACGCGTCGTGAGCATCCAATGTGATGTTGATGGGTTCCATATGCCGCCCGTAGATCACGGCGGGGAGTTTACCAGCGCGGCGCAAAGCACGCACCTGCTTGCCGGTTACCTCACGTTTGGTTGCTTGCAAAACGACTTTCTCCATCTTTACTCCTCGAGCGCCTCTCACCCATTCTTTGGGTTACCTTCGCTCTATGAAATAGAATTTCTGTCGCGGCAAACGCCGCGTGACATTCAAGATTTGCGCCCGAACAATATTTGTCCGAGCAATAACATCAGCCCGGCGAACAGGCCGCTTATCAGCCCCGCCAGCAGGGCAGAGCGTGTGTCCATCAGCGTCGTCACGTTCCCGTTCACCGTGCGTCCAAGCAGGAGGACCGTACGCGTCCCTTCCGCGTGGACTTCTCTCCCTGCTACCAACCCTACCGTTCCTTGATTTACCTCCACGCTTCCCGCGACGACCGCGCCGGTATACCCGCTTACGGACGCTTTCTCCGCCTGAGCGAATCCCGTTGCCCCTCCCTGCGCATGGACCTCCCCGGCGGTCACATGTCCCATCGCAGATTGCACGGCGTGAATGCGTTCCGCCTTTACATTTCCCGCCGCGCTGCGCTGTAATTCCACTTCTTCTGCTTGGACGGACTCTGCATCGGCTTGATACATCCGCACCAACTCTGCGTGAACAGATCCCACCTCCGCATGGGAGATGTTCATTACCTGTTGTTCCATTTCAGAGAGGTCTTCGGGTTCAATCATAGCGGGCGGATTTTACCACATAATTTTCCGCCTCAGATTTTCGCCCATTCTCTAAAACCCTCTAATCTCTAAAATCCTCTAATTCTTTTCCTCCACCCTCCCTCCTCACCAATTCCTGTATAATCCTCCCAATGAAACACTACCTCTTCTTCACCGTCTTTATCTCTGGCATGACCACCCTCGCGGCAGAACTTGCCGCGGGGCGCCTCCTCGGCAACGTATTCGGTACGAGTAATATTGTCTGGGCGGCGATCATCGGACTGATCCTCATCTACCTGACATTCGGCTACTTCTTGGGCGGCAAATGGGCAGACGCAAACCCAACCCCTGCCGCGTTGTATCGCGTCCTCGCCTGGGCAGCCTTTACGCTGGGGCTTGTGCCGTATATCGCGGGACCCGTTTTGAGGTCCGCGGCGAGCGCATTTGAATCTCTGCAAATCGGCATCTTGGGCGCGTCGTTCGTCGCCGTCCTCATCCTGTTCATTATTCCCATCACATTGCTTGGAACGATCTCGCCGTTTGCAATTCGCCTCAGCGTTGACGACGCTTCGCGGGCTGGGCAAATCTCCGGTCAGATCTATGCTATCTCTACACTTGGCTCTTTTATCGGGACATTTCTCCCTACCCTCATCACCATCCCTGCCATTGGCACTACGAGGACGTTTTTATTGTTCAGCCTGATTTTGTTATTTGTCGCGCTGGTCGGGCTGGGAAAGTTTGTCAGCGGGCGCGCGGCGTTCAAATATCTTTGGATGCCTGTTGTGCTGGTGCTTATTGCTGCGCTCTCGGCAGGGCAGGCGCTCAAAAGAAGTGCAGGTCAAATCTATGAGACCGAATCCGCGTACAACTACATTCAAGTCGTGGAACAAGACGGGTTCATAATCCTGCGCCTCAACGAGGGACAGGGTGTTCATTCGATCTACAATCCAAATACACTCCAATACAACGGTCCCTGGGATCAGTTTCTCGTCGGCCCTTATTTTTACGCAAATCGCAAACCATCGGATGTGAAGCGCGTTGCTATCGTGGGTCTTGCCGCAGGCACGACCGCGCGGCAAATGACCGCGGTCTATGGAGACATCCCAATTGACGGTTATGAACTTGATCCGAAGATCGTGGAGGTGGGACAAAAATATTTCGGCATGAATTTGCCCAACCTGAACATTTTCATCGGTGATGGAAGATTGAATCTCGAACGAAGCACACAGCGCTATGACATCATCGCCGTAGACGCATACCGCCCGCCGTACATCCCTCCGCACATGACGACGCGCGAGTTCTTCGAGATCGCCGCTTCACACCTGACCGATGATGGGGTGCTGACCCTCAACTCTGCTTCCGTCCCCGGCGATCGCCGCCTTGTCAACGGACTCGCCACCACAATGGCGACAGTCTTCCCCTCCATTTACACTGTGGATATTCCCGGCTCGCTCAACACCATGATCTTCGCCACAAAACAGAAAACCACACCTGAAAACTTTGCCGCCAACCTGCTGGCACTTTCCAGCGATCCGACCGTTCATCCCCTGCTTATTCACACCATGCAAGTAACCTTCTCGAGCCTCCGCACGGACTACGAAACAACCACCGTCTTCACCGACGACCACACCCCTATCGAGTGGATCGTGAATGATATGGTGATACGATTTATTTTGGAGGGAGGGACGAAGTATTTGCAATAATCAGTAAAGTGACACGAAGATACTCTGTTGCAAACATGGACAAAGGATCGTCATTGGCATTGCTGTTTGCCCTCACCCCTGTCCCTCTCCCACGGGGAGGGGAGAGCAGAACAGGGGTCTTTCTGCTTGCTTGACACTGATTACTGAACCTTGGCGCGCAGCGCCCTCCACACCTTCTCCGGCGTGATGGGATTATCGTCAATGTTGACGCCTACCGCGTCCAGCACCGCGTTGCCCACCGCCGGCGCGACGCCGTCCATCGGAATCTCCGCCACGGCTTTGACCCCGAACGGGTGGCTTGGCTCGAACGTTTCCACGAAGATCGTTTCGAGCGCGGGCATTTCGTCGGCGCGGAAGATGTGATAGCGGTCAAGGTCACGTTCGATGGCGTTGCCTTTTTCGTCGTAGCGCATCTCTTCGCAGACTGCGTAGCCGAGGGCTTGAGTCATCCCGCCTTCGATCTGACCCGAAGCGGTGAGGGGATTCACGATGACGCCCGAATCAACCGCCATCACCAGTTTGTCCACCGTAACCATGCCCGTCTCGGTGTCCACGGTTACTTCGGCGAACTGCGCGGCAAACGGGGGGGGTGAGACGGGCGATACGTAACTTGCTACACCCATGATTTGTTCCTGATCTTCCTTGTGTAAAGCGTGTAACGCGATCTCAGTGAAAGAGAGACTTCGCCCATCGGGAGCAATCGCCTGACGATTCGCCAGGCGGATGTTTGCCGCTTCGGACTCCGTCAGACCAAGCATCCTTGCGGCTCGGCGTTTGATTCGCTCCGCGCAGATCTGTGCCGCTCGGACCGCCGCCGTGCCTGAAATATAAGTCGTTGACGAGGCATACGCGCCTTTATCGAACGGCGTGAAATCGGTGTCTGAGGAGTAGGTGATAATGTCTTCCAGAGGAACGCCCAACACTTCGGCGACCATTTGCGCGATGACCGTATCGGAGCCGGTCCCCAAATCTGTGGCGCCAACCAGTAAATTGAACGAGCCGTCATCGTTCATCTTGATCGAAGCGCCGCCCATGTCAAGATAGGGAATTGCCGTGCCTTGCATGACCATCGCGACGCCAATGCCCTTCCGGATTTTCGATTTACGATTTGCGATTTGTGATTGGGCGGAATGCCACTCCTCATTCCCAAACTTCTCATCCCACCCAATCGCTGCCTTGCCCTGACGGACACACTCCTCCAGCCCCACAGTGTGGATGATTTCCGGGCGCGGCTCGCGTCCTTCGTTCCATGCCGTGCTGAAGGGATGATACTCTCCGGGGCGGATGGCGTTCTTCAGGCGGAATTCGATCGGGTCGAAGCCCATGGCGCGGGCGATTTTTTCCATGTGGCGCTCCACGGCCCAAAAGCCCTGAGGGACGCCATAACCGCGATAAGCCCCGGCCGGTGGCGTGTTGGTGTAAACAACATCAGCATAAAAGCGAATGTTTGGCGATTTCCGATATTCCCCATCACCAACATACAATGCCATGGCTTTGTGTCCCGTGTTGCCTGTGACGGTCAGCGCGTGACAGCCATATGCGCCGGTGTCGGAGAGCACGTACATTTCGTTCGCGGTGATCGTCCCATCTCGCTTCACGCCCGTCTTCATCTTGATTCGCATCGGATGGCGCGATCTCGCACCGATAAATTCCTCCTCGCGTGTGTACTCGTATATGACCGGACGCCCTGTGGCGATGGTCAAATGTGCGGGGACATCTTCCATCAGCACTTCCTGTTTGCCGCCGAAGCCACCGCCGATGCGCGGCTTGATGACACGGATGCGCTTGACCGGCAAACCTAAAACGGGGGCAAGTATCCTCCGCACGTGGAAGGGAACCTGCGTGGAGGTGCGAATAACCAACCGATCATCTTCATCCCAATATGTGATTGCTACATGGGGTTCAATCGAAACTTGCTGGACCTTTGGTACTTCGTATTCGCCCTCGAAGATTTCATCCGCTTCCTGAAAGCCCTTTTCCACGTTGCCAATGTCAATGCGGATGTGGGCGGCGAGATTCTTTTCGGGGTTGGATTCCGCGAAGTTAACGTACTCAGGCTCATCGTGAATCCGAACCGCCTCCGGCTTCATCGCTTCGCGCGAATCCAGAATCGCAGGCAGTACCTCATATTCCACTTCGATCAGGCTTAGTGCCTTTTCGGCGATTTCAGGCGTCTCCGCTGCGACGAACGCGACGCGGTCTCCTACAAACCGTACTTTGTTATCCAGCGAAAAAGTATCGAGCGGACCAGGGATAGGGTCCGATTGTCCTGCCGTCGAATAGACCACGCGCGGAATATCCTGCCAGGTCAACACGGCGGCAACACCTGGCAATTCCTTTGCCTTGCTTGTGTCAATGCGTTTGATGCGTGCGTGCGCGTGCGGACTTCGCAATACACGGGCATGTAACATGCCGCGCATATCAAAATCCGCCGCGAAGGCAGGTTTGCCCTGCACGAGTTTTACGGCATCCACTTTCTTTTCCGGTTTGCCGACGGTTTGATAGGTCTGCGTTTCGGGCGCAACGAAAATTTTGGGCAATGTTTTGGTTTGTGTGTCGGTTGAAGACGACAAAGGCTCGCCTTCTAGAGGCGGTTTCTCTCCGGCTGGGGGTTGAAACGAGATGAATGCCCCTTCGCCCAATTCCGCTTCGCCGCGCATGACTGCCGCAGCTTTCATCACCGCCTGCACCGGCTTGAGATAGCCTGTGCATCGGCACAACACGCCTGCAATTGCTTCGCGCACTTCCTCTTCGGTTGGATTCGGATTTTTATCGAGTAATGCTTTTGCGGCAAGAATTTGTGCCGGAGTGCAATATCCGCATTGGATCGCGCCTGCCTCCACGAATGCCTGTTGTAGTGGATGCAAGCCCCCGGTCTTCTTCCAGCCTTGTTCAGGGTGCTGACCCAAGCCCTCGATGGTGACAATGAAATGCCCTTCAGCCTGTGCGGCAAGCATTACCGCCGCGTTGACGGCCTTGCCGTCCAGTAACACGGTATCAGCGCCGCTCAAGCCGTGTTCGTCACCGAATTTGACGCCGTGAAAGCCTAACCCGCGTAATGCCTCCAGCAAGGTGGTGGAGGGGTGGGCTTCGATTTCATATTCACTGCCGTTGATGTGGAGGGTAAGTTTCATGGTGACTCCTTGTAGCACAAGTCTGTAAACTTGTACTACTGTCTCTTTTTCGTTTCACATGACATGATCATACTTTCGTGATTCCAGAATGCACTTTTGCGTCTGCAGGAATGCGATGGAAATATTGATCATCGAATGGGTTGGTATTGTAGAACAAGCCTGTAGACTTGTTCTACAATACCTTCACCACCTTCAAACCCACGCCCGATCCTTCCAGCGCGCTCTGCGATCCCATCACTGCCACGGCCTCCGATTGCGCGGCTTTCTCCAACACTTCGCCGAATGCAATGAAATCCTCGCCATTGGTGGAAAGCACTTCCTCGCGGATCTCCTGACGCATTTCGTCTGTACGTCCTGTGAGATGCCACATCATGGAAGTGTAGCCTTTTGCGTCGGGCAATTGGTAAGCGTCCAGGTCACCGATGGTGCCAATGATGGCTTTGGTCAATTCATTCTGTGAGAGGCGCGAAGAATCAAGACCCTTCAAGAAAGCGGCCGCTTTGTTGTAATTCTCCAGTGTAGAAGCAATGTTCGGATCGCGGTACGAGAGATAAGCGAAGTAGCCGGAGGCATCATCGAACACGGCGAAAGCGCCGTACGCGCCGCCCTGTACCCGAATCTTTTCCCATAAATAGGATGTTCGCAGGTAGCCAATCACGACCTCTGCTGAGCCATCGTATTTGTAGCCCAAATCGTATAAATTCGCAGCTTTGCCCACATAATTGACCTGCGCTGGAATGCTCAAGCCCTCTTTCTGCGCGTCGGGTCGAAAATCGAACGTGGAGGGTCTAAAATCCTTGAGAGGCAACGCGCTGAGGAAGTCATTGAGTTGCGACCTGAATGTGCTCCAATTTCCCGCGTCGAGTGTCACATTGCACAACATCGCATTGCGATTGACCAGCGCCGCGCGCATCGCTTCCAGTTTCTCCAGCACCGAAGACCACTTACGGTCAATCTCCTTTGCCAGGTCACGCAGCGCGAAGAGATAACCGATGCCGCTGGTTTGATCCTGTACCCAACCGGCTTCGTTGAGTTGCGCTCTCAACCGCTTATTGACGAAGCGATGTCCATTTGGGACAAGCGCCGCTTCGAGTTCTGCCTTTTCCTCCATCACAATTTGTTTGAAGCGCTCTTTGTTGTCGAAATTCGTTGTGAGCAGGATGTCCTTCAGGATGTTCAGCAAGTCGGCGGATTTCGCCACCATGGCTTTGCCGCGCAGGAATAACTTGAGCACGCTCTCTCCTGACCCGATGGCTGTTGAGGCAACCGTTTCACTGTAGATTCCGCCTGTGCTTTTTCCGATGCGCTGCGAGAGTTTGACGTAATCTTCGGTCTGTGTGCCCATCTCGAGCAGGGCGCGCGCGAAGATTTCAGTCAGCGGGAGCAGGTCACTGGGCAGGGCGCGCAAATCGAAACCAAGATCGAGATACACAATTCCGTTAGTGAACAGATCGTGATACAGCGTCTTCACGTTCTGCATGTTCGTGACATCTATCGGAATCGTCTTGCTGTGCTTGTCGAGGTCCTCGAGTTTGAGCACGGGAATGGTTGCCAGCGCTTCGGGCGAATCGGGGGTCTCTTGTCGCTTTTTGAGTTGCCTGGTCGCTTCGGCGATTTCCTGGAGTTGCTCCTCCCTCAGCGATTCGCGGATGCGCGCCAGTCGGGTTTTCTCCTCCGCATCGAAGCGGGAGCCCAGTTCCGGGTCCGGTTTGAGGCGCAGAATTGTCCGATGAGGATTATCCAGCAGGTAGGTTTGAATCATCTTCTCGAAGTAGCGACTGTCGTTTGCCAAATTGGTTTTTACGGCTTCGAGGGGCGATTCAAAGGCGAGTAATTTGAAGGGATCATCATCATATAGCCACGTCGTGAGCGCGCGCAGCATGAGCGCAATGCCACGCGGGAACGCGCCGGTGTTGTTTTCGCGCAGACGAAATTCCACCGTATTGAGCGAAGCCGCGATCATCTCCGGGTCAATGCCATCGCGGACAAGCCCCTCGAGCGTGTCGAAGATCAGTTTTTCGATTTTCTTTGCGTCGCGGGCGCGTGTGCCTTTCAAGCCGGTGGAAAAGACCATCTGTCGCAAGTTGTCTTCCAAACCGATGCCTGCCAAATCTTCGCCGAGTCCCGATTCGAGGAGCGCTTTGCGCAGCGGGGAGGCGGGCGAACCAATGAGAATGTGAGCAAGGATACGCAGGCTAAAGTTTGTCACAGGGTCGGAGGTATCGGCTAATACCCAGTTGACCGTGAGGTAGTGTTTCTTCTTGATGTCGGCATTTTGACCCGCATCGTATGCGAATTGCACTTTCTTTGGGCGCTTGAAGGGTTTGCGCAGAGGGACGCCGGATTTCACGCGGATCTTTTTGTAGGGCTTCAAATACCCTTCCATCAATTTCAGGCGTTTGTCGGGGTCATCATTTCCGTAGAAGAAAATGAATGAGTTGGAGGGATGGTAGTATGTGGCATGGAATTCTTTGAAGGCTTTGTAGGTCAGTTCGGGAATATGGCGCGGGTCGCCCCCATAATCTACGCCGTAGACGTGCTTGGGAAAGAGTGAGTTGATGATTTTGGTTTCGAGCAAACCCTCGGGTGAGGAATAAGCGCCCTTCATCTCGTTGAAGACCACGCCCTTATATGCAAGCGGTTGAGAGGGATCATCGAGTTCGTAGTGCCAGCCTTCCTGCATGAGTGTTTGCTCGGAAATGAGCGGATGAAAGACCGCATCCATGTATACGTCAATCAGGTTATAAAAATCCTGCACGTTCTGGCTGGCGACGGGATAGCAGGTCTTATCGGGAAACGTAAAGGCATTGACGAAGGTCGCCAGTGAACCCTTGAGCAATTCGACAAAGGGCTCCTTGACCGGATATTTCTCTGAGCCGTTCAACACACAATGTTCAAGAATGTGCGCCACACCGGTCGAATCTCTTGGCGGAGTGCGAAAGTTGATGGAAAAGACCTTGTTCTCATCGTCATTGATTATCGAGAGCAACCGCGCTCCGGTGCGCTTATGGATGTAATAACGCGCCTGCGCGTTGAGTTCAGGGATGTTTCGTTCTTCGATCAGTTTGAATGCTTTTGACATATTGACTCCTATTCTTCAATGGGCATAATCTTTTCTCTCAACTCATCAATCAACTTCAATTTACCTCTTTCTTTGTATCGCCACATTTTCCCGCCATTGACTGGAGCGTTGGCTAACTCCCTTGCCACGGCGTGGATCGAGCCGCTGATCTTTCCACAGCGGATGTGACCATTGGCGAGGATGAGGGCTTCACGTTGATCTTCGATAAAGTATAACTTCTGACCCGGGGTGAGCAGGCCGCTCTCGATCAACGCACCAAACGGGACCCGCGCCGGCTTCCGTTTGCCGGGCAGATTCAACGCCTCAACGGGGAAGGGCGCTACGGCGTCAATTCGCTTCTGAGCGATGCGGATATATTTCTTTTCGCGTTCGATGCCGATCCAATGTCTTCCTAGTTTCTTTGCCACTGCACCGGTCGTGCTGCCGCCGAAGAAGGGATCGAGCACCACATCGCCGGGACGAGCGGAGGCAAGGATGAAGCGATAGAGCAAGGCTTCGGGCTTTTGTGTGGAGTGCGCTTTCCTGCCGTTGACTTTCAAACGTTCTTTTCCTGTTGCCAGCGGAAGGGTCCAATCAGAGCGCATTTGCAAATCATCGTTCAATGCCTTCATGGCGTGATGATTGAACGTGTACTTCGCACCTTTTTTCTTTTGTGCCCAAATCAGAGTTTCGTGGGCATTCGTAAAGCGCACGCCTCTGAAATTTGGCATGGGGTTGGTTTTAATCCCCACCGCATCATTCAAGATCCAAAAGCCCAATTCCTGCATGATGGCGCCAATGCGAAAGATGTTGTGATAGGTGCCGATGAGCCAGATTGTGCCGGTGTCTTTCAGGACTCCATGGCTTGCGCGTAGCCAGTTAGCGGTGAATTCATCATACTCCTTGAAATTCTCGAACCTGTCCCAACCATTAGTCACCGCGTCCACCTTAGTTAAGTTCGGACGATACAGATCACTGTGCAGTTGCAAATTGTATGGTGGATCGGCAAAGATCATATCCACCGAATTCTTGGGGAGCGAGTTGAGAATCTCGATGCAACCGTGGAGGATTTGATTGAGGGAAAGGGAGGTCACGAGAAAAAATTATACCTTTGGAGAGGATTGTATATTCTCCAGGCACCTTGTGGCTAACACCACCGCGACCTCTCTGCGGTATTCTGCGCTTGCCCATTCGTCTGAGGCTTCATAAAAGGCATTACGCGCCGCGGCTTCGATTCCTTCGGCTTCAGTTCCATCCATTGCCAGCAAGGGACTCTTCCCCCATCCGCCCACGCTCAACCGTGTGCGCCCGGATTTCCACTGCGCCAAAGCTGCGCATACGATTGGCTTATCAGACGGTGTCCGGGAAGCGAAATCGAAGGCAAGTTCCACGTTAGTGGGAATGACGATCTTCGTAATCAGTTTTCCACGTATCTGTTCGCGCAGTGGAAGTAAATTGCCGATGGGGATGACTTCTTCACTTTTCTGCTTGCTTTGCAACATGACTTTTGCATCCATTGCCAGCAAGACACACACAAAAGTTGACCGCCCATCACAAGAGACAATGGTCCCTGCCACCGTTGCCGCGTTGCGCAGGTTCAGTGGCGCTTCGAGTTTCAAAGCAGATTTCAATGCGTTGGGCGAATGTTCGAATTCGAGAAGCGCTTGTAAGGTAACCGTTGCCCCGATTTCGAGATGATTCCCAACCTGTTTGATCGTGTTTAAACCGAGGGCTTGAAGGTCCACCACTTCAACGGAATCATCCTTGAGCGTGGAGAGAAGCGTACCGCCCCCGAGGGGCAAAGTGTTGGGACGCGCGAGAAGTGTCAAGGCTTCATCAAGGGTTTGTGGGCGGTGATAGGTTGTGATCATGAAAACTCCTTCCTTCCAAATTATACAATCAAACACGCCGCCATCTTTTCGATGACGGCATGTTGTTGAACAAGTCTATGAATTGCTCTACTTGTTACCCCGGCGGCGTGTATGGTGCAATTTCAGGCAGAAGGAATTCCTGTTTCAATGCCTGTATGAGAATGAAGAACGAACTCCCGTCACTGTAGTGACCTGTGAACAGCCACGCGGGCTGGATATAACGCTGGTCAGGTTCAAATTCGCCCACGTGGTAGCGCGGGTTAGGCATGTAGTAGACCAGTTCAACACGCTCGATGGTCATCGTGGGCGGAGTGTATTCGTCCGTCGCCAGGTCCACCGTGTAAATCTGATCAGCAGTGATCTTCAGCGGTTCAGGGCTGTCCGCGGTCTGTGCAGCGAAGATTCTCAGCGCGGGATAACCGCCGAATGACTCGTCGGGGATGATGAGCGCTTCGATTTCCACCTGATCACCGAGATTGCCAACAGTGGAGCCATCCACGCCGCCGCCAGGATTCAACTGGATATAGGTCGTTCCCTCCGTTGTCGTGAATAACGTGGCAGGTTGACCGTTCAACGTGATGAGCGTCTGCGTGCCGCGCAGGATTTGGAACTGCAAATCAGGGAAGGGGATTTCATAACGTTCCACCTTCAGCACGGGCTGACCCGCTTCGTTCGCTTCCACCGTACCCCATACATCCACAGGGCGATTCTGGTAGGCTTGCAAGGCTTCGAGGTTTTCACCCTCCAGCATCAAATATGGATACGGATTGGCATCGGTAGTGAAGCCATACTCCACGCGCTGACTGCCGTCGGCTTGTTTGTAGATGGTAATGGACATCGTCCCGCGCACGCCTTCGACTTTTTGCGGCTGCACAGGCGCAGGGATGATGAGTTCCTGCCCAATTTGTAGCGCGGAGCAATCGGCTGGGAGGTTGTTAGCGGCGAGCAAATCCTCGACAGGGATGTTGAACGCATCGGCAATGCTGCGGCAGGTATCGCCTGCCTGGGCGGTGTAGGTCATGCCACTCTCGTCTCTGCCGAACGTCTGCGGCTCAGGTGTGGGGAAGGGGACGGGTGTTCCCGTGAGATTCAGTTTGTAGAAGCCGAGTCCACCTCCGCCGCCCCCGCCTCCTCCCATGATGTTGCGCTGGTCAATGGATTTCCATTCGAAGGTCTCGCCCTGACGGACACCAATGACAAAGGCGTTATCCAGCGGCAGAGGCAAATCGGTGGGGACATCGGGCAAGACGAAGACTTCATTTTCAATCGTGTTCAGGATGACCTGTCCGTTTTGCTGGCTGATAGTACCTGTCAGACCTTCTTCAAAACCATCATAGACTTTCCACGATTCGAGTGCGAAGGTTTTGACTCCATTTTCTTCATGAAGTTGCCCCGTCGCTTCGACGAAGGTATTGCCGTATTCGGGCGGGATGTTTTTGGTGTTGCCTGTGACGCGGATTCCATCCAGCGTGACGAGCGGCGCGCCACCCTCCGCCGAGGGGACGGAGGCGAGATAACCGTAGAGGGTCAGAGTCGTATCGAGAGGCCGCGCCCGTACCCAGGTCGGGATAGGAAGCGAAGGCGAGTGCATTCCCTCCAGCATTCCTGCCGCGCCATTCGATTCCAGGATCTTCTGGAAAGCCTCTTCCGCACTGATGATTTCGTATTGACCGTGAGGTTCGTACTTCGGCAGTGCCCCATCCACATAGAGTATGCCTTGCTCATCGAGCGTAAAGCGTAGCCCCGCGCAGCTGAAATGCTCGTAGCAGATGGGGTAGCCGTCAGGTGTGAGTGGCGCAGCGAAGAAACCGCCAAATATTTCGCTCGACAGAAGTTGGTAATTGAAGTCGAAGCCGTGCGATTTCAGAAATTCTTCAATCATTGCCTCTGCGTTTGTCGGAGGCTGAGCAGTGTTGATGAGTGAGACGAAGCGTGGGTAATCGGGATAGTATTGGAAATGCTGATCGGAGCGGACGCGTAGCCATTGATTCCCGTCAACGATGAGGAAATCTTTTGAGATGGATGTTTCGCCGGGCACTTCATAGATCGCGCCGTTCATGCCGAATTGTGCGGCGAGGGCGCGGGCGTCTTCGAGTGAGGCGAATTGTTCGGGCTGGTAGTTGTAAATGGTAGCCTCGGTAGGAACGGTAGGTAACTCTGCTTGCAAGTACAGGGTCATTCCATTGCGTTCATATTCCTTGCCCGCAGGTTTGGGCGGCTCCTCTCTCCTCTCAGGCAAGGGGATGGGGGTGAGGGCGGGCGTGGCTGTGCCTTCGGCAGCAGGTTGGGGCTTTGGTGCAATCAAGCGGATAGCCCAAATGAAAGTCAGCGTCAGGATTACCAGCCCAACTGTCCAACCGAGGGCAGGAAGAACGCCGCGCAGCGACGGGAGCGTAAAGCCGCGTTTGGGTTTGTGCGCGGCTTTGAGTCTTTCCTCCAGTTTGGCTTGAAAGACGGGGTTCGGGTGAATGGACGCGGCTAGGCGTTCAAGTTCGTTCGCCGTGTCGCGGTCATAGGGAGATAAATTATCCTGAGTCATTCTTCCACCTCCAATGCAAGGGAGGTCTGTTTGCGTAGGTCTTGCAGTCCGCGTGCGATAAGCATTTTGACGGCGGCTTCGCTCCTGCCGAGCACGTTTGCGACTTCGGCGTGCTTCAATCCGCCAAAGAAGTGCAGGATGATCGCTTCGGCGCGGTCAGGGCTGATCTGGCGCAGGGTGCGCGCGACGGTTTCAATTTGCAGATGTAGCGCGGCGGCTTTATCAGTGGGCGGTGCAGGATGGGGGAGGTGAAGCGCCGCCTCAAGCGGGACCTCGTGCCTGCGTCCGCGAAAAAAGAGAGCGCGGCGTCTGGAAGCGATTCCCATCAACCACGCGGCGAAGGGCGCGTCCCCGCGAAACGAGCGAATGCCCTCCAGCGCGGCGAGGAAGGTCTGCGAGGTCAAATCCTCTGCGTCTTTGATATTGCCCGTGTGAGCGATGTGATAGCGATAGACGCGCGTGACATGGCGGCGATAGAGTTCGGCGAAGGCCTCCGCATCGGAGATTGCCTGGCGCGCCAATTCGGTTTCGTCAAGAAGGCTTTGGGTTCGTATATCCATGAGGGTAATCATAAACCTCCTGCTGTGATTATGTTGCAGGAGGCAGGGAAAAGGTAACAGTTTGTATTGCAAGATTTATCTTGATTGTTGAGCGCAATAATGAATCTTGTGGCGCTAATCGGGATACACTTTCCACCCCAATTCATCCAGTCGCGAGAGGTCGAACTGCTCCTCGGGAACGTTGATGAGCAGGGCGCTGCCTTCGGCAAGCAATTCGTTGGTTTCCGCGTCGTAAATTCCCGCCCATGCTTCGGCAGATTTGGATTTCGATTTTCCTGCTTTGCCGATGATTTTCAGCAGTTTTCCCACCGGCACATTTTTACGATATTTCACTTCGAGTTTGGCGGTGAACATGAAGCGCGGATTCATGGGGTCGCTTCCCATATGTGCGCGGCCCGAAATCTCATCAAGTATCGCTGCCACAATGCCACCATGCAGAATGCCGGGATAACCCTGAAAATGTTCCGGTGCGATGTACTGCGATTCGACTATCCCTGGCTCTGTTTCGTAAATATGTAAATGCAAGCCGACCGGATTCTCCAAACCGCAGATGAAGCACATTCGTGAGTTGGGCTGTTTGATTTTCATGGGTTAGAATTGTACTCGATGAATCTTTCCGCACGCGTCAGGCAGCATTATCGTGAACTGTTCGATGAGGAACCTTTGATCGTGGCACGCGCGCCGGGTCGTGTCAACTTGCTGGGGGAGCATGTGGATTACAACGATGGATTCGTGCTGCCTGCGGCAATTGATCGCGCTGTATGGGTAGCTTGCTCGCCATCCCGTGCGCCTCATTCCACGCTCGTGGCTGTGGACCTGAACGAAAAAACTTTTTTCTCCCCCCAAACCCTTCCTGCCAAAACCGACATTTACAGCCAGCCTCTCCCTCATTGGGCAAAATATTCTGCCGGTGTGATGTGGGTGTTGAGCGAAGCCGGCTATCACACACCGAATTTCAAGGCTGTCTTCACCTCCGACGTACCGCGCGGCGCGGGGCTGAGTTCTTCCGCCGCTGTCGAAATGGCGTTCATGATGGCTTTTTTTGCGCTAGGTGAAAAAGAATTCATCTCGAAACATGATCCTATCACCCTTGCTCGTCTGGCGCAGCGTGCCGAGAATGAATACGTTGGTGTGCGCTGCGGCATCATGGATCAATTTGCCTCCGCCTGTGGCAAAAAGGATCACGCGCTCTTCCTCGATTGCCGTTCGCTCGACTGGCAAACTGTACCACTGCCGGCTAATGTTGCCATTGTTGTGGCGGATACCTCCGTACCTCGCTCGCTTTCAGAGAGCGCCTATAACGAACGGAGAGCGGCTTGTGAGGAGGCCGCGCGCTCCCTGGGAGTGAAATCTCTGCGTGATATAAGCGTGCAGGAATTTCATCGCATCAAACACAAGTTATCTTCTCCTATTGCTCGCCGCGCTCAGCACGTCGTCGAAGAGATTCAGCGAACGGAACAATCCGTCTTTTTATTGAAACAAGGGAATATCAAAGCCTTCGGTAGATTGATGAACGAATGCCATGTAAGTCTGCGTGACCTGTACGAGGTCTCCTCTCCGGAATTGGATGTGATGGTGGAAATCGCACAATCCTTGCCTGGCTGTTACGGTGCGCGTCTTACCGGTGCAGGATTTGGTGGTTGCACGGTCAATTTGGTGGCCTGGGATCAGGTGGAGGAATTTGTGCGCGAATTGGGGATTCGGTACAAGAACCGAACGAACCGTGAGGCGAAAATCTATGTTTGCCGCGCCGATGACGGCGCGGGATTCGTGTCGTCAATTTGAAGTTGTGCTTCCTCTCCCAATGAGAGAGGTAGAGGAGAGAGAGGAACTGCGTCAGGGATAATAAAAGTGGCGGCTTGCTTTATGGCAGGATGAATATGTCTGCCATGTAATAAGAATGATCATAAGCAGTCATCGCTCCCCCTTCTCCAGGAATGGCTTCGATATTTTCGTTTCCGTTGATGTCAACCCCACTGTGGATTTGGTTTGCTGTCGTTGCTGCCTGACGAATCAAGCCTTCCAATTCGGGTGCATTAAATGGGGTGTTGAGAATAGCAATCAATTGATCGCGCAAAAGCGGTGTCCACTCGCCAACATTCGTCGCAGAGATTTTTACATGCTCGCCGTGAATCAACATGTTCTGCGTGGCATCCGGCGAGGTGATAGATAGGTCGGCGTGTGTAAACGTGCCTTGAATGTAACCGACGTTATCGCCGTTCAGCAGTAAGCCAAAACCATCGCCGAAGTCCTCTGCAGTGCCGTCCCCATTCCAATCCTTATAATCCGGGCTTTTGCTGCCCAAAATCAAATTCAACATACCTTCTGCTTGCCGGCGCATGGCTTCCTCGTCACCCGCCTCGAAAGAAGCCAACATTGCTTTTGCCGATTCGTTTAACTGATTTGTATCCCTTGCCAGACCGTGTATGAAACCGATTTGGTTCGGTGTTGCACTAAATGAATACAACAAATGCCTCACATGGGTAAATCCGCCTTTTGGAAGCGCGGCGAAAAAGGCAACATTATTCGATGGGTTTGGGTTGTTATCCGGGCTTGGCTCGATGGTGATCTCAACGGCGTGATATAGACCGATCAAGTTTCGCCCTTGTGGGTCAACGAAGGTCAAAGGCGCGCCGTCGCTGAGCGTACCAATACTGACGCGCCCCTCGCCATCATCCGTGATCAGCCATACTTCGTAATGGGTCCCTTCGGGGGATGGCGGCAGACTCGATGGGAAAAACGTGACAGCATCTGCAGGTGCCGTCCCATCCTGAAAGCGCAAAATACCCATCGGCTCTGGCTCCACAGAAACAGATCCCCCCTCGCTGGGTGTGCTTGCCGCTTCTGTATGTGCTTCTGTGTGCAGTGCGACTGTCGGTGTATCGGTAGGGGGGACTGAAGGGGTGAACGAGAAAAAGTTCGCCATGGCGAACGCGCTGATCAGAACGATCAAGGCAATCCCGCCGATCAGAATCGGATTGACCGTCCGTCCAACCTTCGAGGTCGTTGCAGATTGAGGCGTGGATGTCTTTGTCTGCGGGGTAGAGGTGGGAAAGATCAGAGTGGAGGCTTCTGCCTTTTCTGTGATCGCCTCGTGAAACGCCTCGGCAAATTCGAGCGCGCTCTGAAAGCGCTGATTTGGATCCTTTGCTAGCACGCGGTCCATCACCTTTTGTACCTTCACAGGTATTCCCTCAATAGGCGGAGGGGGCTCATAGATGTGCATGTGCAGGACGGTCATCGCCGAATCGGCATCGAAAGGCACCTTTCCTGCCAGCATTTCGTATACCGTGATCCCCAGCGAATAAACATCCGAACGGCGATCCACTTTCTCCCCGCGCGCCTGTTCAGGACTCATATAGGCAGGCGTGCCGGTGATGAATCCCGTGCTGGTCTGCACCTTCGATTGGGTAAAACGTACCAAACCAAAATCGGTCAAAATCGGCTCAACGTCGGTCGGCAGTGGCTTGCCAACCTCCACCGGTATGGAACGTGAGGTCAACAGGATGTTCGCAGGTTTGATGTCGCGATGAATAACATCATTATCATGCGCATATGTCAGGGCATCTGCTAATCGCTCCAGCAACGCGTAGATTTGATGAAGGTCCAGCCGCCCGCCGTTCTTATGCAGTTCACGCAAATACGCGGCGAGCGATGTCCCCGGAATGTATTCCATAACGAGATAAGGCTGGTTTTCATACGTATCGAAATCGTACACCTGCACGATGTTCGGATGGCGCAGCATAGCGATCACACGCGCCTCACGCTCGAAGCGTGCCCGTAGTTCCTGATCCTCTTGTAAATCGCCTTTTAGGAATTTCACCGCGACGGCGCGATGCAAGGTGGTATGCGTTCCGATATAGACATCCGCCATTCCCCCCCTTGCCAGAAACATGTCTATCCGGACCTTGCCAAGTGTTTTACCGGTAAGATTCGGCATAGCCGAATTATACAATATGGACTCCCAACGATATAATCTGAAACGCTTTCAAAATGCAAACGAAAGGCTGACAAGAATGAAAACGGTTGTGATCATCTCTGCCATAGCCGAGTGGGAGGGCGTCAAGCCGCTTTTTCCTCAGGCGCGTATCGAACGTTTCCCATTTGGCGAGTGTTTCACTGTTTCACTTGATGGTCGAAACGTAAAGTTCTTTCATAGCGGCTGGGGAAAGATTGCCTCCGCAGGTTCTATGCAATACATTATTGATCATCATACGCCCGATCTGGTTGTCAACCTGGGTACGTGTGGTGGATTCGAAGGCGTTGTCAATCGGGATGAATTGATTCTTGTGGATCGAACATACGTGTACGACATCGTGGAATTGATGGGCGATTTGAACATCGAAGGTTATTACGCTTCATCCCTCGACCTGAACTGGCTCCCCGAACCCTATCCTCATCCTGTGCGACGCGGCATGATCGCCTCCGCCGATAGTGACCTCCCGCCGGAAAAGATTCCCCTCCTCAAATCGAAAGGAGCGATTGCCGCAGATTGGGAATCTGCGGCGCTGGCATGGGTGGCAACAAAGAATCAAGCGCGCCTGTTGATCCTGCGTGCTGTTAGCGATCTGGTCAATGAACAGGGCGGCGAGATTTACGATGACATCGAAGCCTTCAACGCGCGCGCAAAAGTCATCATGAGACGTCTCATCACGGAGCTGCCCGACTGGTTGAACGCCGTGCGATTATGATCGTTATTCATAGATCCAATTCCATTGCCAATTCGTCGGGATGCTCGCCATAAGGCGGGATCTCTCGAAACCCCAGTTTCTTATAAAAAGCGACTGCCCGCGCTTGATACACGGGATTAGTCTCGAGGCGCATTTTTTTGTATCCTTTTGCACGGGCGATGGAAATCAATTCTTGCATCAAGCGATGTCCTACACCTTGACCGTGAAATTCCCATGTTACCCATAGCCGTTTCAGTTCACAGACGCTATCTTCCCAGCGGCGGATGCCCCCTGTGCCGATAATGCGCCCACCCTCGCAAGCC
>DATLZK010000089.1:0-7804 GCA_035574015.1 Anaerolineales bacterium
CACGAACGCGCCGAAGTGTCCAAGCCATTCAGTCTCTTCAAGGGCGCGCGACTCTGGCGCGAATCCCAAGAATCCTGCCACATTCATGAGGGGCTTGGAAAAGTAAAGATCGCGCTTCATGGTTCTTCCTCTCTATTGTACGCGGTCCTGATTTCGCTGGGTGGAACACTTTGTGGTTTGTCGGACTTTGCGCATCGAAAAAATCACCCCTCCCGAATTCGAGAGGGGTGATGAGTTCATGCTTTTTGCATTAATCCCATTGCTTCGAACATGTCTTCGTTATTGTCAAATTTGAATTCTTCGAGCCCGCGTTTTTGCGCCTCAGCCTGCTCAACTGCTTCCAGTTTTTTGATATGTTCTTTTAAGACGATTGGTTTGCCAAGCGCTTTGACTTTTGCCAGCACCGCCTCTACATTGGGTTCGGTCGGCTGTTTGGTTTGCAGATATTGCCACAGTGCCTTCGCGGCATTCGTGCCGTCTTTGCGGGCGAGGCCCACCAGTCCAGAACTGGCTTTGCGCGACCAGCCTCCCACGAAGACATCCTCGAACGGCGTCTCGTAGGAATTTCCGTCAATGGGGAAGCGGGGGTTGGGGTTCTTCACAAACTCATTCCATTCGACCGGCAAGCCGAAGGATTCGTCCACTTTATCCCCGATGGCAAAGATGACCGTTTCGACATCCAGCCGGCGCTTGTGACCGGTGCCCTTGGCTTTGGTATCACCGTTGGCTTCGACAAGGATGTTGTCCTCGATTTCCAATTGTGTGAGTTTACCTTCTGCATCGCCGATCATTTGCACCGGGGAGGCGAGAAACTCGAAGCGGAATCGGGTATTGGAGACTTTGGGCAGGGCTTTGGGGAGAGCTTCGAGGATCATGGCGCGCGCCGCCTCGGGGTCTTGATGAACCGCTTTCATGATCGGGGCGACACGTTGGATCTCGGCATCCAGTGCGGCGAGGTCGAGATTATCAATGACGTATTCCATTTCCTTTTTATCGAATTTCACCTCAGCGGGTCCGCGTCGCACAACGACAATGACTTCATCCACTTTCCGTTCGCGAATCAAGTAATGTGATATGTCGAGCATCACATTACCCGCGCCGACCACTGCGCATCGTTTTCCAAAACGGAAGGATTTCTGACTGAAAGGAGGAAGCTTGTTGTAATAATAAACGACATCTTTAGCGTGATATACCCCCTCGAGGTGCTCGCCGGGCAAACCTAGCCACTTTGTGCCTTGCGCGCCGGCTGTGACCAGAATCGCCTGAAAGCCCAGCGCGCGCAGATCGTCGAGGGATAAATCTGCCTTTGCACCGATGGTCACATTTCCAATGTATTCGAGATTGGGAAGATCGAGCACTTGTCGAAATTGCTTGCGCAGACCGCTTTTCATTGTATATTTGTTGGGGTAAATGCCGTACTCCGCCAAACCGCCGGGCTTGACATCGCGGTTGAAAACCACGACGCGCGCTCCAAGATTGGCGAGTTCACGGGCGCCAAATAATCCCGCCGGTCCCGCACCAACGACAGCGACAAAATATTGATGGGTCACGAAGCCACCTCTCTACATCAGGAATTGTAGATAAAAACGGGCAGATTATAGTCTCAAATCTAGACCTTCACAAGCAATTAAGGTTACAGATTACATCTTTGCAATGCGCGCCTCAAGGTTTGTCGCTGACGCGACGGCTTACACAAAATTAATTTATAGGAAAACAAGGGGTCAATTTCAAGTGAGGAATGTCACACCTTGAGCGCAGAGTGCCATTGTCCACAAATAGGCTGGTGGGCAATGCACACATTTGGATATGCGCGGATGCTCTCTCCTCAGCGAAGAAATATAGTTGCCAAAGCGAATAACTATGTTAGGATTAACCACCTTTCGGAGGAGGTCGTATGTCACAACCTGCTTCAAATCCCAATGAAAATGAGCCTAGCAAACTGAAACGTTTACTGAGCGGAAGTATGGACGAAACCATCCGCTCCCGTTTGCCACGCCTGGATGTATCGCGCCCCAAGGGCACGTCATCCGTTCAAAAACCATCGCCTTCCCGCTCCACGCCTGGGGTGACCACACCGCGCCTCAAATTCCTGCCCGCGTTTTGGACGGTAGCGAGTGTGCTATCTATGATCGTCAATGTGATTCTAATTGCTATTCTGCTCATCGCGCTCCGCATGCTTGGGACAATTCAAGTCACTGCCAACGATACGTTCTCAGGAGTGCTCGGAGGCTTGTATATCAACTTTGTCAAAATGGATCAGGCTACCATCCGGGCGGATGTGCCGGTGGAGGCAAATGTTCCCCTCGACATCACAGTACCGGTCCAAACGACAACGACTATTACGCTGGCGTCCGACACTGTCATTCCTAATGCCCATGTTCGCATTGCTACCGGCACCTTGAACATTGATGCCGATGCAACTGTTACCTTGCCTGCCAACACCCCTCTGTCCGTGAATCTGAATTTCCCTCTTCAGGTGGTCAATACCATTCCTGTTCGCTTGAATGTTCCGGTCAACATTCCACTCAATCAAACCGAACTGCATGAACCCTTTGTCGGCTTGCAAAAAGTCATTGAACCGTTCTATTGCCTTGTAGAACCGAACGCAGAGATCAACGGCGTCAATATCTGCTCACCAATCTCCAATCTTCAACTACCTGGAGGCACCAACGTCCCATGACCAATGCCATCACCCAAACAACCCTCGCAAACGGACTCAAAATCCTCCTGAAGGAAATTCATACCGCGCCCCTCATCTCCACATGGCTTTGGTATCGCGTCGGCTCCCGCGACGAAGTGCCGGGACGCACGGGCATCTCACATTGGGTCGAACACATGCAATTCAAAGGCACTCCGCAGTTCCCCGCCAGTGTCCTCGATAAAGCCATCTCGCGCGAAGGGGGCTTGTGGAATGCCTTTACCTATCTCGACTGGACGGCTTATTACGAAACCATGCCCGCCGACAAAATTGATCTGGCATTGCGCCTTGAGGCAGACCGCATGGTCAACAGTCAATTCGATCCCAAGGAGGTTGACTCCGAGCGAACCGTCATCATCTCCGAGCGCGAAGGCAGCGAAAACGAACCGCTCTTTCTCCTCGGCGAAGCGATTCAGCAAGCAGCGTTTCGTGTTCATCCTTATCACCACGAAATCATCGGAGATATGGTTGACCTTCGCACCATGACGCGCGATGACCTTTACCATCACTATCGTACCTTCTACATTCCCAACAATGCCGTCCTTGCTGTAGCCGGCGATTTCGATACACAACAAATGCTTGCGCGCATTCGAGAACTCTTCGAGCCAATCCCTGCTGGAAAGGAACCCGCGCGGGTTGCGCGCCCTGAACCGGAGCAAAAAGGCGAAATTCGACTTGCTGTGGAGGGACCGGGCGCAACTTTCTACATTCAAGCCTGCTACCGTTTCCCGGCTGCTTCTCACCCCGATTTCTTTCCGTTAATTGTTTTGGACAGTCTACTCGCAGGACCCAGCAACTTCAACATGTTCGGTGGTGGAATCTCCAACAAAACCTCCCGTCTCTATCGCGCACTGGTGGATAAAGAATATGCTGTTGGCATCTCCGGCGGTGCACAAGCGACAGTTGATCCGTTTCTCTACTCAATTACCATGACCATTCATCCCAAACGCACACCTGAGGAAGCCCTCGCCGCGCTGGATAGGGAAATCGAACGCGTGAAGCAGGAAAAGGTCTCGAAAGAGGAGATCCAACGCGCTGTCAAACAGGCGCGCGCACTATTCGCTTATGGCAGTGAGAACATCACCAATCAAGCTTTCTGGCTGGGTTATTCCGAAATGTTTGCTTCGTATGACTGGTTTCTGACTTATCTCGACAAACTGGCGGCAGTTACAGCAAAAGATATTCAGCGCGTGGCAAATGAATATTTCAAACCACAGCACCGCGTTGTGGGAACATATATTCCATTGGATCGGAGGGCTTAACCATGGGTGGACCGAAAACATCCCTGCCGGGACCCAATGATATTCTTCGCGTGACACTGCCGAATGGCATAGTGGTCTTGGCGCGAGAAAACTTCAATAGCCCTTCTGTCGTCATTGCCGGATATTTTGAGGCAGGTGCTATCTTCGACCCCGATGAAAAATTGGGGTTGGCTGATTTTGTCTCCTCCGCTCTGATGCGCGGCACGAAAAAACGCTCTTTTGATGAGATTTATCAGGCACTTGAATCAGTGGGGGCAAGCCTGGGGTTCAATACCGGTGTTCATAAATCTGGTTTCAACGGACGCTCCTTGGCTGAGGACCTCCCTTTGCTTCTCAAACTCCTGGCCGAGTCGTTGATGCAGCCATCCTTTCCCAAAGCAGAGATGGAAAAACTGCGCGCCCAAATTTTGACCGCTTTGGAGATCCGCGCGCAGGATACTTCAGAGATGGCTTCCCTGTTGTTCGATAAGATTCTCTTCCAAGGCCATCCTTATAGCCGCCCCGAGGATGGATACCCTGAGACCATCCAGCGCATCACGCGCGAAGATCTGCTTCGATTCCATCACGAGCATTATGGTCCGCGCGGTATGGTGATCGCCGTCGTCGGCGCGGTGAAGGCAGAAGAAGCCGTCAGACAGGTGGAGCGCGCTTTGGGCAGCTGGCAGGTCAAGGGTCAGAAAGAAGCGCCTCCCCTTCCCCCATTGAAGCCGTTGAAAAAGACAATCCTCAAACATCATCGCATTCGAGGCAAGGTACAAGCGGATCTTATCGTCGGGACAAGTGGGCCGAGACGCCGCGATCCTGAATTTTTGCCAGCCCTGTTAGGGAATAACATCCTTGGTCAGTTTGGGTTGATGGGGCGCATCGGTGATGTGGTGCGCGAGAAAGCAGGGCTTGCCTATTACGCGTATTCCAGCTTGAATGCGGGCATCGGTCCCGGATCATGGGAGGTCAGCGCGGGAGTCAATCCGCAAAATGTGAAGAAGACCATCTCTCTGATCGTGGATGAATTAACGCGTTTTGTGCAAGATGGCGTGACGGAGGATGAACTGGCAGATAGCCAGGCGAATTTCATTGGGCGCTTGCCGCTTTCGCTCGAGTCCAACGGCGGAGTCGCGAACGCTTTATTGAATATTGAACGGCATGATCTGGGATTGGACTATTACCAGCGGTATGAAGAAATGGTTAAGAACGTTACGCGCGAAGATGTATTAAGCGCCGCGCGGAAGTTTATTGATCCTGCAAAGTTGGCGATTGCCGTAGCGGGACCATAAGGACTTGGAGCGTGAACAAATGAAAATTGCGACGGGAGTTGATTTGATCGAGATTGCTCGTATCGAGGAGGTGGTTTCTCGACACGGTAAACACTATCTCGAACGAATTTATACGCCTGCAGAATTGGCGCAATGTGGAAAGCGCGCCGAGTCGCTGGCGGGTCGTTTCGCAGCAAAGGAGGCAGTTGCTAAGGCTCTAGGCTGTGGCATCGGTGATGTGACATGGAAGGAAATCGAAATCCTGGGTGATGAACAAAATGCCCCTGTGTTGTTTCTGCATGGCGAAGCGGCTCGGCGAGCGAGTGAACTTGGCTTTACAGCATGGTCGGTAAGCATCAGTCACAGTCAGAGTCACTCTGTGGCAGTTGTGGTGATGGTTGGAGAGTAGAAGGACGTTTGAGGTTGTATTGAAGAACAATAAAAATGGGAAGACGCCCTCCGCAAGCCAGTTTTGCGGAGGGCGCCGCACAGGACACGAACGAGAGCATCGTTCAGCTTTTGTCCTCTATGCCAATCCAGATGTGGTTGGGTAGTACGGACCGATAAGGGCGGATCGTGATTTTTTCGTTTTCGAGCGATTCGTTCTTCAGCATGCTTGGATGAACAAGGCAGAGATCGGGTGTGCGTCCATATTTTCTTTGATAATATTCGACTGCCTTTACAATTTTGGCGTGCAGCGTGGTCGGCGAATTATCGTACCAGAGCATTCCAGTGTGCATATCTACCTCCGTAACTAACCAGGGGAAGGAATCCAAAAGCGGAGCCAGGCACTACCTTCGCGTAATGTGAATTCAAAGCCTGCATGTAAGGTTTGCGGGTTTGCTTGTTCCAGTTTCAAACTGCGAATGGTCTCCTTCGGTTCAATCCTTCCGAATATACGTGTACGAAAAAAATCGAGCCATTGTCCTAATTCGTTCAATCGCTGTGCGTTGAGTGTCAAGAGGGACCAAACGCGTCGGCTGGGACCACGCAGCAGGAGCCAGCGAAGGTTTTGCTTTGCCTCAAAATCGAGCTTTGAAACCGAATCGAAACCATCAAAAAGTAGAAGCACGGATTGTTTACTGCTCTTGTTGCCATGTGCCCAGGATGCCAGTGATAGAATAAAATCCTCTGCCGATTTATGATAAACGGGAAAAATCCCAACAAGGTTGGGATTTTTCTCCAATTCGCTCCACTCATCGGGATAATTGGTTATTACACCAAATTGAACATTTTGGGGTTTATGCATTCGCTGAATAGCATGTGCGACGATCTTGAGTAGGGAGGTTTTTCCTGTTCCCGCATCGCCTATGATCAATAAGGGGCCGGGGTGTGGGTCATGAAGGTTGAGAAGTACAGGTAGCCCATCAGAAGCCACGCCCAGAAACAACGCTTCTTCCGGCATGGGACCAAACTCATCGAGTACTTCGCTCAGGGAGGGAAGGGTGGGTATCGGCTTTGCTTGATGTGCCGACTCAATTTCGGTCTTGAGTTCTGCATACGCTTCCATCAGCAGAGCGTAACGGTTTAATTCAGTCATGGTCGCCTCTTATAGAACATATGTTCTAAATATAATGGCGATTGTTTTTTATGTCAAGAGGGAGAAACACGGGTTGTAATGAAAAAATCATACTTGACCCTGTGGCAAAAACGCTTGTTTGCTACAAAACGTGAAAAATGCTAATGAAAAATTTATGTGCCTTGCTCTGTTGTGCGAAGATAATAGACCTAAGTATTCATCCCGCTTTCCCTCACCTCCACCCTCTCCCACGGAGAGAGCGAAAAGCAATGCCGACGCCAATCCTTTGTCCATGTTTGTATGCACCACAATTCGAGATAGTCTGCACTGACGCCGAGTTCGCGGAGATTTTTTGGAGTTTTCTGAGTATGTCTTTGCAGTGAGAAAGTCCTTGTCACGAATTGACGTTTATGCGCTTCCTTATTCTTGACGATCAAAGTGAATCCTGCTAAACTACCGCCCACGCTCCCTTTGTGTGGGGAGCGATTTAATTGCCTGTATCACTTCCCCATTTAAGTATGGCTTTGGTATAATCGCCCTGCTTAAATGGGTGTGCCGACGTAGCTCAATCGGCAGAGCACCCGCCTTGTAAGCGGGCGGTTACGAGTTCGATTCTCGTCGTCGGCTCTGCAAGGCGCATAACGCGCGGTACATCACAGAGACAATATAATATTTTCACCCGGGCGGTTACCCAAGTGGCCAAAGGGGACTGACTGTAAATCAGTTGTCGTAACGACTTCGGAGGTTCGAATCCTTCACCGCCCACTTACCGGAGAATTCCGGTTTTTACCGAGGTGGACTCGGCAGCACGTCATGCCCACATAGCTCAGTCGGTAGAGCACACCCTTGGTAAGGGTGAGGTCACGGGTTCAAGTCCCGTTGTGGGCTCAGTTGCTGAAAAAAGATCTATGTCTGAAAAGGAGAAATAGACATGGCGAAAGCGAAATTTGAGAGGACGAAGCCGCATCTGAACGTGGGGACGATGGGGCACATTGACCACGGGAAGACGACATTGACAGCGGCGATCACGAAAGTAGCGGCGATGCTGGGGAAAGGGGAGTTCAAAGCATAT
>DATLZK010000090.1:0-10012 GCA_035574015.1 Anaerolineales bacterium
GCAGAACCGCCTCATCCAAAATCTCCGCGCCTCTGATGGAAATGGATACACCTTTCTCTCTCAACTTATCGCGCAGCACAGCAGTTGCCTCCTCACTTGCGGCGATGAACAAAATATCTGGTTTAGCCACCTGAGGGATGGCTGCGACGCGTGAGGCGACTTCTTCAAGTTGGATCAGATCCGCTTCCCTCAACCCCGAAGCGGATTCCGGCGCTTCGCTTATGGAGATTGTCTCCCTGAAAGCGACCTCGCCCCGATGTTTGGCAAGCAAGTTGCGAAATTCTCGCTGAAGCCTTTGATTCGCTTCATCCTCTTCATGGATGATCCCCACTGTGAATTTATCCTCCAGTTTCATCAAATAACTGGCAAGATAAGCCGCTTCAGCCTCCGCCGTATAAGTGATGGCAAAATGAGATGGATGTTCCAGTGTAAGGTGTTCCGTGAGCGGCGCGATGGTGATCACCGGCACCCCATACTGGTCATAGACCTGCCCCGCCGAATCCGCTGTCTCGATAGAAGAATGACCGATCACCGCTACTGCATTGCTGCTGACGATTTCGCTTGCAACTTGCGCAGCTTTGGCAGGATTACCCTCATCGTTGTACAGGTCCACGCGAAGATCCACGCCGGTTTGCGCTTCGAACTGATCGAGAGCCAATTTGACACCTGCATAAGCAGATTGAGGATTGGGACTCTCCAACGAACCGGGATTCTTCTCTACAACGGCAATCGTTACAACGTCGGCGCGATTCGAGCGCGGTATCACAGCGCAATTCGAAAGCACACCTGTAAGAATGAAAAACAAGGCCAAAGCAGATAAGGTTCTTGAACGATTAAACATGTTCCCTCGCGGCAGGATGAATAACACAACATTTATAACACCATGAGCGCGCCAAGTGGCGCTGGGTTATCCATCAAACAGTTACGGTGGGGGCCATGGAATGATCGCCGGCTCGGAAAATCCATGTTTTTCGACGGTGTAGAGTTTCCCGCTGGAGGGTTGGGCGCAGCCTGCTTCATCTCGCACCGTGTAACTTGTTGTGAACTGGTCGGGGTAGGAATCCGTCCACCAGAGATAATTGCCATCCTGGCACACGAACAACTCCAGCAGGTAGCCACGATCATCGTCTTTGGTCATCTTGACCTGCTCCCATGTAATCGTGACCCACTCCCCATCGCGTACAGCCGTCACATTCTTCGGCGGACCGTACATGTTGCTGCCAATGGATTGCAAATTCAATTCCTTGTAGGCAATCAACGAAATATCTCCCACCACATCCACCACCGAGGGAGCCACCCAGCAAAAGTAATTCAATTTATCGAATTTGACGTACAGCCATTTGCTGTAAATAAATCGTCCGCGCACTGTCCCCGTATCGCCAGGATATAAATCCGCTGCATGGAGATAGGCAACGGAGGGACCATAGCGGCAATGCGCTTGCTTGTTTACAGTTACGGTCGGAAAGGCATACGTTGGCGTGGGCGTGATGGTGGGAGAAGGTGTAACGGAAGGAGTCAGCGTAAGGGTAGGAGTGAGCGTTTCAGTCGGTGTAAAGGTAAGGGTGGGAAGAGGCGTCTCCGTCCAGGCTTCAGCAGTGCCTGTAAGGCTCAGCGCCACAGAAGTCGCCACGTCCGCTTCGGAGGGCGCACAAGAGGAAAGCAACAAGAAGAGAAGAATAGCCGCGTAAACTTTTTTCACTTCAACTCTCCAAGAAAAGCAAGAATGTTTTTGCCGAGGGCATCGTTGTTATAGCCACCTTCCATCACAATGACGGTTGGAAGATCGAGCGAGGCAATTCGTTTTCCAATCTGCGCGATGCCGTTCGTGGTTACTTTGATTGTGCCAAGCGGGTCATCCTCGTAAATATCCATACCGGCAGAGACGACCAGATACGCAGGCTTGAAATTGCGAATCAGATCAAGCGCTGTTTCAAGGGTGGCAAGATACGCCTCCTCCTCCGTACCAGATGGAAGCGGGAAATTGTGATGATACCCAAACCCGCGTCCCCTGCCGCGTTCGTCTGCGTGACCGATAAAGTACGGATATTCAAAGTACGGATCGGCGTGAATGGAAATGGTCAGCACATCATCGCGTTCAAAGAAAATATCCTGTGTGCCATTGCCTGCATGATAATCAATATCAAGGATCGCCACATGCCCCTTTGAGGACAACCACTGTGCCGCGACCGCCGCATTATTGATGAAGCAATATCCACCCGCATAATCTTTCCCGGCGTGATGTCCAGGCGGACGGCATAAACCAAACGCAGAACGTTCGCCATTCATCACCGCCTGGGCGGCGCTCAAGGCGCAATTTGCGGACGCCAGAGCAGCCTCGTAGGTGCCTTCCACAATGCAAGCGCTCAAATCCATCAGGTAATATCCCGCGCGTCCCAAAAGCGATTTCGGCCTTTTGGGCTGACGCCGCAGAGCGAAGGTAGCCGGCAAAAGCACGGATAAATCTTTGGGAGCAAGAGTCAGCCACTCGGTCCAGCATGAAGCGAGAAAGTCGAGATATTCTTCATCGTGTACCGCGCGAATGGGATCGAGTCCGAAATCGTACGGCGCGAGGATCTCTGCCCAAGCCACACTGCGCAGCGCGCGCAGAATGCGATCCATGCGTTCAGGGTTTTCAAGATATGGCACGCGTAAGCCGCCATCGAACACTTCAAAGGAAGGATAATGTTTAAGATGCGTCGTGGAATAATAGACTTTCATGAGACTCCGTAATAAGTTACAATTGTATCAGCAAAGATTGGAGGCACTGTGGAAGTCTTGGAAGCCATTCATACCAGAAGAACACTTGGGAAAGTGAAAGCGGATCCTGTGCCGCGCGAGATCATCGAGAAGTTGCTCTCGGCAGCCGTGCAAGCACCAAATCACTACAAGGTGCGCCCGTGGCGATTTGTCGTTCTCACCGGCGAAGGACGGAAGAAACTGGGGGAAGTGTTTGCCGCTTCGCAACGGGACCGTATGCCGGATCTGCCGCCCGAGGCTTTGGACAAAACCCGAGCCATTCCCCTCCAAGCCCCTGTGGTGATCGCCGTGGGTGTGGATAAACCAACCGAACCAAAGGTGCTGGAAATCGAAAACATTTGCGCCGCCGCAGCAGCGTGCCAGAATATTTTGCTTGCCGCGCACGCACTTGGATTGGGGGCAAAGTGGCGCACAGGTGAATGGGCGCATGATCCAAAAGTCAAAGAGTTTCTCGGGTTTGAACCGGATCAGCACATCCTTGCATTTCTTTACATCGGTTACCCAGAATTCACACCCGATGCACAGCCTAGACCCTCATTCGAAGATAGAACTGTTTGGATAGAAGGATGAAAAAAAGAAAAAAGAGCGATGAGATGGATCTCACCGCTCTTTTTTGATTATGGCTGGTCAACTGTGAGGGTCTCAATCTCCACATTGACAGGTAGTTTTCTTGGCGACGTAACCGCCAAGCCAATTTTGCCTTCGGCTAATTTGAATTTGGTGTCGGTCAAGGTCCGCACCAGCGTCCCATTGATGAACAACCTGAGTTCATTGCCCTGACAGACTATAGCATAAACATTGGTGGAAAAACCTGTGTTAATTTCTGAAGAGCCGCCGGTAAAAATTTCATTGTAGCCCCGATTCACGATGCCGGCATTGTCCACAACGTAAACGGAGTAATAACCCGAATTGGAAACAGTGAACTCATACCAGCCAATATCGCTGTAGCGGCAGATAAGGCTGACACCATTTGCGTTCACACCGCGATTTGTGACCACCGCTTCCACCCTCACATCCGAATACGTAAAGGCATCGTTGATCAAATAGAACCAGGGGAGTTTATCCTCCAACTGAAGAAGATTGATGGAGAGTTTGCCCAGCCCCACGTTCATTTTGACCATTCGCTCGTCGCCACTCGTCATGAAGCGCGTCCAGTCGGTGATTGCCGCCTCACTGTTGAATTCCTCGACATAATAAGGTTGTAATTCAAGAGTAGGGGTGGCTAGCACAAGTGGGGCGGTAGGTTGGACTTCTGCAACAGGGGTTGACGTGGTAAGAATGGCCGGCAGAGGTGTTGGCGTACTGGAGGACGTTGCAGCGACATGTGGCTGTTCAGAGACAGCGAGAGGAGGGGTAACTTTCACAAAGAACACAATCAGGTTCAATATTCCGACAAAAGCAAGGGCATAGACGGCAAACAGTGCTACATTGCCCACAGTAATGAATTTCCCTTCTGCGCGCCGCCTTCTAAACCAGGCAACCATAAAGGCAAGAATCAGCGCCGCTGAAGCAAGTGGATAGATGCGTATGGCAAACAGCCTTATATCATCCCGATAGGTCGAGAAAGAGAAGACGATGGAGGCCGCATAGCCGAGAACAGCGAGACAGGCAATCACGATCAGGGCGGCTTTCAGATGAGTAGTTTTCCTTTCCTGCGCGATGATTTTCACTTCGGTTCTAAAGAACCATAAGCCCGCCAGGAGCGGTGGCAATAAAAGCATCAGCAAGGCACTATATTCATTGCTGTAAAAATAAACATCATTTGTATAAAAGTAAATTGCGTAATATGTTGCCCAAATAGCAAGGCTAGGGGGCGCGAAGTAATAACACTGAATATAGAAATTTTCCTTCAGGGTATTCTCGCCAATCGCTTCACCCATGAAAACCTTGGAGACAAAAGCAAAAAGCAAAGGTGGAAGCATCAACGCGAGGGCAATGAAAATAGTCCTTTCTTTTTGAACCTGCGCGGCAAACGTATCCAGGCCAGAGGCAGATGTTGACGATGAGGCTTTGACGCTGGTGTTCAAAATCTTGATCTGCTCATCTGTCCTGAGCGGGACAATCACCGTTAAGAATGCATTATGACTTTCCACAAGAGGAAGATCATCCCTTTTTAGATCGAACTTTGCTGCAAATACATTGACGTAATAAGAGCCGGGATCATTGAACGTATACAGGAATCGTTCCTTGACTGTATCATCATCCACCTGCTCCAAATAGTTGATCTCACCTCCTGGAAAATGCTCTTCCCTGTGGATCTCGATATAACTTCCATCTTCGTTGATCTTTTCAACCGTCCAGATATGGACATAGCCAGCCTCAGGAAAAGCAGAGCGGAAATCGGTCTGTGAGGTAAAGGTCAAAAAACGATCGGTAGTGGGATTTTCCTCGGCGGGACTGCTGATCGAAGCGCCAAAGGTCGGCCTGAAATAAAATGCCAGCGCGGGAATAAGCGCAACTACCAGAAGCAAAATGACCGGAGACATATACTCATCGAACGGCGATTCATCGTGCTGCAATTCATCGCGAACATACTTCGGTGCCCAACCGGGGTTAATAGTAATTTTGACGATCGTTTTGGGAATCAGAATCACCCACATCAACACTTTATAGATCAGTTTTTCGATGTCCTGCAAAATAGTAAAAATGCTTTTCATGGCGTCCTCCAGGTGCGCCCTATCGTCCCAAAACTTCGATCATCAGATCGGGCCTGTCTGTGATAATGCCATCCACGCCCCATTCGATGTATTGTCGCATCAATTCGGGGTCATTTACCGTCCATGGTTCGACGCGTATATTTTTCGCGTGCGCCTCGCGGATAAAACGCTTTGTCATGATGGGGATGTTGTACGACTCTGCCGGGTCATAGGGCGGCTGAATGGCTTGGTAAGCCGGCGCGACCAGTCCGCTGAGGAAGATTTTGCCAAGCAGGACAAACTGCGTCACTTCACCGCGCGATGCGGACGTGGCAACCTCCGGGCAGGCGGCGCGGAAGGTCTGCATAACTGCATCGTGGAAGGATGCGACCAGAACTTTCTCCTGCATGTTGTATTGGCGAATCAAATCGCACAGCGGCTGCTCGACAGGGATGCCGCTCTTCTTGATTTCGATGACATAGCGCATCTGCGGGAACTTCTCGAACACTTCCGCCAGAGTCGGGACTCGAATTCCCTGCCCACGATAGGGGAAGGTTTGCCCGCCATCCTTCGACCAGTCATAGGCGGCGTCGAGTTGTTTCAACTCTTCCAGCGTCATCTCTTCGATGAGTCCCGTGCCATCGGTCGTGTCGTCCACTGTCTCATCGTGCATGAGGACGATGTGCCCATCCCTCGTGATGTGTGCGTCCATCTCCAAAACATCTGCTCCTATTTCAACTGCCTTTTCAAACGCGAAGAGTGTGTTGCCGGGCCAGATTCCGTCACCACCCTGGTGAGCAATCACCTGTGGAGCGGTCACACCCTCATAATACGGGTGGGCAGGTGCATCGGGTGTGAATACGAGAAACAGAAACAGGACGATTAAAAGCACAACAAACAGCATGCGCAATGTTTTCTTCATAGTAGTATCTGCCTTCATGCTCCAGATATAAGGGGATTTTACTCTCCAGCAGATCGGATGGTGGCAATGATAACCCCATTTCTCAAATTCAAAGTTACCACATAGGCATCCTTGAACTTAACTGTGAGATTGCTTCTTGCTGAAAAGAATCCAAACAAAGAACTGGTGTTAGTTGTTATTATTAGGTCTCCTGCTTTAGAACAGTAAATAGCGCGAAACCATTATAGCCACTGGCAATCTCAATCTACACTTGGAACTGCTTCAAGGCCTCGCGTGCCAGCGCGTGCATTTCCCGGTCGGCGCGGTTTGCCGCAATCTCCTGCAGGGCAGGCAGGGTGCGCGGGTCGCCCAACTCCCCCATCGCCGCAATGACATGCTTCCGCACCTCGCGCTCGGCGTCCTTCAACATCTCTAGCAGGACGAGCGCGACACGCGGCTCCTTCACCCTCGGCAGGACATCCACCGAATGGATGCGGATCCACATTTCGGGATGTTCCAGCGCCTCCACCAGGACCTCGAAACTTGCCGCGCCAAACCGAGCCAACGCCTCCGCTGACGCCTTTCCCACATCGTGATGCAAGTCGTAGAGCGCCATGCCCAGCGGTTCGATGGCGCGCGGGTCGCCGATACGCCCCAGCAGGATGGCGGCATATTTGCGGACGGCACCTTCCTTGTCTTTCAGGGCTTCAATCAACGGTTCAACGGCGGCAGCGCCCATATTTTCGATGGCAGTCAGCAGGTCGCCGGCAGCAGTCTCGCGCTCATACCACCAGTAGGAGTCGCGCAAAGCCTCCATGAGAAAAGAAAGCGCGGCAGGATGACGACTTTCGCCCAGCACTTTCGCCGCCGCTTGTCTTACCTCAATTTCCGGGTCATCGAGCAGAAGGTTCGCGATCTCATCAAAGGTGGATGGGTCTTTGAAGAAGCCCAATCCTAAACATGCGGCAATTCGAACGTCACGTTCGGGGTCTTTCAAGGTATTCATTAACGCTGGTATCGCCTGTTTTTCACCAATGCGACCGAGGGCAATGGCGGCGCGCGCCCGCACGGTATAAAACTCGCTTTTCAAGGCATTCAACAGGGCAGGCACAGCGGATTTGTCCCTGCGCAATCCCAGCACGTCCGCAGCGCGGGCGCGGAGGACGGGGTGGGCTGTGGAAAGCACTTTCACAAGTTCAAGCGTGGCGGAAGGGATTTGGACGAGACTCTGCTCATAGATGGCAAGCAGGTTCGGGTCACGGGTTTGAAGCGCTTCGAGGAGCGCGGGCAAGGCGTCGGCGTCGAGGCGAATCAAGGCCTGCATGGCGCGGTCACGAGTCCCCGCATCCGCTAATTGAGCGACCAGTCGTTTTGCCTCCGCTTGCTTACCGCCGATGAACCATGCCATGCGGTTATTTTACAACAAAGACGACAGGTTTTGAGAGAAAATCGGAGTGGAGCAGATTGGTGGATAAGCAAGTCTCTTGTCGCAAAATAAATTCACAAGACAAGGAATTATAATTACGAAGTTATTTTATTTCACACTGGAGAGTTTGCGTATGAAGGCAAGGAAAGTTTTACTCACAGTTGTTATTCTAATCTTCTTATTAGCATGTAATTTGCCCAACCTAAATTCGGGAGGTGGAGATGCAACGGCTACCGTTGAAGTCCCTACAACGACAGCAACAGTCGCAATAGTAGAAGATACTCCTACCCCCACCCTCACCCCTACCGAGACGCCTATTCCTTTTACTGACACCCCGCAAGTAAAGCCAGAGATCACCCTCACAAAAAACTCCAATTGCCGCATGGGTCCGAACAATCGTTACAATATCATTGACCAGATCGCGCAGGGGAAAGTCTTGCCTGTGATCGGGCGGAATGAAGACAACACCTGGTGGCAGGTGATTAACCCTACCAACCGCGAGTGCTGGATTTTTAATGAGAACGCCACACCAAACACCGATTTCAGTTCCTTGCCCATCGGCAACGCGCCACCTCTGCCGGGTACTCCGTTGAACTTCCTGGTCGTTGACCAGTTGTGCCAGCCGGGACCGAAGAAATTTTCGGTGACGTTAAGATGGTCGAGCGGCGGAAACGAAACTGCGTTCCGCCTGTACCGCGACGGAAAGCGTATCCTCGAGTTGAAGGCAGGCAAGTTCAATTACAAGGATAATAACGCACCCTTCAACAAGAACATCACCTACGAGATCGAAGCCGTGAATGAAAACGGCACTTCGGAACGAGCCGCCCTGATCGTGCCAGCATGCAAGTAAAAAAGCCTCCCCGCTATCAAAGAGCGGGGAGTTTTCTTTACCCGACTTTTATGCGCCTCCAAGTTAAATTTGGAGAGTTTTTCTCTGATATAATCCCCGATTCGATTTATGGGAAACACAACGCCAGCGATCTTTCGGTGTTTTTTTCTGTGCATTCCCTCAATTACTATAACGACCTATAACGACCTCGTAGCGGAGTTTCTATTCAATGAAGAAAGAACAACTTTTAGATTTGTATTACCAAATGGTACTCATCCGCCGTGTGGAGGAACGCGGGGCGGAACTGTACCAGGCTGGCAAGATCGGCGGCTTTATGCACCTGTATATCGGGCAGGAAGCTGTCTCAACCGGTTTGATTGCGGCACGTGAGCCGCGCGACCGCGTGATTACCGCGTACCGCGATCACGGCGTGGCGTTGAACTGCGGTATCTCTGCCAAGGAAGTGATGGCAGAATTGCTCGGCAAAGCGACAGGTATGTCAAAGGGCAAGGGCGGTTCAATGCATATGGCAAGCGTGGAGAAAAATATGTGGGGCGGTCACGCCATTGTGGGCGCCCATCTTCCCATTGCCGCAGGACTCGCGCTCGGCGATCAATATGCGGAAAATGACAACGTCACCATTTGCATGTTTGGCGACGGCGCAACCAATATCGGTTACTTCCACGAAGCCTTGAATCTTTCCAAAGTCTGGAACCTGCGTGTGTTGTGGGTGTGCGAAAACAACATCTACGGCATGGGTACATCGGTGGAGCGTGCCTCCGCCGTGCATGAGATTCGTCAAAAAGCAGAAGGCTACAACATGAAGAACAGCCGCGTGGACGGCATGGATGTTATGAAGGTCTATGAAGCGGCAAAAGAAGCCATTGATTATGTCCGCAGAAATGCCGATCCGTACTTTCTTGAAGTCGTTACCTATCGCTATCGCGGTCACTCGATGGGCGATCCGGAGCGTTATCGCAAGCCAGAGGAAGTAAAGAAGTGGCAGGCGAATGATCCCATCGGCATCTACCGCAAATATCTGCTCGAGAAAAAAATCGCCAGCGCCAAAGCGCTCGATGAAATCGAAGCGCGTGTGGAGAAGGAAGTGGAGGAAGCAGTCGAATTCGCCGAAGCCTCACCCGAACCCGCGCTGGAAGAATTGTTTACGGATGTGTACGCGGAGTAGGCTTGTCAGCGACTGAAGTCGCATCAACAAGTGCAAAGTCTGCCTTCGCAGACTTTGCAAGACGACGAAGGTCGTCTTTGCAATGCGGAGGCGCGATTTCAAGCGCAACGCATCCGGCGGACAACGTTTCGGAAAGACCAAAAACATGCGCGAACCATACACCCAACTTTATGTTCACCTCGTTTGGGCAACATGGGACAGACTGCCATTGATTACACCGAAGCTGGAGCCGCGCATTTACGCCGCCATTGCCGAAAAATGCCGTCAACACAAATGC
>DATLZK010000091.1:0-20324 GCA_035574015.1 Anaerolineales bacterium
TTTTTGAATGGCTTGATAGACTACTGTGCCACCTGCAATAGCACCAAGAAATGCCGAGGCGCCCCCAAACAACAGGACAAGTAGAATATAGAGTAATCTTTTCGGCAACATTGGCACCTCCTTCAAAATCAATTACTTAGCGTCAGTCAAGATAAGGACTTCTCACCGCGAAAGCACAAAGAACGCTGAGAAAAACCCAAAAATCGCTGCAAACTCGGCAGTAAATTTTCGGACAAGGGCATTTATCCCAAGGCGAGAGTGGTAACACCAGTTACTTATGCTAGTCCTGAAAACTTACATAACGATTAAAAAACCACGATGAAGTTGCTCTGGAAATTTAAAACGAAATAAGAGTTTACTTTACAAGTAATGAACTGCCTTCCTCAAAATCGCAGCAATTCCACATCTAAAGTTTTTGACACCAACCAACAAGGTAACTGTATTCGTCAAGCGTGGCTAGCGTTTTTCTTTGCATTTTTGTGACCTTAGCGGTTCAAAAGGCACATTCGATGGGACTTTGAGAAGGCTATAGAGTTCCCCGTTCGCTTGTTTCCTCGTATACTTGCGCTATGTTTATCACCCTCGAAGGACCCGAAGGCTCGGGCAAGACCTCACACATTCCGCCTCTCGTCGAATATCTCCGCGAAAAGGGATATGCCGTATTCCCCACCCGCGAACCGGGAGGCACAGCCATTGGCGAACAAATTCGGGAAGTCATCCACAATCTGAAAAACGTGGAAATGCACCCGCGCACCGAAACCCTCCTCTATCAAGCTGCACGCGCTCAAATTGTAGAGCAGGTCATCAAGCCGCGGCTTGCGGCAGGTGAGATTGTCATTTCGGATCGCTACGCCGACTCGACACTTGCCTATCAGGGCTACGGGCATCAACAGGATTTGAATCAAATCCGCGCGCTGGTAAAGTACGCGACCGGAGGCTTACTCCCCGATCTAACCATCCTGTTGGATATAGATGTGGAGGAGGGATTAAGGAGAAAGAAGAAAGATAACGAATGGAATCGCCTCGATGCCTACACCGTTGAATTCCATCAGCGCGTCCGCGTGGGCTATTTGGAACTGGCAAAGCAGGAGCCGAACCGTTGGGTGGTGATAGACGCAAGCCAAAAATGGGAAGCCGTGCAAGAGACATTGAGAAAAGTAATTGTGGAAAGGTTGTAATTTCAAAATCCCGTGCTATACTGTTTTTATCACTGATGCCATGCACCGTCCGAAGGATTTATTGCTGAGCAAAGTCCTTTTCACAAAGCCTTCTGGACTTTCTGTGCAAGGTGAGAGTATCAATCTTATAGAGGAGCCCCTATGCAACTCGACAATATCTCCGCTGTCCTTGGCGTGCTAGGCGCCTACTTTGCCATCCTGCTGGTCCTTTCAGTCAGCGTGGAAACTATCCTCGAACCATTCTCCTTCCTCAAGGGCTTGCGCAAACAGGTTAGCCCGGACGAAGTGCTCAAAGCTGTGCGGGAATGGCTCCCTGAAGGTTCTGGAGACGCAGCCAAAGTGGTTGCCATCCAAACCTATGCCACAAAGACAGGCATCAACCTGGCCGAACTGAACAAAACAGCAAAAGAAGTAAGCGAAAGTGCCATCCAGGCCTTAAGCGAATTAGGCTTAGAAACACAAGTCAAGACGGCACAAAAAGAAATCGCCATCAAACTTGCCACCTTACGCGAGCGCTACGCGGCTAGTCAACGACAACGCATTACCCTCCTGCGCACGCTCTCGGCAGTCATTGGCATCTTTTTAGCCTTTGTCCTCCAAATCAACACGTTCGAAATCCTCGGATCGCTCTTCTCGGAAGAAATCTTGCGCTCACTCTCCACACCGCTGGGTCAATACGGCGGAATTATCATCACCGGGCTTGCGGCAAGCGCAGGAAGTTCCTTCTGGCACGATATGCTCGGGCGCGTTCGCAACATCAAAGATACTATCAAACAAGTGGAAAAATCCGTCTGAAAGATAAAGAACCGCTCCTCGGACAAGAGGGGCGGTTCTTTTTTGAAATGCGTACGGGCGCTTCTTTCGGGACCCGCTGCCAGATTCCGTTTAAATCGTCTGCCTCTACTCCTCTTCGGTTTCTCCTCCCAAATCGGGAATTGCCTTTTCGATCTCCTCCGGACTCTGACCTGCCTCGAGGCGATCCACCACTTCATCGAATTCAGGCGGCAGCGCTTCGCCCAATTCTTTTCCCATCTTGCGCATCATCCGCCCCATGGCTTTGGGATCGTTTTCGAGGCCCTCGAAGTCGGAGAAATCATCTGCCATACTTTCGAAGCGGCTCTCCTCGGATTTTGCAATGCGCACCTTCGTCAGGCGTCGGCGGACGTTCCTGCTCCCACAATGCGTACAGGTCACAGGCTTGTTCCCATATTCCGCGTAGGTGAGGAATACATCGAAGCGTTGATTGCAATTGTTGCAGAGAAAGTCGTAGGTAGGCATAACGTAATTTTAACGGAATCAGGTTTGGGCGTGGAGAGAAGCGTCGCCCTTATGCATCCACGAACGCCGCACAAACACTTGAATCTTGGCGACCCTATTCCTGAAAAAAAATTCGTAGACGATTCGACAAAACAGCAAAACATCACTTGCGAGCGATCGAACAGCGCAGCCCACTGCATGCGCTGTTTTTTTATCGGAATAGAATCGGTTATACTTTCCCCGCCTATGACTACCCACATCCGTAACTTTTGCATCATCGCACACGTGGATCACGGCAAATCCACGCTCGCTGATCGCTTGCTTCAACTCACGGGTGCCATCTCCGAACGCGAGATGACCGAGCAAGTACTCGATTCGATGGACCTCGAGCGCGAAAAAGGAGTCACCATCAAAGCCTCAGCGGTACGCATGTATTACACCGCGAAAGATAACCAGACCTATGAAATCAATTTGATTGACACACCCGGGCATGTGGACTTTGGCTATGAGGTCAGCCGTGCACTGAAAGCCTGTGAAGGCGCCGTGCTTGTGGTAGATGCCACACAAGGCATCGAAGCGCAGACGCTCGCCAATCTCTATCAGGCGCTCGATGCCGACCTGACCATCATCCCTGTCATCAACAAAATTGACCTCCCCTCCGCGCGTCCCGACGAAGTGGCTGAAGATGTGGGGAGCCTGCTTGGGGTCCCGCCTGAATCGGTCATTCGCATTTCGGCGAAAGAGGGTATCAACGTCGAAGAAGTCCTCGAGGCAATCGTTGCGCGCATTCCGCCTCCGAACGATGCAGATGAGGCACCCCTGCGCGCGCTCATATTCGACTCGCATTACGACTCATACAAAGGAGTTGTCGCTTACGTGCGCGTCTTCGAGGGAACAATCAAAGCAAACGAGCCGTTGCGCACCTTTGCAACTCGCGCTGAGATGAAACCGGTGGAAATCGGAATCTTTGCGCCGGATATGAAACCGGTGGATTGTTTGAGGTCGGGAGAAGTGGGCTACATCGCCACCGGACTTAAGACCGTGCATGAGTGCCGCGTGGGCGATACGATTACGAGTGCAACGCGTCCCGCCGCGGACCCCTTGCCGGGTTACCGCCACCCCAAGCCGATGGTCTTCGCCGGTATCTACCCCGTCGAAGCCGATGATTACCCCGAACTGCGCGACGCGCTCGAGAAACTCCAACTCAACGATGCTTCCTTGACTTTTCAACCTGAAACCTCGCAGGCGCTGGGGTTTGGCTTTCGTGCCGGTTTTCTCGGTTTGTTCCACATGGAGATCATTCAGGAGCGCATCGAACGCGAATATAATCTGGATGTTTTGTTTACTGCACCTTCCGTGGAATATCAGGTCGTGCTGATTGACGGCTCGGTCCTGCCGGTCGATTCACCCGCCGAACTGCCCGACGAATCCAAAATCGTCGAAATCCGTGAACCGTGGATGACCATCGAAATCATTACGCCGACCGAATATTACGGTCCCATCATGGATCTGGTCACCAAGCGACGCGGCATCTTCAAAGGTCAGGAATATCCCGCGCCGCACCGCGTGCAACTCAATTACGAGATTCCGCTCTCTGAGATCATTGTGGACTTTTTCGATGAATTGAAGTCGCGCACGAAAGGTTACGCCTCGCTCGATTATCAATTCCTCGAGTACCGCCCGGACGAATTGCAAAAACTCGAAATCCTCGTCAACGGTGAACCCGTAGATGCGCTAGCGACCATTGTTCACAAAAAAGATGCGTTCCACAAAGGTCAGCGCCTTATCTCTAAACTGAAGGACCTGATTCCGCGTCAACTGTTCGATGTCGCCATTCAAGCCGCGGCGGGTGGGCGCATCATCTCGCGCGCAAATGTAAAAGCCGTTCGCAAGGATGTTCTCGCAAAGTGTTATGGTGGCGACATCACACGTAAGAAAAAACTACTGGAAAAACAAAAGAAAGGCAAAAAGCGTTTGAAGATGGTCGGCAACGTAGAAATCCCGCAGGAAGCGTTCATGGCGGTCTTGAGATTAGAAGAGGAATAACACATGAGGGGGCGGAGCAGCAAAAGTGTCTCGCCCCACATTAGGCGGGGCTTCCCGCCCGCATGGAGAAGTCATTTATGAAAGATGCAAAACGCTGGCTACCCGGCGCGCTCATCAGTATTTTGTTGATCGCTGCCATTCTATACTTTGTTGATCTGCGCGCCACCTTGGAGGCGTTGCGCAGTGCGAATTACGCCATGCTGGGGCTCGCACTTGCCATCGGCTTCGTGTGGATGGGCATACGCGCACAAGTCTGGCGAACCCTGCTTCGCAACCGCGCTTCCTACCGCGATGTGTTTTGGACGGTGGGCGAGGGATACATTCTCAATAACTTCCTCCCGTTCCGGCTCGGCGAGATCGGACGCGCCTTTCTGCTCAGCCGCAAATCGGACCTGAAATTTATGGAAATCCTGCCAACTATTGTCATTGAGCGCACGATGGATTTAGGTTACTCGGCAGTTATTCTACTTGCCGCGCTGCCGTTCGTAGTCGGCGCGCAGGGTGCGGAACGCGTCGGTGTAATCGTCGGCGTCCTCGTTTTGATTGGATTCGTACTCTTATATGTTCTGGCACGCAGCAACCGCTGGGCGCTGGACCTCTTTCACAAACTCAGTGCGCGCTGGCCCCTGCTGCAGCGTGTGGGCGGCAACTTTCTCGAATCTTTCTTCGCCGGCTTGAGCGTGCTGACCGATGGCTGGCTCTTCCTGCGCTTCATTTTCTGGATGACGGTTAACTGGGCGGTGGCAATCGTAGCGTATTATTTCATCATTCGCGCTTTCTTCCCGCAGACGCAAATCACATGGGCTATGTTCGGCCTGGGAGCAGCCGCTTTTGGCGGCGCGGTCCCCTCGCTGCCGGGCGCCGTTGGCACCTTCGAGGGTGCGTTTGGAGGCGCGCTGACATTGCTCAGCGGCGATGAGTCCACCTCGTTCGCTGCCGCGCTGACCGGACGCCTCTACAACTATATTAACAGCGGCGTGATTGGAGGTATCGGCCTCTTGCGCGAAGGCCAAACACTTTCGGGCATTTACCAGCAATTGAAAAATCTCCGCGCCGGCGTAGGAGGAAACGAATGAGGCGTCACTACCTCATCACCGGCGGGGCAGGATTTATCGGTTCGAACTACGCTCGCAGGTTGCTTCAACGCAACGAGCAGGTTACTATCTTCGATAATCTTTCGCGCGCGGGAGCGCCGCGTAATGTGGCTTGGTTGAAGGAACAGTTTGGGGACGACGCGTTTCGGCTCATCGTCGGGGATGTGCGAAGCGCTGAGGCGATGCTACACGCGGCAAAGGACGCGGATGTCATTGTCCATTTGGCGGGACAGGTTGCGGTGACAACATCCATCACAAATCCGCGCGAAGATTTCGAAGCGAACGCGTTGGGAACGTTCAACGCGCTCGAAGCCGCGCGGCTTTCGGGACGAGACCCTATCTTCATTTATGCATCCACCAACAAAGTATATGGCGGAATGGAGAACGTTGCGCTCGTCGAAGAACCAACGCGCTGGCGGTATCGTGATTTGATTCACGGTTGCCCTGAAACTCAGCCGCTCGATTTCCATTCGCCGTATGGCGTGAGCAAGGGAACGGGAGATCAATACACGCGCGATTATGCAAGAATTTACGGTTTGCGGTCGGTGGTCTTTCGTCAATCGTGCATTTACGGACCGCGTCAATTTGGCATTGAGGATCAGGGTTGGGTAGCATGGTTTATCATCGCCGCGGTGACGGGTCGCCCCATTACCATTTATGGCGACGGCAAACAGGTACGCGATGTACTCTTTATCGAAGATTTATTGGATGCCTACGACGCAGCCATCGAGAAGATTGACCTCGCGAAGGGGCAAATCTACAATATGGGCGGCGGACCGGCGAATGTCATGTCGGTGTGGGCAGAGTTTGGACCTCTCCTCGAACGATTGCTCGGCAAAAAGATCGAAGTAGCACGCGGCGACTGGCGACCCGGCGATCAGCGCGTCTTTTATGCCGATATTCGCAAAGCGGAACGAGAATTGGGTTGGAAGCCGAAGGTCAGCGTGGAAGAGGGGATCGAAATGTTGTTTAATTGGGTGAAGGAGAATCGAGAAATGTTCTAACACTTTTCTTGCCACAGATTAAACGGATTTTCACAAATTGATTTTCTAATCTATGTTAATTCGTGAAATCTGTGACTGAGGATCTATTGCGGTATAACACGCTCAACACCAGCGCGCCAGATACTCCCAAAATCAAATCTAGAATTGTATCTTCTAGCCCGCGCACCATTCTTGTCCCCAGGAAACGATCCGCAAAATTTTCATAAAATTCCCAGAAAACCGCCGTTGTCCCTGTGCAGGTAAAGGCAAAGACGATCTGAACAGGATATGGAATATCGCCAACCCATTTCTGCGAATTGCGAATGGCAACACGATAGAAATAGGTGATGACCACACCTCCCATAAAATGCGTGGGAACGTCCAGCGGGGGAAACAAGTCGTACAGGTGGGTAAACAGCCCGAAGAGGTAAAACCCAAATACCGCCAGCGGCGCCCATGCCGCTTCTTTCAATGTTGTGATGAACCAGTGGAAATATTTGTTTTGCATGAATGACCTCGGTGCATTGATTGTATCAAACGGAAATCGTTTTGCCTGTCACCGATGAGGGATAGCGGCAACCGTCAAATACGCGTGACAATCGTGAACCCTTGTTATAATCCCCCCGCCTTATGAAAATACTTACTGTACTCACCTACTACCGCCCGCATACCTCGGGTCTTACCATTTATGCCGAACGTCTGGCGCGCGCCTTTGCCAGGCGAGGACATCAAGTCACCGTAATGACTACGCAATACGACCCTTCACTGCCGCGCGAGGAAATGATGGATGGTGTAAAAGTCATTCGTGTTCCCATTGCAGCGCGCATCAGCAAGGGTGTCCTCGCACCTACTTTTGGTTTTGTGGCAACAAAACTCGTTCTGCAGCATGATGTCGTCCAGTTGCATCTGCCTCAATTCGACGCGCCCGGCGTCGCCCTGCGCGGACGTCTCTTTGGCAAACCCGCTATCCTCACCTATCATTGTGACCTGCAGCTCCCGCCCGGTCTCTTCAACCGCTTTGTCAACGCAGTTGTTCACTTTCAGAATAACCTTGCGGGAATTCTTGCGAATCATATTGTGACGTACACACAGGATTATGCCAATCACTCACCTTATCTTTCGCGCTACGCTTCGAAACTAACCCCAATCCTGCCTCCCGTCGAATTGCCGGATCCACTCCCCGGCGCGGTAGAGGCGTTCGCCCGCGAACATCACATCCCCGAACGCAGACCGGTGATCGGCATGGCGGCGCGTTTTGCCGCCGAAAAAGGAGTAGAGGTCCTGCTCGATGCCCTGCCCATCATCCTGAAGAAATATCCGAAAGCACAGGTGCTCTTCGCAGGAACATATCAAAATGTGATTGGCGAACAGGCATATTACGATCGCTTGATGCCGCGCATTCGCGAATACGAAATTGCCGGTCATTGGAAATTCCTGGGGAATCTCGATCCTGTCGAAATGGCGGCGTTCTATCCAAACCTCGATGTGCTGACCGTGCCCTCCCTCAACTCCACTGAAGCATTTGGTCTTGTTCAAATCGAAGCGATGATGAACGGCGTGCCGTGCGTCCCCTCGGCGTTGCCAGGCGTGCGTCAGCCCGTGATGATGCACGGGATGGGGAAGGTTGCCAAAATTGGAGATGCAGTCAGTTTGGCGGAGTCCATCCTCGAGGTCCTGGACGAACCGCAAAAATTCAAAGGCGATGTGGATGCCATCAGGAGAACCTATAATCCCGACTCGATTGCCCAGGAATACGAAAAGTTATTCGAGCGTTTGATGAAGAAAGGAAGGTAAACATGGATGTCATCGGCATCAATGTCGGCTTTCTGTTCGTTCAGTTGCTCGCCGTCGTTCTGCTGTTCGGCTTCCCAATCGTTTCGCTGATTGACCTTTCGAAGAAAAAGTTGAGCGGCGCGCCGCTGGCGATTTGGGCGCTTCTCATCTGTGTTGTCCCCCTGCTGGGCGCGCTGGCGTATTGGATTATCAGACCCATTGCCGAGACCAAGCAGTGAATTTACGGGATGACAGCGAAACCCTGCTCGTGGAAATGACTGTCGAAGGTGAAGACCTTTTCGATCTGCAAACGGCGCATGGTCTCGAAACTGCTGCAATCCACCAATGAAAGTTGGCGGCGGTTGGCGGCAAGAACAAAACGGATTGATGTTTCGTGTTGATTTGCGTCAATCCATTCGATATCCACAAACGGAAACAGTCTCTCGTGGAAAATACGCACAGCAGAGAGACCGAGCCGCTTCTGGATGATCACAATGCTCTCCACGAGTACATAATTATTGGTCAATAAAGTCTGTTTTTCTTCCAACAGGGCATGCCAGCATTCCAAGGCACGCGATGATTGATGTCCGCTTTGAGAAGGACGGCGAGAAACGCCGACGTATCAACGAAGATCATCTTCTATTGCCTGGGCAAAATATTCATCATGATTGACGGATACATCGGTCTTGCCTTCGATGTCAGCGAACTGGATTTTGCCCTCCTTGATCTGCCTGATAAACTCTAGCGCCCGCTGACGCTTCTCTTCGCGGGTGGGCTCAAGAGGCGCTGTTACGATATACTGTGCCACACTCTCCCGCACCAGTTTAGCCACCGGCATCTTGCGGGCTTTTGCCAGCGCCTTTAGCGCCTTGACCTGTTCCTCGGTCAGTTGGATCATCATGCGAACCATAAAAGCCTCAATTCTGCTATCACTTTTTTGAAAGCGCTATCATTTTACTATGCCACAAAAGGATTTTCTCTTTCTCCACCTGCGCGACCTGCCCTACTTCCGCGCCTTTTTGCGCGCGGTGGAAAGTTCGTACTATCAGGATTTGCCCCTGCCCGCCCCCGTGCTGGACGTAGGCTGCGGCGACGGTCACTTCGCCTCGCTGACCTTCGACCGCAAAATTGACGTGGGTCTCGACCCCTGGCACGCGCCCATCCACGAGGCGAAGCGCTACGGCGCGTACAAATTTCTCGTCGAAGCGGACGGTTCGCGCGTCCCGTTTCCGGATGCGTACTTTTCGAGCGGATTCAGCAACTCGGTCCTCGAGCACATCCCGCACATTGACGATGTGTTGAAGGAAATTGCCCGCGTGCTAAAGAAGGGTGCTCCGTTCTATTTCTGCGTCCCTAACTCAAGATATTTGACCGAACTCTCGCTCTCGCACCTCCTGGGCAAAGGCTACACCGAATGGTTCCGCAAAATCTCCCGCGTCCATCACGCGGACGAACCGGACGTGTGGCAGGAACGCCTCGAACGCGCGGGCTTCGAACTGGTGCGCTGGTGGCATTATTTCTCGCCCGCCTCGATGCGCGTGTTAGAATGGGGACATTATTTCGGCGTTCCATCGTTGTTCGCGCGTATGCTCACCGGCAAATGGATTCTCTCGCGGACGAGATGGAACTTGTTTTTCACCAGGAAATACGTGGAACGTTACGCCTCACCTGAACCGACAGAAAACGGGACATTCACTTTCTACATCACCCGCAAGCAATAACCCAATTACTATGCCTTTCGACGAAACCTATTTCTCCACACACACTTACGCAAACGTTTCCTTTGCAAAATTCAGCCAGTACTGGTGGTCGAATCGTTTTTACGCCATGCTGGCGCGACGATACGGTAAGCGCGGCGCGCGCCTGCTCGAAGTCGGGTCGGGCATGGGACATCTCGTCGGTCAACTCGAAGACGCCTTCGAAACCTACGGCATTGATATCAACCACTGGGCAGTGAAAAAGTCCAAAGAGGTCGTGAACACATCCCGCTTGCACACCGCCAGCGCCCAGGAATTGCCATTTACCAATCACTCATTTAACGTCGTTATCATCAAGCACATCGTGGAACACCTGCCCGACCCGCAAAAAGCGATTCAGGAAATCGCGCGCGTCACCGAGCCCGGCGGCACGCTCATCCTCGCCACCCCCAACCTCGACTCCCTGCTCAAGCCGCTGAAGGGCGATCAATGGATCGGTTACCAGGACCCAACCCACATTTCCCTAAAGCGCCCTGCTGAATGGTTGGAGATTATCCGCCGCGCCGGCTTCAACCCTCTTAAAATCTTTTCGGATGGATTTTGGGATGTACCGTACATTCCTCTCATCCCAAAACAAATCCAAAAATTGTTCTTTGGCTCGCTCGGCGGTTTTCAGGCGATGACGGGCTTGGTCTTTCTCCCTTATCGTTGGGGGGAAAGTATCATTGTGATTGCAAGAAAGCAGTAAACCAGTAAGCAAAGATCAGTGATCAAGTTGATGGAAGAATGAGCAACGAGATACAACAACCCGAACAGCAAGAACCTAGCGTCCTCGATTACGTCAAATCCCTGTTTCGATTTAACAGAGGCGAGGAATTTCAAGTTCCCGAATTTGTGGAAGAAGAAAAACCACTGCGAGTTACTCACGAAACGGAAGCAAGCCTGCATTCCAATCTCCAATTCCTGCAATTCTCCCCTCCTTTTCCCTGGCGCTCTCTCCTTGCGCTCATCCTCGCCCTGCTGGGTCAAAGAACCTTTGAACCGCCTTTTACAACTTCACCATTAGGATATGCCCTCTATCTCGCCGCGTTCGCCATACTCGGCTGGGCAATCTGGCGCGGCGAATGGGTTCTTCCCTCACCCCATGCAAGAGGAGACGAAGGGAAGGGCGACCCACTGACCTATCGCCGTTTTGCGTTGTTCATCAGTGCGCCATTGGCTTTGTGGGCGTTCACCCTCTTTAGGGATAATCTTTTCACTGGGACTAATGTTCTCATCTGGTGCCTGAGCATCATTCTCTTTATCTGGGCGTTTTGGATCGGGAACATAAAGGACCTGTTCTCACGGCTTATCGTCTTCCTCCAACGCGACAGTTGGCAAATCCGCGTCACGCGTGGGTCGTTGCTTCTGCTTGCCGCCATCGCGCTCGTGCTTTTCTTCCGCTTCTATAAAACGGACAGCGTTCCCCCCGAACCGTTCAGCGATCACGCCGAAAAAATCTTGGATGTCTATGACATCACACAAGGACAAACGCGCATCTTCTTCCCGCGCAACACCGGGCGCGAAGCCTTTCAAATGTATTGGACCCTGCTCGTCGCCAACCTCTTCGGCACAGGACTTTCCTTTCTCAGCCTCAAACTTGGCACCGCCATCCTCGGCTTTCTGACCCTGCCGTTTGTTTACTTTTTGGGTAAGGAAATTGGCGGATGGCGCGTGGGACTCTTTGCCTTCATTCTGACGGGGATCGGCTACTGGCCCAATGTTATTAGCAGAGTTGGACTGCGCTTCCCCCTCTACCCACTCTTCACCGCACCGACGCTCTTTTTCTTAATCCGCGGCTTGCGGACTCGGAACCGAAACGATTTCATCCTTTCGGGCATTTTCCTCGGGCTTGGCTTGCACGGTTATAGTCCGATGCGGATTGTGCCGTTCGTCGTCGTGGCCGCGTTCGTCCTCTATTGGCTTCACGCCCAATCCAAAGGCGTGCGCAGAGACATTCTCCTCTGGCTGGCAATACTGGGGCTGACCTCTCTGTATCTCTTTCTCCCGCTGTTGAGTTACTGGATCGGACATCCGGTTGAATTTGGCTTTCGCGCTTTTTCGCGCCTGAGCGGAACCGAACAACCACTGCCAGGACCCGCACTTGAAATCTTTCTCTCCAATGTGTGGAATGCACTCAAAATGTTTAACTTCGATGATGGCGAGATTTGGGTACATTCCGTCCCCCACCGCCCCGCGTTGGACGTGGTTTCTGCCGCCCTATTTGCGCTCGGCGTGATCCTCCTTTTCGTTCGGTACATTCGCAACCGGCACTGGCTCGACCTGTTCCTACTGGTTTCGATTCCGCTGTTGCAATTGCCTTCGTCGCTTTCGCTGGCATTCCCCGGTGAAAATCCAGCGCTCAACCGCGCGGGCGCCGCGTATATCCCGGTTTTCCTCATCGGGGCGATGGCGCTCGAGGGTCTCCTCACCAGCCTGCGGGGTGGGAAGATGCGAAGCGTCCTCATGTGGAGCATCGCTGGGCTGTTACTGTTCCTCTCCGCTTGGCAAAATTACGATCTTGTCTTTCGCCAGTATTACACACTCTTCCGCAATAGTTCTTGGAACACATCCGATATGGGAAAGGTGATACGCGAGTTCGAGCAAACCTACGGAAGGACGGATACCATTTGGATCGTACCGTATCCGCATTGGGTGGATACGCGCCTGCCGGCGGTCTGGGCGGGTATTCCAAATCGAGATATGGCGCTATGGCGCGACAATCTGGCGACTACGCTAGAATTGACGGGCCCCAAGTTATTTATGGTACGGGCAAATATTGAGGCACCAGAGTTCAACGATACGGAAACATTGAATGCTTTGAAATCGTTATACCCGAACGGACAACTGCGCCTGTTCGACTCGGATATACCGGGTCATGACTTTTGGATTTATTTAGTGCCTGCGAACAATTAATTTCCAAGCACGCTAGGTGTGCGAAGTTTCTTCTTCACCCTCGCGCTCTCCGCGTGCTTCGCGGTAAAAAAAGAGAGTTATGAATCGAGAAAAACATCCCTGGCTCTACGATCTCCTCTTCCTGTTGGTACTTCTGCTAGCAGGCTATTTGCGTTTGACCGGCTTGAACTGGGGAGAAGGTCAACACCAGCACCCGGATGAAAACCATTTTACTAGTGTGTTAGAAAACCTGCGCGCACACAAATGCCTGAACGAATCTATCCCTGTGGACGCATGCCCGGAGGATCAGAAACGCTGGCTAAGCCTCTGGGATTATCTGGATAGCGACACATCCACCCTTAATCCATACAATCGCGGCTTCAGTTTTTACGTCTACGGCAACCTGCCGATGACGATTATCCGCATCGCCGCAGAAGCAACCCAGGCAGGGAATCTCAAAGTATTTGCACGTCAATTTTCTGCACTGGCGGACCTCCTCACTATATTCTTTCTTTACCTCATCGTCTCGCGCCTGTATGGACGCAAGGTCGCGCTCCTCGCCTCGCTCTTCTCCGCGTTGACGGTGATGCAAATTCAACAATCCCACTTCTTCACAACGGATCTATTCGTCAATGCGTTTGCCTTTCTGGCAATTTACTTTGTCGTTCAAATCGTATTACGAAAAGAAAAGAATTTAGAGGTTGGAAATCGCCTCACCTCTCCTCATATCCTCCAATCTCTACTCTCCAACCCTCTATTCCTCCTCAGCCTCGCCTTTGGCTTTGCCTTCGGTATGGCGATGGCATCGAAGGTCAACATCTACCCGCTGGCGCTGCTGCTCCCCGGCGCATTTGCATTGCGCTATTTCATCACAGACCGGCACACCTTGACCTCTGCTCACGAGACCTCCTCACCAGCAACCATCAACCGCCCCCTGAGTGCTGATTACTGGTTACTGGTCACGGCATCTCTCATCGCTGGTGGGCTCGCCGCATTCCTCTCCTTCCGCATCTTCCAGCCTTACGCCTTCGACGGCTTGCTCCCCAGTCAGCAGTGGATCGCCAACATTCAAGAACAACGCATACAAGCAAGAGGCGATGCCGATCTGCCCTGGAATCTGCAATGGGCGCGGCGCTCGCATTTGTACTCGTTCCAAAATCTCACCCTGTGGGGGCTGGGTCTTCCTCTCGGCATCCTCGCATGGATCGGTTTCCTCTACATGGGTTGGCGCATCCTCAAAGGCGAATGGCATCACGCGCTGTTGTGGGGATGGACCGCCGCCTACTTCCTCTGGCAATCGCTTCAATTCAACCCCACCATGCGCTATCAACTTCCCATCTATCCACTCCTTGCCATGATGGCGGCATGGTTCGTCTTCGAACAATTACCAATTACAAATTACAAAATTCGCAACGCAGCAAATCTCATCCGTTCCCTTCTTGCCATCGTTGTCATCCTCCTCACCGCCGCCTGGGCGTTCGCCTTTCACAGCATCTACCTGCGCGACGAACCGCGCATCGCCGCCTCGCGCTGGATCTTCCAGAACATTCCCGGCCCCATCAATATCGAATATCAGACAAGCAACTCCCTCTACAACCAACCCCTGCCTTTCCCCGTTGATGGCTCTCTTCAAGCAGGCACACCTTATGACATAACCTTCCTCACGCGCGCAGATGGACTCATCGAACGCGTCACCCTAGCGCACGCGGTAAGCCCCCTCGCCTCTCCCCTCACCCTTAGCCTGACTCTGTCCGAAACGCCGAATCCAACCCCTGAGCAAATTCTCGCCACCGCCTCCCTCACCGCCGACTTTTCCCCAAAGGACGATCCACGCGGGGAAACCTTCATCCTTACCCTTGATCGTCCGCTGCCCGTCAAAAAAGGAACCCAATACTTCCTCCGCCTTGAAATTGATCAAGGAATGCTCTCCCTCAGCGGCGCAACTTTCGCCAACGAAACAGATTACGACTACGGGCTCCCTTTTCGCGTGGACGGCTATGATGCCTTCGGCGGGATCTATCGCGGCGACCTCAACCTCCAAGTCTATTGGGATGACAACGAAGATAAACTCAACCGCATCGTTGCTATCCTCGACCAAGCCGATTACATCTTCATCCCCACCAACCATCAATACGCACAAATCACCCGCCTGCCGGAGCGTTATCCGCTCACCACATTGTATTACCGCGAACTGATGGGCTGTCCGCCAGAAATGGACATCATCCCCTGTTATCACGAGGCAAAACCTGGAGATTACCAGGGGCGGCTCGGATTCGATCTTGTCGCGATCTTTGAGACGTTTCCAAAACTCAACCTCCCTCTTCTCGGCGAAATCGAAATCAACGACCAATACGCCGAGGAAGCCTTCACCTTCTACGACCATCCCAAAGTCTTCATCTTCAAGAAGAACGAAAACTTCAGTGCTGAACAAGTGCGCGCGGTCCTCAGCACTGTTGACCTGAGCAAGGTCGTCCGCCTAACCCCGCGTCAATTCGCTGATTACTCCAACCTGCTTTTGCCTGTACACAAACTTGCCCAACAGCGCGCCGGCGGAACATGGTCTGACCTCTTCGATTATGACTGGCTCCACAACCGATACCCCTACCTCGGACTGCTCTACTGGTATCTATTCATCTTCATCATCGGCGTGACGGCATACCCGCTCATCCGCCTCGCCATGCCCGGCCTGACAGACAAGGGCTATCCCCTTAGCCGCGCGCTGGGATTGCTTCTCCTCGCCTACTTCTCATGGCTGGCTGGCTCTCTCGGTATTCCCTACACGCGCACGACAATTGGTATTGTCTTCGCCATCCTCCTCATGATCGGCATCGCCCTCGCCTATTACCAACGCAATGAACTGCGCGAGGAATGGAAAACAAAACGACAATATTTCCTGACCATCGAGGGCATTTTCCTCACCTTCTTCGTCATTGATCTGCTCATCCGCCTCGGCAACCCCGACATGTGGCATCCCTTCAAAGGCGGCGAGCGCCCCATGGACTTTTCCTACTTCAACGCCGTCCTCAAAAGCACGATCTTCCCGCCTTATGATCCCTGGTTTGCAGGCGGCTATATCAACTACTACTATTACGGCTTCGTCATCGTCGGCACGCCGGTCAAACTACTTGGCATCGTTCCATCCATCGCCTACAACTTCATCCTTCCCACGCTCTTTGCTGTCGTCGGCATCTCCGCCTTCTCCCTCGGCTGGAACCTGCTCCAAAAGGATGAAAGCGGAAGGATGAAGGACGAAAAACTATCAGGACGAAACTCATCCTCCATAATTCATCCTTCATCCTTTGTTTCCGGTCTTGCCGCCTCCGCCCTCACCATCCTGCTTGGCAATCTTGGAACCATCCAACTCATTTATCAAAAACTACAGCAACTTGGCGCCGCGGGCGCATTCGATTGGGAAGCCAACTTTTTCCAACGCCTGATCTGGGCGATGCAAGGATTCGCGCTCACCCTCAAAGGCACGCCGCTTCCCATCGGACCCGGAGAGTGGTACTGGAACCCCAGCCGCGTCGTCCCACCCGGACCCGACAACTCCATCACCGAGTTTCCGCTCTTCACCTTCCTCTACAGCGACTTACACGCGCATATGATTGTCATGCCCATCGCGTTGCTGGCGCTCAGTTGGGCGCTCTCAGTGCTGAACACGCGCGCCCGATGGTGGAATCAAAATCACCCTGAGTCTGAGCGCAGGATTCGAACGGCACTCGGCTTCATCGTTGGAGGTCTTATCCTCGGCGCGGTCTATCCCACCAACCTGTCTGACTCCTACACCTATCTACTGATCTGCATCACCGCACTTGGATATTCCATTCTGCGCTATTTCGACGCACCGCTCACAAAGCGAATGACACGGGCACTTAGTGCAGCAGCGGCATTGTATCTCCTTGTTCATTTCATCTATCTTCCCTACCGTGCCTGGTACAGTCAGGCATATAGCGCACTCGAACTCTGGAAAGGACCCTTCACTCCGCTCGGCTCCTACCTTACCATGTGGCTGGTTTTCCTATTCATCGTTGTTTCATGGATGACATGGGAAACGCGCGAGTGGATGCGCCTCACGCCGCTCTCCGCCCTAAAGAAACTCAAACCCTATCAATTGCTCATCGAAGGTGCGCTGGTGACTCTGGTCATCATCATCCTTGCCCTTCAATATCATGGCACAAGCGTCGGCTGGATCGCCGTACCCGTTGCGGCATGGGCAGGGATAGTGCTCCTGAATCCGCATCTCACCGATCAAAAGCGATTTGCCCTCTTCCTCATCGGCACGTCGCTGTTCATCACCCTTATCGTCGAGGTCTTCGTTGTGCGCGGTGATATTGGGCGACAGAATACCATCTTCAAATTCTATTTACAGGCCTGGCTCATGTTTGCCGCAAGCGCCGGCGCCGCCCTCGCATGGACTCTGCCTGCCTTCTTCCAATGGTTGCCGGGCTGGCGTGCCTTTTGGCAGACTGCAATGATCTTACTCCTCTCAGGCGCGGCATTATTCACCCTCAGCGGTACCTCCGGCAAAATCAACGATCGTTGGATCCGCGAAGCACCACACACGCTCGACGCCATGACCTTCATGCAATACGCCTACTACGACGACTTCGGACAGCGTCTCGATTTGAGCGAAGACTACCGCGCCATCCGCTGGATGCAAGACAACATAAAAGGCTCGCCTGTCATTGTGGAGGCGAACTGCTCCGAATACCGCTGGTGCACGCGCTTCACCATCTACACGGGCTTGCCTGGTGTCGTCGGTTGGAACTGGCATCAGCGACAACAGCGCGTGTACACTGCCAATTGGGTACAAGATCGCGTGAATGAAATCGGCGACTTCTACAACAGCACGGACGTTATCTCTGCACGCACCTTCCTCAAAAAATATGACGTGAAATACATCATCGTCGGTCAACTCGAACGCGCCGCCTATTCGCCGCAGGGCATCGCAAAATTTGAACGCTATGAAGGCATTTATTGGCACGCCATCTATCGGGACGGAAACACCGTCATTTATGAAGTCATACCTTGAAACACCATGTAAGGAGCAGAGATGATTTTCCACATCACCTCCCGCAAGGAATGGAAAGCCGCTCAGGCAAAAGGCGAATACACCGCTTCGAGCCTGCAAACTGAAGGCTTCATCCATTGCTCAAGTCTGCATCAGGTTTTGCCGGTTGCTGAAAAACTATATAAAGGACAATCGGATCTCGTCTTACTTGAAATCGAGCCATCGCGTCTTTCCTCGACTTTGAAGTGGGAGCCACCATCAGGCGGACCTCCCTCCCCTGACATTCCCGAAAGCGACCTCTTCCCTCACGTTTACGGACCTATCAACCTCGACGCTGTTGTAAACGTATTCGACTTTGTCTTCGATTCGACAGGAAGATTCATCCTACCAAATCTCTAATCCTCCAATCCTCTATCTTTCCATGTCCCCCTTCCTCTCCTGGTACCTCCTCACCACCTTCCTCGGTTGGCTTACCTTTCCTCTTGCCCATCGCCTCTTCCCTGCGCTGGCAGATCGGGGCTACACACTTTCACGTGCCTTCGGCCTGCTTATCTGGGGATACATCTTCTGGCTGTTTGCCATGCTCGGCATCGCACAAAATGACATGGGCGGATTGCTATTGGGTCTGGTAGTTCTTGTCTGCCTCAGTATGGGAGCACTCATTCGCTCTCCAATTCTTCCCTTCCTCCAAGCGAATCGCCCGCTCATCCTCACCACCGAACTCCTCTTTTTCCTTGCCTTTGGCTTCATGGCGCTTGTCCGCGCGGCAAACCCGGAAATCGTCGGCACAGAAAAGCCCATGGAGTTGATGTTCATCAACGGCATCATGAACTCAGCGACATTTCCTCCACGCGACCTGTGGCTTTCCGGTTATTCGATATCTTATTATTACTTCGGCTACGTGATGACCTCCATGCTTGCCCTGTTTACGGGTGTGCCGGGAACAGTTGCGTTCAACCTGATGATTGCACTGATTTTCGCCTTGAGCGCAACCGGCGCATATGGTGTTTTGTATAACCTGCTGGCCAGTTCAAAATCATCCGTCAATTCTCTCTCTTCTCTTCTCTTTCCCCTCTTCGCCCCTTTGTTTCTCCTCATACTCTCCAACGCCGAAGGTTTTCTCGAAATTCTGCACAAGAGCGGTTTCTTGTGGAAGGAGGGTCCGAACTTTTGGACGTGGCTCGACATCCCGGAATTGCGAGATCCTCCTCCACATGCCTCCTCCTGGCTCCCAGATCGCTTCTGGTGGTGGTGGCGCGCCTCACGCGTGATCATGGATTACGATTTGCAGAACAACTGGATGGGGGATGTCATCAGTGAATTTCCGGCGTTCTCGTATATTTTGGGCGATTTGCATCCGCATGTGCTGGCGATGCCTTTCACATTATTGGCAGTTGCTGTGGCATTGAATCTCTTCCTCGGCGGCTGGCGCGGCAGGATAAACCTGTACTTCGGCGAATTGCGAATTCACAAAGCAGGATTCTTCGTCAGCGCGCTGGTGTTGGGAGGACTGGCGTTCCTCAACACCTGGGACATCCTCACCGGCGCGGCGCTGATCGTTTCCGGCTACGCGCTTGTTCGGGTAGCGGAATCCGGCTGGGGCTGGGAACGAATCGAGGACATCCTCCTGCTGGGAATCCCACTGGTCGTCACTTCTCTTGTGATGTACCTTCCGTTCTACATTGGCTTCGATTCCCAAGCAGGCGGGCTCATCCCGAGTTTCATGTTCCCGACGCGCGGCGCGCAACTGTGGGTGATGTGGGGAACTCTGTTCATCCCCCTCTTTGCATTTCTGTTTTATTTACAGCGTATCCACACGCCTGCCAATTGGCGCACAGGGACTTTGACAGCGCTTTGCCTTGTGCTTGTATTACTGGTAGCAATGTTCGCAATCGGTCTCTTTGCCTGGCTATTGAAGCCCAACCTGGTTGAACCAATTTTGGCATCACAAGGGCGTGATGTTGCCACATTCATCGCAGACAGCATGAAACGCAGATTGAGTTACAGTGGCGGTTTACTCACCCTGTTGGCTTTGTTGATACCATCTTTCTCTTTTTTATTCTCAAACAGCCAATCCTCTGCTGATGAAGTTCCCTCTCGCCCTGCATTTTCAACTTTCCATTTTTCGCTTCTTCTTACCATCCTCGGTGTGCTCCTCATTCTCACCCCTGATTTCATCTATCTGCGCGATAATTTCGGATACCGCATCAACACAGTTTTCAAATTTTATTATCAGGCTTGGATTTTGCTGAGCCTCGCTTCCGCTTATGGGACGATTGTCCTGCTGAAAAATTTACGTGGCGCGTCGAATGTCATCTTCACGATTCTGTTTACGCTTGTGTTACTCATAG
>DATLZK010000092.1:0-39226 GCA_035574015.1 Anaerolineales bacterium
GTATACCTCTTGACGAAATGCGATAAGTTTGTTAATGTTCTCTTTGGTAGCAACTTGGTTTCTCATAACCCCAAGCTTCTACCAAAGGGCGGTTTTTTTCAAGAGCAAAACCGCCCCAAATTTTGTCTAAACTCGAGTTTATAATAATGGCTTAAAAATTATACCAACATGAACAATTCAAGAGTAGTCCGTCTGAGAATTTTATATAATACTCTAATAATGCTTGCCAGGGACGTCCCACCTCTCGGCAGTGCGCGCGAGAGTTTTTAGCAGCGTGGCTCTGTAGCACAACACCTTAAGAGTTGTGCTACTTTTGTGTGGACACCCCTCGGCAACGCACAATAATCTTGAGGCCCAACCCTCAGGAGATGGGAAAATCATGTCGAGCAAAGCAGTGTACAGTGTATTGGGCTCAGCAATCTCTCTCCCTCCAGAGCCAAAACAACGCCGCGAACACCTTGAAAAACTCTGTGCACTCAGCGTTTCTGCGCATCGAATCTTGATTTCTTTGGAAGGCATTCACCTCAAGTATCTACTTCAATTCAAAATCGAAGAACTCTCCCTCCACGCGATAGGTGCCGAGCAAACCCCGATAACCCAAAAACAACCATTTCTGAGCAGTGGGAATGGGTACCCCTTGGGTGGTGAGGAATAAATTTCTAACCACTGCACGCGCGGAAAGCGGATTGAATTCAAACGTCAATTCGAAGCCGTTTCTCTGTTCGCTATCCTGGCTGGTCAGCAGGGTTTCGTAATTGGAAATGTCCTTTTGTACAATAGGACGCCTTTCCACATTGCCAGCCGGAATGATCATCAATAGCGCCGGTGAGGCGACCTCGGCCTCGGAAAAGACGCCCATCCAAAGATCCACATTGCTCAAATCTTTCAAACGAACCTTGAACGTGAGCGATCCACTTTCGGGCAGCGGCGCAAACAAACCATACACCACCACATTGCCGGGACCACTGCGTGCATCCAGGAAGATCAATCTCCCATTATCCGCCGAAAAAACATGGACAGGCTCTCTCAAACAACCATCCCCGCTTTCCAAAACCGAAATGGATGAAGGATAAGGCAACCACAAAGAACTGAGACACCCCTGCTGCAAACCTTCAATAAGGGGAACGGGCGGAATTGGAGTGAATGTGTTAGTAGGAGCAGGCGTATCTGTCAGCGTCAGTGTCGCGGTTGGCCCTTCGGCAGTAAGCGCCCCAGATAAATTTGTAGAGGTTTCCGTAGCGGGCACTATAACGATAACAGGCGTAGCAATCGGTTGGCTTGCCGCTTTGAGACGCTCTTGAATGATCGGAGCAAAGATTGTGGCAAGAACGGCAATCAATCCACCGATAAAACTGAGAATGCCCACAAACAGTTGAACTCGTGAGGAATCGTCTTTTTCTTTTGCACCTTTTTTTGACATTGCCCGTTACCTTTACTTATTATTTCTCGAGCAAGCTTGACAAACCTTGGAGCCTATGACGTGTTGAACTAGATTATACAAATTTCACCCGCTATACAAAGTAACAACCCGAAAATTCGGACCTTGAGAAAACTATAACCCTTTATCAGCGATTTACTCTATTCTACGCTAGATTCGGCGTACACTCAAGTATGAACCCGTTGCACAATCCGTTGGGCAATCAGCCGATCTACTCTGCCCATCGGATATTTTCCCAAATCTTCCAATGGAATCCATTTCAAATTTTTTCCTCTCGGCATGGCCACCAGGTCATATTCCACAGCATGAACGGTCACTTTGAAATGAGTATACGCGTGATGAAAGACGCCGATCTCATTTTGGGAAATAAAGCGCTTCACGCGCAGCCGGAGGCGATATTCCGTTTTCAAAGCCTTGGTCGCCGCTCGAACGGGATCGCCGTCAACGCGCCCTTTGGGAAACTCCCACATTCCCCCAAGCAGTCCACTCGATGGACGCTGCGCCAGCAAAACCTTTCCGTTCCGCACAATGACTGCTGCGACGTGAAAATAATGCGGCACCTCCCTCTTCTTTTCTTTCACAGGACGCAGTTCCTGTGTGCCATTCCTATAAGCCTTGCAAACTCTGGCAAGCGGACAAATCGAACATCGCGGTTTCCTAGGAATACAAATCATCGCGCCCAAATCCATGAGCGCCTGGTTATACTCCCCCGCCCTTCCCGCAGGCAAATTACTCGCGGCAATTTCCCATAGAATCTGTTCACCCTCTCGCGAATTGACCGGTTCAGTGAGATCGAACAAGCGCGCGTAAACGCGCTTGACATTGCCATCCAATATCGGCAAATCTATACCAAAGGCAATCGAAGCGATTGCGCCAGCCGTGTAACGTCCGACGCCGGGAAGGGCAAGCAGCGCATCCAGATCACGCGGCAGGACACCCTTGTATTCGCTCACAACGATCTTTGCGGCTTTATGCAAATTACGGGCGCGGCTGTAATATCCCAACCCTTCCCAAGCACGCAGCACCTCTTGTTCAGAGGCACAAGCCAGCGCAAATACATTTGGAAATAACTGCATCCACTTTTCGTAATAGGGAATGACGGTCTCCACCCGCGTTTGCTGAAGCATGATCTCTGAAACCCATACGGCATAAGGGGTCACGCCCGGCACGCGCCAGGGAAGGGTCCGCCCATTTTGACGGTACCAGTTCAAAAGGTCCGAAGCGAAGCGAGGGCTTTTCAAGGTGTGCAAGGCTCGGTCAACGGCGCGCTCAAGTGAACGACATCCAATTCAGGAAAGGCAATCAAACGCACTTCTACATACTCTTCACGCGCACATCCCAATAAAATCGCATCAGCCGCATGGGGAAAAGGTTGGGGAGGTTCTTTTGCCGGAAAGACCGCATGGATGAGATGCTGATGGATGAGAAGAAAACCCATGCGCGGATAATCACGAACCTGGTAGGAAGGCCAGGGATTGGCAGAGGCAATACCCTGATTGCGCCTAAAGAAACGCGGATAAAGGATACGTCCCACTTCGAGAAAAGTGTTGGGTTGTTTCGAGAAGGATTGTATTTCGGCAAGGGCGGGCGCGCCGTGCAAGGAGGCGATCTTCGCTTCGAGCGTAGAAGGCATTTGGTCAGTATAGCGGGGTGAGGTCAATTCTTTGGCAAGCCAGGGAAACGCGCCAACCCAAATAAAAGCAAGTGCAAATAATCCCATCCTTGCGAGTGCATGAGGGCGTTTTTCACTTATGTACGTTGTGCTGGTAAGTGGCGCTTCGTCGTTTCCATTGAAAATCAAAATTGCATTCCTGACGATTTCGGCAAAGCCTATGCCAAAGTAAAAATATGCAACCCAATCCGCAGGCAGATCATACCTCCAGCCCGAGAAGCGGCCGACGGCGGTTCCAAGGGAATATCCCCAACTGAAGACGAACGGCGTCAAGCCGATCCAACGCCAGCGCTTCCATGCGGCGCCCAACCCCAGTGAAATAACGGTCAGATAGAGGAACACGAGGACCCGGTTGTACCATTCGAGGCTTCCATCCCATGTCATCCAATAGAGAGGAATGGGCGCAAAAATACCGTTGAAAGGCGCAAGGAGAGGAAGAGCAAGCAGAGCGTTAATTTGAGAGGCAAGAAAATGATTCGCGATGAAGCCAAAGACAAAGCCTGGGTCTTTGAGCGTGAAGTCAAGGAGGACGCGAAACAAACTTTTTCCCTGAAAGTCATAATTCCCTATATCGAGGTTCCCCGAATAGGCATATTGGCTGGCGAGGGTCTTGTATTGCAGTGACGCGTCGAAGGTGATTTCGCCGGTAAGCCAATAATTATGTGCAAGCCACGGGGCAACGGTAATGAACAAAGCCAGCATAAAAAACGCCGCAGTGAGCCACCATCGCTTCAATCTCTGCCTGCCGAAGGCAAGGAGCGAGAGGAAAAGGACAACAGGAAGAATAAGTAAAGATTGTGTTCTCAGGAGTAGCAGACACGCAAAGACTCCGCCCGCGAGAAAGGCGCTTTCGTGGTCTCTGCGCTCTAGCCAGCGAAGAAAGAAAAGACAGGCAAGCAGTAAAAACAAAAGAGTCGGGAGGTCGGTCATCAGCGTCTTGGTGTTCGAGACGCGCGTATCGGAGGAAAGAAGAAGCGTCGTCAGTTCGCGAAAGATGAAAAACAAAGCAATAACCAGTCCGGCAATACGGCTGTGCAGTTTCTTGCCCAGAAAATAAAAGAGCACCGGTATGAACGCCAGCACAAAGGTTTGAGCGGCAATAATATGTGGATAATTTTCTCCAAACAGAAGATGTAACAGGCTGAGGAAAACGATGTATAACGGGCGCGTAGGAATGTCCCCGAAATAGGGATGACCGATAAGCAGGCTGTGTGCCATGCTGTCGTAATAAGCCGCATCAGAATAGGGGAAAGGTTGAAAGGTCGGCGGGTCGAGTGTGACGTAAAAACTGTTTTTCAGCACGTCAAGGGGAACGCTCATCCAAAGCGCGCATGCGAGAACGTAAACAAAAACAGGAATGAGAAGATCAAAAGAGCGTACCTTATGGAGGATAATAGGGATGAAACTGCCTGCCACCAGCGCAAGGACAAAATGCCAGGCCTGAATGGGAACACCCGGCTCAGCCCAATAGGCGGGGTCAGGAGTCAAGCCCAGGCGTGTGATCGAGATAAGCACAAGAATGGAAAGCAGAAGGATGAGGAAGATGAGCGCGATGGGGAAAAGCGGTTTCGATGCGTGGAGTACACTGATGTTCAAACCATTTTTGAGGTAAAGCAGATAGAAGGTGGCTTGCAGAGAAATGATCAGCAGATACCATAGAAGAGGGCTCAACCGCAGGTAGTAGGACAGAAGACGTTCAGGGTCGAGATAACGCAAAAGGAAGAGGAGCAGGCCGAAGGTCAGGGAAAGAAGCGCAAACCCAATGATGAAAATGGGGCGGGCAAATTGGGAAAGGCGGCGCGGTGGGCGAAGTCCAAAGTAAATCCCCATGAGACAAAAAGTGAAGAGAAGAATGAGGAGGGCAAGGCGCGCCAGGGAAAGTCCGCTTTCAGAGGGGATCAAAAGGAGCGCGGTGGATGCCAGCGCGCCTTCAAGGCCGCAGAGGAGGAAGAACCATGAACGGGTCTTGGGCATGCTACAGGCTTAGAATTGAAATCCACCCCGTGCAGGAACAACTTTATAGGAAAAGTTTTTTACGTAGCGGAACAGCCGATCCTGCAATTGACCCCAGTCGCTGGATTCGAGGATACGCCGCGCTTCGGCCGCGTTTTCAGCAAGCAAGCCCACCTGGATCTGTGGGTATGCGCCGTAGATCGTTGCCCATGCCTCGGCAGGCTGCAATCCCATACGCTGTACGCCGGGGATGAATTCTCCGATGATGAACTCGAAATATTCCTGATCGCGTTCGCTGGATATATCCCAAGTCATCAAAACTTTCACAGGGGCATTCATGTTTTAACTCGTTTGGTAATCCAATACGACGACGCGCGTTTCTTCAGGCAGGTTGGAGCGCGTTACTTTCAAGGATGGTTGTGTCTCGGGTTTTGACAAGCCCATTTCTTTGATAAATTTGTTGAGCGAATCGAGCGGGACTTTTACGGCCGGTGTGGCGTAGTGCATGGGGATGACCAGGTTCGGTTCGATGAGGCTGATGACTTCGGCAGCTTTTGCCGCGTTCAACCCGCCACCGCCACCTACCGGCACCAGCGCGATGTGGATCGTCCCCAACGATTCGATTTCGGATTGTGTGGGGATTTGCTTGAGGTCGCCAAGATGGGCGACGGTAATGCCATCGTAATCGAAAACGTAGATGGTGTTGCGAGTTTCGTTCTTGTTTTTCTTTTTTCCTGAACCGCTGCCATCTGTTTGTACACCGGTGATGAATACTCCACCGATTTCAAACTCACCGGGTCCATCAATAATGTGCGTTGCGCCTTTGACGGCGTCTATATAGTTATGTCCGGGAGCGTTGTGGCTCACTGTGACAATATCCGATTTCAGTTTGAGTGGCCCGTAACCGATAGATTTGTGATCGAACGGGTCGGTCACCACAGTTGCCATATTGCGTTCGGTGAGACGAAAGCAGGAATGCCCATACCAGGTAATTTCCATAAATAGTGGAACCTCCAAAGCGTTATTATAATGGATAAACTCAACTTCTCCTCAAAGGATACACTGTGCCAAAGTACAAAATTCTACCTTATCTCGAAGCCCTGTTCGCTGTGAGCGTATGGGGCGCATCGTTCATCGCGACGAAAGTAGCGCTACAGGATATTTCGCCGATAGCCATTGTATGGTTGCGATTTACAATGGGGGTGGTCATCCTTGGTGTAGCAGTCGTGCTGCGAAGGCAATTTGCCCTGCCGGCGAAAAACGAATGGGGGTATTTCGCTTTGTTGGGTTTTATCGGGATCACGTTTCATCAATGGTTGCAATCGAATGGGCTACAGACCTCCGCAGCCGGGACGACAGCATGGATTGTAGCGACGACACCGGTGTTCATGGCTTTACTGGGTTGGTTCGTTCTAAAAGAAACTCTGGAGTTTACGAAAATCATCGGCATCTTACTGGCTTTTGTAGGTGTAGGGGTCGTCGTGGCAAAGGGCGATTTTGCGTCTCTCACGATTGGGAAATTCGGTGCGCCGGGTGATGTTCTGATCCTGATCAGCGCAGTGAACTGGTCGGTATTTTCGGTATTATCGCGACGCGGGCTGAAATCGCATCCGGCGAGTCGGATGATGTTTTACGTGATGTTGTTTGGCTGGTTATTTACTTCAATTCTGTTTTTCATGAGAACAGGCGTGGAAGAGATACGGAATCTAGGCACATCCGGGTGGTGGGGCATGGCATTTCTCGGAATCTTCTGTTCAGGGCTGGCGTATATTGCCTGGTATGACGCGCTGCAGGCATTATCCACTGCGCAGACGGGGGTGTTTCTTTATCTTGAGCCGCTGGTCGCGGTGGTGGTTGCATTTTTCGTATTGAATGAAGCAATCACAGCCGCGTCACTGATCGGAGGTGGAATCATTCTCTTGGGCGTGTGGCTGGTCAATCGAGAGCAGACATCAGAAAGGCAGGGCTGATGAATTTGCGATTATCAAGATTCTGGAGCACTTTGAAGATTTGGTGAGGTATCCATCTTCTCACTATCGAGATTACAGAGACAGAGAAAGAATTTTGAAAATTGCTAGATTGGAAGCAGATTTTCTTGATAAAGTGAGGGTATAATTCAATCACTATATTCTCACGAAACGGAGGTAAAGCGCCATGGCCAGTGTTACGTTCGAGCATGTTGTCAAAAAGTTTGGGGACGTCATTGCCGTGAATGACCTGAATATTCACGTGGATGACAAAGAGTTTCTTGTGCTTGTCGGTCCTTCAGGCTGCGGAAAGACAACGGCGCTGCGGTGTCTCGCCGGGCTGGAAGAGGTGACTAGCGGAATCATCAAGATTGGCGATCGTGTGGTGAATGATGTTGCTCCGAAAGATCGTGACATTGCCATGGTCTTTCAATCGTACGCGCTCTATCCCCATTTGTCAGTGTATGACAATATGGCGTTTGGGCTGAAACTTCGCAAAGTGCCAAAGGATGAGATCAAGCGTCGTGTGTATGAGGCGGCAGATATTTTAGGTATCCGAGATTTGCTTGATCGCAAGCCACGTCAGTTATCGGGCGGGCAGCGGCAGCGTGTAGCGGTAGGGCGCGCCATCGTGCGTGAGCCAAAGGTGTTTCTCTTCGATGAGCCGCTTTCGAATCTGGATGCCAAGCTGCGCGTGGCAATGCGCGCGGAGATCAGCAAACTGCATCAGCGATTGCAGACAACATTTATTTATGTGACACACGACCAGACCGAAGCGATGACCATGGCGACTCGTATTGCTGTGATCAATAAGGGTATACTACAGCAACTCGATACGCCGCAAAATCTTTACGATAAACCAAAGAATCTCTTTGTAGCAGGCTTCATTGGTTCGCCTGCAATGAATTTCTTCCGCGGGAAACTCCACAGAGAGAACGGCCGCTTGATTGTGGATACAGGCGATTTTGCGGTAAGGATTCCGCCAAGCCGCGCCAAACCATATGAGGCGTATGCAGGCAAGGAGATCATTTTTGGGATTCGCCCTGAAAATATCCACGATGTGGATTTCCTCCCGCCGAACATTGATGCAGAGAAGGTTGCGGTCAAAGTGGACGTGACAGAGTTGATGGGCAACGAAATTTTCCTTTATCTGGTGAGCGGACGAAATACGTTCGTCGCTCGCGTCGACCCACGCTCGAAGCTACGCGTTGGCCAGCAGGCTCAGGTTGCGTTCGATATGGACTCTTTCCATATCTTCGATGCTGTGACCGAGGAAGCCATTCGATAAAGAGAGTATTTGACTCCCAAGATCGGCGCGCATTGCTGCGCGCCGTTTTTATTTTCTCAACAAGATCACTGACTTTTGCAGAACAACTCACCAACAAAATTTGCGCATCACTAGTTACTTAAAACACTTGAAAAATCATACCTAATATGCTAACATCACAGCAATTCCAATCAGGCTGAAGTACCCAAAAAGGTCACTTTGAGCACTTTCTACTGGCTCCCATCTGAATATAATGTCAAGAGTTTTAACAAACACGCCGCCTTGGATTTGATTCGATTTTCAGCGGGCGGCTTATCGCGAACGGAATTAGCCGAAAAGATGGGACTGACGCGCGCAGCCGTCAGTTTGATCGTGAACGATCTTTTGAAAAGTGGCATTATTCAGGAGACAGAAAGCCGTATTACTCCCAATGGAAGGCCTCCTGTGGTTCTTGAGATCAACCCGAGCAAGGGGCTGGTTGGGGCAATTGATATGGGAGCTACACACTTGAGCGTAGCAGTAGCGGATTTTAGCGCTCGCATTCTTCAGGAAATCGAAGTGCCATTCGACATCAAAAAGGGTCCGGAAGTCTGTCTTGCGGAGGCAAATCAACTATTGAGACAAATACTTGAGGATCAAGGGTGGAAGTTTTCTGATTTGACAGCAGTCGGCGTCGGCGTGCCTGGGCCGGTCATTACTGAGGCAGGCATGGTTGTGTCGCCGCCCATCATGCCGGGATGGGATCACTTCCCCATTCGATATAGACTGGAAAAAATGTGGGGGTGTCCTGTTACGCTCAACAATGACGCCGAACTCGGCGCGCTGGGCGAATGGGCATATGGCGCAGGGCGCGGCGAAAAGAATATCGCCTATATCAAAGTGGGTAGTGGCATTGGAGCGGGATTGATTCTCAATCGGCAAATTTATGGTGGCACGACCGGCGCAGCAGGTGAGATCGGCCACTTGACCGTTGACGAAAACGGTCCACTTTGTAATTGTGGGAATCACGGTTGTCTCGAAGCATTCGCAGGAGGTCATGCCATTGCAAAGCAAGGGCAAGCACTGGCCGCCTCTGGAAAAAGAACCTTGTTATCTCAAATACCGATTGAAAAGATCACCGCGCAGGATGTGGCAGAAGCCGCACGCCGCGGTGATTTTCATGCACAGGAAATTATTCGACGCGCGGGGACATTTATTGGCATTGCCATTGCAGGTTTGATCAATCTCTTCAATCCGAGCATTGTGATCATTGGCGGAGGTGTTGCGCAAGTTGGAGATATGCTCACCAATCCCATTCGGCAGGCAGTTCGTGAGCGAGCGCTGCGCGCCTCCGAGCAAAGCGTGCGCATCACAACGGGAATGCTGGGACGTCGCTCCCTGCTCATTGGAGCAACTGTACAAGCGCTCAATGTCGCCATACACATGATGGCCGAAAACAAAAATCCTAATTTCAGAGAGAATACACGCACAACCCCAAAAGCGACGAAGAAAATCCATCGAGCAAGGAGGTGATGCTATCGCGAAAAACAAGACACAAGGCATAAAACAAAACCTAACACACACACTAGGAGAAGAAGAAATGAAAACCAAAGTAAATTTGCTGTTTGCTATCCTGCTGATTGGGGCACTCGTGTTGGCAGCCTGTGGAGCACCGGCAACGACGGAAGCACCCGCGACGGAAGCACCGGCGACAGAAGCGCCCGCGACGACCGCTCCAACTGAACCTGCGGTTGTTGAGCCTGCTGGTACGCTTCGCATCTGGGCAGATGATACACGCGCACCCATTCTGCAAGACCTTGCCGATGAAGTGCTTGCCGCTTACAACATCGAACTGGTCGTCGAACTGAAATCCTCCATTCGGGATGATTTTCAAGTCGCGGCTCCACAGGGTGAAGGACCCGATATCATCATCATCCCTCACGATCAGGCTGGAACCCTGGTAGCCAATGGTCTGTTGGCTGAGGTAGACCTGGGCGACAAGGCAAAAGATTTCGATCCCAACGCTTTGGCCGCGTGCACCTTCGATGGAAAACTGTATTGCTTGCCCTATGCCACCGAAAATCTGGGCTTCTTCTACAACACCGACCTGGTGGAAACACCACCTACCACATGGGATGAAGTGGTCTCCATCGGTCAGGCTCTCAAGGCAGAAGGAAAGGTGGACTACATCATGGCGATCACAGGCACGACCTATGATGTGTATCCAATTTACACCTCCTTCGGTGGCTACATCTTTGGCAAAAAGGAAAATGGAGACTGGAATCCCGATGACTTGGGAATTGACAGCCCTGGCATGATCGCGGGCGTAAAATGGCTGGCAGACCATGTCAAGAGCGGTGACCTCCCCGCGGATTGGGATTGGGCAAACAACCACGCCTTGTTTGAGACCGGCAAAGTCCCATTCATTATGGCTGGCCCCTGGGCATTGGATCGCATTCGCGAATCTGGTGTGCCATATGCCATCACAAACTTCCCCAGCAATGGCTATCCGTTCGCAGGCACACAGGGGTTCTTCATCAATGCCCAGAGCGAAAATATCCTGCTTGCGCAAGCATTCCTGAACGAGTTCATCGCGACAGAAGAGACCATGCTCAAACTTTACGAGGCTGGCAAGCGTGCACCGGCCTATCTGCCCGCGCTCGAGAAAGTGGATGATCCCGATTTACAGGCATTTGCAGAAGCCGGCAAGAACGCAACCATGATGCCTGCCATCGCCGCGATGGGTTCGGTGTGGGGCAGTTGGAATGATGGCGTCGTCTTGGCACGCGATGGCAAGCTGGATCCTGAAACCGCAATGAAGGAAGCCGCGGCAAAGATCCGCAACCTTATTGCCAACCCACTAACCGGCATGGTCAACATCCCCGGCTCCTATCAGGCTCAGGTAGGATGCCCCGGAGACTGGCAACCCGACTGCCAAGTCACAGCCATGACGCTTGGTGAAGACGGAAAGTGGCATAGCGGTCCCTTCAACCTGAAAGCCGGCGAATATGAATTCAAAGTTGCGCTGGATGGTTCCTGGACGACCAATTACGGCTCCGATGGCAAACAGGATGGTCCGAATTACAAGATCACCCTCGCAGCCGATGGCACCGTTGAATTCGTTTATGATCCCGAGACCAAACTAGTCGAAGCGATCATCAAGTAACTTGCAACTTGTTTCAAAGGCTGAGGACCACGAGGTCCTCAGCCTTTATGCAATTATTCGGAATGTTTTTCTTTCGCCAGATGAATCTCGTCTCTGAAAGGAGAAACACAGAATGAGCCTGGCACCAACTGCACAACGGAAAGCCTCCCGTCTGTCCGAGGAATCGTTGCCATCCAGAATGCTTCGTATCCTGCTCTTGTTTCTGTTCAACGCAGGCGTAATTTGGTTCACCCAAAACGCCCTCGCGAAGGGCTTTACCCAACTGGCGACCATTGTCATTGTCATTGGGGTAATGTGCAATTTGATCTTCCTGCTCCCTGGCGCCTATCCTCTTCGCTGGATGGTATTTGGACTCAGTTTCATGATTCTGTTTACCATCTACCCCATCCTCTTTACCATTTACATCGCCTTCACCAATTACGGAGATGGTCACCTTTTGACAAAGGAACAGGCGATACCTCTGATCGAAAGAATCACATACCTGCCGGAGGCTGGAAAATCCTATTCGTGGACAGCCTTCAAATCGCCGTCGGGAGAATACGCCTTGTGGCTGGTCAATTCAGAGGGCGAATCCTTTCTCGCCAAGCCAGGGGAGAAAATCATACCCGCCAAACCCGGCGATCCCGGAATCGGCGAAGCGGATAGTAAAGGAATCCCGAAATCCATTGACGGTTATCAGCGTCTAAACGTCCTCCTCGCCGCGTCAGACAAAGAACTCCCCAATATCAAATTCGGAATCGAAGGCGATCAGGTTGTCCAAATCCGTTCGCCAAACGAAGCGGCGGAACTACAACAGCGCTTCAAATACGACCCCGCGACGGACACGGTGATTGATCAATCGAACGGCGACATTTACTACAACGTAGCCGGAACCTTTACCACCAAAGACGGCAAGACCATCAAGCCCGGCTTTCGCGCGGTGGTTGGCTTCAAGAACTTCATTGACTTCTCTACCAGCCCGGCTTTGCGTGGACCACTTGTGCGCATCCTCACCTGGAATTTTGTTTTTCCAACCATCAGCGTTCTTTCGACTTTCGCGCTGGGTCTGGCCATTGCCATCATGTTCAACGATCCGAACTTTCCGTTCAAACGCATCATCCGATCCCTGCTGATCATTCCCTATACGATTCCAGGTTTGATCAGCATCATTATCTGGCGCGGCCTGCTCAATTCGGAGTTCGGCATCATCAACCACGTTCTCAGGAATTTGTTCGATACCGCCCCACGCTGGACAACAGAACCTTTCTGGGCGCAGGTGGCAATTCTGCTTGTGAATCTATGGCTCGGTTATCCCTACATGATGCTGATCAGTAGCGGCGCTCTGCAATCTATCCCCTCAGACATTTATGAAGCGGCAATGATTGACGGCGCGACCCCCTGGCAGCGCTTCAAGCACATCACCTTGCCCTTGCTTTTGGTAGCAGTTGGTCCGCTTCTAATCGCATCTTATGTGTTCAACTTCAACAACTTTAATTTGATCTACCTATTCATTCAAGGTGGTCCCCCTATTGCCGGAGCCGCCACACAAGCCGGACACACAGATATCCTGATCAGTTATGTGTATAAACTTGCTTTCGAAAGTGGCGGACGCGGCGTTCAATATGGTTTGGCTTCAGCGATTTCTATCATCGTCTTTTTCATTGTGGGTGTCATTACCCTGATCCAATACCGATTCACGAATATGTGGGAAGAGGTGAGCGAAAATGTCTAGCATATCTCAAACCTACGCGACCTTGCGGTCTTCACAAAAGTTTCAGAGGCGATTCAGCGTGGCAGTGAGGCTGATCATCGCCGTCATTTTGATTTTCTTTTCCATCTTCCCGGTGCTGTGGATTGTTTCCGCCTCACTTGATCCTTCCCAGTCCCTCGCCACCCAAACATCGCTCATCCCGCGCAATGCCAGCCTCAAAAACTATCAAAGATTATTCGGCAAGGATCCCAGTTACAAGTTCGGCGATCTGGTCTTTCAAAAATGGATTCTGAATTCAGTCAAGGTATCGGGCATTTCCAGCCTCCTCAGCCTAGCCATTACGACCATGGCCGCCTATGCCTTCTCGCGCATGCGTTTCAAAGGACGCGTGACGATGCTCAAAGGCATTTTACTCATCCAGGTCTTTCCAAATCTGCTGGCGCTTGTGGCGATCTATGTGCTGATCTTTCAAATTGGTGAAATCATCCCGGCTATCGGCCTGAACACCCACGCTGGTTTGATTATGGTTTATCTGGGTGGCTCGATGGGCATCAACATCTGGCTGATGAAAGGTTTTTTAGACACCATCCCTCGTGACATTGATGAATCCGGCATGGTGGACGGCGCGTCGCACTTTCAAATTTTCTGGCACCTCATTTTGCCGCTTCTGCGTCCCATCCTGATCGTCATTGGCATTCTCTCCTTCATTGGCACGTACGGAGACTTCGTCCTCGCTCGCATTCTGCTCAACGATGTAAACCAATATACGCTGATGGTCGGCTTGCAAATCTTCACCGCCGGTCAATTCGACCAGAAATGGGGTGTCTTTGCCGCCGGTGCACTGATCGGCGCATTGCCCATCATGATTATTTATCTTGCGCTGCAAGATCAGATCGTGGGCGGCTTGACCCAAGGCGCGGTCAAAGGATAAGATGCATCGTATTCTGGTCCTTGTGATAACGGCGATTCTCGCCATTATCTTGCTCTTCGGACTGGGCTATTTCCGCTACGCCGCGCAGCAACCCAATGCTGAAATTCCTATCTTCACAGATGTCAGCAAACAAAGCGGCATTGTGAACAACCGCCTCGCCGGAATTGAAATGTCGGCGGGAATCGCCTGGGGCGATTACGACAACGACGGCTGGCTCGATCTCTACGTCACCGATCCTATTGGAAAAAACACCCTCTACCACAACAACGGTGATGGTACATTTAGCGTCTCTACGCTGACCCATCAGGTTGCGCTCCCAAACGCTTATTCACAGGGCGCAACCTTTGCAGATTACGACAACGACGGCTGGAAAGATTTACTCGTGGTCACCTGGGGACCAGATCATCTCTTCCACAACGAGCAAGGTAGAGGATTTGTAGATGTATCGCAGCAAGCAGGCATCGTGGATGACCGTAATTCCAAATCCGCATCCTGGGGCGATTATGACGGCGATGGGTTTCTCGATCTCTACATCGCAAACTGGTCTTGTTATCCCAAATGTGGAAGACCGATGGAAGGGGAAGCCGACCGCCTCTATCACAACAACGGCGATGGCACCTTTACCGAAGTCACCGACTTGCTCGCAGGCGGTGTAACCGGCGCCGGCTTCATCGCCAGTTTCACCGACTACGATAACGATGGCGACCTCGATATTTACCTCGTCAATGACGAATTCATCAACCCGCTAGGCAACAAACTCTGGCGCAATGACGGTCCCGGCTGTAAAGGCTGGTGCTTCACACAGGTTGCCAAAGAAGCCAATGCAAATGCGAAAGTCTTCGGCATGGGACTCGCCACAGGCGATTACGATAACGATGGTGACATGGATTACTACTACTCCAACGTGGGACCGATGGAATTACTGCAAAATCAAGGCGACGGCACATTCAAAGAGGTTGCCAAACAAGCAGGAGTGCAGGTCCCAAACGGCATTGGCTGGGGCGCGGTGTTCTTCGATTACGATAACGACGGCTGGCAAGACCTCTATCTCGCCATTTCGGACACCACTCATCACAAAGACATTAGCGCAAACAAACTCTTTCGCAATAACGGCGATGGCACTTTTACATCCATCGCGTGTCACAACGAATCCACAGATGTACGCATGAGCATCAGCGTGGCTTACGCCGATTATGACCATGACGGCTGGGTGGACCTCATCGTGGGCAATCTCGATGAAGGCTATCGCCTCTACAAAAATCAGACAGGGCAAACCTCCAACCATCACTGGCTTTCGATTGAACTTGTCGGCGCGGGGAACGTCAACCGCGATGCCGTCGGCTCGCGCGTATACGTCACAACCGCCCACGGAAAGACACAAATGCAGGAGGTCATTAACGGGAGCAGCGTGATGGCAGGAAACTCTCTTATACTGCACTTCGGCTTGGGGGAAGAAAGAAGCGCAGAGGTCCGCATCCGCTGGAGTGACGGCACAGAACAGGTCATCAAAAACTTGCGCGCCGATCACCGTTATCGCATCCCATATCAAAGTACACCGCAAACCCTGCCGGCAAAGCAAGTCGAAAAAATTTCAATCCGCCCCTCCCTCGGCGAATACTTCCAATTTCTCCAACTCCAATTCCTCCATCTTCGCTCACAACTTTCCAACGATCCCGATACGCGCCTGGCGTATCTGATGAAACGTGCGCATGTCTATCCGCCCACCCCTCTTCCCAAGCCGTCGCCTGCGCTGGTCCAACTTGGCGAAGCGCTCTTCTGGGACCCGATCCTGAGTGGCAACCGCGACATCTCATGCGCTACCTGCCATCATCCTAACCTCGGCACAGGTGACAACCTCCCTGTTTCGATCGGCACAAAGGGATTCGGACTCGGGGAAGAACGTCAGATGGGAAACGCGCGCGAATTGATCCCGCGCAACGCACAACCGCTTTTCAATCTTGGATATGAAGAGTGGCACACCCTCTTTTGGGATGGACGCGTCGCGCGTGGACCTGTGCCTGGCTTCCACACCCCGGCCAGCGACCGCCTCCCCGGCGGACTCGAGAATCTGCTCGCCGCGCAAGCCATGTTCCCCGTCACCTCACGTGATGAAATGCGCGGTGACCGCGGCGATACAGATGTATTCGGTCAACCCAATGAACTCGCCGCATTGGTGGACTACAAAGCACAGCCAATCTGGGACGCGCTGATGAAACGTTTGCTGGCAATTCCAGCATACGTGGAATTATTCCATGCCGCATACCCGAACGTGCCGCTCGATGAATTGGGCTTTCAACACGCGGCAAATGCCCTTGCCGCCTACGAGATCGTCACCTTCACCTTCGAAGACAGTCCCTTTGACCGATACCTTCAAGGCGATAAAACCGCTCTATCTGAAGAAGCCAAACAAGGCGCCTTGCTTTTCTATGGCAAGGCTGGCTGTGCCTCGTGTCACTCCGGCGGTCTGCTTAGCGATCAAAAATTTTACAATCTCGCTGTACCGCAAATCGGAGATGGCAAAGGGCGTGAACAACCGCTCGATCTGGGCCGCGCCCGCGAAACCGGCAACGACTGTGACCGCTTCGCCTTCCGCACACCGCCGCTCCGCAACGTGACAATCACAGGACCTTGGATGCACAACGGCGCGTTCACCTCTCTCGAAGCGGCGGTTCGCCATCATTTCGATCCAAAGGCAAGTTTACAAAACTACGATCCGAATCAATTGCCAGAACGACTGAGAGATACCGTCCAAAACCAACCTGAAACACTGAGCGCCCTGTTACAGTGGTACACCTCCGAAAACGCCAGCGAGGGCGTCCACCTCTCAGATGAAGAAATGCGCCTCCTTCTCATCTTTCTCGATTCGCTCACCTCACCCAGCGCACTGGATTTGAGACACACCATCCCTGCTTCTGTACCCAGCGGATTGCCCGTTGGGGGCAACATCACAACTCCCTCATCAACGACAAACCTTCAACCCTGATCTCCATAAATCCCTTTGGGAGAGACCAGGGTGAAGGAATGAAAGGTTGCTTCCCCTCATGAAACTGACATCCAAAATCTTTTCGCTCCTTCTATTGATCGTCATCTTGGCAGGTTGCGCATCGCCCACACCGACCCTGACGGTTGTTCCACCAACAACCACGCCCGATCCTTACAGCGGCACAGAGGGCTTTCCCTGGTGGAACGATACAGTCTTCTACGAGATCTTCGTCCGTTCCTTCCGCGATAGTAATGGCGATGGCATCGGCGACTTCAATGGCATCACGGAAAAACTGGATTACTTGCAAGAGTTGGGCATTCAAGGCATCTGGCTCATGCCCATTCATCCCTCCCCTTCCTATCATGGCTACGATGTGACCGATTATTACGCGGTCAATCCCGATTACGGCACGATGGAGGATTTCAAACATCTGCTCGAAGAGGCGCACCAGCGTGGCATCAAAATTATCATTGACCTTGTTCTCAATCACACCTCAAGCAAACATCCCTGGTTTCAGGCCGCGCTTACACCGGGCAACCCCTATCATGATTGGTACGTCTGGAGTGATACAGACCCTGGCACCCCCGGTCCATGGGGACAAAAAGCCTGGCACCGCGCCGAAAACGGGCAATACTACTACGCCATCTTCTGGGATCAGATGCCCGACCTCAACTACAACAATCCAGCCGTGCGCGCGGAGGCAAAAAAAATTGCCTCCTTCTGGCTCGAAGAAGTCGGCGTTGATGGGTTTCGTTTAGATGCTGTGCGCTACCTGGTGGAAGACCAAAAACTGGCAGACGCAGACTCCAACCTCCAATTCCTGGAGGAATGGGGAACCTATTACCGATCCATTGCTCCCTACGCCTTCACCGTCGGCGAAGCATGGACCGATAATGCAAACGTCAAAAGATACACCGAGACAAATCGCGGGCTGAGCTCTGCCTTCAACTTCGATCTTTCTGCCGCTCTGCTCAAATCTATCAACGAAAGCAACAATATGAATCTCCGCTTCGTTCTTCAAACCACCCTGCGCGACTTCCCCGATCAGGACAATGCCAACTTCATCACCAACCACGACATGCCGCGCGTGATGAATCAATTCGGAGCGGACAAGGAAAACAAAGCCAAAGTGGCGGCCGGCATCTTGCTTACTGCCCCCGGCATTCCGTTCATTTACTACGGCGAAGAGATTGGCATGAGTGGCACCAAGCCCGATGAACTGATCCGCACGCCCATGCAATGGTCGAATACAAAAGGCGCAGGCTTCACCGATGGAACACCGTGGCAACCCATCAATTCCGATTTCAGATTCGTCAACGTTGCCAATCAAATCGGTGATGATACGTCCCTCCTCGAGCATTATCGCAAACTCATTCAACTCCGCAACACACATCCCGCTCTGCGTGTCGGCAAGACTTTTGTGGCAGAGTCCAATTCAAAAAAGATCATCTCCTACTTACGCACAAGCCGCGAGGAAATTCTTCTGATCTTGATCAACATTGACGATCAGTTACTGAGCGATTACACACTCGACCTTTCCCTCGGACCGCTTTCGGGTCAATACCTTGCCACCTCCCTGCTCGACACATCTCCAATCAACCCTTTGACTGCCAACGCCAACGGCGGATTTGACGATTATGTTCCCCTCGCCGAACTTCCCCCGTATAGCATTTACATTATCCAATTGACCAAGCCCTAAAGGGCTCATCTCACCATTCAAGGATACATCATGGAAGACTTTATCTTCGGAACTCTCGCCACCGATGAAGCGCGCCTCCAACACTTGCGCGCCACTTTGGGCGGAATCACTCACAAACACAAGCGCTTCCCTCGCGACCCCTTACCCGGTCAACCCATTCAAATTACTCTCACCGTCGGACCTACTCACCCCTACAACCGCGCCTGGGTCTACTGGACGAACGATGGCCGCGACCCGCAAGGCGAGAACGGCACTGCATCGAACGGTTATGCCACACCTCTCGAGTCCATAGGCTCGGAATGGAACACGTATCTCTGGGGTTATATTCGAACCTTTCGCGGCGAAATTCCTCCACAGCCAGCAGGAACCGTCATTCGCTACCGTGTTTCCGCAGGTAATGGCAAAGAGGAAACCTTTGCCGACAGCGGCGCGTATTATGCCTTCTACGTGGATAACGATCCGCCGCCCGCCTGGACAAAAGACGCCATCCTCTACCAAATCTTCGCCGACCGCTTCTTCAACACAACGGGTGACTTTCCCATCATTGAAGACAAACCCTCCCTCAAATGCAACGGCACTTTGCGCGGCATCACCGCCAAACTCGATTACATCGCCGAACTCGGCGCAAACTGTATCTGGCTCACGCCCATCTTTCCCAGCCCCAGTTATCATGGCTACGACGCTACTAGTTTTTACGAAATTCATCCACGCCTAGGCACAAAGGATGATTTCAAGGAACTCATCGAACAGGCACATGCGCGCGGCATTCGCATCCTCATGGATTTTGTGCCAAATCACTGGTCGAATCAACATCCCACCTTCCTCGAAGCCACAAAAGATCAAAGCAGCGAATACGTACACTGGTACACCTTCGAGCAATGGCCCCATGACTATAAAATGTTTTTCACAGCAAGAACCCTCCCGCAAATCAACCTGCGTCATCCGCCGGCGCGTCAGCACGTACTTGATGCCGCAAAATACTGGCTGGATTTCGGCGTGGACGGCTACCGCGTGGATTACTGCATCGGTCCTACACCCGATTTCTACGCGGACTTTCGCCGCATCACGCGCACGACCAAGCCTGACGCGTGGACATTCGGCGAAGCCGTGGACCCGCCCGATTCGCAACTCGCCTTTGAGGGCGGCATGGATGGCGCGCTCGATTTCATGCTGCTGGAGGGCTTTCGCAAAACGTTTGCCTTCGGCACATGGACGGCAAAACAGTTCGCGGAATTTCTCGATCGGCATGAAGCCTATTTTCCCGAGACCTTTTCGCGCCCATCCTTTCTCGATAACCATGACATGAATCGCTTTCTCTGGATCGTGCGCGGCGACGAGCGTAAACTCCGCCTCGCCGCACTATGTCAGTTCACCCTCGCTGGCGCACCGATTATCTATTACGGCACAGAGGTCGGCTTATCGCAAAACAACGATGTCATGCAGCAAGGACGCGCTATCCACGAAGAAGCGCGCCTGCCCATGCTCTGGGGCGCAGATCAGAACAGAGAATTGCTCGATTTTTATCGAAAACTCGTTCAAATTCGCAAGAACGAATCGGCATTGCGACATGGAACGCGGAGAAATGTTTTTGCATCAGAGACGCTTCTTGCCTATCGCCGCGTTCAGGGTCAGGAGAGTGTGCTTTGCGTGATGAATGTTTCAGATCGAGAGGCAGAGTGGGAGATGGAGATCACGGAATCAAGCCCATTGCTGATGACCCACTCCGGGTGCAGGATTCAGGCTGAGGGGCGCGTGAAGCGACTTTTTCTCCCTCCTTTCAGCGGCATACTTCTCAAATGAGCATGAAAAATCCATTGCTGTTTCCCAGTGGCACGCATAGTACAATACAATACAGATTGGATTGATCTTGTCCTGATTTCTTTCCACTTCGAGGTCTTCAATGAGTCAAAACATACCAGATTGGGTGCAGGATGCAATTTTCTATCAAATCTTTCCCGACCGCTTTGCAAAGAGCGCACGCAACCCGGCCGGTAATTTACCGTTCGAACCGTGGGACTCGCCCCCCACCCCGCACGGCTTCAAAGGCGGCGATTTGTATGGGATCGCAGAGAAACTGGATTATCTGAAGGACTTAGGCATCACGGCTCTTTATCTCAACCCGATCTTTGCTTCCGCTTCGAATCACCGCTACCACACTTACGATTATTACAATGTGGATCCCCTGCTCGGTGGAAACGAAGCCTTTCGCGAATTGCTCGATGAGGCACACAAAAGGAACATTCGCATCATCCTCGATGGAGTGTTCAATCACGCTTCACGCGGCTTCTGGCAGTTTCATCATGTGTTGGAATGTGGCGATGGCTCACCCTATAAGGACTGGTTTTATTTCGATCCAGATCGGCTGAGCAGAAAGAAACACTGGGGCGCGTATCCAGGTCCGCATGAACAGCGTGCACTCCAACACGGTGAGGATGCCTTGACAGCCATTGGGTATCGCGCCTGGTGGAATTTGCCTGCGCTTCCCAAGTTCAACACAAATTCCCCGGCCGCGCGCGAGTTTCTGCTGCGCGTGGCAGAACATTGGATCGAATTCGGCGCGGACGGCTGGCGGCTGGACGTGGCGACAGAAATTGATGATGATGCCTTCTGGCAGGAGTTTCGTCAGCGCGTGAGGAGGATCAACGCGGAGGCTTATATCGTTGCGGAAATTTGGCACGAGGCACAGCGCTGGCTGCAAGGCGATCAGTTCGACGCGGTGATGAATTATGAGGTGACCAAACCCATGCTGGCGTTTTTTCCGGGCAGGCATCTCGACCTGGGCGTTCTGCATCAGCAGAGCAACTATCACAGCATCAAGCGCCCAATAGATGCCCATGAGTTTGCAGATCGCATTGACCACAACCTGAAATTGTATAAACGCGAAATTACCTACGCCCAATTGAATCTGCTCGACAGTCACGATACGCCGCGCTTTCTCTCCTGCGCGCAGGGCGATAAGGCTTCGCTCAAACTGGCATGGCTGTTCATGTTCTGCTATCCCGGCGCGCCGTGTATTTATTACGGTGATGAAGTTGGGCTGGATGGGAAACACGATCCGAACTGCCGCAAGTCCTTCCCGTGGGATGAAAGCAAATGGGACAAGGATCTCCTTGCATATGTAAAGGGTGTGATTGACTTGCGCAAGAGGAATCCCGCTTTGCGAAGGGGCGATTTCAAGCGATTATGGTCGGCAAATGGAACGTATGTCTTCTCGCGCACGCTTGAGGATCAAACGCTCATCGTCGGGTTGAACGTGTCCGAAGCGCCTCAGCAGGTCGAGGTCGCGTGGGGAGCGCAGAGGAATCCCCAGCCTGTTTTCGGTCAGGTATCCGATTTAGTCGTTGACGGGAAATTGCGCTTTACAATTCCAGCAAGAAGCGGCGCGGTGCTGGCATGAGAGATACGCTTGAATATGGAGATGGATTATGAATAATGAAGCCAATCGTCCAAAGGAAACCGATACAACTGCAAAAATTGTTATCTTGGGGATGATCAGTGTGGTGGTGATCGGTGTATGTGCGCTATTTATACTGGCGTTTTCCTGGCTTCGATCTAACGAAGGTTTGCTCAGCCGCGTCCTCGCGTCGCCCACACCGGTTCAGCGCGCCACTGCCACGCCCGCGCCCGGACGCACCCCGCGCCCGAATCTGACCGCCACGCAAGAGGCATGGGTCAAGCCTGCGCAATCTCCGCTTTTAGCCAGCGCGGAGGAAGCCGTGGAAGCCATGCAGGCGGGCACCCGGTATCTGGAGGAGTTTGCGACGGTCATTCCCGAGTTGCCTGAGATCAATCAACCGGGGGACATCTATACGTTCGAGATCGAACTTCCCGAATCCGTGCCGCTCGTGTGGTCGTATGGTTGGTGCACAACAACCACAGAAATCCTGGAGGAGAATTTTTCACACATTCGGCTTGCGTTCTTGATGAATGAAACGTCCGTGCCTTTCGATCATTTTGTGACCGCAGAATTCGAGCAACCGGATGGATCTGTCTGCCGCCAATATGCTGTATTGGTCAGCTCATGGCCCGCAGGGCGGCATCTCCTCGAGACGTATGTGACATTTCGGCAAGATATTCACGACGGCTGGAATCTGTATCCTGCGGGAACGCACGTTTTCAAATATTTTGTCACCGTCCAGCCGTAAATCACGTGCCATTCTCCCATACAGCCTTCACCAAAGCCGGCAGGATTTCACCCGATTTTCCGTGAAAGACGTAATCCGCTTTTGACGTGAGCGGCGTAGGCTCGAGATTAATCTCGACCAGCACTGCGCCATGATTGCGCGCCGCGTATGCCAGCGATGCGGCCGGCTGCACAACGCCCGATGTGCCGATGGAGAAAAAGACTTCGCAGGATCGCGCCGCTTCGATCGCGGCTTCGAGTTGGTCGCGCGGGAGTGCCTCTCCAAACCAGACGACATCTGGTCTGAGCAAGCCGCCGCATCTTCTGCAGCGTGGAACCGATTCGACATCATCATCCCATGTTTCGGTAAAGGTGCCGCAATCTGCACAGCGGACGCGCTGAATGTTGCCATGCAACTCGAGCACGTTTCTACTTCCTGCCATGCGATGTAAGCCATCTACGTTCTGAGTGATGAGCGTAAAGTTTGGGATTCGTTTTTCGATTTCGACGAGTGCGTAGTGACCGGGGTTGGGACGCGCAGATTTCACCGCTTCACGCCGCCACGCGTACCAGTCCCACACGAGTTTGGGGTCGCGGGCAAAGGCTTGAGGCGAGGCAAGGTCTTCGGGCTTGTATTGTTTCCATAAGCCGGTTTGCGCGTCGCGGAAGGTGCGGAGTCCGCTTTCTTGCGAGACTCCGGCACCGGTCAGAGCAACCAGGCTCGAGGTCCGGCGCAGAAGCGTAAGGAAGTCAGAGGGAAAGGTCAAAACCCACACTTCATCAGGGAAAGATTACGGTCATAGAGTTGAGTACGTCCGATGATTTCATTCTTTTCGTTGACCGAAACGAATTGGTACTCGATCCAGGCATTTTTATAAGCGTAGTATCGCCTGAGATTGTGCGTTTCGATATTGTAGTTGAAAGTGCCATCCGATAATTTGATCATCTCAGCGCCCGCGCTCCACTCACCGACATTGAGTGTGTTTTGTTTATCCCGAAGACGCAAAAACAGATAGACACGATCCGTGCGGGCAGGGTCTTCCACGAAAACGGTCATTTTGATGCTGCGCGTCTGGCATGATCCTTCTCCCCAATATAAAATGGCTGCGGAATAAATAACGCCCCGGAAGCCAACATTCTCCTCGAAAAAAGTGACTTTGCTCATATCAGTAATGAATTCTTCTGAGAAGGTAGGCAATGGAATCAAGGTCGGCGTGGAGAATACGAGGGCGCTATCGGAAGACGACGGCTCGGTTGGGGTAAAGGTGACCGGCGTGCTGGTCGCCACCGCAAAGAGGTCTCTTGTAGGAATGAGGGTGACAGTAGGCTGAGGGGTGGGCGTATCTTGCGGAGGAGGCGTGGGCGAGATGATGAATCGGGTGATGTCCGGCAAGGCGGCGCATCCACTCAACGCAAGGACAAGAAGGAGGAAAGGAACGATCTTTTTCATGGCAAAACCTTTCAGCGAGGCTGGCATCAGGGATTAAGCGCTTTGCAATGGGTGACCGATACACTCGTCCGATCCACGACGGAACGGCCTAAAACTTTCAATGCGGCCGTTGAAGCAACGAATTGATATTGTAGCCAGGCATCTAGAAAATTGCGATAATCTTCGATTTGCTCAAGTTCGAGTCTGTAAAAATAAGTACCTTGATCATTGTCCTTCATAATGGCTCCTCCTCCCCATTCGGTGCCGCGTCCACTGTATTTATCCTGTAACCGATAAAAGAGCAGAACATAGCGTAAACGAGGCGCAGTCGCAACCTGAACCGTGAACAGAATGGAGCGCGCCCCCTCGCAGGTGCCGCCCCACACAAGTTGATTCGCAGAGACATGGTAGAAGAGAAAGAGATTTGGGGATGGTGTAAACAGTTGAGGGTTAAGAGGCTCTAGGGTGATCGTGGGGCGTAAGGTCGGTGTGGGAGTGGCAGGTTGGCTGGAGGATGTTGCAGTCTCTTGCGCGGCAGGGGTGATTTGATTTGTGCTAAGGGCAAATGGATCGGGGGTATCGGTCTTCTCGCGCGTGGGGATCAGGGTGACAGTTGGCGCGGGTGTGTCTGTAGGTCCGGGCGTGGGAGTTGAAAGGAAGGCAAGCGCATCCGGCAAGGCAGAGCACCCTGCCATGACAAATGCAAGAACGACCAGGACAATCTTTTTCATAATCTCCTCATCAGCGCGGCGTGAATGATTTCTCAATTGTATCCGCTAAACAGGCTGAAGTCAGGCAAGATTTCACACAGCATCATGGTTCCCATTGCGGCTGCCAGTCTGGTTCGGGGTTGTCGGTGACCTGCCGCAGATTCGAGCCATCAGCGCGCATGATGAATATATCAGCCTGATCGTTATTCCGCAACGAGTTGAAGGCAATCCACTGACCATCGGGGGAGTAGGAGGCGGCGGCATTGTTGCCTCCATTTGTAAGTTGAACGGCGGTCAACGCTTCCACATCCACACGGAAGATGTTTTTATTGCCCTGTGGACCGGCATAGATAAGAAGATACTTTCCATCTGGCGACCAATCGAGGCTCCCCCCGATTCCTTCCAAGCCGCGAGTTAATTGCCGCACATTCGACCCATCCGCCCCGATGAGAAACACTTCGTACGCGTTGGGGCGATCCACCGCCATAGCGAACGCAATGGTATTCCCATCGGGTGACCAGTCTGCGGCAACGATGGTGTTGGGCCCCGCGTAAAACAGTCGTGGATTTTCTCCCGTGCTGTCTATCATCCATAAGGAGGCAGGTCCTTCGCCGGCGCGGTTGATAAAGAGAATAGTCGAGCCATCGGGTGAAAAACTCGGAGAAACCACATTGCCAATGTTTTCAGTGAGGCGAATGAGGCGCGAACCTTCGAAGATGAAAAGGAAAAGGTCAAACACACCGCCGTTTTGATTCGAAGCGTAAACGATGGAACCGCCCTTCGGTGAGAAGACAGGATAGTAGTTATGCGCCTCGATATTCGTAAGTTGAAAATACCCTGTGCCATCGGCGTTGACCATACACAGTTGATTGAAGTCGCCGCGGGTGCAGGTAAAGACGATTCGTCCGATGTGTTCACGCGTCGGCGGCGGAGGAGGCGATAAAGTTGGCAGAGGCGTCGGCAAATCTCCGTCAGGAATATTTATGGTGGAAACATTGATCGAAGTGGATGGAATCAGCAGACACAGAACAAAGAGCGCGGCAACCAGCATTAATCCCAGCGGCAGCCGAATGCCGCGTCCACTCGTCCGACGGGAAAAGATGCGCCGATGGGGCATTAATGAAATTTTACCCCCACACGCCACATCGGCTACAATTGACAAAACAAAGGAGTTTGCCATGCCAACCTATCGCGTGACAGCAAGCGCTCTGCGACTTCGCTCTGGTCCTGGGACCAATCATATGATCATCGGAATGTTATATCGCGACAACATTGTCGAAGGCAGCGATGTGGTCAATAATTGGGTCAAGGTGAGAACGCAGGACAACAAAACCGGATGGTGCCACCGCGGCTACCTGGAATTGATCGAGGAACTTCCACCCACACAGAGCGGGATTACATACCGAGTAGACGCATCCACACTGAACCTGCGGCAGGGTCCCGGTACGAATTACGCGGTCATCGGCTTGTTGAAAAAGAGCGAAATGGTGGAAGGTTTAGCAATCTCTCAAGATGGACAATGGGCACAGATTCGCAAAACAAGCGGCGCCACAGGCTGGGCATCTTTGAAATATATGACCCCGATTGCCCCTCCACCTCCCCCCGGCTCGACAGAAATCCAAATGATCGTCACCACCGACACATTGAACCTGCGCGCGGGGCCAGGCACAGGATATTCTGTGATCGGAAAAGTGAATCGTGGCGAGGTGGTCACTTACCTCGAAGCCACACCCGACTGGCAATGGGTCAACATCAAAACAAATCAAGACAAGACAGGCTGGTGTTCCTCAAAGTACTTGACGGAAAGACCAGAGGCATTCGCCTCACCGGAAGATTATGGCGCGACCGGCTTGCACCGCGCGCTGAGCGATTCGCTCTCCATGCGCGAAGGTCCTGGCGATAATTATCCAAAGGTCGCGGACCTCAAATTCAACCGCGTGGTTAACGTGGATGACATCTCCTCAGATGGCAGATGGAAGCATTGCATCAATGCCTGGGGCGAAGCAGGGTGGTATCCGGTCGAGCGTCTTGCGCCGCTTGGGGCAGTGGCAATTCAGCAAAGCCATGAGGAGTTTCCCTGGCTACCTATCGCCTTCGCGGAGTTTGGTACGCGCGAGATCCCCGGCGCACAACATAATCCCCGCATATTGGAATATCTCAACTCAACAGACCTTGCTCAAAAATATCCCTCCCTTCCCGACGAAACAGACTGGTGCGCGGCATTTGTGAACTGGTGCATCGAAAAAGCCGGCCTGCCCTCCATGAATTCTGCGCTGGTCAATCCATGGAGAAAGTGGGGCAAAGCCAGCCCGCTACCGCCGAAGCGAGGCGCGGTGACCACGTTTCTATGGGACGACGGCTGGGCACATGTATCGTTCTACCTTGGCGATGTCGGCAACCATGTGATTTGCCTGGGCGGCAATCAGAGCGATGCTGTGTGGATTTCCATCTACCACAAGAAATATGTCACGAGTTATCGCATCTTTTGAAGTCTCATAATCATAATATTTTTGCCCCATGCAAAAGGTTGTTTTATCACATAGTAGTTTCGATAGGGTGCCACATTCCATCGTTTTTGATAGATTGCGGCGATCCCGTTACCGTCCATGGTGGTAGTATCGCTGGCGACCAGATATTGAATGCCTGTCGAACCATCTTCGTTTGTGAAGACTGGTTTGATGAGAAAGAGCGCAAGCTCAACCCCTTCAAAATACACCGCGACAGGTTGCATCGGTTCCAGTTCCAACGTGTCCACTCGCTGACACCTGAACCCACCGCAGGTGCGGTGTAACGGCCCTGCTGCCTGGCATCCACACTCAGCGCCACTTTACGATTGCCTTTGAGCGGCATAACGAACTCCTTTTGGAATGTGAGTTTGACAAAGTTCATGTTTTCGGCAGCAGCAAACCAGATGTCATTGAGCGCATATTTGAACGGAATCCGGTTTTTCACGGCTTGTGCCAGCAGGTTGCGGTAGATTTCGTTCTTAGTTTTGTCCGAGCGACGCTTTTACTTGCCATTCTTGGGATCAGGGTAGTGTTCTGTTTTCCGCACCCGCTTGACCCCCACGGGCGGTGAGTGAATAACTCGTCAATTTCGGTTTCTTTCACTTTGCTCAGCATCGGAGCGGCAAGTAGACTTAGGCATGCTTTCTTACCCACAGGGCTATGGTGCAATGATGAACTTTCGGGTGGCGGGCAATCCGTCGCAGGTTGCCTCCATCTACATACATTTCTAGGGCTCGCCTTCGCAGACTTTCAGGGTAACCATGTCGCTTGGGCTGGGGGGTTATATTTGCGATTGCAATCCAGACACCGATATCTTTGCGAACCTGCTTTTGTTTTACCTGCTTTGTTCTGGCGGGTCGTTTTGTGGAAATGCGAACACCTTGTCATATCCCAATTTAACCTATCTTTTTTGCCACTCCCTGCGGTAAAGACGAGTCACTGGGCCATACGGTATAATTCGACAGTCCCCCGCTCACAGAGCGAAAATATACGGTAAGAATCAGTTCATCTGGCTATGCGCAGTGGACGCCTGAGGCGTCCATTCTTGCGGATTGTACCTTGCCGCAACGCCTAGACCACTCAAAAATCCAATTCGACGGAGCTTTGACCATGAAGCCTGTTCCGCAAGCGCCCAAAAAACCTCACCCCATTACCCAACACGGCCTCACGCGCGTGGACGATTACTTCTGGTTGCGCAACCGAGAAGACCCTGACGTGCTGACATACCTCCAGGCGGAATTGAACTATCTCGAAGAGACAATGAAGCATACCAAACCTCTGCAAGAAGCCCTCTTCCTCGAGATGAAGGGAAGAATCAGGGAAAGCGATACAAGCGTCCCTGAGAAAAGAGGCGAATATCTCTATTACACGCGCACGGAGGCAGGAAAGCAATATCCCATCTTCTGTCGCAGGCTCGATACGCCACATAGTCCCGAAGAAATTTTGCTCGATCAAAACGCTCTGGCTGAAGGAAAGCCCTTTTGCAGCGTCAGCGCATTTGCCGTCAGCCCGGATGGGAAGAAACTCGCTTATGCCGTAGATGTGGAAGGCAACGAAGCATACACGATTTACATCAAAGATCTCGTCAACGGTTCGTTGTATCCCGAAGTCATCCCTAACACCTTCGGCAGCGTTTATATTCACACCGGCGTCGAATGGGCAAACGACAGCGAAACTATTTTTTATACCGTGCTGGATGACGCCAAGCGCCCCTTCAAACTTTTTCGACACCGCATTGGTACCGATCCTTCACAGGATGTGATGATTTTCCATGAAGAGGATGAGACATTCTCGTTGTACTTCCACAAAACGCGCGATAACGCTTACATTCTTACGCACCACCACAACACCCTCACCACCGAAATGCGCTTCCTCTCTGCCGATCAGCCGGACGACGAACTGAAAGTCATCGCGCCACGCCGACGCGGCATTGAATATTACGTCGCACATCACAAGGGCACCTTTTTCATTGCCACGAACGAAAATGCAAAGAACTTCAAACTAATGAAGACATCTGTATCGAACCCAGGCCATGAGAATTGGCAGGAGATCCTCCCTCATCGCCCAGATGTGATGATTGAAGGAATGGATACCTTCTCGGACTATCTTGTCCTATACGAACGCGCTCGCGGATTGAAACAAATTCGCATCAGCGAGACGGATGGGATCAGCAACGTGCGATATGTGCAATTTCCCGAACCGGTCTATCACATCGAGCCGGAAAGCAACCCAAACTTTGAGACACACATTTTGCGCTTCAAATACTCCTCGCTGGTCACGCCACATTCCGTGATTGATTACCACATGGATACCGGAGAATGGGAGTTGAAAAAAGAAGAAGAAATCATCGGCTATGATAAATCCAACTACGTCTGCAAGCGCATCCACGCCACCGCGCCGGACGGCGCGCAAATCCCCATCTCAATTGTCCACAAGAAGGATCTCAAACTGGATGGAAATAATCCGACTCTCCTGCATGGATACGGAGCCTATGGCGCCATCCTCGATCCCGAATTCAACTCGAACCGCATCAGTCTCCTGGACCGAGGGTTTGTTTACGCCATCGGACACGTGCGCGGCGGCTCGGACCTGGGGCGAGAATGGTACGAGAATGGAAAGGTACTGCGAAAGAAAAATTCCTTCACCGATTTCATCGCCTGCGCGGAACATCTTATTCAAGAGGGATTTACCTCGAAGGATAAACTTGCCATCTTTGGCGTATCCGCCGGTGGGTTACTCGTCACAGCCAGTATGATTCTGCGCCCCGATCTGTTCAAAGCCGTGATTGCAAAAGTCCCCTTCGTGGATGTGGTCAACTCCATCAGCGATCCATCAATCCCCCTGACAACTTTGGAATATGATGAGTGGGGCAACCCTGAAAACAGAGAACAGTTTGAATACATGTTATCCTATTCGCCATATGATAATATCCTTTCGACAGAATATCCCCACATCCTGCTGACCGGCGGATTCCACGATCCGCGCGTGGCGTATTGGGAACCTGCCAAGTTTGCCGCTAAACTGCGCGCCCATAAAACTGATGGCAATCTGGTCTTGCTCAAAATGAACTTCAATGCGGGTCACGCTGGTTCATCGGGACGTTACGATTATTTGAAAGAAGTCGCGTTCGAATATGCGTTTCTGATTGACCGGCTGAGTGGATGACACTTTCCAGTAAAACCTCCCGCCCATGACCGAACTGATCCCGGCAACACCTGAAAATATTGCGCGCGCCGCGCGCGTGATACAAAACGGCGGTCTGGTGGCATTCCCCACAGAAACCGTCTATGGCCTGGGAGCGGATGCTATGAATGCAGAGGCAGTTGCTCGCATCTTCTTCGTCAAAGGCAGGCCCCCCACCGACCCCCTCATCGTTCATTTGAGCGGACTTGAGCAGGTCAGCCATGTGGCAACTTCCATGTCCCCTTTAGCGCGCAAACTGGCGGAATCCTTCTGGCCCGGTCCATTGACCTTGATTCTGCCTAAACGATCTGACGTACCATCGCTTGTGACCTCCGGGCTGAATACGGTAGCGGTGCGCGTCCCCAACCATCCTGTTGCGCTCTCGCTATTACACACGGCAGGATGTCCTATCGCGGCTCCTTCTGCCAACCGCTTCGGTCACACCAGCCCAACCACCGCTCAACACGTCTGGCAGGATTTGCAAGGAAACGTGGACCTCATCCTAGATGGTGGAGAGACTATAGTCGGTGTGGAGTCGACGGTGCTGGATGTATCTACAGACCCGCCGCGCATTTTGCGTCCCGGCGGCATCACGCGCGAGGCACTGCAAGAAGTCATTGGCACAGTGATCGTCTCGCAGCAAAACCCAATAGCCGGGGAGAGTTTCTCCTCCCCCGGCCTTCTGGAAAAGCATTATGCTCCGCGCGCCGAAATGATCCTGTTCAAAGGAAAAAATGCCCGCACTGCGCTCCTCGCCGAGGTCGCGGCAATGCGGGCAAAAGGGAAAAAAGTCGGTGCGCTACTGGAAGACAAGGACGCCGAGGCGCTTGCAGAGTCAGGCGCAACCATCTACCGCCTGGGAAGCGACCTCGCGACGATTGCCCATCGGCTCTATGCCGGCATGCGCTGGCTAGATGAGCAAGGTGTAGACCTGATCGTGTGCAAAGACTTTGACGAAACAGGGTTAGGGTTAGCCATCCGGGATCGCCTGAGGCGTGCCGCAACGCGCGTGATCGAACGAAACGGTTAGGCGGGCTGTTTTTCTTTTTCGATCACCTCTTCGAGCATCTTCGTCGTGACAGATTTGGGACGTTCAATGGGCATCCCGAGTGCACGCGACCATACGTAATTAGCAGTCACGCCAAGCGCACGACCCACACCGAACAGCACAGTGTAGAAATCGAACTCACGCACACCATAGTGGTATTGCAGAGTACCGGAGATCGCGTCCACGTTCGGGGCAGGATTCTTGGCTTTGCCCTGCTCCCTCAGCACTTGCGGCACCACTTCAAAGACCAGATCCGCAATGCGCACGAGTTCGTCGTCGGGGAAGCGCTGTTTGGCAAACTCCATTTGCGCGGTGAAGCGCGGATCGGGAACGCGCAGGACAGCATGTCCATAGCCAGGGATCACATGGCCAGCATTCAACGTATCCCAAGCGAATTTGTAGAGTTCTTCGCGCGTGGGCACGCCATTGAATTTATTGCGCACTTCCAGCAGCCAGGCAAGGCTCTCTTGATTGGCCAGCCCATGCAAAGGTCCCGCGAGACCATTCAGCGCGGCGGAGAAGGAAAGATAGGGATCCGACAAAGCCGAACCGACAAGGTGCATGGTATGCGCGGAGACATTCCCGGACTCGTGATCGCTGTGCAGGATGAAATATAGCCGGGCAAGATCGGCATATTCCTTTCGATTCGGGACCTTCATCATGCGCGCAAAGTTCATCCCGTAATCCTGACGGGGGTTATATTTCGGCTTTGCTCTCTCACCGAAATATTTCATACGATAGATGTATGCGGCAATGACCGGGAGTTTCGCCGTCAGGTCAAGGCTGTCTTCAAGGGCAGGCTCCCAATAGTGATCCTTCTTGATGCCCTCATGGTAGGCTTTGGTGAATTTCGAATCCTTTGCAAGCGCAAGGACAGCCTGCGAAAACAGGATCATCGGGTGTGTGTCCTTCGGCATTGCTTTGAGCACCTTGAAGACATAATCCGGGACACTGGCGCGTTTTGCCCATTCGGCTTCTACTTCCATTGCCTGTTCACGGTTCGGCACTTCACCGATGAGAAGCAGGTAATATAACCCACCCACCAAGGGCATCTCCCCACCGCGCGCTTTAGGCAGAGCCTTCAGCACTTCCGGGATGGACAGGCCACGGAAGCGAATACCTTCGGCAGGATCAACGTAAGAGATGTCGGTCAACAGCGATTTGACATCGCGCATGCCACCGACCACCTGCCCCAGCGTCACGTGATCCACTACCACATCGGCATGCTCTTTTGCAAGTGATTTAATCCGTTCACGCCAGGCAGGCAATTGTTCTGCAATCTTTTCATGCAGGATCATAAGATACTCCTTTTAGGCTAATGGGCAGATAAGCAATGTTCATTTATCTTGCTTGTCCGCCTGTTTCAGGAACCATCTTGCAACGTCGTTCCTACAAGGTCACCAATTTTTTCAACGCTTCGTGTGTTTCGCGCACAGCCGAAGCGGACTTTTCGAGCATGGCTCTTTCTTCCTCATCGAGTTGGTATTCGATGATCTTCTCCATACCAGCACGTCCAAGCATGACTGGCACGCCAAAGAAGATATCCTTCAGACCGTATTCACCGTTCATATAGGCTGAGCAGGGAACAATCAAATGTTTGTCTTTGAGAATGGCTTCTGCCATTTGGGCGCACGCCGCGGCGGGCGCGTAGAAAGCAGAACCTGTCTTGAGCAGATTCACGATCTCGCCACCGCCCTTACGCGTGCGCTCGACAATCGCGTTTAACTTATCGGGGGGGAGATATTCCTTTAGCGGAATCCCAGCAATGTTCGAATGACGCGTCAGCGGGACCATCTCGTCGCCATGGCCACCCAGTACGTAGCAGTCAATATTCTCCACGCTCACGCCCGTTTCCATTGCAACAAAGGCTCGCATGCGCGCCGAATCCAAAATCCCTGCCTGCCCCACCACGCGTTCGCGCGGCAGACCGGTTTTCTTCATTGTTAGATAAGCCATTGTATCGAGGGGATTGGTCAAAACGATGTAGATGGCATTTGGTGAATATTTCAAGGTTTCGGTAGCGGCTTTGCCGACGATCTCGGCGTTGGCAGACAACAAATCATCACGACTCATGCCCGGCTTGCGCGGCAAGCCCGCTGTGATGATGATCACATCGGAGTCTCGGGTGGCTGCGTAATCGTTTGCACCGACGATCTCCACATCCTTGCTGATAATGGGCATTGCCTGACGCATGTCGAGCGCCTTGCCTTGCGGCATCCCCTCAACGATGTCCACAAGGACAAGGTCTGCTAGTTCACGTTCGGCGAGCCAGTGGGCAGTTGTCGAACCCGTCATGCCTGCGCCGATGATCGAGATTTTATTCATGATTTCCTCCAAAAAATCAAATATGAGAGTGTCGGAGCGCCTAAAAAGACCCTAAAGGCATCGCCTGTGGCGCGAGGGTGAACAGTCCTTTGCAGGCAAAATGATGTTTAATTGCCCTGCTAACATTTCACCGCTTATCGAAAAGCCTTTAGGGTCCGAACAAATCCAGACACGTACCAAGCAGATTTTATCCGAAAATGCGGAGCAAATTAAGTACAATTTGTCATTTTTTGGAGATGACTGATGAACAGAAACAGGATCGCCAATCTGTAAATATCGAGACAAGAACTTTCTCACTACAGAGACGCGGAGAACGTTGAGAAAACCCAAAAATCTCTGCGAACTCAGCGGCTCGGCGGTGGATTTTCGGACAAGGGCAATTTATCCCGAATTGAGGCTAGCCAAAAAAACAGCGATGCCGTGTTGATGGCGTCGCTGTTCGCTTCTCGCGGGACCTCAGCCTGATTCGGCTTCGAGGAAGCGCGTCGCCTGAATGGCGGCGGCCGCGCCCATCCCCGCCGAAGTCACCACCTGTCGAAAATGCGGATCCGCCGCCTCCCCTGCCGCAAAGACGCCAGGTACACTCGTTTCCATCTTCTCATTGACCTTGATGTAGCCATGTTCGTCCATTTCCAATTGCCCTTTGAACATTTGTGTATTGGGCGTGTGACCAATGAAAATGAACAGGCCATCGGTCTCGAAGATAGTTTCCTCACCAGTCTTGACGTTTTTCAATCTTACGGCTTCGAGTTTATCCGAACCGATGATTTCAGTAACCACCGTGTTCAAAATGAAATTGATCTTGGGATGCTGTTTGGCGCGTTTCTGCAGAATGGGACTGGCGCGAAATTCCTCGCGGCGATGGACAACAGTAACCGAAGAGGCATACCGCGTGATGAAGAGACCTTCCTCCAGCGCGCTGTCGCCGCCGCCAACAACCGCCACCTTCTTGTCCTTGAAGAACCAGCCATCACAGGTAGCACAATAGGAGACACCGCGCCCCGTCAACTCCGCTTCGCCGGGAACATTGAGGTGATTGGGGCTGGCACCTGTGGCAATAATCAGCGCATCGGCAAGGTACTGACCGTCATCCGTCTCCACCTTGAACGGACGTTGTGATAAATCTACCGCGTGAGCAGAAGCATATTCGGTTCTTGCTCCGAAGTGTTCTGCCTGTTTTTGGAACAATTCACCCAATTGCGCCCCGCCAACACCTTCGGGAAATCCTGGATAGTTCTCAATGGTATAGGTCAGTGCCGCTTGCCCTCCCAATTGCAAGCCAGTCAGCACCACAGGTTGAAGTTCTGCACGTGCAGCATAGAGGGCGGCAGAATAACCTGCCGGCCCTGAACCAAGTATTAAGACTTTGACGTGTTTTGCATTGTTGTTCGAAGACATGATGGATCCAAATCCTCTCTGGAATATTTCCATGCACAAGACGACGGGATTCCGTCATATTTTACCTGCTCTTCCATTACGAAACTGAAAATCTTCGCAAGATGTGATGATCGTCTTTTTTGCAATGGAGAGAAGTCATCAGAAGCGCGGGAAAGTATCCCCTCTGCATCTCTGGCATAAAGACAAACAAAGTAAAATAAACAATCGCTACGTCCTCGCCTGTTGAAAGGTCAAGAGGAGAAACTGCGCAAAAGGATGACCATATGGGATTCGAGGAGATTGCTCACACGGCCGACTGGTCTGTGCGCGTTTGGGCGCCAGATTTGCCCTCGCTGTTTGCCGAGGCGGCTCGAGCAATGAACGCCCTCGCGGGAACGGTTACCGGCAAAGGTCAGCGCGTGAAGCGGACTTTCGAGGCTGAGGCTCCGGATGAAGAGAGTCTCCTCGTCGCCTTCCTTTCTGAATTGATTTATTATCAGGAGCAGGAGAATCTGGCGTTCGAGGCGTTCGAGGTCCAGATCGAAGGACAGAAGCTGAAGGTCGAAATGGAAGGCGCCCCCATTCTCTCCATCAACAAGGCAATCAAGGCGGTAACATTTCATAATTTGAAAATCGAAAAAACGGATCAGGGATTGGAAACCGCGATTGTCTTCGATGTATAGGAGTGTCGTATGAACATCGAAAATTTGATTCAGATCAGCGAAACTGAGTGGGAAATTCCCATCCATTTTCGTCAGGATATGCGTGTGCCAGTGAGGTTGTTTGCGACGCGCGAGTTACTCGAACAAATCATTCACGATAAATCGCTGGAACAGGCGGTGAACGCGGCAACCCTGCCGGGCTTGGTGGGCGCGGTCATCGTCATGCCCGATATGCATCAGGGTTATGGCTTTCCGATTGGAGGCGTCGCTGCGACCGAATATCCGCATGGCGTGATCTCACCTGGGGCAATCGGATATGACATCAACTGCGGTGTTCGCTTGCTCGCCTCGTCCATTGACTATGACTCCGCGCGCGCGGAAATGGATACGCTTGCCACCCTGCTCAACAAATATTGTCCAAGCGGTGTGGGCAAAGAGGGAGCCATCAAAGTTAGTGTGAAGGAATTGGATCAGGTCTTGCGCGAGGGATCGCGCTGGGCGCTGAAAAACGGCTATGCAAGTGAAGCGGATCTGGCGCGGACCGAAGAGGGAGGCTGCATCGAAGGAGCAGAGCCGGAGCAGGTCTCTGATCGCGCCAAAGCGCGCGGACGTGAGCAGATTGGCTCACTGGGCGCAGGCAATCATTTTATCGAAGTGGATGTGGTGGATGAAGTTTTCGATGAGGAAGCCGCAAACACAATGGGGTTATACAAAGGTTGCCTGACTGTGCAAATTCACTGCGGGTCGCGCGGACTGGGACATCAAGTCTGCACGGATTATGTTCAGCAATTTCAAAGCGCGGTGCGCAAATACGGCATTGATCTACCGGACCGCGAACTGGTCTGCGCGCCGATGGATTCGCCTGAGGGAAAGGCATATTTGGGCGCCATGCGCGCGGCGGCGAACTTTGCTTTCGCCAACCGTCAATTGCTGGCACATTCGGCGCGCCGTGCGTTCGAGGAAACCTTTGCATCCAAAACGCGGAACTGGCATTTGCATCAGGTGTATGACATTGCCCACAACATCGGCAAGATCGAAACACACGAGATAGATGGAAGGAAGGTCAAAGTCTGCGTCCACCGCAAGGGTGCTACGCGCGCTTTCGGTCCTGGTGCGCCGGGCTTGCCGCCCGAATATCAAAAGATCGGACAGCCAGTGATCATCCCTGGCTCGATGGGAACGGCATCGTGGGTACTGGTCGGTACAGAAGACAGCATGACGCGTTCTTTCGGCTCGACCTGTCATGGTGCGGGCAGAGTGCTCTCCCGCTCCAAAGCCAAAAAGGAAGTGCGGGGAGATACACTCCGAAAAGAACTGGAGGAGCGTGGGATCAAAGTTCGCGCGGGGTCTATGCCCGGTCTGGCCGAAGAAGCGCCGTTTGCCTATAAAGATGTGGATGTAGTGGTCGAGACTGTTTCAGCCGCCGGTATCGCGAAAAAAGTGGCCAGATTGAAACCCGTAGCGGTGATCAAGGGATAAATTCTGCAATCTGTCGTCCCGAAGGTTTGAGCCATGAAACGACCCTGCTTCATGAGAACCTTCGGGACGTTTTGCATCAAGAGGGTTAATCCTTCACGCGCTCGATCTTTGCACCCAAGGCGCGCAATTTGATATCCACATCCTGATAACCGCGCTCGATCTGACCGATGTTGCGAATGGTGGACTGTCCTTGCGCGGCAAGCGCCGCCAGCAAGAGGGACATGCCGGCGCGAATATCCGGGCTTTCGAGATTTTCACCGTACAATTGACTCGGTCCCTGAACGAGACAGCGATAGGGATCACATAAAATGATCCTCGCACCCATACCCACGAGTTTATCCGTAAAATACATACGCCCCGAAAACATCCAATCATGAAACAAGATCGAGCCACTTGCCTGCGTGGCAACGGTGATGGCGATGCTAATCAAATCCGTTGGGAAAGCGGGCCACACATTCGTTTTGATTTCCGGGATAGCGCCATCCAAATCCGGCACAATTTTGAGTTCCTGCTCTGCAGGAACGATGACATCATCTCCTTCCACATCCCAGCGCACACCCATACGCTCGAAAATGTGAGCAATCATTTTGAGGTTATTGACACCTGCGCGGCGCACGCGCACGCTCCCATGCGTCACTGCTGCTGCACCAATGAAGCTGACTACTTCCAGGTAATCAGGACCAATCGTGAATTCTCCCCCATGCAGCCGCGGCACGCCATGAATGTGAAGAGTATTCGAGCCGATTTCCTCGATTTGCGCGCCGAGTGCATTGAGGAAATGACATAACTCCTGCACATGCGGCTCAGACGCGGCATTGCGGATGATCGTATCGCCTTTCGCGGTGACGGCAGCCATGATGGCGTTTTCCGTGGCGGTGACGCTGGCTTCGTCGAGCAAAATATCTGCGCCACGCAAGCCTTTGGATCGAAAAGTAAAGCCGCGATTGTATGCTACCTCTACGCCCAGGGCGCGCAGAGCAAGTATGTGTGTATCGAGTCGCCGCCGACCAATGACATCGCCACCGGGCGGAGGCAATTCAAAATCTCCCACGCGCGCCGACATGGGACCCGCCACGAGGATCGAAGCGCGTATGGCGCGACAAAGGTCCGGGTCGAGCGCCGCAGGCCGAAGGTCCCGCGCGGTGATGCGCCATGAGTTCGCGTTCAAAGGCTCCACGCGCGCCCCCAGGCTTTCCACCAAATGCCGCATCACCGACACATCCTTGATGCGCGGAACATTGTGCAAAACGACCGGTTCATCCGTCAATAAACAAGCGGCAATGAGCGGCAATGCGGCATTCTTATTTCCAGCAGGTGTCACCTCGCCATGCAAAGGGACCCCACCTTCGATCACAAACTTTTCCATTCTTCATCTCCAGGGGAAGATCGGCGCGATTGTAAGGCAGATTGCGTCCTTCGGCAAGCACATTACAGTTGGCTTACACGACGTTAAACTCAAGAAAACATCTGTGCTTTCGCATATAATCGCTTTCATGGATTTCATCATCCCTATTCTGCTTGGCGGACTTGGCGGGTTCTTCATCAATTATGTTGCCGATGTATTGCCTCACACGCGGCGGTTGAGCCAGCCATTTTGTCAGCGCTGTAAAGCGCCGCTTTCATGGGCAGATTATTTGA
>DATLZK010000093.1:0-46425 GCA_035574015.1 Anaerolineales bacterium
CGAGGTCACAGGGCTGAACTACCGCCATGAACTTGGTTTCTCCATTGGCTATGGTTTCGATGCGATCGCCATTGCTTTGCTGGGGAAATCTCATCCGCTGGGCGTGGTGCTTGCTTCCATTCTTTTTGGGGCACTGCGCAACGGAGCGACGCGCATGCAATTCCTTACACAAATGCCCGTGGATCTGATCTCTATGTTGCAGGCTTTGATCCTGCTCTTCGTGGCGGCTGATGCGATCATCCGTTATCTCTATCGCATCAAGGCAGAAGGCGAACGAGTGGTGCTGACAAGGGGTTGGGGAGGCTAGGAGCATGGATTGGAAACGTTTCGGATTCATTCTTCTCATCATCATTGTTCTCTTTGGTGCAGTCGTTCTGGTCGGCCAGTCGAAGTCGTCGCCCATTCTCATCGTTACGAGCATGATGGCAACGACAATTGCAGTCGCCACACCACTTACCTTGGGCGCGCTCTCCGGCGTTTTTTGTGAGCGCTCCGGCGTGGTGAATATCGGCATCGAAGGCATGATGCTTTCCTCCGCGTTCTTCGGCTGGCTCGCCGCTATTTACATGTTCCATGTCTTTGAGTTCGATAAATGGACCAGCATCCTCACTGGCCTGGTTGCAGCCGTTCTCACGGGGGGCATTATGTCCTTGTTGCTCGCCGTGCTCGCTATTACGTATAAAGTTGATCAAATCATCGCCGGCACGGTCATCAATATCCTCGCTGTGGGGTTGACTGGATTTTTGAATCGTCAGTTGTTCTTTGGTTCGGAGAGCGCCTTTGGTGGGCAAATCCCCAACTCCCCCGGCACACTGCTCAACATTCATGTTCCATTCGCGGAGGTCTTGGGTCCCCTTTGCGGCGCGTCAGAGGGATGTCTCGAGTTCCTTCGCGCCTTCAATACCGTGCTCGATCAAAAGCCAATTGCTATCAGCGCTATTCTGCTCGTCTTTATCAGTCATTATGTTTTATTCAATACCCGCTGGGGACTGCGCACGCGCGCAGTCGGTGAACACCCGAAAGCGGCAGATACCGTTGGGATCAACGTTATCAAAATGCGTTATGCAAATGTCTTCATCGGCGGGCTACTGGCAGGACTGGCCGGAGCCTATTTCACTATCGAATCCGTCCCTTCCTTTGAGCCTTTGCTGACCAATGGACGTGGCTTTATTTCGCTTGCCGCCATGATCTTCGGAAACTGGACGCCCATTGGCGCCTGGGCAGCGGCGCTGGTCTTCGGTGCCTCGCAGGCGCTTCAGATCAAAATGCAATTATTCCGTGATGTCATACCACCCGAATGGGCTTTTCTGCAGCAAGCATACGTCGTTGGATTAATCCCTTATCTCCTGACCATGATCATCCTAACCGGCATCATCGGCCGCACCATCCCACCAGCGGCGGATGGCGTCCCCTACGAGAAATAACATGACTGAGAACACCATTGTCCTCGAAGCCAAAGGTATTACTAAACGATTCCCGGGCGTTCTTGCTAATGATCACGTTGATTTCGACCTGCGCAAGGGAGAAATTCATGCCTTGCTCGGCGAAAACGGTGCAGGCAAGACTACGTTGATGAACATTCTCTACGGTCTCTATAAAGCCGATGCGGGCGAAATTCGCGTCAACGGAAATGTGCTAGACCTTCATTCCCCGCGCGACGCCATCAAGCACGGAATCGGGATGGTGCATCAACACTTCATGCTCATTCCAGTCTTTACTGTCACCGAAAACATTATGCTCGGTGCAGAGACAGATCACCGCCCCACGCCTAACGAAATGCCCCTCGTCAAATTGGATCGTCGGGAGGTGGCGCGCAAGGTGACTGAACTTTCGCATCAATATGGACTGGAGATTGATCCCAATGCCATTGTCGGCGACCTCCCCGTTGGCGTTCAGCAACGCGTCGAGATTGTCAAGGCGCTCTACCGCAAGGCAAACATTCTTATCCTCGATGAGCCAACGGCTGTATTAACCCCTCAAGAAGCCGAAGACCTCTTCCGCATCATGCGCGAATTGACGCAGAAAGGCGTCTCGATCATCTTTATCACACACAAACTCAAGGAAGTGCTGGCGATTGCGGATCGCATCACAGTCATGCGTGCAGGGCGCGTGATCGGTACAACCACCCCTGCAGAAACCAACGAGCAAAAACTCGCTTCCATGATGGTGGGACGCGAGGTCATTTTGACGGTTCAAAAGGGACCTGCCACACCCAGCGAGGAGGTGTTGCGCGTGGAAAATCTGCACGTGCGCGATGCGCGCGGGCTGGAAGCCGTGCGTGGCGTTTCGTTCAGTGTGCGCGCTGGTGAGATTCTCGGTATTGCCGGCGTGCAGGGCAATGGTCAGACCGAACTTGCAGAGGCACTCACTGGTTTGCGTCCCATTGAAAGCGGGCGATTGATCATTCTGGGCAAAGACCTGACGGGCAAACCGCCGCGCCCCATCACCGAAATGGGACTTGCTCACATCCCTGAGGATCGCCAACGGCATGGGTTAGTGCTTTCGTATACGGTAGCAGATAACCTTGTGCTTTGCGATTATTACCAGCCGCGTTTTTCAAAAGGCATAATCATCCAGCAGAATCTGGTGGATGCCAATGCGCAAAAACTGATTCGGGAATTCGATGTGCGCACACCGTCGCCTTATGTGGCGACATCCAAACTTTCCGGTGGAAATCAGCAAAAAGTAATTGTGGCGCGCGAACTCAGCCGTCCGGTGAGATTGCTGATTGCCTCACAGCCTACCCGAGGCTTGGATGTCGGCTCCATCGAGTACATCCATAAGGAGATTGTGATGATGCGTGATCGCGGCGTGGCGGTTTTGTTGATCTCGGCAGAACTGGATGAGATCATGTCGCTTTCGGATCGGATTGCAGTCATGTATCGTGGGCAGATCGTGACTACGGTAGACGCGAAAGACGCCTCGCGCGAAGATTTGGGCTTGTGGATGGCCGGGGTCCACGAAACCGCATAAGGCTTAGAAAGAAGCGAAAAAGGGGGACTAGAGGCAACCCTCATTTTTTGTAGGAACAAAGGGGAATATGACCTCGTCCCCAATAAAGTAAAATTATTTCCACTTCAAGGAGAGCCTTATGTCCAAATTCATACGCAATGTTTCATTCTTAAGCATCATATTCATGATTGTTCTTTCAGCCTGCAATTTACCTAGCGGTACGCAGACCGAAGAACCGAACGTCGTCTTTACCCAGGCCGCGCTGACGGTGGAGGCACAGTTGACTCAATCTGCCGCGTTCAACACGCCGACTTTGCCACCCTCGCCCCCTCCTGCTACTGCAACCAACACTGCGGTGAGCATTCCCACGATTACACCCACTTCGATTCCGCCATCGCCCACGGCGACTTGTGATCTGGCACAGTTCGTCAGGGATGTAACTGTGCCAGATGGAACCTTGTTTGCTCCAGGCACTGCGTTTACCAAGACGTGGCGATTGAAGAACGTTGGAACTTGCACATGGTCTGGTTATTCACTCGTGTTCGACAGTGGCGATGCGATGGGAGGAACTTCGCCCATTCCGATTGGTACGGTCAATCCTGGCCAGGAGGTTGATTTGTCGGTGAATCTGACGGCACCCTCCACGAACGGTTCGTACCGCGGATATTGGCGTATTCGCAACGCGGCGGGTGTTTTGATCCCTGTTCTGAACGGGTATCAAGGAAAGTCATTTTTTGTGGATATCAAGGTTGGTGTGATAAGTTCCGGCTTTGATTTCCATACCAAAGCGCCATTGGCGACCTGGGTGAGCGGCGCAGGGAACATTACCTTTGGTGGTCCGGATACCGATCCGAACGGTTTTGTCATGTATCGGGATGGCGCCCGTGTGGAGGATGGAACCACGCCCGCCAAGGTGCTGGAGACTCATCCGCAGTGGGTGGATGACGGCGTGCTGACAGGGCGTTACCCTGCTTATACTGTTGTGGCAGGCGAACACTTCACGGCAAAGATCGGCTTCCTTGCATTTCCCGATGGTTCTTGCGGCGCGGGCAATGTTAAGTTCCAATTGAATTACAGAGAGGCGGGCGTGCTCAAGAATCTCGGTGAATGGGTGGAAACGTGCGATGGTACGCTGCGTTCACTCGATATAGATTTGAGCCCGTTGGCAGGCAAGACCGTTGAGTTTGTACTGGCAGTTCTAGCGAACGGATCCTCGGGGCAGGATTGGGCAGTGTGGATCAATCCAGAGATACGAGTTCCGTAACCTGTACGACGACGCCCGATGACTAAGTCGGGCGTCTTTTTTCAGGAAGGTATAATGATGCGCTGGTACAAAAACCAGGAAAGGATGATAAATGTTCCTCGATTTGACAAACAAATATAAAATCCTGATTGTGCTAATCAGCCTTACGCTGGGGATAAGTTCCTGTGTTTCCCCATCACAATCTCAGTCCGAAATTGCGACATCGGTCGCGCAGACCGTTCAAGCGCAAAACTCTTTGACGAAAGCGGCAAGCATCCCAATCGCTACCTCTGTTCCAACACTTGCACTAACCCCAACACCGAGCGTTGATCCGACTCATACATCTGCTCCCATCGCTATTCCGGGATGTACCCTCTCCGCAGTTTTGGTGGCTGAAAGCCCACCGGATAATGTTCTTCTCAAGCCCGGCGAATATTTTTGGAAGACCTGGTCATTACAAAACACAGGAACCTGCACATGGGATTCCAGTTATAAACTTGTGTTTTGGAGCGGAGAACGCATGGGTGGCTTGGACTCCTATGCGTTCCCGACGCTCATTGCCCCCGGTGAAACAAAGGATGTTTCCATTTATTTGAAAGCCCCGGAGGCAGAAGGTACCTATACCGGCTACTGGCAAATTCAATCCCCTTGGGGTGTGAACTTTGGAGTCGGACAGGCGAATGCTCCTTTCTATGTACAAATCTCTGTCTCAAACACACCTCAATATGGGATTATCAGCGTGACCTATGAACTCGTGCGCAATCCCGCGACGGGCTGTCCGGTCAACGTTCGCTACAGGGTGTATGCCACCATTACCGTCAATGGACCGTATGAGTTCACATACTTCTGGGCACAAAGTGACGGCAATAACAGCAAAACCGACACAATGCAGTTCACTCAAGCCGGAAGTAAAACGATCTGGCGCGAATGGATGATCGGCCGAGGCGACAGTCCCAACCCGCGCTGGATGCGCATCATTGTCACTGAACCGAAATATCAGGAATACGATAAAGCAGTGATCCTGAATAACTGTCCATGAGCGTAAAAACGCCGGAGACCGTAAGGCTTCGGCGTTTTTTCTTGTGGGAACCGCACCGCCGCTTGAAACGTCCAATACAGTGCTTAAAAACGGAGACGCTCATGACATTCCCACGTTTCAAGAAAATCCTCCTTCTCCCTCTTGCTCTGGCAACTGTTCTGGCATGTGGACCGTTTACCGCCACCACACCCCAGCCTGCGGCGACGCTGAATGCCTTATACACCTCTGCCGCCGAAACCCTGGCGGCACTTGCCACGCTGGGAGCGGCAACCCTCCAGCCATCTCCCACCAACGAACCGCTCATCTCAACAAACACACCGACCGTCTTTCCCACCTTCACAAACGTACCGCCGATCACCATCACACAACCCCAAATTCCAAACACGCGATGCGACGCCGCCGCCTTTGTCACCGATGTGACTTATCCGGATGGCTCGATTGTAGGGCGTGGTTCCACATTCACGAAAATCTGGCGCTTGAGAAATATCGGTACCTGCACATGGACGACCTCTTACGCGCTCGTGTTTGTGAGCGGGGAACGATTTGGAGCACCAAGCGCTGTCCCCTTGCCGGCACGCGTCGCCCCCGGTCAGGCTGTTGATATTCCCATCACGCTGACTGCGCCAAACGAGGATGGTCACTATCGAGGCTTTTGGAAACTTCGCAACGCATCGGGTGTACTATTTGGAACAGGACCCGCGGGCGATATAAACATCTGGGTTGATGTAAACGTAAGCGGCTATACCATCATCGCCTATGATTTTGCCGCAAACGCCTGCGAAGCAGACTGGAAGAACGGCTCGCGGAATCTTTCCTGCCCCGGCTCGGAGGGAGATCGGCGCGGCTTTGTACGCTATCTGGACACGCCCAAAATGGAAGACGGTAAAACGCGCGGCGCAGGTTTGCTCACCTATCCCGAACGAATCAACAATGGATTGATTACGGGCAAATACCCGAACATCTCAATTCAAACCGGCGATCGCTTCCAGGCATTAATTGGCTGCATGGACGCGGCAAATGACTGCAATGTGATCTTCAAACTGGAATATCAAATCGGCAATGGTGCTGTCAAATTGTTAGGACAATGGCATGAAGTCTTTGAAGGAAAGTACTACCCTGTCAGTATTGATTTGAGCGCATTGAGCGGCGAACGCGTCAAATTCATTTTGACTGTGCTGGCAAACGGCTCATCCCATGAAGATTACGCCTTATGGATTACGCCAAGCATCACGCGCCAAAGTAATCAGCCTCCCACGCCGACTTTCACCCCGCTTCCTTCCCCGACGAAAACCCCTACTGCTACCCTAACCTTTACCGCCACCTCAACCTTTACCGCGACATCCACCGCAACTGCCACTGCCACGCCAACCTTTACCGCCACTCCCACAAATACCCCAGGTGAAACACCCACCGAAACTCCTACTCCACCATAAGGTTGAAAGATTTATTGCAGTATAATGAAACTGCCGGCTTGCAGTGCAAAAATCTAAAAACGTCAGTTCGGGATATTACACACTTCCGAAAAATTGCCTGACCGCCATCACCTTCAACCTCTCTCTCGCCGAGAGAGGGTTGGGATGAAGGGAAAGTCAGATAGAAAATGCAACATACTGAAATGCTGTGATTGACTAACCCGAACTCACGTTATAGTGGAAACTCCCGTTCCAAGATACTGCAATGGAATACAACTATTCGCAGTTGCACAGCACCTAGGCTAACAAACTCTTAAAAAACTGGAGGTAAAACTCATGCTTGTTCGACACCCCTCGCGGCGGACCCTGTTCGTTTTACTCACCGCCGCATTGATTCTGGTGGGCTGCAATATGGGCGCCACACCTGCCCCTACACTAGACATCAACGCCATCAACACAGCCATTGTCGGTACAACCATTGCACAACTCAATGCACAATTCACGCAGACCGCCCTGGCTGTGCCTACCAACACACCCATGCCCACGAACACCCCCGCGCCATCCCCTACATCGGGAACACCGTTCACCATTCTGGGTACTCCTCCTACCGTTTCTTTCAACGTCACACCGACCACACCTCTCCCCGGCTTTACACAACTCGCGCCGCCATCTCCCGCCGCCACTACCGCGCTTGGTGATGCTTGCAATAACAATGTCTTCATTGCGGATATAACCATTCCTGATGGCTCCATTCTCAAGCCCGGCGAAGACTTCCAAAAGGTTTGGCGCGTCCAAAACACCGGAACCTGTAAATGGGACGAAGGATATGCACTGGTGTTCATTGGCGGCGACCGCGCTATTGATCCCTACACTTACGAATTCAAACAACCAAGTGATTTTGTTGAACCAGGCGCAGTGGCTGACTTGGGCATCAACCTCACTGCCCCTACCATAGAAGGTAAATATCAGGGACACTGGCGCATGCGCAGCGACAAAGGCTATTACTTTGGCACAATCCTCTCTATCTATTTCGAAGTCAAGGAACCATAACTCGGCAACAAAACTTTTGTACGGAACATCGTTTTCAACAACAATACTAACTTTATCGAATTCATTTTGCAAAAAGCAACAAAAATTTCATCGTGCTCTGTTAAAAACAATAAACTGTAGGACGAAACTGCACCCTTCCCCTCTCCCCTTGGGAGAGGGGAACGGGATGAGGGTCGAAAGTCAAATCCTGCAAGAATATTATTGTTTGCAACAAAGCAATATCATCACGAAAACAAAACCGATTGGGATGGAGGCGCTATGAAACTCACATACATCGCTTTCTCATTTTGCCTCGCGGCATTGATCGCGGCTTGCGGGCCTTCCGTTGCTACGCCTATCGAACCGACGCCCGATATCGCGGCCATACGCACCTCAGCCGCCAGAACGGTCATTGCACAGTTTACATTGACCGCTGCCGCGTTCACCCCCACGCCTCCTCCCATCGAAGAGACGCCTGCTCCCTCGGAAACCGCCACGGCTACCGTTCCGCCTGTCGCTCAAATTACCGACACCGCCGGCACTTCCATCGCCTTATGCGATTATCTCGACTTTGACCCTCTCACCATTGACGTCAACGTACCAGACGGCACTATCATGTCGCCAGGACAGGATTTCATCAAAACCTGGCGAGTGAAGAATGCAGGCATTTGTCCGTGGGGCGCCGGCTACGTTCTCACCTATGCCGGATACTCCGACAGAATGTCCGGGCAATTCATTGCGCTCACAGAAGTTGTCCAGCCTGGGCAGGAAGTGGAACTCTCTGTGCAATTCAAAGCCCCCTCACAGCCCGGAGAGTACCTGAGCGCATGGCAAATGAGGAATCCCGCCGGTGTTACCTTCCCCAAAATTATTTTTGTAAAGATCATTGTGCAATAAAATTTTGTGACACACGACCTGAAACAAGCCATCAAAGAAAAGGCACGCCAGTTAGGCTTCATCCTGGCTGGCGTGACCACCCCAGACCCGCCCCCGCACTACTCCACATTTGAACGTTGGCTCATGCAAAACCGCCACGGGACCATGCATTATCTCGCGACGGAACGTTCACGCCTTCGCCGCGCCAACCCGCGCGAAATTCTCCCCGAATGCAAATCCATACTGGTCTTGGCAACACCTTATTCTCCTCAAACTGCTTCGCCAGCAAAGAACAACACACACCCCACAGGCAAAATTGCATCCTATGCATGGGGCGAAGACTATCACCTCATCCTCCCTGCGCGGATGAAGGAACTCGTTCGATTCATCGAGGAGCAGGTCGGAGGTCCGATAAAGAGCCGCTGGTATACGGATACAGGTCCCATTCTCGAACGCGATCTCGCCCAACGCGCAGGCATCGGTTGGATCGGAAAAAACACCTGCCTCATTCACCCCAAGCACGGCTCCTACTTCTTCCTCTCGGAAATTTTCCTCGATCTCGCCCTCGAGCCCGACCAGCCTTTCACCACCGATCACTGTGGAACATGCACACGATGCATTGAAGCCTGTCCCACACAATGCATTCTTCCCGACCGCACCCTTGACGCCTCGCGTTGCATTTCTTATCTCACGATTGAACTTAAAGATGATATTCCTGCTGAACTGCGAGCCAAGATCGGCGACTGGATTTTTGGATGCGACGTATGCCAGATGGTCTGCCCGTGGAATCGATTCGCAAAAGAAGGTGATCCCGCCTTTGGGAAAGAGCCGCCGCATCTTTCCCTGACCGATGAACTGACTCTCACACCCCAAGCCTTTAACCAACGCTTCAAGCGGACTCCCCTCGCGCGCGCAAAACGACGCGGCTACCTGCGCAATGTCGCCATCGCGCTGGGCAATACGGGAGACATGCATGCACTTCCCGTTCTACAAAACGCCCTCAGCGATGAAGAACCCATGATTCGCGAACACGCTCAATGGGCAATTGAACAAATCCGCAACTCTCCAATCCCCTAATCCTCTAATCCTCCAATCCTCTTTTTTATTCCCCTCCCCCTCACCATGTCCCCTCTCCTCATCGCCACCAACAACAAAGGCAAGATCGCAGAACTCCAGGACCTGCTCAACGATACAGGCATTGAACTCGTGACACCCGCACAGATCGGACTCGAATTGGATGTCATCGAAGACGGAGCCACATATAAAGAAAACGCATTGAAAAAGGCTATTGCCTTTGCGAAAGCAAGCCACCTTGTTTCCCTTGCCGACGACAGCGGCCTCGAGGTAGATGCCCTCGGCGGCGCGCCGGGGTTATATTCCGCCCGCTATGGCTCCCTCAACGGTAACAAACTGTCCGACGCTGAAAGACGCAAATACCTCCTGCAAAAATTGAAGGACAAACCCCGTCCCTGGACCGCACGTTTCAAAGCCACGATAGCCATCGCCATCCCCACCCCTCTCACCCTGAGCAAAGCAAAGGACCTCTTCTCGCGCGAGGAGCCCCTTTGGTCACTGCAAGATGACTCCCTCGGTGTGATCTGTACCGAAGGAATTTGCGAAGGCGAGATCATCCCAGAAGAACGCGGCACAGGCGGATTCGGATACGACCCGATCTTCCTCCTGCCGGAATTGGGAAAGACCATGGCAGAACTCAGCATGGAAGAAAAAAATCGCCTCAGCCATCGGGCAAAGGCGGTGAGAAAGGCAAGCGAGATTCTGAAAATGCTCTTCTCGGAATAACAGTTGCCATTTCAAGGCAACCGGAGGTATCACCTTTTCGCGTGATGCAAACGATCTGCCGCTTCCTCGGTCAGCGGAATATAGACCTGTACCCTTGTCCCTTTCCCTGGTGCCGAATCAATGTGGAGCAGGCCGTTCACCAGTTCTGTACGTTCGCGCAGGTTGACCATCCCTAAACTCCCGCGATGATCATAGGACCTGTTCACCGCCGTCACATCGAAGCCGACGCCATCGTCCTCAATTTCCAGCAGAGCAATCCCTGTTTCAAAAGGACGCAAGCGTACCCAAATATGCGGCGCGTTGGCATGCTTACGAGCGTTGTTCACCGCTTCTTCAATGATGTAGAAGATCACACCCTGCTTGCCCATTTCCATGTTTTCGAGCACTTTCTCATCCACATTGATAATGACATTCTGAGCAAACGTCTCGCGCATCTTCTCCGCCATAGCATGGAGGGCGGCATTCAAACCCTGTGATTCGAGGATGAGTGGGCGCAACGTGAACAGCATGTGGCGAATTTCCTTCGTCGTGCGATGTGCCAGTTCCTCAATCTTCATCAGTTCATCCATGGCATCTTTGGGATTCCGTTCCATAAGACGGCGCACCAGATTGATACGCATGGCCATCGCCGCCACCGATTGAGTAGGACCGTCGTGCAGGTCGCGCGCCAATTTTTTGCGTGCCTCTTCCTGCACTTCTACCATACGCTCCTTTTCCTCAACGAGGTCCTGATACAAACGCGCGTTCTGAATTGCAATCACAGCCTGTCGTCCAATGATATCGAGCAGGTCGCAGCGCTCTGGCGTAAAATAATTCGGGTCTGGGTGAGCAAATAGCATAGCTCCATAGACGTTAAATCCGCTGCGTAAAGGAAAGCAATACGCGGAGGAACAGGAGCGCAGGGCGATGATACGCCCTAGTTCAGGATCATAGCCGATGTCTGGCGTAAGAACGGCCTCCCCTTCATCCAACACCCGTTTGAGAATTCCCTCGTTTCCATGTAAGCGCACACGCAAGTCTGCATTTGTAAAGCGCCTCGCCGAACCAATCTGCAATTCATCACCGCGAAAGAGAAACACCGCGCTCACCAATTTCTCGTCCCTCGCTTCGTCTGGATCGGGGTTGGGGTTGAGCGCCATATAGCCGAGGTCCAGCGCCGAATCGAGCACACGCTTATAACTCAAAGTTGCCGTCATGGTGGAGGTCAATTCATAGATGGCACGCAGGCGCTCGTTCTCCATGCGGCGGCGACGTTCCTCCGCATCCAGACGAATCCGGCGCGAAATGCGCAAACGTGTCATCAGGTAGTGTCCCAGCAATCCACTTGCCAGCCCGGCAAATAAAATCAGCAGCACATTGCTGGATACCAACCAGGCAGGACCCTTCGATACTTCCTCGCGCCAGAGAAAGATTTCCCACAAAGCAAACAAAGCCGTCGCCGCGAACGCCCCCCACATCTCGAAATAGATCGCGCCGGTCAAAATCGGGATCAACCCCATGAACGCGGCTGTGCCAGAAAGTCCCTGTGCCCAATAGAATAGCGCGGCAAATAGAAAATCCACACTGAGGGTAATGTAGCGATGATAGGGCAGGCGAATGCTCATTCCCGCCAGCACACTCAAAGCAATATTCCACAGAAGCATGAAGGCAATCGCCCAAAGGGACGCGTTACTCAGCTCCCCCCGCAGAGCAAGAAGAAGCCCCAGACAGATCAGCACGATCCACCTCGCCGAGGCGGCGAACCAATCTGCCACATAGGGGGTCTCGAATCGCTGCATGATTCAATGATACCCGAAAATGATTAACGTCTTCACGCCAGGCATTGCAGAAAAATTACGACTACATTTCGCTTTGCTGCAAACATGGACAAAGGATTGTCATCGGCACCAGACATTGTCGGCAATAATTTTTTTGAGCATTGAATGTCTCGAATTTGCGCGGATTTTTCGGGCCATTCGTGCAAATTCGACGCGAAAATCAAAATCTCTTGCTTATCACCGATAAAGTCTATTGTTTTTCGTCTTCACCCCTGCCTCTCTCTCGCTGCGAGAGGAATTCGAGGGGAAGGGTAACAAAGCCACTATATTTCATAGCCCATCTTCGGAAGATACGGTCCCAGTTTCTCCCTCAGGATCGCCTGCTGTTCGGGAGTATAGGCCTCGCGAAACCTTCCGATCTTGCCTTTGTAGAAATGCAAGCCTTGCTGTCCCTCCGCGGCTCCTGGACGATACTGTTCGATCACCTTTTGGACCTCGGGACGACTCCCGTCTAAGCGAAGGAACTCCAGCAGACGACGGACCTCGTTATCGTAATTCGTCAGCAAGTCTTCGTATCGCGCGACGAGTACATCCTTTTCCTTCATCCACTTTTCCCAGATACGAACATAATCCATGATGAAGTCAAGGCTCTTCTGAAAGTCGGTGAGGTGAGAAAAGGCATTCGGGCGTCCCTTTTGCAGGGCGCGCTGACCATATTCGTAGGCAGAGAGCATGGCATCGCGCGGGTCGCGGTAGATGTAGGTAATGCGAAGCAAGCCCAGGCGTTGAAGGAAGCGGGAGGCAACGGTAGGTCCCGCATGGGCTTTGATGACGAATGTATTGCCCATCAAGGCAGGCAGAGACACCATCGCAAGCCTTCTTACTGAAAGGACGCCGATATTGCAATTGACCTCGGTCAAAATGCTCTGCAAATGATACTTCTCGCGGATGTCGCGTGCATCGGCACAGCCTGTAGTTTGCATCAGATCATGGATGAGATTGTAGTGCCAGCCAGAACCGGCACGTGGCATTCCCACAGAAAGAATAATCATGATAACTCCTGCCTCTCTTCCAAGCGCGTCAGAGAGGATGGGGATGATGAATGATTTTTCGATTCTAACGCATAAGACATCATGCCGGCGAGAATTCCAAAGTTGATCCAAATGTTGGGAATAGCAAACGAATCTTGTGTCGCGTTATAGATTGCAATAGCAATCCAGGAAAACAGACCCGCGATGCCAAGATACCGCATAACCGGCGTTCTGCCTTTCAAGGCGATCAAAGCATCTCCAAGTAGTGAAAACTGAAAAGCAATGAACAGAAAGAAACCGATCAAGCCCGTTTCCGCCAGCAAGCGCACATACATATTTTTGGGGTTCGGATACAAATGACTTTGTGGGCTGAGTTGACGGGCAATCTCCGGAACGGTGGTCAACGACCACTCTGGAAGATGGTCGTAAATGTAAAAGCCGCTCGCGCCCAGCCCCACACCGAGCAACGGATTCACTTCATACGCGCCCATCGCGCCGAAAGTATATGCCGCGCGCGCGCCCGCTGAATTTTCAATGATGAATTCCTCCACGCTTTCCGCGTTCGACTCGAACAAGCGCGTAATATATCCCTTCTGACTGAGGAACATCCCTGCGCTTGTAAAGGCACCAAGCGCGATGATCATCACAGCCAAACGCAAAACCAGACTTCTTCCGCTGCGCAAGCCAGCCTTGAACCAATCCCACGCGGCGCGCAACTCCGCCTGCCCCGCCAAAAGAAGCGTGAGAAAGATCGAAACCCCAGCGTTCAACAAACCGCCGCGCGAGAATGTGGCAAGCAATAACAGCAAAGCAAATCCCAGCAGAACAATTTCAAACCACTTGAGGCGCGTGACGCGCAGGCGTGTCAGGAGCGAAGCAAACAACCAGGGCAAATACACTGTCGCAATCTGACCTGCGAGCCATGCGGGCTCATATGCCATGCCCGAAATACGATTGGTCCTCACCAGTTCACGCATCGAAAAAGCACGCTGCCAGTGTGTGACCGTTACTTTTTCAAGAAGCGGAGTATAGAACGCAAGCGCTTGCACGCCACTCCACAACACATCCAGGAGGAAACCAGCCAACAGCCATTTGACCGAAAACCGCAAATCATCCTCACTGCGATTCATCCACGCGGCGGTAATAAAAAAGGATAGGCCGATGATGAGCGTAACCCACGCACGCGCCACGCGCCCGAAATAATCCTGCCCGCGAAATGGAAGCGCATCGAGAAAGACACCGAGGCTTGATCCCGCTAAAACGACCAACACGAACCCGAAGAGGGGGACCAGTGCCCCACTGCGCGGCAATGGGCTCTTTCCCCTCATCCATTGAATGAGCAAAAGAGGCAGAAGCAGTGCCAGCGGATAAAACGCAAGCGGACGAACGAAAGTCCCCTCCCCCATAAAAGGGAAGTACCGAAAACTCGTCACCGGCAAAGTAAACAATACCGCGCCCCAAAGCCAGCGCATCACAAGACTCACGTCCTTCATCCTTCTTTCATCTTTCTTCTTTCCTCATCCCACCATCAAAGAACAAAACAATCAAAGAACCCATCACGAGAAATGCGATTGCGCCACTGAGAAGATACATACCCATCGGTACACTGCGCTCAACAGGTAAATTTTCCGTCTGGGTAGCCGTCACCTCGATAAACGAATTCAAGCCCGCGGAATCAGCAATTTTTCGGCGTGCCTGTTCCTCAAAAGCCTTTGCCCACGCAGAAGCGAGCCTTTGTGCGCGCGCCGGGTCACGATCTTCTGCGTAGAAGTGCCAGCCGCCCTCCGCAGGCTGACCGAGACGAAGTTTTCCTTTGCGCAATTCCTCGACTGTCAGAGCGCCATCGTTTTCAGCAACGGCTTGCATTACCACATCAGACCAGGCGATCTCCTCCAGTTTGCGCGTCTCACGTTCAAGATAATAGAATTGCTGGCGGTCCGTTTCCTGGGGCCATGCCTGTTCGAGATTGAAATCCACAAGCACAGTGGCTCGCGCGCGATAGGGCGACGGCACGATAAGATAAAGCCCCGCGCCGATCAACCCGCCCACACACGCACCAAGCACCCAAAAACGCCAAGCCTTGAGCAAGCGGATGAGATCATCAAGTGAGGGGGGAGAGAAGAGAGGCATAAAGGGAAAAAGTGAGAATTTGAAAATTGGAGGATTAGGATGAGAGCATTCGACGCCGACGTAGATTCCACAACGGAGCAATCAATTTGCGGATGTAATATTTTGCCACGATCACGGAAAAGAATGAACCGCCGTCGCGGTAGTGCACGCGGAGCATTTCGGGCCAACAACGATCATCCGCGACCAGTGTCTTGCCGGCAGTATGCAGCCGAAAATTTGCCCAGGTCTGTGGCACATACTTAATTTCGCTGCGCGCGGCAATGCGTGTCCACAAATCATAATCCATGGCAAAGTAAAAAGACGGATCGAGAGGACCGACCTGCTTCCATAAGTCTGCCCGAAAAAACGTCGTTTGCTGGGGAATATGGACGTATCCTCTGCGAAGCAAAACATAATTTGTTTGCGCGGCGGGAAATTTTCCAATCACCCGCCCCTCCTCGTTGATGTAGTTGCAATCACCATACACCATGCCAATTTCAGGGTGTTCCTGCAAATAGCGCACAGCGGCAGAGACTGCCCCTGGTTCATAGGTGTCGTCTGAGTTGAGCCAAGCAAGGATTTCTCCGTTTGCGCGCGCAAAACCTTTGTTGATCGCATCGGTCTGACCTTTGTCCTGTTCGCTGACCCACCAGGCGAGTTTGCTTTCATATTTTCGGATAATGTCAACCGTTCCATCCGTGGAGCCGCCGTCCACGATCAGATATTCGATGCGTGGATAGTCCTGCGAGAGAACGGATTGGATGGTCGCCTCGATATAGCGCGCCTGATTGAAAGAGGGTGTGACAATGGAGACAAGAGGAAAGGAGGAAGACATTGGAGGTCGAGTAACTCGTGAGCGGATGATCGCTACCACTCATCATCCGAATAGTATAAGCGAGAAACTTCTTCGGTCATCTCGCGGATGCGCGAGATCTCATCATCGCTCAGACGTTTTCGCCAGTTCTTGATGCTGGCAAGGCTATCGAGTTTCACAGAATGGGTCTTTCGGCGCGAAAGTTCTTTCGGGTTATCGGAACTGCTCGAGTTGAGGATGATCTGTTGCACACGGGGAGTGTAGTCGAGCCCTAGTGAAGCGTACAGGTCGCGGTAGCCGTTGAGGGGATCGCGCGAAAGGTCTTCGTGGCGAACGACAATGAAGTCAGGATGCAGGTAACGGGTCGCGTGAACCGATGCGTAGATCATTTTCCATAAGAGGGATGCCTGTCCAATGATGTCATCTGCCGCCATGGATTGCATTTGTTCCCGATACGGTTCGAGATGATCGCGCATGAGCAGAGGTTGATCGAGCAGATTCTTGAAATCAAAATGCCAGTGCAGGCGCTGCAAACTGCTGGCAAACGCGGCCGGGTGCCGCACTGTAATGACAACTTTACAGTTGAGTCTTTGGGCAAACCACGGCGTGCTGAACACCGCGAAGGGATCCTTGAGCAGAACGCGCCGCCCCTGCATCAAGCCGCGATAGAAGATAGCAAAGTCGCGCATCATGCGCAGCACATCTTTGAGGGATCGCAGGGAGCGTATCTCAGCGAGAAGGTGATAGTCATAATCGAGCAATTGAAGAAAGGCAGGCAGATATTCGCCTTCGTTCTCTTCGCAGATATATTGATACCAGTGTGAAACCTTCGCACCGTAAACGCCAGGGCGGTGCCACACATTGAGCGGTTCGCTGATATAGGCAGTTTGCACATCAGCCGCCAGCATTCTGCCAACCCAGGTTGTGCCACTGCGATGCGCACCGGTGACGAGGATGGGGGTAAATGTATTTTCCTGTTTTTGATTCATGACGCAATATCTCATCAAGGAGCGCGCAAGGTGCGAAGTCCATAGTATTCTGCCGCACACTTGTTGACCCAATGGTTGGCATCGTGCTTGTATTCCTGAACGCCGCCAATGGTATCGAGTTGAACGACGACCAGGTCTGTCACACCCTCTGCAACTGCCTGCCGAATATACGCATCGCGCGCGTCCCATGCGGCAGACCAGGCACGAAAATCCGACAAGGCGGTATAGAGATTCGCCGCCGCACGAAGCGGATACACGCTTGCCATCCCAAGCAGAACAAGCAATAAGCCTCTGGCAAAACTTACTCGATTGGGCAATTGTATCCTACTCGCCAACATGCCTAACAAACTTCCCTCCCAGGCAAGGCTAAATGCCAAGACGAAATGCGCTGCAAAACGCGCCCGCGCAACCGGATAAGATTGAGCAAAAACACTTGGGGCAAAACTGCATCCAATGACAATGATCATGAGGAGGGGAAGAAGCAACGCCGCGAGGCGTGTGTGAGGGGAAATCTGTCTTCCTTGAGAAAAGTGAAAATAGCATATCCCAAAAGGAAGCGCAAACAAGAGAAAATTGGGCAAAGGTGCCACGCGCAAAGCATCTGCAACGAACAAAAGGGTATATAGAAGCGTGCGAGTGGACAAAGTGATTGGATTGAAGAGCGGAGCACGCTGAGAGGTAATTCCCTCCAAGCGGGTCGCCGTTCCCGGTGAAAGGGCAATGATGATCACCACAAGTACAGAGAGAGCCAGAGCAATCAGGAGGATCATCAAGAGATCTGTCCGTCCATGCTTCGACCTTGTCAGCCATACCAGGAGGACAGCGGAGGCAAGAAGTCCAACCTGTAGCGCCGCGGTCGTCTCACCGAGGCCGCCGGCAAAAAAGACCAGTCCGCTCACCAGCAATCCCACTCCGAGAGCACGGCGCTTTTCGCATGGAAAACGAACATACCATAGAAGTAAAGCCGCAATATAGATAAAAAAGACCAGGGGGACCGTATAAGGGATGAGCGCCGTACGCCAATAAAGGATCTGATGCAAATTGGGAGCCTGATACAGGCTTAGAAAAATAATCAGCGCCGCGAGCCACATATTCATCCACAAGTTCAAGCGGGCGTGAAAAAATTTTCCAATTTCACCTGTCAGCCACGTCAACCCAGCCAGCCACAACACCAAAGTCATGGCAGTCATGAGGCGAAACCCCCACAGCCCTCCTAACTCCGTCAATTGCACCAGAAACAAAATGGAATAACTATTCAGCCAGGTGTTGTAAGCGTGGATCACTGCTTCAAGGATATGGCTGGCTGAGAGCAAATAGACCGTCTCGCAATAATCATCGGCCTGATAACGCGCGAAAAGCCCTCCATAGGCATAGACCGAAAGAGCAAACAAGACCGCTACGTTGCTCACTATGGAGATATATCGAAAGAAGCGCTGAGTCAATTCATTTCCAGTCAACCCGTGCATGCGATTTCCTTTTGACATAATTCATGTATCTTCTTTGCCTTGTAATCGTTTCGCTCTGAAATCCTTGTAAACAGAGCCAAGAAAGGTCAGCCCTATTACTTGTAACGATGCTGAAACAAAGATATTCATTCGCCTCAGAGCCGTTGGCGGATGGATGAACAGCGCACGAAACCAAGCGAATAACGCGGGTGCAGGCTTTCCTCCATCGAGCAGATAGCGCGCGTTGAGGCGATGAGCCGAAGCGCGGGCGCGTCGCTCTACGCCGGAAATGGCCTCCGCTAAACCGGGCTGTTCCTTCGCCCAAGCCAAAATACGGAATGCCTCGCGCCCGAACTCCACTGCCCTGAGACGATTCTTGGCTTGCGCGTGATAACGCGCCGCCGCCCAGATTTGTGGTACATGCAAGATTTTTCCCTGTTGTGCGACGCGAATCCAAAGATGATGATCGAGCAGAAAATGGAAAGTAGGATCCAGTCCCCCTGCCTTTTCGAGTGCAGCGCGGCGGAGGAAAACCGATGGTTGCCCAATGATTTGAAAGCACAATAAATCTTGCAAGGACAATTGCCGGTACTTCAGGATGTTGATCGTCTGCCCCTGCTCGTTTACAGCCAGCATATCGCCATAGATCATGACCACCTCAGGATTTTCCTCAAAGACCCTCACAGCTGAGGCAATGGCGTTCGGCAAATAATAATCATCCGAATTCAACCATGCCACAATCTCCCCTCTGGCGCGCTGCAGTCCTTTGTTGATCGCCTCTGCCTGCCCCGAATCTTTTTCTGAAATCCAGTATGCCAGACGATCTTGATATTTACTGATGATAATATCCGAACCGTCAGTGGAGGCGCCATCTATGACGATATATTCAAGGGGCGCGTAGCCCTGTTCGAGGACCGAGCGCAGTGTCTGCTCGAGATAGGTGGCCTGATTGAAGGATGGGGTAATAATCGAAACGAGTGTCATAAGGCAAGGAGGATCAAGCCAAGAGGGAAGGAAAAGTCTGGAACGGAATCTAACTTAATGGGGTTAGACAATCAAAGCATTTCCATATGTTGTATTTCCCGCCTGCTTTTCCCTCATCCCCACCTCTCTCCCGGCGGTAGAAGAGGGTTGGGGTACCGCGCTGAGCCTATCGAAGCGGTGAGGGGGATCAGGCGAATTTTTCAGAAGTGTGTAACCTCTCGGATAACGTAACTCAGGCTTGGAAAGAAGCGAGAGCCTTCACTCGAAGAGCGAATGATACTCAACTTTGGGGAAGATGGTCAACTTCCCTCCAATTGTGGCATCCAAGATTTCCCGCCCTGCTTTGCGATAGGCTTCGCGCGCGAGGGTATAGCCGAGTTCAGAGGTCTCCAGATCCGGCAGTTGCCATTTTATGCCTTTGCCAAAGTAATTGGGTGCAAAGTGATTCGGGTCATCACCCTGCGAAACCACTACTTTGTTTGCTTCGCCGCGAGAGGCAAAGTTATGATCCACGCCGATGAGGATGACCTGTTGAACACCCATATGAAAGGCAAGCTGTAAAGCGACGTTGGTCACAGTGGCGCCTTCCCATACCCGCCCGCGCACATCGCGCGCAAAGCGTGGGCCCGTGTAGGAGGTGTAGAGGAAGGTGGGTAACTGATCAGGCGGCAGATGAGGCGGAAAATGGCGGCGCGAACGCCAGGCAATAAATTTCGGTATGGGAAGCGCGCGGAGGTCATCTACAAATTGTTCGACGACCAGATCATTGGTTACACAAAGGTATGTGGTGGAGAAGCCCAATTCGGGGAAAAGGAGATAAATACGATTCAAACCGAACGTAATCTCGTTTTTCAATTTGCCAAGATCAGTCTGCCGCAGGCTGGGACCGTTGCCGATGACGAAGGCGCGTCGCCCCTTATGAATGTCTTTCAATTCAGTCAAGCGCCTGATGCTTTCGCGTCGCCACGGATGTAGATAGGCTGCGGGCAATTCAGGGATGCGGCGGATGCCATCATATGCATCACGCGCAAGATTCCAAAGCGAGGGTGGGAGTGTGCGTTTCAGCGTTTGTTTCATAATTGTTGAAGAATATCTTACTCTGTGCTCAACCGCGCCGTTGCACCACCGTCCACCACTAACGCCTGACCGGTCATAAAGGAGGACTGCTCGGAATCGGCGAGGAAGTAAATGGCATGGGCGATTTCTTCGGGCCTGCCGACTCTGCCGTTCACGGTTTTGCGGGCAAGGTTTTCGAGCCGTTGCTGCACATCGCCGCTTCCCGCGTGACCTCGATCCAAGCCGGCGCGGAGCATGGGCGTATCCACAGCCCCCGGCAACACAGCATTGACGCGAATATTATCGGGCGCGAACTCAATAGCCATAGCGCGCGTGAGGGCAAGCAATCCGCCTTTAGAGGCGGCATAGGCGGCAATGTTTGCAGAGGTTTGAATAGCATGAACCGAGGAGACGTTGACAATAGCGCCACCACCGCCAGCCTTGAGGAGTGGATGAGCCAGCTTGACGCCCAAAAAGACCGAGCGCAAGTTGGATGCCATGACTGCATCCCATTCCTCGACGGTGGTTTCCATAAGTGGTTTGGCAATCTGTACGGCGGCATTGTTGATGAGCGCGTCGAGGCTGGACGTGAACGCCCTGGCTTGATCAAAGATGGCTTGCATATCTTCGGCGCGCGAAATATCGGAGCGGATAAACAAGCCATTTGAGGGAAAGCCCTTTCCAAAGTCGGCGCGATCCACGCCGATCACGCACCAGCCTTTTTCGGTGAACAGATTGACTGTGGCGCGGCCAATGCCCCCCGCCGCGCCGGTAATCAGAACAGTTTTACGAGTCATATTTCAAATCCATAGGTGAATAAGAGATTCCCAATCCTTCCAACAGATTCTTGATGGTGTTCCAATGCACGCGTTCCCAGGCGGCCGGGCTGGAGTTGGCGTTGTGTGGAGCAAGCAGGACGTTATCCATCTTCAGCAGTGGACTGTCCTTGGGAAGGGGCTCCTGCTCGAAGACATCCAAAGCGGCTCCCGCGAGACGTTTTGCCTGCAACGCTTCGATGAGCGCTTTCTCCTCGACGATAGGTCCGCGCGCGGTATTGATAAGTACAGCACTTGGTTTCATCAGGGCAAGGGTGTCGGCATTGATCAGATGATAACTGGTGGGATTCAAATCGCAGTTGAGGGAGACGAAATCGGAATGGGCAAGCAGAAAGCGGAGGTCGGTCATTTCGATTCCGGTTTCGGCGATGAAGACGTGGTCAATTTCCACGATGTCATTGCCATAGATTTTCATGCCAAACGCCTTTGCCCGACGAACAACAGCTTTGCCGATGTTGCCAACGCCGATCACACCCAGCGTACATTCGCTGAGGGATTTACCGGGGAGCTTTTCCCACCTTCCGCTTTTCATTTCCTTATCCATCCAGGGATGGCGGCGAGCAAACGCCAGAATGTAGCCGAGGACGGTGTCGGCGACGGGGAGCGTAAAAGCGTTGGGGGTGCGCCCGATTTTGATTCCATAACGGGAGCAGGCTTCGGCGTCAATCGAATCGATGCCAGTTCCCCACTTCGAGATCACTTTGAGGCGCGGCGCGCAGGCTTCGATCACGCGCGCGGTGTAGCGATCATCGCCACAAATAGCCCCATCGAATTGACCGGCGTATTGCAACAGATCGTCCTCTTCCATGCGTTCTTCCACAGGTGGGACGATAAGATCAATGTCGTACTTTGCGAAAATCGGTTTAAAGCGCTCCAGAAACGGAAGCATATAAGGAGCGGTAAGCAGGATTGTGTATTTCATTCTTCTGCCAATGAACAGGAATTCTCGATCTTTGTGAAATCGTACAAATTTGGTACAGGTGAAAAATAGGCGACATCCTTTAGAATATCATATTTCCCGCCAAAGTAAGTATTGAAAACCAGACGAAAAAGATTGACGGGAGTAACGGTTGGATAGAGGGTATCGGAATGTTCTGGAAAATAGACAGCCGTAAAATTCAACAGACGTTTGCTCCTGGGCTGATGCCAGGGTCCGTGATCACCGAGGAGGATGATGATCGGCGGCGTCTTGGAAGTTTCGAGGAGGACATCCACTGCTTGAAGCAGGCGAGTGTTCAAATATTGTAGTTGGTTTACATATCCTTTTTGGTAGAGGTCTGGCGGATAGAGACGCTGTTCATTCCAAAAATCGGGCGGATAGGTGGGGTTGCCTTGAGCATCGAAGACAAAGGGCGGGTGAGGGGAGATAATGTGGATGTACGCAAAGGTGTGCTGTGGCATGCGGGCAATATCATCCATGTTGTCAAAGATATAGTTGAATCGTTCACGCTCTCTCACTCCCAAGAGATAATCGGGATCCACCCATCCCCAATCCTGTATGTAGCGCGCGAGGGTGGTTCGCAAAAACAGGGCTTCAAATTCGGTCATTCCAGAAGAGAGTGGCGGTGGGGTCAGAAAGTGATCGGCATCGGTTAATTCCAACCAGGCATAGCCAGAGGCAAAGTTCACTGTTTCATAGCCAAGCGATTCGAAGTTATAGCGCACGGCACTATGTTGGAGGGAATCCCACAACACCGCACGTCGAATGTTTTGGGGGACGAAGTCGTCATCCAAATTTTGCAAATACTGCATGTTGAGTGCCGAAGCGATGGAGAGTTCGGTGCGCACATAATTGCTCTGACTGCAGGAGGCAATGTAAAAGCCGCGCCTTTTCAGTTCATTCTCAAAATAGCGATTATCAAACCCATAGGCGGAATAGAGCAAATCGGAACGACCGTAGGAATCCAGGACAATGAAATAGACATCCGGCGGGTTTTCGGGCAATGACAGATTCTCTTGAATCGGCGCGTGATCTGCCGCCACGCGATGATCACTTTCGGGGACTCTGTTGAAATGTATCTGCCACAGGGAAGGGATCAACAAAACAAGCGCGATGACATTCAGAGAGGGAGTGGAAGAGATAAATGCAAGATAGGGCCTGCTAGCCCAGAAAAAGGAAAGCAGAAAAAGAAGGAGCCATACGGCCGGCAACCAGAGCGCCGCATTAAGATGAGCCCATCTGGCTTCGATGAAGATCAAGACATGTCCATAAGAAAAGAACAACGTCAAAAATAGAGTGGCGAGAAAGGCCGCTTTATAAATCCTCTTGAAATACAACCAGAGAAGAACATATATCAATATTCCCAAGCCGACCGAAATCAACAACGGGCGCATTCCCGCCTCAAGGCGCACCTGACCTGCATTGGCAGAGAGCAACGCCAAAACCGGGTACGCACTGATGGCAATGGGATACCACGGCGCGCGAAACAACCTAGAGAGAGTCTTCTTCATTTGTCCAAAACACCGATGTCAGGGGGAGTTCCTTCTCAGCAGAAAATCTGCAATGGCAAAATCGAGTTCTTCATCAATGTCCCACGCTTCTTGCGGGTCTATTTCGAACATCAGAGGTTTATCGCCGATGCGATGACGCTTGCGCACTAGATTCTCACGCGTGAAAAGATAGATACAGGAATTCTCCTCGTACACGGGGGGCAGGTCCTGCGTCTGGATAAGTTCATGGGGATTATGATTGATGGCGCGTCCATCCTGAAAATACAAGCGCGTTTGCAGGCGAGTAACGGAAAAAAGGGAATCGTAATTCGGGTAGTGGCTGAGCAAGGAGTGAATGGCGCGCGAGATGGTTGCGGCTTTGAGAAGCGGATTGGTACTATGCGTTTGCAGATAAAAATCAGCGGGATATTGTTGCGTATCGTAGAGGAGAATTTCGTTCATCGGCAGGTCATCGGCGCGCAGATGTTCAGGGCGAACGATGATCTGGACCTGCGGAAAATTTTTGCGCAGACCGCTCATCACCGGTTCCGAATCGGTATCCACGACAATTTGATGGATTTCTGGGACGGACAGCAGTGTTTCAATGATATGTTGATAGAGCGGTTTCCCGGCAAGGTTCCGATAGTTCTTGCCGGGTACACGCTGCGAATGATGACGCATGGGAACCAGGGCAATAATCGTAGGCATCAATCAGTTCCTAATGCTCAAATATCGAGACAGGAAAATCTACCGTCATTCCGCCTGATTATACCGAATCGGTTCCACATCCCTCCCCTTTTCCTCTTTTCTCTTTCTCTCACGCGCATAATAAAACGTCTCACGCAATTGCGGCGTGAGCAGACTGCTCTGGCGATACCCCATCCTCGTCCCATGAAACTGCATGAGGCGGAACCAAAAGATTGAAACAAGGTTCTTCCACAACACTCGCTCGCGCGCCGCGTGCCAGAGATCGCTCAAAATGTTCATGGTGCTCAAACGCAAAAAATCATAAATATTGAAATGCGACTCAGGATAGATACGCTTGAATGCCATTGCCTCGCGGCGATAGCGGTTATACACGGCGCGCGGTGTTTCATTGTGAACATGAATGACCTCTGCCTCTGCGACATAAGCAATTTTGTATCCCTGTTCTTTCGCCCACTTTCCCCAAGCCACGTCTTCAAGCCCTGTCAGTGTTTCGTCGTAGGGATGCTGTTCCCACAAACTTTTTCGGATGGCCGCATTGGCGTTGTTGCAAAACGCGGTAGGCTGATCGAAGTTGCTTACATCGGGATACCACTGATGAAAAATCTGTCGTTCTGAAAACTTTGCAGATTCAGGACCGCGCTGTTTGCCATAGGTCAGCGCAACTTTTTCATCTTGAAAGGGACGCAAGAGGGTCTCGAGCCAATCGGGATACACGGGATAGACGTGCGCGCTGGCGATGACGATCAACTCCCGCGTCGCGGCACGGACCCCGAAATTGAGCGACCGCCCAAACGTAAACTCCGCCGACGCGATGCGCACCACCCGCGCTCCAAACGATTCCGCAATGGCAACCGTTCCATCGGTCGAGCCGGAATCAACGAGGATGATTTCGACATCCTTCACCGTTTGATGTCGAATCCCCTCCAACAAGCGACCGATGTGTTTTTCTTCGTTATAAGCACGGATGACGATAGAACACTTCATCCCCTCACCCCCTTCCTCTTTCCTGCGCGGAGAGGGGTGAGGAAGACATTACCAATCATTGCTCTTTTCATATCCCAATCTTATCAACAAATCTCCAGCCACATCTTTGAAGATGCGCTTGTGTTCCTCAGTGAAATACTTCTTCCACTCGCCTGTCTTCCCGGAGCGGAAGGTCGGGGATTTTGTCGGGTTGATGGAGGCTTCGAGGGAGGCGAGGATGCGCTCACGGGGAGTCCGAAGCGGGACGCGGGTAAGGAAGTGATCCAGAATGCGGGTAAGCGCCGCGGCGCGGTCATGAATCAAATCTTCGAAATGAATTGCAAGTACTTCAGGATGGGCAAGCCATTCCAAATAGGGAGCAAAGCGCGCGGCAATATTCGGGAATTCCACCTCCGCATCGGGGCGTCCCAGAATGCTGACCGTGAGCCGCGCCTGAAAATCGGGAAGGGTTCGGTAATACTTATGATGCACGTGCCGCGCCTCCATCTCGCTGACGTAGAAGACGTGCGAAACGACTACATCGCGTGGATCGCGAAAGATGAAATAGGGAATGAATTTCGGTGAGCATACGCGCGCAACGGCTTCGGGACGCGCAAAGAGGTGAGCCGAGGCTACGTCGCGCGGGCGAAGCGAATCGAGCCAGCGAAGAGCCTGTTCTGGCGCGCGCTTGACGCCGCTTTCGCCTTCGTACTCTGCATAAAAGGAATGCAGGCGTCTGGCATACGGCGCGATGTTCGAAAAACCAAGCAGAATTTGATCGAGCAGATGCGTTCCGCTTTTTGGAAAGGAAATGCCGAGCAGGATGGGTAAGTCCTGCGGCTGGGAAAAGAAGCGGAGGCGCTGAATCAATTTTTCAGCGCGATAAACAGATTGGCGAACGACCCACCGAAGGGACATGAAGTTTTTATCTTGCTCCCTTCATTGCTTCTTTAAACTCAACCAATGCCTGGATGGGCGTGGGATCAACGCCATAGCCCATTGCAAGGTAGTATGCCATGTAATCGCCAAAAAGGATCATCGTCCACATGTGGGCGAGGGGAGTCTCGCCGCGCGCGTCAATGTAATCGGTGTTCATCCCTTCGAGCATGAAGGCATGACGGGTTAGGTCGGAGCGCAGGCGATTGCGCGGATGATCGGACGGGGCGCGCAGGAAGAGGGTCATGGTGTGTGGGTTGAGCACTTCTTCGGGATTCTTCGTGCCGGCGAGGGTATTGTGATCGGCTTCGGGCAGGAACTCGAAACTGGCGGCGGCTTTGGCGATTTCATTGATCTGGCATTTCCACCGGCGCGCCACCGGAGCCATCAGGTCCGATCCCATGATCGTCACCCACCTCCCCATCAATTGACCGGCATAGCGCTTGGCGGGATTGTTTGCGGCAGGCACGTTCGCTTTCAACGTTTCCTGCATTTTCTTCATGGAGGCAACCGCATGAGTGATTGCTTCCTTTTGATCGGGGATCAATTCCAATCGTTGAAACAGCGCCAGCAATAAACCAAAGGAGAATCCCACTGCGGCGCGTGGCTGACCGGTATGGTCGAAGGTCCAGAGGGGAATATCTTTTGCGCGTGCGCGCCTGGCGAGTTCGCCGCCTGTGCAGATTGCGAGGATGCGGCATTCGGCTTTGTGCGCGGTTTCGAAGGCATCGAGCGTCTCCTCGGTGTTGCCGGAATGCGAGGAACAAACGACGAGCGTTTCCGCGCCGCGTGCAAAGAGGGGGAGTCCGTAGTCGCGATGAACGGTAACCGGGATGGGGGAGAGAGAAGCGCAGTACGCGGCAAGCAAATCCGCGCCGATGGCAGAGCCGCCCATCCCTGCAATCAATACGTGACGGATTCCCTTCCAGGCAGGCAAGTCATATCGCATACCAAGTTGATAAGCAAACTCAAGTTGCTCCGGGAGGTTGTCAATCTCCCCAAGCATGTTTTGCGTATCGAGTTGTTTGAAGCGTTCGAGATCGTCGAGGTTCATGCATGCTCCTGTGCAAAAAGATGTAAACTCATGTCCGTTCGTGATAAGGACTTTTCGCCACAGAGTAACCTGGCGGCGAATTTTCCATCTCGCTCTGTTGCAAGCCAACGCTCATGCTTTGCATCGCTCCGCCAGCGCCCTCACCCCTCACCCGTAACCCCTCTCCCAGTGAGAAAGCGTTTTAAAAGGTCATGTTGTGACGATTTTGAGCATGCGTCGGATGCTGGCGATGTAGACCATGCTCTCGCTGGAGGATGTGGTGTGTTCATAGTCACGAGCCAGACGACGGTAACGGTCCAACCAACCAAAGGATCGTTCGACTACCCAGCGATGAGGTAAAACTTGAAAACCTTTGAGGTCATCGGAACGTTTGACAATCTCCAAGAGCCAACCAAACTGTTTTCGGACGGTCTCGACAATGCTGGCATAGGCTCCGTCCGCCCAAATCAGTTTCAAGCGACACCAACGGTTGTGCAGGTTGCGTTTGATGCCCGCAAACAGCTTTTTCAAGGTCAGCCAGCCTCCCGCCGCATCCTGAAGGCTGGCGCTGTGAACCACCACCAGCAACACCAGTCCCAGAACATCCACAACCAAGTGTCGTTTTCGTCCTGGCGTCTGCTTATGCACATCCACGCCACGTTCTTCACCGCCTTCCGAGGTCTTTACGCTCTGGCTGTCGATCACTGCTGCGCTGGGTTGTTCGTGATGCCCAGCTTTCTTCCGCACCTTCTTCACCAGTACGGCATTGATCCGTTCCCACAGCCCCTCGCTCTTCCAGAGCCAATAGTAGTAATACACCGTGCGCCACGGAGGAAAATTGACTGGCAACATGCGCCATTGGCAGCCAGTACGATTGACATACAGGATGGCGTTGATAATCTGCCACCTTTCCCATTTCAGCGGGCGGCCCGTCTCAGAACGGGGAAAGAACGCCGAAATCTCTTGCCATTCGGTATACTTCAGATCGGTCGGGTAAGTTCGGGTGAATTCTGTCATTCCCCAATCTTACTCGACCACTTTTAAAACACTCTCTGAGAGAGGGGTTGAAAAAAACGAAATGGGGCATGGCGGCTACATCGCGCGTCGGATGAATTTCGCCAAATCTGCCTTCATCTTCCTCAGCGAGGGCATGTGGATATACATCATATGGCCTGCCTCGTAATACTCCATATGTACGTTTTTTTGTAGACTCTCGTGTAAACCGAGATGGCTGAAAGTATATTCGGTTGCAAAATATGGCGTACCGAGGTCGTAATAGCCATTCGCCACAAAGACCTTCAAATGCGGGTTATAGGTCATCGCCTGTCGCATCGTTTCAGCCACGTTGACATAGCGATTCTCGAACGCGGCATATGACCAGGGCCAGACTTTTTCATTCAGAACTTCGTAAGGTAAATCCGATTCGAACTTCAATTCGGTGCGCACGTAATCATAAAGTCCGGCGGTGTACGGTCCCATCACATTGGTCAACAAAGGATCATATTCGGGCGCTTCGGTCACACCCAAACGGTCAATGCCGAGGAAGCGGCTGTCGAGGCGCCCCACCGTCCGCCCGCGATCGCGCAAAAGTTCCTTGAAGAAATGCCGATCCTGAATGCGCAGATTCGTGCGCTCGATGAATTCTTCAGACAGACCGGTAAAGCGTGCCAATTCCTTCACGATGCGGGCGTGTTCTGCGGCGGAGAGCAAATTGCCTTTCATGAGTGCAGTGGCGTATTCACCGCGCGCGAACTCCTCGGCATCCTTCAGAAATTTTTTGAGCGGTTGATTCTTCCCTGCTTTTTTGTGATACCAGGCAGTGGCCGCGTATGCCGGCAGGAACAAAATGTAAGGCAGTTCATTATTCGTATCAAAACGGATCGTCGCAAAATCCAACACGACCGAAACGAGCATCAACCCGTTGAGATACAGGCCATGTCGTTCCTGCAAATAACCCGAAAGACCGGCAGCGCGCGTTGTACCGTAACTTTCGCCGATTAGAAACTTTGGTGAAAGCCAGCGGCTATAACGCGTCGTATATAAACGGATGAAATCGCCGACCGATTCGATATCCTTGCGAAACTCATGCCACTCCTTTGGCTTTTGTCCCTCCACGGGGCGCGAGTAGCCGGTGCTAACCGGATCAATGAACACCAAATCGGTCTCGTCCAAAATCGAATATTGATTGTCCGTCAGCTTGAAGGGAGGTGGAGGAAGTTCACCCTCTTCGGTCAGCACAACGCGGCGCGGTCCCAAGACGCCGAGATGTAGCCACACGGATGATGAACCGGGTCCACCGTTGAAGGAAAAGGTGATGGGACGTTTGGACTTGTCACGCACCCCATCTTTGGTGTACGCAACAAAGAAGATTTGCGCGCGGGGTTTTTCACCCTCCGCTTCCTTCTCACGATCGGCGGTTTCCTCTTTCAGAACCATGGTCCCAGCCGTGACCGTGTACCGAATCTCTTTGCCTCCAATGCGCACTTTATGTTTCGTGATAACCAGATTGTCTTTTGGAGTTGGCTTTTCTTCTTTTTTCTCTTCGGGTTTCTTTTCTTCTGCCATGGGCAAAATCCTTTCTGGAATGTTTATTCAGGCTTTTGACAGCCTCAGTTTTTGGAATCCTGCTCTTGTCGCAAATTGGATGGTCACGAATGACCCTCACTCACTTTTTTGTATATCTCCTTCTTATTCCAACCACTTTGCTTTGACAATTCAAGGGAAATCTCTTTGGCAGACTTGCCATTCAACAACTCTCTCCGAATGGCTTTCTTCAATTCGTCTTCCGTCCACTTCTCCTTTTCTTCTTTCCTCCTGCCTTCGATCACCAGGGTAAATTCCCCTCTCACCGGCTGTGACCTGAAATATTCCACTGCTTCGCTGAGGCTACCGCGCCAGTATTCTTCGAACATCTTGGTCATCTCGCGTGCCACACAAATTCTTCGGTCGCCCAGGATCGAGAGAATATCCTCAAGTGATTCGATGATGCGATAAGGCGACTCCAGAAAGATCAATGTATAGGGTACATCAACAACTTGTTCGAGCGCTTTGCGCCGCTCTCCGGCTTTATGTGGCAGATAGCCAAGATAGAGGAATGCATTGGCAGGCAGACCTGAAACGCTCAGGGCGGTAATGGGCGCCGAGGGACCGGGGACGGGCCTCACGTCGAAGCCCGAAGCGAGCGCGGCACGGACAAGTTCATACCCTGGATCATTGATGGCGGGCGTTCCGGCATCCGAGACCAGTGCTACATCTCCCTTCGATAAGTGATCGAGAATAGAATCGAGTTTGTGGAGTTTATTATGCTCGTAATAACTGGTGAGTGGCGTTTTGATGCCAAAATGCTCGAGCAGTTTGCCGGTATGGCGCGTGTCCTCTGCAGCAATGAGGCTCACTTCGCGGAGCACGCGTAGCACACGGGGTGAAATATCTTCCAGATTGCCAATGGGAGTGGCAACGACGTAGAGTGTACCCATGCTGTGATTGTATCACCTCCACGTGCGAAGGCGGTTGCTTGTCATCAGAAATACTTTGCCCGCCATGATCGCCCCACAAGCAGAGGGGAGTAAAATAGGTCGAGAAGAAAGGCGGAACATCGCGCTGCGGAGAGGGTATATCCGAACGCATCTACACATCGCTTTGGCATGATTCGTCGGACAACCGCGAGCAGTTGTCAACTGGAGACGGCGCAAATGGACTGGGAAAACATCCTTCAATGGTTGGAAGAAAACACAGCATGGCTCTTTGGCACGGGCGTGGTCGGTGCCCTGCTCGGCGGACTCTACCGCCTGCTCAAAGAAATCATCGAAGCGCGGCGCAAGCGACAGCTGCCTGTCTCATCCGATACGATCATTCTCCCTCCCGGCAGCTATGATGATCTTGGTCAGCCTGAGCGAGCCATCGAAGCCTACCAGAAGGCGATTGAACTCGACCCGAAAGATGCTCGTCCCTGGAACGGGCTGGGGAGTGTGTATCGTGGCCTTGGTCAGCACGAGCGCGCCATCGAATCCTATCAGAAGGCGATTGAACTTGATCCGAAAGACGCCCACCCCTGGAACGATCTGGGGATTGTGTACCATAGTCTTGGCCAGCCTGAGCAAGCGATGGAAGCCTACCGGAAGGCGATTGAACTCAACCCGAAATACGCCGCTCCCTGGCACGGGATGGGGAATGTGTATGCTGACCTTGGTCAGCACGAGCAGGCCATCGAAGCCTATCAGAGGGCGATTGAACTCGACTCGAAAGATGCCTATCCCTGGAACGGGCTAGGGATCGTCTATCTGCTGCGAGGCGAACTGGAACAGGCGCTGAACGCCTGGCGCAAAGCGGTGGAACTGTCGCCGGAACAAGGCATGTACCACACTTCTCTGATTGGCGTTCTGCGCCGTCTGGGGCGAGATGCCGAAGCGGCGGAAGAAATCGCCCGCGCTCGTCTGCTGATAGAGAAGGAAGGTGAATACAACCGCGCCTGCTTTGCCGCCCTCTGTGGCGAAAACGATGAAGCCCTGCGCCTGCTCGAAATCGCCCTGCAAAAGCGCCAGGTTCCTTGCGAATGGGTGCGCCGCGATCCGGAGTTGGAATCCCTGCGTGACGATCCGCGCTTCCAGGCGCTGCTGGATAACTGCTAGCAGTTGCCCAACAGGTGTGAATCCCCAATTTGTTGAGTCCACTGCAAAAACCCACCGCAAACTGCCTTACGTATGGGATTATGACCTTGACCCGGACGAATTCCGCGCTACTCCGGAAGGTCGTCTTACGAAAGGACGACTAGATCAGGATTGGGCGGCATGCCGCCTGCTGGAATACGCTTTCTACGAAGAGATTATCCGTCTGCTTGGCTATAAAAGACTGGTGGAAAACTGGCCCCGCTGGCGAGGACGAATTCGCTCCAGGAGACGCGTGCGAGGGTTCGATCTTCTCGTGAAATGGATTCCCGAAAAGCATCCTGAGTTGCTCCGTGACTGACCGTTCCGCTTTTTTACTTCGACGTTCTCTATCTACTGCAAGATTGTGCGATTGAAACCATTCACCGGGCAAAGACCGGTTTCTCCCTCACGGGCAGAACCGCCGATCGCGCGGCTATCTTCATCACTGTTTCTCGGACGGCCTGGATGACAATCGCTTCGGTCTGTGAGTGGAACGAATCGTTCAGGCGCTCAACCAAAAGTGGAAGTGCGAAGTCCTGATGAAAGAGGAGCGGTACACCCGTCTTATTCTGGAGGACGCGGTGACTTCTCTCAAGAATTAAAATGGTCAACGATGTGCCTGCGCATGTCGGCGATATTCAAAATCATCCTATCCTTGGAACGTTTTGATAGCGCTGAAAACATTCTCGCAAACAAAGTGACCACGTTGCTCGATCGCGAAGAACAAAAAGATTTGGCCGACATCTGGGGATTCTGTTACTTTGAAGGAATTCTCCCTTCAGATGACAATTACGTATGCGCAAAGCAAAGCCCGGGTGTTTTTCCCGCAGACCTGGGACGGGTGTTATGTTCCGTCAAAAAATCGGACTGGGAAGCTATCCGCTGGATTCAAGCGCCGCCTGCGGGAGACGTTCATTGCAAAACTGTATCGGCTGGGGGAGAGTTTACTGTTGATTAAGTAACGTTAGCGCAGAGGGGCGCGCGCCGCGCTTCAGGCTGTTCGAGTCTGAAGTTTGTCTGTTGGGAGGCACTATATCAGACTTTGCTCCCCGAAACAACCTACGCTGAATGGCGATCACCGCCAATCTGTCCACGTTATTTCATCGCGCACATGGGTATAATTTTTTTCATATGCCTCTGCGCCTCCATCTCTTTGGCACCTTGCGGGCATTTGCGGACGAGGCGCCGCTCAAGTTTCCGCCGCGCTCGAAAGTAGGCGCGCTGCTTGCTTATCTCGTCCTGCAGCGCGAACATCCCTTGCCGCGTGCGCTGGTGGCCGGGGTGTTCTGGCCTGATGAATCGGAAGAGGCTGCCCGCGCCAACTTGCGCCGTCACCTCCATCTCCTGCGCAATCTCCTGCCTCCCGCCCCCTCCCCCTGGATACAACAGATTGGCGAGACCCTCCAATGGAATCCGCAGGCCGATTCCTGGCTGGATGTAGCCGAGTTCGAGCGGTATAGCCGTTCGGAGGAACATTGGGAAGAGGCGGTCGCCCTCTACAGCGGCGACCTGCTGGAGAACCTCTACGAGGATTGGGTCTTTCCCGAACGGGAACGGCTGCGCTCCGTTTACCTGGACATCCTGACACGCCTAGCCTGGAAGTTTCAAAGCCAGCGCGACTATCCCAAGGCCATCCGTTACGGCGCTCAACTCCTCGCCGCCGACCCCCTGCGTGAGGACAGCGTGCGCCTGCTGATGACGCTGCGCTATCAGGCAGGCGACCGCGCCGGCGCGCTGCGCGAATACGAGCAATGTCGGGAGCGTCTGCGCCGCGAACTGGGCGTCGAACCCATGCCGGAGACGATGGCCCTGTACGAGGTCATCGCCCGCAACGCCCCCTTGCCGGGCGAGGCCGTCCCCGCGCGGGAAGAGGGCGAAGTCCGTTCGCGGCCGCATCCGGGCCGGGGACAACTTCCTTTCGTCGGGCGCGCCGCCGAGATGGACGAAGTCAGCGCCGCCTGGAGCCGCGCCGCCTCCGGCCGGGGCGGGTTGCTCCTGATTAGCGGCGAGGCCGGCATCGGCAAAAGCCGTCTGGCTGCCGAACTGGCAATGCTGGCCGAGCGTCAGGGCGGACGGGTGTTGTATGGCAGCGTCACCTTCGGCGAGCCGCGTCCCTATCAGCCCTTTCAGGAAGCCCTGCAGAACGCCCTGCCGCTGGTGGCCTCCCTGCCTATCAGCCCGCTATCGCTTTCGGCTATCGCCCACCTGCTTCCCGAACTGCGCCTGCGCCGCGCCGGACTGCCGGCCCTCACCCCGCTTGACCCCCAACGCGAACGGACGCGCTTCTTCGATGCCCTGGCTGAGTGTCTGGAAGCGTTGGCACGTCCCCGGCCGCTTTTGCTGACTCTGGAGGACTTGCATTGGGCCGGCGCAGCCACTATTGCCCTGCTGGAATTCCTCGCTCGCCGTTTTGCATACCGTCCGGTACTTATTGCAGGCACTTATCGCGAAGAGGAGACGCCGCGCGCCCATCCATTGCGCGAAGTACGCCGCCGCCTGCAACAGGAGGGATGGAGCGCTCACATTGCTCTGGGCCGGCTGACGCTTCCCGCCATCGAGACGCTGATGACGCAGATTGCCGGCCCACACACCGATACGGGTGCCCTCTCCCATCGCCTGTATGCCGAGAGCGAAGGCAATCCACTCTTCCTGAGCGAGCGCCTGCGTGACCTGTTTGAGTCCGGCCAGGTTCAGGCTGGTGAAGGAGGCTGGCAGATTCACCTCTCCGAGGCGGGCGGCGCGCCGCGCAGGGTAGAAGAGACCATCCTGGAACGGCTCTCGCGCCTCTCTCCCCAGACGCGCACCCTGGCCGAGACGGCAGCAACGCTGGGCCTGACCTTCGATGTGGAACTGCTGCGCGAGACCGGCGGTTGGAGCGAGGCCGAGACGCTGGATGGCCTGAAGGAACTGCTCGACCGTCAACTGGTGCGCGAAGCGAGCCTCCGCAGCCGGGGCGATTACTGCTTCTCGCATCATCTTATCCAGGAGACCATCTACGCAGCCACAGCGCCCGATGACCGTCTGCGCCGTCATCGCCGCGCTGCCGTGTTGATGGAGGAACTTTACGCCTCGCAAGCCGACGAAGTGGCGGGGGAGGTGGCGCGGCATTTCGAGCAGGGCGGAGAAGCCGAACGCGCCGCGGCCTGGTATCTGCGCGCGGCGCAACATGCTGCCCGTCTCTATGCGGATGAAGAAGCCCTGGCCCATCTGGAGCGCGGCCTGGCGTTGACGACCACACCGCGCCTTCGCTTTGACCTGCTTGCTTTGCAGGAGTCCATCCTCCACCGCCGCGGCGACCGTCCGGCACAAAAGGCCTGCCTGGAGCAACTGACGGCGCTGGCGCATTCGTTGGGGGAGCCGCAGCGGGTCTGCGAAACGTTGTGGCGTCGCATCCTGTTCGAGCGCGCGCTGGGCGAACGGGAGGCCGAGGCGGCGCTCATCGCCGAACTCAAACAGCATGTCGCAGCGACTGAAGGAGAAATATGGCAAGCGCGTGCCGCTCAGGCCGAAGCGACCCACCTCACGCTCCTGGGCCGCTACGAGGCCGCCATTCCCCTGGCGCGCCGGTCGCTGAACGACTATCAGGCCGCCTCCGATGTGCAGGGACAGGTTGAGTGTCTCTGTCTGCTGGCCGGCATTGCCGTTCAACAGGGACAATTTGGAGAGGCGCAGCGTTATGCGACAGAAATGCAAAGCCTGGCGCAGGGGAATCAATCGCTGGCGGTGCAGGCGTTACGCGCGGCGGTCGCGGCTACCTTTGCACAGCAAGACCTGACTGCCAGCCTGAGCCTGACGGAGCAGATGCTGAACCTGTGCCGCTCCATCCACGACCGCGAGGGAGAAGCCGATGCCCACACCCATTTGGGGGTCATCCTGGCGCGCCTTTCGCGTCTGCACGAGGCGCAACAGCACTATGCCGAAGCGGAGAAGGTGTATCGGGCAATTGGCAAACGTCAGGGACAGGCAGCAGTGCTGATAAACGCCGGCCTGCTTGCCCTGACGCACCTGGGACGTTACGCCGAGGCGCGCGCCGCCCTCGAGCAGGCCGATGCCCTCTTCCGTACTCTGGACGACCTGCGCGGTCAGGCCATCGCTGCTCTCAATCTGGGGATGGCAGCGGCCTATCAAGGGGATTACCCGGCAGCGAAAGCGGCGGCGCAGCGGGCATTGGAACTGGCGCGTGCCATGCAGAGCGCGCCGTTGGAAGCCAACGCGCTGGGCAACCTGGGCGCAGCCGAGCGCGAACTGGGCGAACTGACGCAGGCCATCGAGCACATGGAAGCCGGTCTGGTCATCCGCCGCGCGCTCGGTCAGCCATCGGAATTGAGCGCCGATTTGTGTGACCTGGCACTCGCCTACCTGCGCGCTGAGCGGCTGGACGAGGCGCGTCGTATCAGGGACGAGATGCTGCAACTTCACGCCTCGGCCGCCGAGGTCATCGTGCATCCGCAGCGCCTGCTCTGGGTGGCTGCCCAAATCTGTAAAGCGCTGGAAGAGACACAACGGGCGCGGGAACTGCTGACGCAGGCATATCGCCTTCTGCAGGAACGGGCAAACGCCATCCCCGACGCGGCCTTGCGAGCGGCCTTCCTCGCGCTCCCCTTCAACCGTCAAATCAGCGCAGCGTACGAATCTTTGTAGAACAACTCGTACGAGTTGTTCTACGATTTCGGACGCTTTTCGGACGCTCTTTTTGTATATGTAGGGCAACTCTTTATGAGTTGCCCTACTCTTTATGAGTTGCCCTACTATGACATCCCAACGTTCCGAACACTTTTTCACCATTCGCATCTGGCAGGAAAGCGGCCAGGAAGAGACTGGCACATGGCGCGGTCTGGTCGTCCATGTGCGCTCCGACCAGCGACTCTATTTCACCACGCTGGCCGACCTCAATGATTTCATTACCTTGCATATTCATCATGGTAGGACAACTGCTAGCAGTTGTCCTACGGAAGGAGACGAAGATGAAAACCCTAAACCTTAACCCCATCGTTTTATCCATCTGTTTCCTGCTCATTGCATCTCTGGCGTGTGGTTTCCCTGGGCAAGTTTCACCCCCGGCGGAAAACTCTCCTCTGCCCACCCTCTCCGCTCTGACCGCCTCCACCCCAGAGCCGGAAATGACAGAGTCGGTCATCACTGCTGGCCGCGCTCTCTCGGACCTTCACGTCTGTGAACTGGTCACGCCGGAAGAAGTGGCGAGCATGGCGGGAGGCAGCGTGTTTCAGGAACCGCTTCAGGGCAGCTCAGAGAACGGTGCATTCTGTACTTACCATGTCGGCTTCCCCAACGGCGATTACCAGCAGTACAGTATCTACCTTGAACCGACGCATCTGCCAGAGCTGCTCATCGAGTGTTGCGCAGCCGATTTGGGCAAGCCTATCGAAGGCCTGGGAGACATTGCCTTCCTTGAACAGGATGAAAACGGCTTGTTTACGCTTCTGGCGCTTGTGAAGAACGACTTTGCCCTGGAATTGACCGCCAGCGCCACAGGAGAGACTCCCATTTCAGAGGAGATGCTGCGCGGCCTGGCGGCAACCGTGCTGGAACGCATGAAACGATAGGGGCAGAAGCCGAAAGTCAGTTCGTGAAAACTCAGTATTCTGTGAAAGGAGACCATGATGAACAGGCAAAGACTGTTTTGGGGTTGTCTTTCAGCAGGGCTTATTGCTTTGTGTCTATTGGCGGCAGGCGGTGGGTGGTGGTACTTCCGCTCGCGCATCAGCAAGGCCGAATTCCAGCCTGAGTCTCCGGTGCTGGTGTTCCTGCTCGCGCCCACCAGCGGCGAAGAGATGGAGGCCGGCGATCTTGTACCAATCAGACTGCAGGCAGTTGCGCCGACGGCCATCCAGAGCGCCGAGTTGTTCGTGGATGGTCAATCGTTGGGCGTGGTGACCGACTCGCCACAAAATGCCGAGTGGACGTGGCAGGCCTGGCCGCTGGGCATCCACACTCTCTCGGCCCGCGCCATCGCCGCGGATGGACAGGTCGGGCAATCGCAGACGGTGATTGTCAACGTGCTGGCGGGGGACGGCAAGATGAAGGTCTCCGCCGAGGAGGGGCAGACGCTCACGCAAATCGGCGAAGGCTTCGGGGTTCCGCCGGATCAAATGGCGGGCGCTAACCCTCACGTTGATCCATCGCAGCCATTGGCAGGCGGGCAGCCGGTGAATGTGCCTGTCAGCGCAGGAAATGCCGGGGGTGGGGGATCAGGCGCCGGGTCCGGACAGGGAGGCGGGGCGGGCGCCGGATCTGGACAGGGGCAGCCGCCCACCGGCGCGGGAGGTCCCTTCTTCATCCCCATCGTCTGGAACATAAAGTTCACCGAGCCGGTGGATAAATCTTATTGCTACGTATCCAGCGGAGATGGGAATTGGGAAAAGATGCCCAAAGACCCGTTTCATTTCTTCGAGAGCACGGATAGTTTGTACACACAGTTGCTCCCGCCAGCAGAAAATGTCGTCATTCAAGTGGATTGCTGGGGCTGGCTGGGAGGCGTGCTCAAATACCTCGGGCAGGGGAAGACGGGCTTCGATGTTCATCAGATGCCGCAGAATGTGACGCTGAGCGGCAGCGGTTTTCAGTTCGTTGGCATTCCCCAAGTCCCGATTCAGGAAGAGACGTTCGCTGCAGGGGGCCTGAAAACCATCCCGCCGCCGTTTGCTCTGCGCTTCGCAGAGGACAGCGCGGAGTGCGCCGCCCATGCGAATCCTCTGCTAGCGCCTTTCATTTGCAATGCACTGCTGAATGCGCCCGGATACAACGTCCTGGTATGGGAGTGGCAGCCGGAAGTTTGCTGGCCTGGCGCTTGCAAATACGGAATTGATAAGGTTGATGGTTATCGGATTTACCAGCTTCCCGATTTGACCAAGAAGGTCCTTTACTCTCCGAAATCTGCTCAATATCTCAAGACGGTCAGCGACCCCCAGAAGGTTGCTGCCATTCCGCTGCTCTGGCCGGGAACCTGCTATGGGGTGGAAGCGTATGTCAACGACCCGTTCATCCCGCCTTCGGCAATGGCGACTTTTTGCCCCGGGCAGGAGCCTGCGCTGCAACAAATCACGTTGACGCCCACAGACTGGCTCACAGCCGGCGGGACGTGGATTCAAGTCGGCGATTGCATTACCTACCCCACAGGACAACACTATGAATACGAAAACCACATCTTCGGCTTCGGCAACCAGCCGGGGGAAATAATGATCGGCTCTTACATCGCAGATGACGAAAACAAAGATTGTTTCCTCCAAAAGGAGTATGCTGGCGCGGTGAAATTCGATCTCACGCACCTGATACTTCCGGAAGGCGCCATCATCCAGAAAGCCGAGTTGACGTATTCAACAATGGACAAGGATTATCGCGCGACCGGCGTCGCGACGAATTGGAAACCTTCCTGTGTGTCGGCGGTGGGCAGAGCAAAGCAGGATTGGACGGGATTGGTCAGCAAAACTCACTTTTCGAGCAGCAGTCTGAGACCGTACTTCGCGCCTTATGCGGATCTTACCTGGGTGGTAAAGGACTGGCTCAAGAATCCGGCCAGCAACTACGGTCTCATCCTTCTTCCTGCCGCCGCGCCGGACCCGCAGCCGCCGGACGAAGACTGGGACGAACGGATCGACGGACGATGTTACGATAAATTGGGAAACTTCCAGTTGAACATCTACTACTTTGCCCCGTAGGGCAAGGAGGAGAGAAAATGAAATACAAACTTTTCGCCGCTTTGTTGAGCCTTACGCTGGGGCTATTGGTCTCGGCCTGCAATGCGCCCCTCTCCAACAGCGCCTCAAGTGGATCCAGCGGGCCGCGTGTCTGGTTCGATGCGCCGCTGCCCGGCACGGTGTTTTGGCCGCCCAACCCCTGTCAAATCGTGGCGCACGGCGCTTCGCCGAATGGGATCGCTTTGTTTGAACTTTCGATTAACGGCGCGGCCACGAATCTGCCGAGCCCGGATACGACGAGTTCACTGGTCACCTTGTCCCGCGATTGCGGATTGTCCCAGCCGGGCGAGTACCTGCTACAACTGCGCGCTCAGGATAACGCCGGGAACTGGAGCGGCTATGCGGAGACCAGCCTGATCATCGGCGTCAGTGAGACGCCAGAGCCAACGCCCACATCTGCCCCGGCGGCCTGTGTTGATAAACTGGCTGTTATCTTCGAGGATCCCCTGCAGAAAGCCCCCATGCTGCCCGGACAGACGTTCACTAAGTCTTGGACGGTTCAGAACACGGGGACCTGCACCTGGGATGAAGGCTATCGTCTTATTTTTGTGGGCGGGCCTTCCATGTTTGAGGGTGGAGCGTCTATGGGGACGCCGCTAGACATCCCTTTGGGGTCGCTCGTCTCTCTGCCGGTTGTCCCCGGCCAGACAGTGGTCATTCCTCTTGCGCGGACTGCTCCCATGACCCCAGGGTGGTACGTGGGCGCGTGGAATCTGGTCGCTCCGAACGGCAATATGACGCTCATCACAGACGGCGCCACGACTACGCCCAGCATGTACGTAGATATTGTTGTGGAGAGCGGCACACCGACCCCCGCGCCCGTTGGCAGCGTCTCCATCGAAAGTATCTCAACAAATCTTGTGTATCTTGGACGCGCCAGTTGCGGCCCTCTGGAAGTAACCATCACGGCACGCGCCACCGCGCCAAATGGCATCAAGGTTGTGGTACTTTTCTATCGCTTTTCCACCGGCAATTCAAGCGCTGAATTTCAGGGCATGGCAATGAATCCAATCGGTAATGATCTTTACCAACGCACTCTCAACCCAACCTCGCTGTTGGGCGGTTCTATTCCTTTTGATCAAGCCACCCTGCAATATCAAGTCGTCGTCCAGCAAAACGACGGCGACACATCCATCCGCACGCCGGTCATAGCGGATATTGCCGTGCAGGCCTGCGGCGGCGGTTTTGTACCGACTGCCGTCCCCGCTTGCTCCTCCTACACAGACCAGCGTTCCTGTGAAGCGCATGGATGCAACTGGGTGGAAATTCCCGGCATAGTTCCGATTTATGAGTGTCGGAATCCCTGAAGGCGGTGAACATGCGTCTGCCATCCCGTCTAGTGGTTGTCCTCTTTCTTGTTAGCGGCGGTCTGTTCTGGCTCGGCGATCAACTTAAGCGCGATGTGCTGATGAACGCAGGATTCCTCGGCTTTGGACTCATTGCCCTTGCTGGCGGGAGCGAAATGCTCATCGGCGCACGCGCGGAGTTGATGGAGGGAGGCCTGCGGACACGCTTCCGAGGCCTCCCCGCCCGGCTGTGGGGAGTCGTGTTCATCCTCTTCGGCAGTTTGATGGTTGTGATGGCCGCGGCGGCCTGGCTATCCGGGGAGAACGTGGGGACGTTCTTTACCCGCTTCTTCACTACGCAGGCCACGCCGGCCCGTTGGGGCGCGCTCCTCCTCATTGCCGGCATTCTGGTCAGCATCACCAGTCTCATAAACGTTCTGGCCGGTTCCGGCAGGGAGGGGCGCGGGTTGCTCTTCAGGCTGTCTGAGATCGAAGTTCGCCTATGGGGAGCGCTTTATCTGGTCATCGGGCTGGGACTCACCGCAATCGGCGTCCTGCTCATCCTTGCGCCTGAGAGTTTGCTGGCGCTCCTGGAGCGGTTGAGGGAAGGGATAGGTCTCTTGCTATTGGGAAAGTAGCGTAACGATTTTGCATCAGAGCCCATGCCTGAGGGCGATCACTGCCGCCTGCGTGCGATCGGAGACCCCCAACTTTTCCAAAATCGCGCTGACGTAGTTGCGCACCGTGCCTTCGGAGAGATACAGTTGTGCGGCAATCTCGGCGTTGCTCAGACCGCGCGCCAGCAGGCGAAGCACCTCGCGCTCGCGTTCGGTCAGCGGAGGCAAGGGATCAGACGGAGGAGCATGACGCGCCACCGCCTCGAATAACTTCCCGGCCACGTTCGGGTCCACGTGCGTTTTGCCTGCCGCTGTTCCGCGAATCGCTTCGATGAGCGCTTCCCGCGTCACATCCTTGAGCAGATAACCCGCTGCGCCGGCGCGAATCGCGTCGAACACCCACTCGTCGGCGTCGTAGGTGGTGAGCGCCAGCACGCGCACTTCGGGGAATTGGGCGCGAATGGCGCGCGTGGCGGCAATCCCATTCATCCCCGTCATCTTCAAGTCCATCAGCACCACGTGCGGCTGGCGCTGTGGGATCAATTCCAGTGCCTGAGAGGCACTGGTCACCGTGCCGACTACTTCAATATCGGGAACATCGCTCAGAATGGTGCGCAACCCTTCACAGACCACAAACTGGTCATCGCAAATCAGCACACGAATCATCTTGCCCCGATGCGAAGGAAATCCCTATCCATCACACCATGCCAGGAACACAGGATGCCCTGCATCATCTGACATGCTCGTGGAGCTAAAGGTAATCGTTCTGAGTACAACATCACTTACCGGCCACCTTTTCCAAAAAGTCCGCAAAAGCCAGCAACTCATCGCTAATTTGATTGAAATTGGCGCTCAGCGACTCCACCAGCCTGCCGACTCTCGCCACGTCAAATGAGAACGCATAAACATTGCGCACGACATGACGGAAACGCAGATATTCATCTAATAACTGGATAGTTGCTCTGCTTAATACAGGCGGCCTGACCTGCGGCAAATCTATTCCCATCTGATCGAGCAGGTCTCGATGCCACTCTGCACCGGGAGGCAGACTACCATCCACCACTGTGGCAATTTGCTTGAACAACCTTTCAAGCCCCGAGTAAGCATCATGCAGGTTCAAGGCTGCTGAATCAAGATAAAGATCAGCATCCTGAGGGTTCCTGCGCGCAGCGTCCATTGCGCGTTGCGCCCGCTCCAGCACGCGTTTTAGATCATCTAATTCCCTCCGAATTCGTCCTGCCAATGCCAAATATCCTTCAATCACAACTCTTTGCCCTCCTGTTCGATTGCGGCCAGTAAGGATGGTGGACAAGCGCCAACATCTACCAGATTGATTTCAAAAGCGCGATCCAATTCCATAACTGCGCCCATAGCGCGAAAAGTTTGTTCCGGTGAAAGACCCCATACTGCAATGTCAATGTCGGACCATTCGGTAAAGCATTTTTCATGGAGAAGCGAACCAAAAACCACTACTCGCTTAGCCTGGAATTGTTCACGAAGCAACTGTGCAGCCCGGCGAGCGACTTCCCAGGCTCGCGCCAGGCGAGGTTGAATTCTCGCCAAACGCGCTTTCTGGCGCTTCAACGCACTGCGCCGATAGGCTACAAGTTTCTCTTCGGGCAAGTCGAGGTGAACGGTCTGCAGGCTCATTGGGTTACCTTGTGCAAAAGGTCAAAATCAGAATCTAAAAGCATTATACAACCTCTGGCGCTTGAGAAAGTGCGACTTTCCTGGCCACAAACTGGTCATTGCAAATCAGCACGCCAATCATCTTGCCTCCACGCGAGAGAAACCTGCGTGCCTTGCCCCGGCGCGCTTTGCACCGTGAGCGCCGCGCCGATCATCTCGGCCCGTTCACGCATCCCGCGCAGCCCGAAGTGACCGTCTTCGGGCGGATGGGCCGGGTCGAAGCCGCAGCCGTCATCGGCAACCAGCAAGGCGAATCGCCCGTCCTTCTGTTCCAGTTCCACACGCAAGTGTCGGGCCTGGCTGTGCTCGACTACGTTTGAAATCGCTTCCTGGGCTATGCGGTAGATACACTGTTCAACTTCCGGTGGTAAGTTATGAATCGAATCTGGCGCATGGAAGTGCAATCTCAATTCCGCGCGTCGAGAAGCAGCTTCAGCCAATTCACGAATCGCCAACACCAATCCTAGGTCATCCAACGGGGCAGCGCGCAGCGCCTGAATCGCTCGACGCGCTTCCTGCAAGCCTTTGCGCGTGGTCAGCAGAGTCTGGTCCATAATGTCCTGAGCGCGGGCCGGGTCCTTGCGCCAAATGGTTTTGAGGGCTTCGAGTTGGACGGCGATTTCGCTGAGCGAATGCGCCAGGGTGTCGTGTAATTCGCGGGCAAGTCGGTTGCGTTCTTGGCTGAGGGCCAGTTTTTCGACCGTTGTCGAGTAATGAATCAGGCGAGCGTTGGCCTGGGCCAGGGCGTCGCGCTGAGCGCGCTGGGCATTGGCCAGGCGTCCTACCAGATAGCCGATGAACAGAAACGTCAGGGTGCGCAATCCCAATTCGGGCAGGAGACGCAAAATTTCTTGTCGAGATAGCGAGAGCAGGAGAATTTGCAAGGCCAGTCGCGTCATCCCCACGCCCAGAGCAAAAACGACCACACCGAGCGTGCCGTATTGCCAAGCGCCAATGAGAAGTGGGACGAGCAAAATAACGGTCCATTCCCACTGCTCAAAGGGCGCAAAGGGTTGACCGACGCGTAAGCATAGGCTGTTTTCCACCAACGGCCCCAGCGAGACGATCACCAGCGCAAGCGGCAGGTACATCCGGCCAAGGTGTTGTGCCAGCACCGGCCAGGAAAGATAGCCCAGTGCCAGAAAAACTTCACCAAAGGCCAGGATGCGACATCCGCGAAAATCGCCAGCGGCGCCTGTCGGACTCAACATTGCCGTCACCTGAATCAGGAGACGCGCCACCAGAAGCAGGCGAAAGGCAGAAATCAGGCCGGGTTCCAGGGATTTCTTCACCATCGGCTTCAATTATCATAACATTTTCTCTCTGGTCGCAATGGTGTTTGCGGTCATGCGCCACCCATGACGCCTGTCAGGAAAAATGCATGAACCTCGCCATACCCGAAAGATGACTGCGGCGACTTTTCCTGTTCGTGGCTGAAGGGGAAAATTCAAGAAAACGCTCTTTGGAGGTATGCAATGAAAGCCTGCCGAATATGGATCATCCTTTTCGCGCTACTAGGACTGGTCGGATGTCGTTTGCCTGCCTTTCAGAGAGGGCAACAGATGCAGGCAACAGCAACGCCTCTCTTGCCCGCAGGAGAAACGCTTCCACATGCTGGACCCACCGCGTCTTTGCCTCCCGTTGGTGGCACATTGCCCACGCTCCCCCCTTATTCCTTTACCACCACTCAGATTGTGCTTGAGAAGACTGTTCAGATTCAAGGCTACACCCTGGAGTATTACCGTAATAAAGCCTACACCTGTGCACGCAAGGGCTATTACACCTTCCTAATCGTTTACCCATCGAATGTCTCGTCTCAAACTCCGCAGGCACTGTGGATTGATTTGCACGGTGGCGGCCTGGGTGTTTATGGTCCCGATGGCACTTACCTGCCGACTGCCTATTGCGCCGGCCCCGGCACCCCCTGCTTTTTGGACGAGGAGACGATGGAATCTCTTGCCCAACGCTTCACACAAAACGGACTGATGCGAAAAGTCCGTGAAGAAGGCGGATTTCGCTTCCTGGTCCATTCGATGTGCGACCATGACCTGTATATGGGGATGGGAGATGTGGAAGAACCCTACAATCCCAACATAGATGCCAACGGCAAACGCCCTCGCGCCGATGGTTTCCTGGCACTGCGCTCGGCGCTGGAATTCACCCGCAAAAAGTATCCTACAACCCACATCTTTGCTTACGGCACCAGCGCCGGTTCGGTGGGTGTGCTCAACCTAGCCTCCATCCTTGCGCTGGAAGGTAAGGGGATCAGCGGTGTGATCGCCGATAGCGGCGCGACCAGCGATCTTTCTGATCCCCTGTCCCAAGCCGGCTGCGCCACGAAATACGATCCGCAGATGCTGGAATACTTCCGCGGCAAGATGGGCATCGTGACCGTTCTGCGTCTCTCCCCCGACCGTATCATCAACGCCGGGCTGATGAAAACACCGATCTATGCTTTCTTCAATACTCACGATCAGGTGTATGACTGTCCCCCGGATGATGAAGTCACGATCACCGATGCAGAAGGGCGAACCTACACCGGCAGCGGGGCACAACTGGCTTACCGAAGGCTCATTGATGCCATCAACGCCGCTTCGCCGGCCTACCAAGCGGTCTCGCGAGTGCATGAGGTCTGTGTTGGGAAAGCGGCAAACGACTCGAACCTGCCATGCAGCACCCACATCCCTACTTTCTTCGACGCGGCTGATCTTGGCGGGGATAAATACCACAACGGCGAAGACTACAATGAAGTGATCATGAACTGGGTGCGGGAGAGGCTCAAAGACCCACTACCAGCGCTGGCGACGGCAAGGTGACATAGATGATGGCTTAGTTGTGGCAGCGGTCCTAGACCCCGTTGTACACCTATGTGATACAGAGGATGAGAAATCGGGAGGCTGGAATGAGTCAAGTAACCTGTGAGCGACTGATCGAGAAATGTGTCGAGTGGGCCAGGCCCCGCCCGGCTGCGACCAACGGCGTCGCCGCTCCGCCACTGAGCACAATGGCCGCAGCCCCAGCGGCAATGCC
>DATLZK010000094.1:0-7900 GCA_035574015.1 Anaerolineales bacterium
GAGGAACCAGCAGACCTCGAACGTCTCATTCGCCGCGCCCGCCCCGCCGATGAATTCCTGGAACTTTGTGCGCGCCCCGGACAAAAACGTCTCTCCGTGGGTGGGCACCTGGTTGAAGTCACGTCCTATCAGGTGCCGGGTCCTTATCTTCTTATGCTGGTTACGATGCGCAGCGTCGAACTTGCGAAGGAGATGTCGAAGGTTGGCGATACCTCCATTTTGCAAATCCTCACTGAATTTGGTCGGAATGTTTCTGCAAGCCTGAGCCTGAACGATACCCTGCGCGCTATCCTGTTGAATGTCTCGCGACTCGTTCCTGCCGATGTGCTGGAGATCAAAACATGGGATTCCGCTCATCAAAAGTTTACCACCTACACTTTGGATGCCTCTGGCTCCTCCAACATTCAGCGCGTCGATCATTCACAATTCGGCTCCCTCACCGATTTGCTCATCAAAGAACGTAATCCTCTTCTCATTTCGGATGTGCGCGCCACAAACGTTGCCCTGCACGAAGCGCTTCCCATCCAATCCTATTTGGGTTTGCCTCTTCTTGCAGAGGGACAATTGATCGGCACTCTGGAGATCGGGCATCTTACAGCCGGCGCCTTTGGTGAACAAGACCTTGATCTGCTCAAACTGATCTCTGGCCAGGCAGCGCATAACCTGCGCAACGCGCTGTTATTCGCTGCCGAACAGGAACGTACTGCCGAACTCAGTGGGCTTGCCAGTCTCTCTCGGGCAATTGGTGCTTCGCATGATCCTTCCACTCTGATCAAACAACTGGTTGAAAGTGTGGCGCCACTCTTTGAAGTGGATGTCCTTGGGTTTCTGCTTTATGACGCGGACAAGAAAACCCTCGAAGCGCAAGCGCCTTTCCAGGGGTTACCCTCTCATATCGTTGAAATCTATCGCACCTCTATTCCGCCCGATAGCAATGCAGAAAACCTCATCTCCGAACGAAAAACGATCGTCACGCGCCATGCTGCCGATGATCCTTGCTGGCGTGATCTGGGTCTGCAAACGCTGGCACAGGCGGCCAGTCTGCGTGAATCCATTCTTGCTCCGCTCGTTTCCGGCGATCGGTTGATCGGTTATTTACAAATCTCGAATCACAAAGGCGCCTCGCTTGAATTTTCTAATGTAGAAATACAGCGGGCGGAAACTGTTGCAAAACAGGCGGCCGCTATCATCGAAAACTCCGTCATCATCGAACAGGCAAAGCAACGTGCCCAGCGCTCTGATGCGCTGCGCCGCATTGCCAGCCTTGCAGCATCGAACGCAACGCTGGACGAAATGATGCGCTTCTCTGTGCAGGAACTGGCTCATCTCTTTCAGGCAGATGTTGCCGCCATCTATCTTTTCGATGAACAGACTGGCACATTGCGTTTGCATGAAGGCTCTGTTGTAGGTGCCTCTCCGATGGCTGTAAGCGCGCTCAGTCACTTGCACATGGATGCCGCGCAATATCGTCTCACTGTTTTCGGAAGCCAAAAGCCGTTCATGTCGGGCCGTCTCAGCACAGACCTTCGCGTACTGCCTGTTTATCGTCCGTTGGTTACTTCTTTGCAAGTCGAATCAGCGCTTGTCGTTCCCCTCCTGTCGCGCGACAAATCCTTTGGCGAACTTATGCTCGGAAGCCGCAAAGCCGAGTTCTTCAACAAATACGACTTGCAAATCGTCTTCACGGCTGCCGGTCAAATAGCGAATGCCATGGAAGCCGCCTCTCGCTCCATGCAGACCGAAGAAACGTTGCATCGCCGTGTCGAACACTTGACCTCCATTGCGCGCGTCAGCCGCGAACTCAACTCCATGACCGACTTGAAATCCCTGCTTGAAGTCATACGAGATGAGTGCCTACGTACCACGCGCGCCGAATGCGGAACGATTTTGCTCTTTGACGCAAACGCTTCTTCCTACCCGTCGCCTGTAACTGATACCCTGGGCTGTTCCCTCCCCGAAACCTTCTCGTCCCTCGAACGACAAGCAATCGTGAGCGGCGAACCACAACTTGTCGCAGATTATGAAGGCACAGACCAGCCTCCCGTTCATGAAGGCGTGCGCTCCACGATGATCGTCCCCATCGTCAACCAGGGGAAGACGATTGGCTTGATTCATCTTCACTCTACGCGCGTTGGCTTCTTCGACAAAGAATCCCTCGAAGTCATACAAACCCTCGCCGCGCAAGCCGCCGTGGCGCTGATCAACGCCCGGCGCTATCAAGAACAAAGCCAGCAGTTACGACTCCTCCGCCGCCGCGCCGAAACCCTCACAAAACTGACCGAAGTCAACCTTGTCCTTAACTTTGAACAACCTCTCGATCAATTGCTGAGGACAATCGCCAATAACATCCGCGAGGCGACACCTTTCGATGCTGTGTTGATCAGCGTCTATGAATCGAACACCGGTTTGCTGCGACGCGTAGCGGGGGTTGGCTTTCCTCCCGACACCCTGATCGAGTTGATGTCGCGCAAGCAACCCTATTCGAGCGTTCAGCAAATGCTCAAGCCGCAGTTCCGTATCAGCCGTTCCTATTTCATTCCGGCTGATCAAACACCGATCATCCCTGCGGATGTGCACGTGGTTACACTTGACATGAATCGGACGGCTCAACAATCTTCCAATGCTTGGGACCCTGATGACTTCCTCCTCATTCCTCTGGAGGATGACGATGGCAGTCCCCTTGGAATGATCAGCGTTGATATGCCGCGTGACGGCTTGAGACCCGATCGCGCCACGATTGAAGCGCTCGAGATATTTGCCGCGCAGGCATCGCTTGCCATCATTAGCCACTTACGCTTTGAGGAACTGAATACGCGCGTCGAAGTGCTTTCTTCAGGTTTGGAAAGACAGCAACGGCTGATCAGTGTGGCGCAAAACAATCTGCCTCTTCTACTGCGCAAAGACCTTGATCAGACACTCGCTATCCAATATCTGGATCAACGTGCGCAGCGCGTGCGTGCTGGTCTGGCCATCACCGAATCCGTCAGCCGCCAGTTGGATGCCTCCTCCGCGTTGCAGGCATTGGCGCGCGAAACGCTCACGCAATTGGGTATGTCGGTTGCCATGGTGGCAGAGATGACCAACGAAGGGCCACGTTTGAGTTATGTGTTGGGAAGTGTGCCGCGTGCCACCAACCCGGAAGCGCTGTTCGGACAGCGAAATCCTCTTCGCGCCTGTTTGCAAAGCGGTGAAGCCATTCTCCTCCCTAATTTGGAGGAGGACCTCGAATGGCGCGATACACCGTTATTGACCGCGCTGCGTGCCAAATCCCTTGTTTGTCTGCCGATCAAAATTGACCGCCGCACGGTTGCCGCCATGATGGCTGTTAGCCCCGAACCGATGCCCTCCTTCACCGAGGAGGACCTTCAGGTTTATCATCAGATTGCACGGCAGACCTCATTGATCCTGCAAAACATCTCCCTGCTCAACGAAACACGCCGCCGTTTGCAGGAAGTGAATCTCCTCCTCGATTTCAGCCGTCAATTGCGTGGTTTGGATGCAGATCACCTTGTGAAGTCCCTCTTGGAGAGCGCACGTCGCGCATTGCCTGCCGCCCATGCCGGTGTAGTGCTGTTGTGGGATGAACATGTGGGCCAGTTGAAACCTCATGCGATCTCTGGTTACGCAGACAATGAAGCGATGAAGCATATCTCCTACCACCTTGGCGAATCCCTGCCCGGCCATGCATTTGAACTGAAGCGGCCGCTGCGTGTGGACGAGGTGCAATTTGCTCGGGATTACACCTTCTCGACCGAGAGCCTGTTGCACTATCGTCAGGCGACCGGTGGGAGACTGCCCGTCTCCAGTTTACTGATCCCCATTCAGTCTGGTGATCAAAACATTGGTGTGCTGGTGCTGGATAACTTCAACACCGTTGCAGCTTTCAAGGAAGAAGACGAAACGTTGTTACTCTCGCTTTCCCAACAGGTGGGCTTATCTCTGCAAAATGTGCGCTTGATTCAGGCAACGCAGGAACGCGCTGCGCAGCTCGAAGCGCTTACAAAGGCCTCCACCAATCTCACCTCAAGCCTGCAAAGCCGAGAACTGGTTGAAACGCTTCTGGACCAACTCGAAGCGGTTGTGCCTTACGATACTGCCACGCTTTGGCTTCGTGATAAGGATCGCTTGACGGTCGTTGCCGCGCGTGGCTTCCCGGATACAGAAAGCCGTATTGGATTGCTGATTGCTGTGGAAGACAGTGCGCTGTTCAAAGAGATGATTCGTACGGGGCAGGGAATCTCTGTTGGCGATGTACGCCAGGACCCGCGCTTCCCCAGCGTTGAAGCCCCTCGCCTTTCGTGGCTTGGCTTGCCGCTGGTCTCAAAGAACGAAGTGATCGGCGTGCTGGCACTCGAAAAGTGGCAGGCATACTTCTTCACACGCGAACATCTGCAAGTAGGGACAACCTTTGCCAGCCAGGCGGCTGTGGCGCTGGAAAATGCCAGGTTGTTCGAAGATAGTCTCAATCGTGCCGCAGAGCTCAATGAACGCTCGCAGCGCCTGGCGCTCCTCAATCGCTTCTCCTCCGCCCTCAGCGGATTGCTGGATGAGGACAAAATTTTGCAATTGACCGCACAGGAGTTGATGGATGCCTTGAACGCTTCACGCGTCTCAGTAGTGGTATTCGAACGCGGCGCGGCAATGTGGAAGCATGCCATTCCTAAACCCAAAACCAGCTTGCCCAAGCCTCTTCCTGAGGCGCCGATCTTCCGCAGGCTGCAAGATTCGCTTGGCTTGTTCATGACCGAGGCGGTTAATGCAGAACCAGACCTGACACCACTAGGCAGTTTCCTGGAAGAGACCCAGGCTCTTCTCATTTTGCCTCTCGTCAGCGGCGCGAACCTGCGCGCCCTGATCTTCATTCATCAACAAGTCTCCCAGCGATTCAGCCTTGCTGAGATCGAACTGGCACGCACCCTTACCAATCAGGCCTCCATTGCGCTCGAAAACGCACGTTTATATCAATCCACGTTGAAGACCGCGGAACGCTTCTCGATCCTCAATCAAGCCAGTTATCAAATCAGCGCCAATCTCGATCCCGAACAAATTTACCTTGCCGTACATAATGCCGCCAAACGTTTGATGCCGGTCGAATCATTTGTCATCAGCCTGCTGGATGAAGAGACAGACGAGATCGAGGGCGTTTACCTCATAGACGATGACAAACGCTCTCCGGCCACGCGCATTCGGCGCGATCAGGGTTTGAGCGGCCGGGTTATTGCTTCCGGCGAACCTCTGCTTCTCCAGGGTGCCGAATCGGTGGAGCAGGCTGGGGGCGTGAAATACGGCAAATCTGAGACGCCTCTTTCGATTCTTGCCGTGCCGATGCTCATCGGTGGTAAGGCAATCGGTATGTTGTCTGCCCAGAGTTATCAGCCGAATGTATACACTGAAGATGACTTGCAAATCCTCAGCACGCTTGCCAATCAGGCGGCAGTTGCCATCCAAAACAGCCGCCTCTTCAAAGAGACGCAGCGCCTGGCTGAAGAACTCGAACGTCGTGTGGTGGAGCGCACGGCGCAGTTGCAGCGCGAACAGCAGAACACCGAGACCCTGCTGCGCATTCTGACGGAAGTTTCTGCCAGCCTCGATTTGGATCGTGCCCTCAATCGCACACTGGCTTTGCTCAACGATGCCATTGGCGCCGAACAAGGCACCATCATGCTGCGCGGCGCAGACGATGATCTGTTACACTATCGCGCCGGTTACGGTTATCTCTCCGAGAGGATCACCGGCGAAAGCAGAAGTTTCAAACTCAAAGTTGGGGAAGGTCTGGCAGGTTGGGTCGTGCAGCATCGTGAACCCGCGTTAATTGACGATCTACTCAAAGATCCGCGCTGGGTACAGACTCCTTCCTCCTCGCGCGAACATCGAAGCGCCATTGCAGTACCTTTGTTGGTAGCAGAGGATGTCATCGGCGTTCTCATGGTCTTTCATCGCAAACCCGGTTATTTCAGCCCCGAACTCCTTAATCTGGTCAAAGCCATTGCCGGACAAGTTGCAGTTGCCATCAACAACGCACATCTCTACGAACTCATCCGAGATCAGGCAGAACGATTGGGTAACATGCTACGGCGTGAGCAGGAGGAGGCGAGTCGTTCACAAGCCATCCTTGAAGCAGTGGCAGATGGTGTCCTGGTGACAGGTAGCGACAATCGCATCACCTTTATCAACCGCTCTGCTGAGAAGATCCTTGATCTGGATGCCAGCCGCGTGGTTGGGCAATCTCTTGAAGCCTTTGGCGGTCTGTTCGGCAAATCGGTCGGTTCGTGGATGCAAACCATTCGCGACTGGTCCGAATCCCCTGCCGCCTATAAGGGCGATACATATGCTGAGCAATTGGACCTCGAAAACGGACGAATTGTGCTGGTCCATCTCGCGCCGGTCATTTTGCAAAACGATTTTCTGGGAACGGTCTCCATCTTCCGCGATATTACCCATGAAGTCGAGGTGGATCGTCTGAAATCGGAATTCGTTGCCACGGTCAGCCATGAATTGCGCACGCCGATGACCTCCATTCGCGGCTACACCGATGTACTGCTCATGGGTGCCGCCGGCGCGTTGAACGAAAATCAGACGCACTTCCTGAACATCATCAAAAACAACACCGAACGCCTCAATATTCTGGTGAACGACCTGCTCGATATTTCCCGTATCGAATCGGGGCGCGTGGTTCTCTCGCCGCAGGCGCTTGATTTGCGCGAAGTGGCAGAAGATGTCATCGAAGAGGTTTTGCGGCGTTCACAGGAAGAGAACAAGCCCATGGCGCTTTCGCTTCAAGCGCCAAAGCGCCTCCCACGCGTCTATGGTGACCTGGAACGAGTCCGACAGATTCTCTCCAACCTGATCTTCAACTCCTACCATTACACTCCCGCCAATGGCACGATTACCGTTCGCATCCATGCTTTGAACGGTGGTAGCGAAGTACAGGTGGATGTTGAAGATAACGGCGTGGGCATTCCACTGGAAGTTCAATCTCGTGTGTTCGAACGCTTCTTCCGCGGCGACCATCCACTGGTGCTGGAGACGCCCGGAACCGGCTTAGGACTTTCCATCGTCAAACAACTTGTGGAAATGCACAACGGACGAATTTGGATGAAAAGCAGCGGTGTGCCTGGGGAGGGCAGTACGTTCTCCTTCACCCTGCCAGTCTACGAAAAACAACGATGAGGCTTGAATGGCGAAAATATTGATTGCAGAAGATGAACGCGACATTCGTGATCTGGTTGCCTTTACCCTGCGGTTTGCCGGGCATGAAGTCTTCGCGGCGACCAATGGGGAAGAAGCAGTAGAACTCGCGCCAAAGGTTAACCCGGATTTGATTTTGATGGATGTACGTATGCCACGTATGACCGGCTACGAAGCCTGCCGCGCCATCAAAAAAGACCCGATGCTGAAGGACATCCCTGTTGTCTTTCTCTCCGCAAAAGGACAGGAAAGCGAAATTCAGCAGGGATTTGATGCCGGCGCCGAGGAATATCTTCTAAAACCATTTGCTCCGGATCAATTAACCAACCGTGTAAAAGCGATTCTTGCCAAATTTGGGAAGTAACCTTGAGCGCCATTTTGCTGGATGGTTCCATTGTGCATTATGAGGTGCTGGGACGGGGGCGTCCCGTCATCTTTTTGCACACCTGGGTTGGCTCATGGAAATATTGGATTGCCTCCATGCAAGTCGCGGCGACGTCTTACCGCGCCTATGCGCTCGATCTGTGGGGCTTTGGAGATACCGCCCACAATGTGTTGAACTACTCTCTCGAACAACAAGCAAAACTCCTCGATCATTTCCTGAACGAAATGGGCATCGGCAAAATCGCCCTCATTGGGCATGGCTTGGGGGCCTTGGTTGGCATGACGTTCGCGAGCCGCTTCCCGCAGAGTGTGGATCGTCTCATGGCGG
>DATLZK010000095.1:0-10069 GCA_035574015.1 Anaerolineales bacterium
CCTTCGAGGGCGGCTGGATTCGCCGCGACCTGCTCGACAAAAATACCCCCATAGACTTGCTGCCCTTTGTCACGCTGACGCCCACCCCCACCCCCAGCAACACTCCCACCATTACGCCTTCGCCCACTGCCACACTCACGCCTACTCCCACACCCACCGAGCCGCCCACCTTCACTGCCGAACCGCCCACCGCAACCTCAACGCCCTGACCCCTCCAGGCTCCGCCAGGCGTCATCGCACTCCTCGTCAAAGCCTTTCGGATGCAGGAAGGCGGTTTCGTTTTCCTTCAATCGTTTCACACACCCAGATCGAGCAGTTGGCGGGTGAGGGTTTCGGCGGAGATGAGGTTCATGGGGGGAGCCGGTTTCAGGTCCAGGGGAGAAGCGGAGGGGGGCAAAAAAAGAGCCGCTCTGCGCGGCTCCGTTTGGCGTTCACGACGAGATGTATTCCCGCAAGTTGTGTTCCACCGCGTAGGCGGCGGCTTCGGCGCGGTTGTTGACGCCCAGTTTCGAGAGGATGCTGGAGACGTAGTTCCGCACTGTGCCTTCGCCCAGGAACAACTGCTTGGCGATTTCGCGGTTGGTCTTGCCTTCGGAGACGAGCAGGAGGACGTGTTTTTCCTGCTGGCTCAAATGGGCAAAGGCAGAGGCTTCCTCCTCCTTGACCGCGCGCCGCACCTGTTGGAAGACCCGCTGGGTGACGGCAGGATCGAGTAGCGCCTCGCCGCGTGAAACGGCTTCGAGCGCCTTGATCAGGTCGTCGCTGCCGATTTGTTTGAGGATGTAGCCCGATGCGCCGGCGCGGATGGCGGAAAACAGCATTTCATCCTCGGCGTAGGAGGTGAGCATGATGACCTTGACGTTCGGGTATTTTTCCACGATTTGCTCGCAGGCTTCGATGCCCGAGGTGCCCGGCAGGCGGATGTCCATCACCACCACGTCGGGTTTGAGTAGATCTGTCTTTTCGATTGCTTCGCGCGCCGATGATGCTTCCCCCACCACGTCAAATTGCGAATGCCGCTCCAACAGGGCTTTCAGCCCTACGCGCACCACTTCATGATCGTCCACTAAAAGGATGCGTTGTCTGAGAGGTTGCTTTGGCATGGACATAATTTTACCCTAAGATTATTCCAATTTGGAGAGGGATTGAAGCATTGTGCACTCAAATCCTGCCAGCCAGAGACTATAGGATAACTTTCGAGTGAACATGACGCATCATTCCATGCCGAAGTTGTTTCCGTTAAATGCGTTTTTCCACCGGCTTTTTCTGCCTACTTCCTTGTCAGCAGTAGAAAGAGACAAGGGCAGAGGATCGCTTTTCCGATCCCCTGCCCTTGTAAGGTTTATTTTGCTTTGATGGTGATTGTTTTGGGTTTAACCTCATCTGCCTTCGGCAGAGTGATGGTTAGGATGCCGTTCTCGAATTCCGCCTTTGCCTTATCTGCAACAATGTCCGTGGGCAGGACAATCGAGCGTTCGAAAGCGCCCCAGCATTGCTCACGCAAATGCCAGGACTTTTCCTTTGTCTCGTCCTGACGCTTGATCTCGCCTTTGAGGGTCAACACATCGCCAATAATATTGACCTGCACCTCATCGGCTTTGACGCCCGGAAGCGCTGCTTTGACAACGACTTCGTTATCGGTCTGGTACATGTCAATGGCAGGCACTGTCCAGCCAGTGTTAAGGGAGAGCGGGCGCGTGAACGCGTCGTCGAAAAGGCGGTTCATGGCCTCGCGCAAAGTCATGAACTCACGTGCGGGTTCCCAGCGAATGATTGTGGACATGGCAACCTCCTTCTAATAAGTTCGTGTCATTTGCCCCGAACTATAAAAGGCTTGTGTTGGAAAAACACAAGCCTTTTATAAACAAATCATTGGAAAATTCCAGAGAGTGAGCCCGCTGCTGCAACGGCCTTTCAGCTTTCTTTTTCTTTCCTTTTGTAATCCACAAAACGATACCCCACACCGCGTTCGGTAAGGATATATTTTGGGTTGGCAGGATCTTTTTCGAGTTTCTGCCGCAAATAATTGATATACAGGCGAACGTAATGCGGCTCATCACGATATTCATATCCCCAAACTTTCGTAAGCAATTGATCGTGCGTCAATACCCATCCTGCATTCTTAACAAGGTGATAAAGCAGGCGGTATTCAGTAGGGCGCAGTTTAACCAGTTTGCCTTCCAGCCACACTTCCCGGCGGTCGAAGTCAATCTTGAGGCGGTCGTCCACTTCGATAATCTCATGCATCGAACCGCCCGCGCTCTCTGTACGGCGGATGACAGCCTTGACGCGGCTGACCATTTCGCGCGGGCTGAATGGCTTGGTAATGTAATCATCTGCACCGAGTTCGAGACCTCGCACGCGGTCGTCCTCTTCGCCTTTGGCTGTCAGCATGATTACCGGCACGTTGCTTATTTCACGAATAGCCTCTAATACCTCGAAGCCATCCATGTCTGGCATCATGACATCGAGCAGAATTAAATCGGGATTTGTATCGCGCAATTTCTGGAGAGCCTGTTTTCCGTTAAACGCTTCCACCACCTGGAAGCCATCGTGTTCCAGATTCATACGAATGAAGCGCACCATGCGCTCCTCATCATCCACAACGAGAATACGGCGACGATTAAATTCTTCAGGCATTTCATTCTCTCACAAAGCCGATCAGATTCTCTTCTTCCTGACTTTCGAGAATCTCGATCAACGTCAATTTGGCGAGGGGCCAGATCACCTTGACTACATTCGGTTCGAGATAATGAATATCCTTACCATCTCGCAAACGGGGATTGCTGATTGTAATGATGGTATCGGTGGGTTTGGGAAGTTCATCCACCTCGCCTACGACGGATGCTTCACCGGCAATGTGCAGGACGACCGTGTATGCCATAATTCACACCTTTCGATCTACATCATTCCATCAGGTGTTGCGAAGCAATATTTGAATTTTCAATTTACCCAACGCAACGACATCACCGTGCTTCAGGTCTTCTTCGACATGTGGATTGATGCGTCGCCCGTTGAGATAAGTGCCGTTGGATGAGCCCAGGTCCATGATAAAGACGCGTCCTCCATCACGTTTGATAACGGCATGAAGGCGCGAGACGCCGGAGGCATAAGCCTGATAGGGCGTCAAGTCAATGTCGGGCATAATAGGTTGACCCTCGCTGAGGCGCCCCAAAGTGAATTCATTTCTGGATGCGAGAGGGAGAATTTTCCCACTATCCATCAAATGAAGTGAAATCCAACTGGTAAGCGGAGAGGGAGGAGGTTCGGGGCGCTTCCCACTGAGTTCCTTTGCAATTTCCTCGTCAGTGATGCTGTGGGTGGTAATGGTCTCCACGCCTTCAAGTTGGGCTCCACACTCGGCACAAAAGACCGCTCCTGAAACATTTTCGTGCTGACAATTTGAACAGATGATCATGAAACAATCTCCTTCTTCGATGGTGCAAGGAATAAAGCACGCGTTCCATATTTGATCTTTTTACTACCCTCATCCGAGAGGGCGTTTTTTTGCTGTAAGTTATCCACCTCCAGCATGATGGTACGGGCAAGACTGCGCTCACCTTGAGCAATCAAATTCGCCGCAAGCGCCTGGAGCTGACGGGTGGCTTTGATAATGTTTCCGTTTTCCACCTCTTTGCGGGCGCGTTCTTGCATGCGGTATAGCATAAGCCGCGAAAGAGCCTGAACAATTTCAAGGGGAGGTGGGGCGGTTTCTGTGGAGCCAGCTACGGGTCGTTGGAGGCGAAGCCGCAATGGAGGCACCGGTAAAGGAAGCGATGAGATGAAGACCTTCAGGACTCCATCCAAGAAGGTAAGCATATCTGATTTTACCGCTTTTGGCTGAATCATGTACTCGAAGAGGATGCGTGTGGACACATCCTGTAAGATTGGACCAAGCCGCAAAGGAAGTTGATCAATCATGATGGGCGCCGGCTCGGGCTGGAGGCGGAAGATGTAGGAGAGATCAACTCCATCAATGGGATTCATCTCCAAAATTGTTTCTTCGGCATAGGTCTGAGTCAATGTGTTGAATTTTTCGAGCAACAGGGTTTTGATGTTCTGCGGTTCAGCGATGTAGGCACTGCTCCCGCCGGTGCGGGCAGCAAGGACATCGAGAAAGACGTCATTCCATTCCTTGCCGATGCCCATCGCACTGATGCCGATATTGTGTTCGGCAAGTTTTGATGCTAGTGCAAGACACTCCTGTTCATCTCCATAGGTATGTCCATCGGTCAACAGGATGATATGACTGATGCGCTTGGGATCGAGGCTTCGCATCACTTCACGCGCTCCCATATCAAGCCCCTGGAAGATTTCGGTTCCACCAGAGGGCTGGATCATTTGGATGCGCGCTTCGAGTTTTTGGCGATCCTGTTGATAGGAGGCAGGGACAATCACTTCGGCGCGGTCACTGAATGCCACCACACTGAGAATATCCTGCGGCCTGAGAGCACGTAGGATTTGAATGGCGGTAGCTTTGACCATGTCCAATTTTTCCCCTTGCATGGAGGTAGAACGATCCAGCACAATGCACACATTCAGGGGTGGTGCGGGATTACGGCGCGCTTCTGCCGGCGCTTCCAAGTCGAGGATGAGATAGAGCATTTGCACTTCATCTATCGCGGCCAGATTAGGACGACTGTAGATGATGCGATAATCAAAAGGATAGTTTATCTTTTCTTCGGGTGGAAGCGTGGCATCGTATTGAGCACGGCGAGTAGGGTTGGAAAGAGTCTCATAGGCCTGCTGCACGTCCAGGAACAATTCGGTTTCCCCTGCAGCAGTATTTTTATCAGGATGCAATTTCCGCGCCAACTCAAAGTAGGCGCGCTTGATCTCCTCCTGCGAAGCATCTCGCCTTACACCCAGAAGAGAATAGTAATCCTGACCTTTGGATGACATAACTATCCAATCAACTGAACAAGAATGACGCTGATATTATCGGGTCCACCTGCCGTGTTTGCGGCCGTAACAAGATTTTGACAGGCACGGTGAAGGGTGGGAGCGTCATTGATGGCGCGGGTAATATCATGCTCAGATACAACACCCCACAACCCATCGCTGCAAATCATCAAATAGCCTGGTTGCGGAAAACCAACGGTAAATACGTCGGGTTCGAGAACTTCACCCTGCCCAAGCGCGCGATACAACACGTTGCGATGCGGATAGTTCTCTGCCTCCTCCGAGGTAATGTGACCTAGTTCCTGGAGGCGTTTGACAAGGGAATGATCGCGTGTGAGCGGTTTGATCCTCCCATCGGGATAAACGAAATAGGCGCGGCTGTCTCCTACATGTGCGATCGTGATTTGCTGACCTACCACTAGTGCTGCTGTAAGAGTGGTTCCACTTCCCGGCGCTTCACGTTGAATGATGCGTTGTGCCTCAGCCACTGCAGATTGCATAATTTCTTGTAAGGATTCTTCGATCGTATCGGCCTTGACATGGAAAAGGTAAGGGTAGAACTTTTTCAAGATATATCCGGCGACGGTACGAACCGCGGCGTTACTGGCCACCTCACCGAACTGATGCCCCCCCATTCCATCAGCCACAATGTAAATTCCAAACGGTAGCGTGCCGGAGTTTCCCGCCATGGTCGTCGTCAAGGCAAGGAGGCTATCTTCGTTCAATTCCCGTTGCTTTCCGACGGACTGTCCACTCGCAGCAATCAGTTGTTGCAAATCGAAGCGCGGGTTTTGGCTGTCAACAATGGCTTTCAGCTGCTCTTCGGTGAGAGGTGCTGTGGTGGCAGTATCCAGAGTTTGGGCGGGAGTTGTTGTCGCTTGAGAGCCAAACAACCAACGAAACAATTTTTTCACACAGTCTCCTTCTCATGCAAGCAATGCATAAATGCGATGATCAGTGGAGCCGATATACACAATGTCATCATACACAAGCGGCGTACCGGTAATAGCACCCTCTGTGCCGAATTTCCAGCGCAGACGGCCGGTTCGATATTCGAGACAATATAAATTCCCATCCACAGACCCACAATACAGTGAATCCTTATATACAACTGGAGAGCTGCTTACCTGATGCTCCGTGCGAAAGCGCCACACTTCTTTAGAGGTTTTTGCTTCAACCGCATAAATAAACCCATCCGCCGCGCCGACGAAGATTAGATCATCGGCGAGACATGGCGTGCTAATAGATGGCTTGCCCAAGCGAAAACGCCAAATGATCCAACCGTTGCGCGGGTCAAGGGCATACAGGGTACCATCCACCGAGGAGAAATAGATTGCCTGCCCAGTTCCAACCGTGGATGAGGTGATGGCACGCTTTGCGCGAAATCGCCACTTCAATTCACCGCGAAAATCTACCGCATAATAATCACCAGATTCGCACCCCACGTACACCATGTCGCCCATCACAAAGGGAGTGGAGCGGATCGCGTCAGCCATCTCGAAGCGCCAAGCCATACGACCTGTCATAAGATTGACTGCGTGCAAATATCCATCGTCCGAACCGAAGAAGACATGTCCCTCTGCAATGCGCGGTGAGGAGCGAACGGGACCGTTTGTGTAATACGTCCACACGACTTTGCCGGAACGCGCAGAGACGACATGTAAGCGTCTATCTTCCGAGCCGAAGTACACATTTCCATCCGCCACAGCAGGGCGCGAGACGATGCCACCTTCTGACGGGTACTTCCAGAGGAATTTTCCATCCGCGGCGTTCAAGGCATAGAGATTATGGTCGTATGAGCCAATGTAGAGAGTGCCCTGAAAGATCGTTGGCGTGCCGCGTATCTCGTCCTCGCATTTGAACACCCAAAGCGGTTTAATGGTACTCAACTTGGCCGGTCCCGTTTGGATTCCGCCCCGAAGCAGCACGCCGGTCTTGCGCGCTACAGCAACCAGCGCAGCACGCATTTCCTCCGCACTCTGGAAGCGGTTCGCTGGTTCATATTCCAGCGCGCGATTGACGATCACTTCCAACTCGGGCGAAACGGCAGGATTAATGCGACGAATCGGTCGCTCGGCAAAGGAGAAGGGGGGTTCAAGGCGAGGATCGCGCCGCGTCAGGGCGTGGTGAAGCGTCGCACCCAAAGCGTAGATATCAGCCATCGGCGTGGCTTCGCCGCGATATTGTTCCGGCGGCGAATACCCCTCGGTCCCGATCATCGTCCCTTTTATGCCTGCCTGGAAAACCTTAGCAATCCCAAAATCAATCAATTTGACTTCGCCGTTCGAGTTGATCATCACATTCGACGGCTTCATATCGCGGAAAATGATCGGGTCGGGCTTGTGCTTGTGCAGATAGTCGAGCACATCGCACAATTCGATTGCCCACGTTAGCACCTGTGCTTCCGGCAAAAAGCCATTCGTCTCATTAATGATGGCTTCCAGGTCTTTTCCGTGGATGAACTCAAGCACCAAATACGAACGGTTATCCAGGGTGAAATAATCGAAGATGCGCGGAATGGCAGGATGATTCAGCGTAGCCAGCAAATTGGCTTCGCGCTCGAAGTTCTGGACAATGGTCTCCCGCACAAGCGGATCCGGCGCGGTATTGATCATCTCCTTGACTGCCACCAGTTTGGTTACATTGGGAAAATGCAAGTCGCGGGCGCGATAAACCGCCCCCATCCCGCCCAACCCAACCACTTCTTGAATCGCATAACGGTTGGCAAGCGTAACGCCTGCTTGAAGTTGGCGCTGGGCAGAGGTTCCCTCACCCCCCTCATTATTGGATAACTCAGGGAAAATTCTCGTTTCCAGAGCGTTTCTCCTAGAATGAATTATAGTTTGCCCTGCTTTGTTTGACAACCGCCAAAGATTTACAATCAGTGCAAACTCATCAAATGCTTTTTACCCCCACAGCCCTCTATTGTAGTCGAAATGTCCCCGTGACAGATTCCCAAAATGCGCCTCCCTTGTCGGAAGCATCATTCTGCGGCACAATACTCCTGTGAAAATCCTCGCCGTAACGGATGAAGTGGTTGAACGTCTCTACACCTTATGTGAGAGTGGATATTTCCGAGAGGTTGAACTCATCATAGGATGCGGCGATCTGCCTTATCCGTATCTGGAAAATCTGGTCACTCTCTTAAACGTTCCGCTGGTGTATGTCCCCGGCAACCATGATCCTGCATACAGGAAAGATGACAGCCAGACCTACGCAGAAGGCGGCTCGAACATTGACCTGAAAGTAGAGCGCGTCAAAACCCTCCTCATCGGTGGTTTGGGAGGCTCCATCCGCTATCGTCCCAACGGCACCAATCAATATACCCAGACCGAGTACTATCTGCGAGCCTTTCAGATGCTCCCTCGCCTTTGGCTGAACCGCATCCTATACGGGCGCGCCCTTGACATCCTCGTCACTCACTCTCCTCCTTTTGGCATTCACGATGAAAATACCGAAGCGCATCAGGGCATTAAAGCCTTCAACTGGCTGATCCGCGTTGCCAAGCCCCGCTACCATCTACATGGACATACGCACTTCTTCCGCCGAAATATCCAGCCTTCGGAAACCATCCTGAATGAAACGAAGATCATCAATGTGTTTCCTTACCGGATTCTCGAAGTCTAACGTTCCAACACCATGAACAACGATTTTTCTTTCCAGGCACGCGCCGACTTTCAGCGAGCGCGCTTCAAAGCCTTTCTCAATCGCGTCTGGTCCCTCCTTTCTGGCAAGCCTCTCACGCTCCTTTCCTACGATGAAGTCAAGGAGAAACTCCACATCGGCGGTCCCATCTATCGGGGCGTGAAGACCGTTCGCTTGGATCAGATTGCGGGGAGTCTGAACCGTTATCACGAATTCGACCGCGTCTTCCTCCCCGCCTCCAATCAACTCGCCGACCGCTGGCAAAGCGTCAACCGCGCCTTTTATCAGGAGATCAGCCTTCCTCCCGTCGTACTTTACAAAGTCGGGCAGGTCTATTTCGTTGTAGATGGACATCACCGCGTCTCTGTGGCGCGCGAAAAAGGACAGGAATTCATCGAAGCCGAAGTGCGCGAATGCTTCACGCGCGTCAATATCACGCCAGACCTCAGACCTGAGGACCTCGAAATCCTCGAAGCCAAGGTGCGCTTCCTCGAACGGACCTCGCTCGACACCCTCCGCCCCGAAGCGAACATCAAACTGACCATCCCCGACGGCTTCGACCGCATGCTCGAACACATCGCTGTCCATCGCTATTTCATGGGTCTCGACCTAAAGCGCGATATCTCCGAGCAGGAAGCAGTTGCCGATTGGTACGATAACGTTTATATGCCTATCGTCCATGTCATTCACGAGACGGACATCCTCAAAGAATTTCCTGGAAAGACCGAAGGCGACCTCTATTTGTGGGTATTAGATCATCAGCATTACCTTGCCGAGGAGGAAGGTGTCCCGCTACAGCCACCCGAAGATGCAGCGCGCAACCTGTTCGGCAGTAAAGAGAAAAAGAAAAAACCAAAACGCAAAATCGCAAAATCGGAGAAGAAATGATCTCGAAACATTCGCTTGACGGAGTCTACGCCGCCGCGGTGACTCCTTTGAAACCCGACTCCGCACTAGACCTTGAGTCTGTTCCCGTTTTATTGGATTTTCTCGCCTCCCGAGGATGCCACGGCGCAGTACTGTTCGGAACAACCGGCGAGGGACCATCCTTCTCGCCAACTGAACGCGAAGCGTTGCTGCGCGCCGCGAGAGATATTCGCACAGCATATCCTGAATTTCGCCTCATCGCCGGCACAGGCACTCCGAGCCTTTCCGAAACCATTGACCTGACTAAATGCGCCTTTGATCTAGGCTATGATGCCGTGTTGATCCTTCCACCTTACTACTTCCGCAAAGCGACCGACAATGGGCTATTCAACTGGTTCAGTGAAGTGATCAAAAAAGCCGTCCCTTCCGATCAATCCATTCTCGGTTATCACTTCCCGGATGTAGCAGGGATTGGGTTCTCCATCGAATTACTGGCGCGATTGAAAGAGGCTTTCCCCACACAATTCGCAGGCATCAAAGATTCTTCACACGACGTCAACTTTGCGCGCAGTTAGGGAGAAAAATTCGGTTCTGATCTCCTCGTCTTCACCGGCACCGACTCCTACCTTCAACTCGCCATGCAAAACAAAGCCGC
>DATLZK010000096.1:0-103644 GCA_035574015.1 Anaerolineales bacterium
CCGCCATAGGGGACAAGATAAGGCTTCTTCCCCTCAGCGAGGGCTTTATGGTATGTTTCCTGCAAGGTACGGTCGCGATCCCTGCGATCCTTGATCACAACAATCTCTGCGTCAAACAATTGATCGAGCAACAAATTTGCAGAGGGCTTCTCTGGCATTTCGCCGTTTAGGACGAGGATGCAATTGAATCCAAACTTTGCGGCGGCGGCGGCAGTCTGACGGCAGTGATTGGACTGTAGTGCGCCACCGGAAATCAAAGTCCGTGCACCCTGCTCCATCGCTTCGGCAATGAGGAACTCTAATTTACGTGTCTTGTTGCCGCCAAAGGCGAGACCGGTCTGGTCGTCACGTTTGACGAGGAGGCGCGGACCCGCCAAATAGTCGGAAAGACGCGGCAACTCTTCGATGGGTGTGGGGAGATGGGCGAAATGTAGTCGAGCGATCATAAGATGCCTTTCATCCACGAAGGACACGAATTACCTAAAGATTCAATAAACCAACCTTTTCCATTCCAATTTGGGATGGCTCACAAAATTGATCAAAACTTCCACTTGTGTTCTTCGTGGATTTTACTCCAGAGCCCGTTGTGTTTTTGTCCTCCCGCGTGCTCGCATCATATCCAGTATACGCGGCATGATCTCCGAATACATCTTATACCAAAGCGGATTGGGGACAAAGTCCCAGGCGCCAAGCGTACGAACAACCTTTCCTCCCAATCCTTCTTTGAAGCGATATACACCCCACATCGAATCACTTTCATCGAACACTTCCGGCGCGCCCCATAAATCATAAACTTTGCATCCCCTTGCTCTGGCGCGCTTTATCGCTTCCCATTGCAAAAGATAGCTCGGCATCTTCTCACGGTGTATATTTCGTGACATGCCATAGACATAATAGGCGCGTCCTGCAAAATAAAAGACGAAGAGCCCAGCAACAACCTCGCCATCTACTTCAGCCATCAGGGGTTCCGCAAACGGAGTGTGGAAATCGGAAGGCGAATAAGGAGAGAATGGAGATGGGCTCCTTGCCATAAATAATTCCCATACAGTTCTGTAATATCCTTCATCACGAATTACGAACCCATCTCGTACGCTCGTTTCTGCATACATTTTGTAAAGTATCCCCAAGTCCTCTTTACTGGCTATGCGCACAACAACGCCCTTTCTCTCCGCAAGGCGGATGTTGTAGCGCGTCTTCTGCTTCATGCGCGCGAGCAATTCCTCTTCAGATGGGGTCAGATCAATGAGAACGGTATTCTTGAACTGAATCTGCTCCGACGAATATTCCCACCCCCTCCGCTTCAATTCGGACATCACAGCCTGCCCACCGTTATCTATGACTTCTTCCTCGCTCCCAGGGATTCCCGTTCCCAGCACCACATCGGGGTCCATTTTGAGGAAGATCGCACCTTGCTTCCTGGCAAAGGACTGTAAATCATTCAACACGCGGTTCCGCAGGGGTTCATTCGTCCAATCGAGGAGAGGCCCCTTTGGCGAGTACAGAATGGAGAGACGGGCGGCAAAGCCACTACGGAGGATTTGACGCTTCAAAACTAAAGCGGCGGCAGATGGAGGAAAGAGGAAAGAGGAAAGACGACCGGCATTTCTTTCTTCTGTCATCCTCCCTTCGTTGTCCCAAACAAGATAAATCGGCTCCCACCCATACTTTGCCTTCACCTGTCCCCATTCGTAGGTTTGGAGGAAGTGGGGATTGGGTAACTTCGAGATAATGGAATTCCAGTTGCTACTTTCCAATGTCTATTCTCTATTCCCGACGAATTTTAGATACATCCAATACAAAAGTGGATTGTACACTTTGTCCATCGCCTGCGCAGCACGTTTGAGTTGGCCGCCGAAGCCGCGCTTGAAACGATATACGCCCCACAACCCATCCCGGCGCGTTTCGAAATTGGCTTCGAGGGTCGCTTCGTCTTCATCAGGCACACCCCAGAGGTCATACACTTCACAGCCACGCCTCTTCGCCCATTTCATGGCTTCCCATTGAAGCAAATAGGTTGGCATACGGTTACGTTCTTCATCGGTCGAAGCACCATAGAGATAGTAAGCGCGTCTTCCATGATAAGCAACAAATAATGCCGCAAGGGGTTTGCCTTCGTATTCTGCAACCAACAATTCGCACATACCTTTTGGATGAAACAACTCATAAGCGCGCCGATAATACTCCAGCGAGTGGACTCCAAACCCATCACGCTTGCCTGTGAGGATCATCATTTTGTGAAAGGATGCGATGTCGTCCCAGGCATGCACCCTCACACCCTTTCTCTCCGCAAGACGAATGTTGTAGCGTGTCTTTTGTTTCATGCGGGCGAGTATTTCCTCTTCGGTGCCGCACAGATCAACGAGAAGTGTGCGTGGAGGCTGAATATTATGCTTGGAAAGGACAAAGGACGAAGGATGTGGAATGAACTCATCATTCCAGGCATCAGGCTCAAGTTTGAGGAAAATGGCGTGATGTTGTTTGCAAGCCTTATCTACTTCGCTCAAGATAGAATCGCCGTTTTTTAATAATGCTTTCGGTATATAGCCAATGGTAACCCCTAAAGGCAATCTGCGGAACAAAAGTTGAACACCAATATCTCCAGAAACGATCCGCACCGGCTTCCACCCAAAGGCAGATTTCAATTCGCCCCACTCTCCTGTTTGCAGTAAATGGGCCTCGGGATGTGTAGCGATAAACTGATTCCAATCGAAGAGGGAGACAAGGGGCATGGGGCAAGGTAGAGAGTAAGGTGAAAGATCAGAAAGCGGTGGATCAGGATGGAATTACAGAATTGAGGTAATGTCTGTTTGCGTTTCTCGGATGGAGGCGCCAGGGATGAGATCATCGAGGAGGGCGATGATGGCATCGGTATCGTTGGCGCGGCAGAGGCGTGAGAGATGCTCAATGGTTTGAGGCAGGTTCAGGCTTTGTAACGAAGCGTCGCTTTCGATGCGAAAGATATCAGGGTGGCGCGTCGGCACGAGGGGAGTCCCTTCTTCCCAAAGTTCTTCCGTCAATTTTTCGCCCGGACGAATACCGGTGAAGGAAATTTCGATATCGCGATAAGGTTCGAGGCCCGAAAGCCGAATGAGGTCTTCAGCAAGGTCAAGGATGCGGATGGGTTTGCCCATATTGAGGACAAAAGTCTCGCCACCGCTTTCCATGGACGCGACTTGAAGGACAAGATAAACGGCTTCAGGAATGGTCATGAAGAAACGAGACATCTCGGGATGTGTGATCGTGACCGGACCACCGCTGGCGATTTGCTGTTTGAAGATCGGGATAATGGAACCACGCGAACCGAGAACATTTCCAAAGCGGACAACGGAAAAGGCGTGAGGGGTGGATTGGGAAGCATGGAGGACGATCATCTCCGCAAGCCGTTTGGTTGCGCCGTAAATGGAGGTGGGGCGGACGGCTTTATCGGTGGAGATCAACACGAATCGTTCGACGTTATACTGCAGCGCGGCCTGCACAACATTGTATGTGCCTAACACGTTGTTGGTCACCGCTTCAACGACATTCGCTTCCATCAAGGGAACGTGTTTGTGCGCGGCGGCATGAAAGAGGACTTGCGGCCGATGGGTTTGAAAGATGTGGGTGAGGCGCTCCGCGTTACGAACATCTGCAATAACGGGAGAGAGGGGAAGGTGTGGATAGTCCTGGTTCAATTCGAGCAGGGCTTCGAAAATGCTGTTCTCTCCATGACCAAGCAGCACGAGTTCAGCGGGAGCGCGGCGAGCGATTTGACGGCAAAGTTCACGCCCGATGGAACCACCCGCACCGGTGACCAGGACGCGTTTGCCTGCGAGGGCGGCACCTACCGCTTCATCATTGACCCGCACCGGTTCACGGCGCAAAAGATCGGTGATATCCACTTCACGAAGGCGATTGACGCTGACTCGTCCGCCGATCAATTCGTAGATGCCCGGCATGGTGCGTGAGGGAATACCTTTGAGACGACAAATATCATTAACCATGCGAACGAGTCGGCCAGGAGCCGAAGGAATAGCAATAATGACTTCGTCAATTTTGTGCAAGTCAATTGCAGAGGCGAGATCATTCACCGCGCCGATGACGGTCACACCGTGAATGACATGGTTTTGTTTAGCGGGGTCGTCATCGAGAAAACCAACGGGGATGAGATTGAGTTGAGAGGATTTTTGCAGTTCACGCGCAACCAGCACACCGGCATCGCCTGCTCCGATGATGAGGGCACGTTTGCCTTTCCCAGATGGACGCGGCGCGGTGGATTGTTCTGCAAGGATGCGCAAGGCGAAGCGCGAGCCACCGATCAACACCAGCGAGAGAAGCCAGTCAATACCGAGGGCAGAGCGCGGCATGCCGGGTTTGACCATGCCCATGCCGATAAGCAGGAGCATAACGCCAGAAACTAACACCGATGCAGAGGTAACCGCGGCAGTAATCAAACGAAGTTCGCCTGTGCTAGCATACATCCACAAGCGACGATATAGACCAAAGAAATAATACACGGGAATTTTGATTGCCAGTGCGACCGCGCTCATCAACAGCACAGCCGGAAAGTAAAACGGCAGTTCGCTCACATCGAGACGTAAGGCAAAACTGCCCAACACCGAAACGATGATGAGGGCAATATCTCCAATTAGAACAAAGCGATTGCGCAATTGCCCGCGCAACCTCACACGTCCTGGCATGCCACACATCCTTCTCGAACCATATCTTTCTGCAAAACAGCCTCCCGCATATTATCTTCCTGTTCTTCTAAGAACTGTACCAATGGTACGCAAAATGATTTGAAGGTCCATTGCTATTGTGCGATGCTTGATATAGTACAGATCATATTCGAGTTTCACAATCGTTTCGGTGACGGTGGAAACATAACCATAATTGATCTGTGCCCAGCCGGTCAGTCCCGGCTTGACCAGCAAACGAGCACGATAAAAGGGAATCTGTTTCTGGTATTCCGCCACGAGTTCAGGGAGTTCGGCACGTGGTCCCACGAGGCTCATTTCGCCGCGCAGTACATTCCAAAATTGTGGAAGTTCATCGAGTCGCGTCTTTCGCAAAAATCTGCCCACACGCGTGACGCGTCGATCATTTTCCATAGCTATATGATGCGTCTGATTATCTGTGTTCTGATACATGCTGCGGTATTTATAGATGGTGAACAAGGTGCCGCCCCTCCCCATGCGAGGCTGGGAAAAGAAAATGGGAAATCCGCTGTCGAGCCAGACAGCCAGGCCAAGAATGGGAAAAGTCAAACCAAAAATCAAGAGCCCAACCGCCCCTCCCAACAAATCAATGACGCGCTTGAACAATTCATAGAATCCACTCACACGCAAGCCATCTACGAAAGAACGAATAATCCAATCTGATTCGAGGTGCTGCACAGGCACACGTCCGGTCATTTCTTCATACAAGATGGGCATGCGCGTCACTTCCACACCCCGCTCCTGCGCGTCGAGAATAGCCTGAAAAGTGGAACCACGGATTTCACCGTTGATGGATACGACCAAATCCGAGATTCGATATCGGTCAATTAGATCAAGCAATTGATCACTGCAGCCCAAGACAGGGATGCCATAATAGGATTTTCCCGCTTTGTCTGGGTCATCATCAATAAAGCCAACAATCGTAAACGAACGGGTTCCCAACGTTTGATACAATTCTGCCAGGGTTTGGCCGGCTTTACCTGCACCGATCAAAAACATCCGTCGTCGTTGTCCGCTCGTCTTGTAGATGCGGATAAAGATCATGCGCCAGCCTAAGGTCAGAAGGGAGGCGAAAAGCAAAAAGGCACCCACGCCGACGCGCGGGAGAGAGGTCGGCTCTTGACTGATGATAAAAATCAGCGAGTATGCCAGCAGTCCCACAAACGCCGCGATGGCAATACTGCGTGTTGTTTTTCTGCCACTGCCGGCGACGTGAGGCTCATAGGATTCCACAAGCAAAACCACCCAGACAATTGGCAAGAGGTAGAACCAGAAAGGAGCATGCTGATAGAATGGTCCCTGTTCAGCCAGCAACCTCTCTATGCGCGCCTGAGAAAGCCCGGCAGCAAGCCATGTGAGCGTTTTGGTGTAATCTGAATATTGCCGCCAGGTATAGAGCGCGGCCAAAACAGCCAATGCCGCCATTAGCAGATCGCCCAGGAAAAGAATGGTACGATGTTCACTTGGGCGCAAACGTAAAGGTGTTGTTCGAATATTATCAGCCATTGATGCGCCAGCCCGATGTGAGCATACTCCATAAGAAGCCGCTCCCCCATGAGATATGCATGACCGAAATTGCCAGCGGCAAACCGAAAATCAAATAAGGTTTACGCAATCGTATTGCCGCCTCTCCCCCCGCGAGAAGAAGCCCCGCAAAATAAATGATCACCTCGCCCAACAAAACTAAAGCAGCAAAAGGGAAAAACAACGATAGCAAAGCCAGCCCCATCAAACTCAAGACAAACAAAGGAGGCAGAGCCTGCCTCCAGCGAAGAGTGCTTGGATATTTACGAAGCATGCGCCATTTCCAAAATCCATAACGCCAGTATTGGCGCGCCAGGTCCGGCAGGGTTGCACGCGCAAAGTATACGGAACGAATGGAAGGATCGAGCCAAATTCTACCACCCGCTTTACGGATGCGTGCGTTGAATTCATAATCCTCATTCGTAAGCAAGGACTCATCAAACTTGCCAATTCGTTCGATCAGGGTACGGCGAAAGGAACCAAACGGCACTGTATCCACCTCCGCGGCGCGCTTTGCATGGCGATACAAGGCATCCCCCACCCCAAATGGATGCGCAGCCGCCACGGCAATGGATTTGGCAATCCACGTATGTGCGCCAGGGTGAATCTCCCACACACCGCCCACATTTTCACCGCGTCCTGCTTCATGCGCGGCAATGCACTTTTCCACATAATCGGGATAAGGTTTTGAGTGCGCATCAAGGCGAACGATGAGTTCGCCTTGCGCGGCTTCAATGGCACGATTCAAGGCTGAGGGGATAGAACGATGCGGATTTTCCACCAGCCGCACGTTCAAATCGGGAACCTCTCTCTGGAACGTAGCAATCACCTCGCGCGTTCCATCTTGTGACATACCATCTGCAATGATCACCTCCATCTCCTCCCGCGGAAAAGTCTGCTCATGCAGAGCCTCCAGCAGGAAGCGAATGGTGGCTTGCTCGTTGTAACAGGGAACAATAATCGAAACTTTCGGCATGGATGCCATCGAAACAATACCTTGTGTCATTCGCAATATGCGTGATCAATTTCGCGCATGAGGCAGGTGGATCGTAAACGTCGTCCCCTGCCCCAACGAACTGCGAACGCTAATTCTACCACCATGCGCTTGAACGATTTCCTTTGCAATAGCAAGCCCCAAACCCGCACCATGATTTTTGCCGCCCGCGCGGGATGGATCAACTTGATAGAAGCGTTCAAACAGATGCGGCAACGCTTCTTCCGGGATGCCCTGGCCGGTATCCGTTATGGAAATTTCCACCTCAGCCCCGGCGTCCGCGGCGGAAAGCGTCACCTGTCCGCCGGCAGGGGTGAACTTCAACGCATTGTCCACCAAATTGGAAACCACCTGCGCAAGTCTTTCTCCATCGGCATACAAAAGCGGTAAAGAATCTGGCACTTCCACCTGCAAGATGACTGCCGACTTTTGTGCTTGGGGCATAAACTTTTCTGCGACATGGTGCAGCAGCGCCGCCACCTCCACATTTGACAATTCAAGGTTCGCTGTACCGGACTCAAAACGGGCAAGATCGAGCAGGTCAAGCGCCATGCGATGCAAACGTTCTGCTTCGTCAGAAATGATCTGTGCGGCTTGTCGGCGCGCTTCGGGCGAATCGGCTGTACCATCGAGCAATGCCTGAGCAAAACCCTGAATGGACGTGAGCGGTGTTTTCAATTCATGGGATACATTGGCGACAAAATCTCTTTGTGATTTTTGTGTAGCGCGCACGCGACTCATCATTGCGTTGAAGGCGCGTGCAAGTTCCTGTACTTCACGCGGTCCCCGCACTTCAACCTGTTTCATTTCATGAGATGGATACGTCCGCGCAGCAGCCACAATCTGCTGCAAAGGGTCAGCCACCCAACGTGACAGAGCAAATGCCAAAACCAGAGAGAGGAGCAAGGCAATCAGTCCACCTTGGAGGAGCGGCAGAAACAGATCATCTGCGAGCACAGCCAAAGGAGAAGCCAGCGGTGGGCGCGGCGCCGCAACGACTAAATCAAGTCCGTTTTGCAAACGATCAAATGTGTACAACCACACCTGACCCTCCGCATCCCGTCCTACCTGGATGTTGCGACTCAAAATACCTCTGCGCGGCGTGGGAAAGCGCCCCTGCTCCGGACTTGTGTCAAAGACCACAGCAGAAGAATCGAAAACTACCACACGCACGTTATTCGCCTGCGCGATCCTTCGGAGGACGCCTGGATTTGTCATGAATTCCTGTGGGATTTCAAGGATCAGGTTTCGCACCATGCGCAGTTTCTGCTGGGTCTGACGCGAGAGCATTGGATTACGGATGAGGAAAACAAGCAGCACAACTGCCACAATACTCAAAGCCGTAGCAACGAGGAAGGCGTAACTTAACCAAAGACGCGATTGGAGGGAGGTAAACATGGCATTAAGATAAGATCATATATTCACACAGTTCTTTGCCTCTCCCATCGGGCAAGGGAGTAAGGTGTGTCACATCAGTTACGTAATTTGCTTTCTGAAGGTTTGCAATCCATCACGCAGTTTGATCAATAGGTTGTATAACTCTTCAAGTTCGCTTGGCGTCAACACAGACCAGGGGCGGAAAAAATATTCATTGGTCAATTTCTCGACCTCTTCCCAAAGTTCCTTGCCTTTCAAAGTGAGGCGAAATTCCTGCGGCGCCTCCGATGATTCAGCCCAGCCAAGTTCTACAGCCGCCTGAAGTGCTACTTCAAACTCCTCCACATCATAGCCACGATTTTCCATGATCTCAGCCATACGCTGTGCAGTGAGCGCTTGACCGTTCCATAGAGAGCCAAGCACCAGCCAGACGATTCCGCCTTCGCCAAAATGCGGCCGCGCCGCAGTGAGATGCGAATCATCGCGGTAAGCAAACAAGTCCATCAGATATTCCCGCGCTTGAAGGATCCAAGGGCTTTGCGCATGAGCCGTGCGGAAACGTTTGAAGATCGCCCACTTTTGCGGTGGCTCGGGCGCAAGTTCATTTTCGCGCGCGATCCGTTTCAACAGAACGACAAGCCTCTCCATGTCTTCGGCGGACATCAAAGCGAAATCGGCAAATTGTGCATCCCCTGCTTGAATAATTTGACGCACAGCATGACGCGCTTTTTCGGTCACACGATATTTTCCGCCCGGCAGGGGTTCGATCCAGCCCTTCACGTCGAGACGGGCAAACTGCCTTTCAAATATTTCGGGGTTTGAGAAGGGATCGCGCCTCCGGAAATCTTCGGTGGAAAAATATTCCAAGCCCAGCTCACTGTAGAGATACAACTCAATCGGCACATCGTTTTGAATCGCAGCATCTTCGACCTTTGACATGCTCAGCGCCCAAAACTCACTAAGGATCGAATAGATCAGCGACCAGAATTTACTCAAAGGATGAATTTCCATATTTTTACCTGACCGGCAAACACCGCGCAAACTATAAAGGTATTGTATGGCGGGTCAGGTATATAAAAGATGACTATTCCATGACAACCAGTTTGTAACCGATGCCGGTCACGGTTTCGATCTTTACAGAACTACCCTCGATTTTTTTACGAAGATGCGCCACATGCACATCTACGGTTCGGGTTTGCCCGTAATAGTCGAAGCCCCAGGCTTTTTGAAGGAGCTGCTCGCGCGTGAGGACACGTCCGCGGTGCTTAGCAAGGGTGAGGAGAAGGTCGAATTCTTGCGCGCGCAGGTTGAGGGTCCGGGAAGAAGCGGATTCGATGCGCACTTCGCGTCGCGCGGGGTCTATGGTCAGATTACCGAGATGAAGTGGCTCACTCTCATCCGAATCTTTTCGCTCACTGCGCCGCAGAATGGCTTTGACGCGCGCCACCAATTCTCGCGGGTTGAACGGTTTGGTGAGGTAATCATCTGCGCCGAGTTCGAGGCCGAGAATCTTATCTATGTCTTCATCGCGGGCAGTGAGCATGAGGATGGCCGTGTCGTTGCGCGAAGCGCGCAGACGGCGGCAGACCTCGAAACCATCCACCTTGGGAAGCATGACATCGAGGACAATCAGCGCGGGGCGTTCGCGTTCAGCTGCCTCGAGCGCGGCTGCTCCATCCCGCACAGATCGCGTGCGAAAGCCCTCGCGTTCGAGATACAGGCGCGCCAGTTCGATGATGGAAGGTTCATCGTCCACGAGAAGAATGAGTTCGTTCACGGCATAGTGAGGAGGATGAGGAAAGGGAATGGGGCATTGGAGGAGTGGAGGATTGGAGGAGTGGAGGAGTGGAGGAGTAGAGGATTAGTCGCCGCGCATGGGGTTGAGCAATGCCACGCATTCGATTTCAACTAACGCTCCTTTGGGCAAGCCTGCCACTTGAACGGTGCTGCGCGCAGGGGGATTTTCCGGGAAGAATTCTGCATAGACTTCGTTCATGCTCGCGAAGTCACTCATGTTTTGTAAAAAGACAGTGGTTTTGACAACGAAGTTCAAGCCCGAGTCGGCACTTTCGAGGACATGTTTGAGGTTGGTCAGCGCCTGCCGCGTCTGTGCGTGGATGCCGCCTTCGACAAGTTCCATGGTGGCGGGATCCATGCCGATCTGCCCGGCAGTGAAGATAAGATTTTCTGTGCGAATGGCTTGTGAATAAGGACCAATGGCTTTTGGCGCCTTCTCGGTAGATACAATTTTCTTGCCTTCAGTTGTGTACATAGACCCTCGCAAGGTTAATTTGGAAATTGACATCTGCGAGGGGGATTGTACTGCCATCAGGCAGACTTCGGAAGTCTTTCAGACTTCCGAAGTCCTTGTCCTACGGTGTGGGAGTCTGCTTGGGAGGAGGTGGGTTGGCTTCACGGAAGGTTTTGAGGGCTTCGAACAATGCCCGGCCTGTGCCGTTCATAGCCTCATTGATCTCTTTGAATTTTGCACGCATTTCCTCCACAGTCTCTCTCGCTTTTTCAGGGTCGGTCACTTTACCATTTTCGTCGAAACCCTGATGTGCGTTGATGATGCCTTTTGCGCTCTCGTAAATGGGATGCGCCTCTTTGAGCGCCTCTTCGAAAGCATCTAGCGCGGCCTGCAAGGCCGTGACATCTTTGCCATTTTCTTCTGCGCGGTCAATCAACCGTTGGATTTTTTCTACAAGCGCATCCGCGCGGTCGAAATGACGCCCCAATCGTTCATAGTGACGTTGCTGAAACGCCCAAATTTTCTCCAACCGTTCAGAGGAGAGCTCTCCCTGTGGAAGAGGCGGATCATACTCCCCCGAAGCGGCTACCGTTATCAAGGGCAGACTCGCCACCCCAAGCGCCACGACGAGCGCTACCAGAACCGTTTTCTTGAAGAATGTTTTGTGCATCGTAAACCTCCTTTCAGGTTACGATGTACATTGTAGGACGACACGGTTACACGAGTATGATGCACGTGTAAAATCTTTGTAAACACACCTCTCTGTTTTGCCGCGCGCTACATAACTGCCCACCCTCACCCCGCCCCCTCCCATCGGGAGGGAGCAAAATGCATTGAAGCTGATTTCCCCTCCCTTTGGAAGAGGGTTAAGGTGAGGGCAGGCAATTACCATGCTACACTCTTCTCAACACCAACATTGTCACATCATCGGCAGGAGGCATATCCTGTACGAAATCCAGCAGGGATTTTTCGACAATATCCATCAACTCTTGGGCTGAGGAGCAGCGATTGGCCAGAATCGTCTCCATAAGGCGCTCCTCCCCAAAGAACTCGCTATCCTGGTTGAAGGCTTCGGTCAAGCCATCAGTATAGAACAGAATGAGGTCCTCATGCTCGAGGGAGATGGTGCGCTCCTCCATGTGAGCATCCTCGAACGCACCGAGGGCTACACCTGTGCGCGTGAGGCGCTCGATTGTGCCGTTGCGTCTGATCCAAAGAGGCGGGTTGTGTCCTGCATTGACGTAGGTCAGTTCGCTCTTTTCCATATCCAATACGGCATAGACTGCCGTGACGAACATGCCTTGTTTCGTATCGGGGATCAACAGATCGTTGACGCGCTTCAAGACTTGGGCAGGAGATTCGGTCTCAAGCACAGCGGCGCGCACCAGGGTCCGCGTGAGCGCCATAAAAAGCGCGGCCGGCACACCCTTATCGGAGACATCGGCGATAAAGAGCCCGAGGCGCTTGCCGGGCAGGTCAAACACATCATAAAAATCACCCCCCACCTGGCGCGCTGTACGCCAACGCGCGGCAAGTTCCCAATCCGAAAATTGCGGCAAAGCGTCGGGGAGAAACGTTTGCTGGATTTGCCGCGCCAATTGCACTTCCGTTTCGAGGCGTTCACGCATGACCATTTCTTTTTGCAGAAGGTCATTTTGAATGGCAAGCGCTATTTGCTGGGCAATGCCTGTGATGATCTCAAGTCGGCGTGCACGAAAACGCAGTCCACCTGGTGACTCTTCGATGAGCATCACGCCATAGAGAACATCCTTAACAGCAATAGGCACTGCAAACAGAAACACGCCGGAGGCGCCTAAATCGGTTGTGCGGTTTGGGTCGAGCGTAAGCCATGCCCGCAAGCCGCGCACACCATCGGTATCCAGAAGACAGGCTCGCAGTCTCATCTCATTGCGGCAGGCATCCAGAAAGGCAAATTCGCCAGGCGCAAAGATGCGTTCCCAGAATACTTTTTCATCTTCTCCATCGAGCCCGTATTGTTGAGCGGGGCGAAAGACTTCTCTTTCATGATCCCATTGATAAAGCACAACACGCTCTACGCCGACGAGGATAGGCAGAATGCGAATGATCGCGGTAAGAATTTCATCGAGATCGTTCAAGCTCACCACCGCCTGCGCCACTTGCAATAACGCGGCGGAGGCATAAGCCTGTTCCTGAGCCATATCGTAGAGGCGCGCGTTCTCGATAGCAACCGCAGCATAACTGGCAAAGGTGGTTGTCATGGCTTGTGCTTCGTGACCGTACCGGCCGGGCGTGCGATGAGACAGGGTAATCACGCCCAGCGGCTGATCGCCGATGCGCAGTGGAACAGCAAGACCGGAGTAATTTTGCTCGAAACCCGCCGCCAGTCCTGTAATCCACATGGGATCGGTGGGTTTGCGAATGATCGGCTCCTCGGAGTATAACGCGTTCATGAGGGTAGTGTAGGCATCGGGATTGGAATACAGCAATTGCTCGAGCAGTTCTTCATCGCAATTGTGACAAGCGGCAAGGTACAACTCCCCCTCCTCCAAAAGCCAAATGGCGGAAATATCCACAGGCAGATTGCGATCCAATTCGGCGAGAATGGCTTCCAGCACATCGTCCACACTCGCTTCTGCCGAGATCAGGCCGGCTACTTCGCGTAAGCCATCTGCTACCCGACGCCGCCACTGCTCAGAGCGATAGAGGTCCGCATTGTGAATGGCGGTTGCAATATTGTCGGCAACTGCTTCGAACGTCAGCAAGTCGTCCTCTGTGAAGGCATTGAGTTTATCTGACTGAATATCCAACACGCCAACGACTTTTCCATCATATAACAATGGCACGCACAACTCCGATTTGGTCGTGGCGGGGGGAAGAGGTGAAGGACGATAGCGCGCGTCTTTTCGCACATCATTTGCCAACACCGCTTTACCTTCGCGCGCCACCCAGGGAATAATGCCTTGCGCTTCATCAAGGGATAAGGTGTACCCTGCAAGTCCCTCGCTTCGCACTCCACTGCCCGCCTCGTATTGGATGATGCGGCGATTGGGGTGCACGGTAAACAATTGCACATGTGGATAACCAAACTTCTCGTGTATGGATGAGGCTACATTTTTCATCAACACAGGTAGTTCGAGCGAGGAACTCACGCTTTTGCTGACTTCTGTGATGAGGGTGAGATGATTGGCACGGCGGCGCAAGTCGCTATATAAACGTGCGCTTTCCACAGCGCGCGCGATGGTATCTGCCAGCGCTTCGAGGACCAGCAGATCGTTGGGGTGGAACGCGTTCAATTGGTCGCTTTGCACGTCCAGCACACCCAAGACGCGATCTTCGATCTTGAGCGGGATGACAACTTCTGAGCGTGTTTCGGGAAGAGCGTTGATGAAGCGATAGCGCGCGTCTTTTTGTACATCGTTGACAAGGATGCGCTCCCCTGTTGCGGCCGCTTGCCCAATCAATCCCTGACCGAGTTCCACCTCCAAAACGATTTTCCTTCTACGTCTCCCTTTGCGCGGCGCGACGGCGCTGGCGCGGAAACGCAGGGATTTCGAATCTTCGCGCAGAGTGAAAATAGCCACATAGTAATAGTGAAAGGTCTGTCGGATGAGTTCAGTCACGCGCCTTGCCAGTTCATCCACATCCAGTACGTGCGCAATCTGGGCGCTGACCTGACGCACCAGATTCAATTGATTCAAACGGAAGCGTTCGACCGCCACACGATGCGATGCGATGAGGCTGACAGCGATGATTCCAGCAAGCCCTTCGAGCAGGTGAAGTTCATCTTTACGGAAATCCGGCCCGTTCGGGCGGATAACTTGAAGCGCGCCGAGCATCAGACCTTGATCTTCGAGGGGGATGGCTGCCCAGGTCCCGCGTGAAGCGGCGCGATTTCCTCCCCTTTTCTGCTTGATACACAGCCTTCCCAACTTCAGCGCGCGCTGCATTCCTGGAGATAAAGGACGAGGCGGGAAAAGGGGTTTTTCCTCCATGTTCGGCAAGCGAAATAAAGACTCATCCAGCCACACGTCCGCTTGACAGCGAAGCAGGCGTGAGGTCAGAGCAATGATGTGATCCCGTTGGGCAGCAAGCGAAGTGGCGCTGACAATTTGTTCCCCAAGACGAGCAAGATCGCGCCAATCGAAGAAAAGAGGCGCGCGCGCGGCTGTCATGCCGTCACTCCTTATACTTGATCATCGTGAGGACATTTCGATTTTGTTCGGGGTGCGCTTCGTAGCGGACCTCATCCATTAATTTGCGCATGAGGAAGAGTCCCAACCCACCTATCTTTCTCTTGGAAAGATCTGCCTTGACATCCGGCGCAGGAATTTGCGAGGGGTCGAATGGTTTTCCATGATCAACGAGAACGATGGTGATGGCATCATTCGATACATCGCAGGAAAGTTCTAGAACACCGTTGCTTACTCCCTTATAAGCATGTTCGATGATATTGGACGCGGCTTCATCCGTTGCCAGTTGAATATTGTATACCGCCTTATCAGAAAAACCACCTCGGCGTGCAATATCGCCCACAAAATTTCGAATCTCATCGAGAAATTCAAACTGGGCGGCAAAGCGAGCAGACTGCATCAGGTCATTTAAAAGCCACTCAGCCATTGGGCTGAAGTAGCCTCCTTCCTAAATAATCAAACTTTCTCAGAAAGATAGACACTTTAAAAATATCCCACCGCTGAGACTACATCGTCGAAGGTTTTGAAGAGTTCAGTAAAGCCAGCCAGTTCCAGCGCTTCACGAATGCGTTGTGGGACCGCCGCCAGCACCACTTCACCGCGATTGTAGCGTCGGCAAGTGCGTTGGGCGGCAAGCAAGGCACGGAAGCCAGCACTGGACATATATTCCAAGCCTTCCATGTCAATGACCAGTTTATACTTGCCGTTCTTCGTTGCCGATTCGAGAGCCTGCGCCAGTTTAGGGGCAGTAGCACTGTCCACCCGACCTTTCACTTTGATCAAGTCACAATGCTTGAATTCCTGGGTCGTGATTTCCATGAAACATCCTCCATTCGTAATGGTGAGGTTTGATGACTCGCAAGATTATATCATGAGAAATTCCTTATCAATGCTATACTTAAAAAGCCTTGGTGAAGGAATGAAACGTTTTTTCAAAATGCCGGAATATGGCGGCGATGATTTGAAGAATACGGCGCGCTTGATTTACAACCTCTCCGTCGGGTTGATCCTGGCAATCATTTTATTCGTAGTAGCCATGCTGTTCATCTCACCCGATTTGATCCCGCGCGCCGTAGCCTTGGCAGGCATCGTCGCTCCTGCTTCGCTAGGCGCCATAATACTCATTCGGCAAAAGAAACTTCGAGCAGCAAGTATCTTGCTGACCGGCGTCATGTGGCTAGCGGTAACGCTTGGAGCCATTACAGCAGGTGGAGTTTCTGCTCCCATCTTGATAGGTTATGCCGTCGTCATCATCGTCAGTGGTTTGACCGTGAGAGGCAGACTGGGGATTTATCTGGCGCTCTTTTGTATTTTCACAGGAATTTTGATTGCCTTTGCAGAAGCAGGAGGATACCTACCCGAACCACAGGAATATGCGCCGCTGGCGCGTGTAAGCATTTATTCGTTCTTCTTTGCCATCCTTTTACTCATCCAACACTTGAACGCGCAAAACATGCAGCAACTGCTGAGGCAAACTCAAGCCGGAGAGACACGCTATCGCTCTCTCTTGGAAACCATTCCAACAGTCACTTACATTAGCAGCCTCGATCCCCACTTGAGCAAGCAATATATCAGTCCACAGGTAGAAAAACTTCTTGGGCATTCTCACCGCGCCTTTCTCGAAGACCCGCGATTTTGGGTAAAAATCCTGCATCCAGAGGATAAAAATCGAGTCCTGGCAGAATGCCAACAGGCTTCCACAACATTGGAGCCTTTCGAAATAGAATATCGTCTGATGGCTGACGATCAACGTGAAGTGTGGGTAAAAGATGAAGCCATCGTGGTCCGCGATGAATCAGGCACACCACTCTATCGGCTGGGCGTGTGGACAGACATTACGGCTCTCAAAGAAGTTGAAGAACAACAAGCAGAACTCGTTCGGGTTATGACCAAACGTGCTATTCAATTACAGACCGCCGCTCATGTCTCGCACGCCGCGTCTTCCATTCTGGATTTAAATGAACTTTTACCCAGCGTGGTCGAACTTATTCGCAGTCACTTCAACTATTATTACGTAGGCATTTTCTTGCTGGATAAGACAAAGGAATGGGCAATACTACGGGCGGGAACCGGTGAAATGGGAAGGAAAATGGTCGAAAACGGCTACCGCCTAAAGGTAGAAGATTCATCCATGATCGGTTGGTGTATTACCCATCGCGAGCCACGCATCGCTCTGGACGTTGGGCAAGATGCCGTGCGATTTAAGAATCCCTATCTCCCTCTGACTCGCTCTGAAATGGCGCTCCCGCTCCTCGTCGGCGGTGAAGCGATTGGCGCTATGACGATCCAATCGGCCATGGAGGCGGCGTTCACGCGCGCCGACATCATCACACTACAAACCATGGCGGATCAGATCGCTATCGCCATTCAAAACGCCCAACTCTTTACAGAACGTGCTGACCTGATCAAAATCCTTGAGGCGCAAAATGCAGAATTGGAGCGCTTCACTTACACCGTATCACATGATTTGCGCTCGCCTCTTGTGACCATTCGCGGCTTCCTGGGTTATTTGCGTCAGGATGTCGCCTCGAAAAACATGACGCGCTTCGAGGAGGACTTGAATCGCATTGCCAACGCTGTGGACAAAATGCAAACCCTCTTGAACAGCCTGCTCGAACTTTCGCGCATCGGGAGAGTCACCAATCCGCCGGAAGACATTCCTTTTAGCGAAATCGTCAAAGAAACCATTGACCTGCTTGCAGGTTCAATGGATGCAGGTCGCGCGCGCATCATCGTCGAGGGCAATTTCCCCATCATTCGGGGGGATAGGCTTCGTCTGAGCGAGGTTATGCAAAATCTGCTCAGCAACGCGATGAAATTCATGGGCAATCAGCCCAATCCCACAATTGTTATCGGCTCGGCCGGTTTCGATACAGATGGGAAACCTATCTTCTTCGTGCAAGATAACGGCATTGGAATTGACCCACAGCATCATGAACGAATCTTCGGTTTATTCAACAGGCTCGATCCCACCATTGAAGGGACGGGCATCGGGCTAACTCTCGTCCGGCGTATCATCGAAAATCACGGGGGACGTATCTGGTTGCAATCTGAACCAGGAAAGGGCTCTACCTTCTTCTTCACGTTGCCCGTTCCTGCATCGGAATAAAAAGTACTTCGCTTCACAGCAAATCCCAAAAACAGGATAAAATCAACGCACTCATGCCATTGGAGAACAGCGAGGACAACAGATGATAGGAGAACCCCTTCTGGTTATGCTGGTGGAAGACAATGTGGACCACGCCGAACTCATCATGCGAACCCTTGAAGAGCACCGTATTGCGAATAAAGTGCAGCATTTTCTCGATGGTCAATCGGCTTTGGATTACTTGTTTCGACGCGGTGAATATGCTGACCCAGAGAAAAGCCCGCGCCCTCATGTTATCTTGTTGGACCTTCGTCTGCCACGCGTGGACGGAATTGATGTGCTGAGAGCCATCAAGGAATCGGACGAAATCAAATCCCTCCCAGTGGTAATCCTTACCACCTCCGAAGCGGAAAAAGATGTGGCGCGCGCTTACTATAATCATGCCAATAGTTACCTTGTCAAACCCGTTGGCTTCGAGGAATTCAAACAACTGATGGATGACCTGGGGTTCTATTGGCTTGGCTGGAATACAAATCCAAATATTACTTGAAATGAATGTGAACTGCTCTAAGGTAGAAAACAAATGAATCTCGAACGGATCGCCGAAACGATTATCCAAGAGGCGATGGAGCGCGGGGATTTCGATAACCTACCCGGCAAGGGTAAACCCATTGACCTGACCGAATACTTCGAAACGCCGGAGGATGTCCGCGTGGCACAGTCGGTGCTGAAGAGCGCCGGCTTCGTCCCTCGCGAAGTGGAATTGCTCCGCGAGATTGCTAAATTACAGCAAACCCTCAGCACGACCGCGGCAGAAGAAAAGAAGAGGGAGATCCGGAAAAAGATTCAAGAAAGACAGATTGAATTCAATTTGAGGATGGAGAGACGGAAAAGGCAAAAGTAAGGGAAAGCCCGCGCAGGCGGGCTTGGCAGGCAAGAGCACGCGCTTTTAGCGCGGGCGAGGTCCGGCAGAGGATCAGGCTTGGGAAACAGAGACCGCTACGGGTGGAAGGAAGCGGCTTTGACAAATCCCCTCTCTCCTGCTATACTCCATCGTGTCGAGTTCGACCTTAATTATCTTTCGAGCAATTATCGCATGTGGTACGGAATGCCCTCGCGAGTAAGTCGGTGAGGGCTTTTTTATTAGACCTTAACCGCCATTGGCGGAACCGATCCTTTTTAGTAAGTGAGGTAAGAAATTGTTATGAGTAAGCACGGAAAATTGAAGATCATTCCCCTGGGGGGGCTTGGGGAAGTGGGCAAGAATATGACTGCCTATGAATTCCACAATCAGATTTTGATTGTGGATGCGGGCATTATGTTCCCCCATAACGACATGATCGGGATAGATTACATCATTCCCGATTACGAGTATTTGCTTGATAAAGTCAATAAAGTAGTAGGTATTGTCATCACACATGGACACGAGGATCATATCGGGGCGATTCACCACGTGATTAACGATATCCCCGCGCCGATCTACGCCACTTCCCTGACGCGAGGCTTGATCGAAGTCAAATTGGCGCGCAACAATGCCGCACATAAAGTCCCCTTGCACACGATCGAGGCAGGCGGCATGAAGGAGATCGGGCCTTTCAAGGTCGAGTTCTTCCATATCTGCCATTCGATTCCCGATGCAGTGGGCTTAGGTATTACCACGCCGGCAGGACTGATCGTGCATATGAGTGATTTCAAGTTCGATCAAACACCGGTGGACGGCTGGCCCACGGATTTTGCCAAACTGGCTGAGTTTTCGAAGCGCGGCGTGGACCTGCTTCTGTCCGATTCCACCAATGCAGAACGTCCGGGTTGGACGCCCTCCGAACGGGTGATCGGACCCGCGTTCGACAAGGTGTTCACAGAGGCAAAAGGGCGCGTCATTGTGGCTACCTTCGCCTCGCTTATCTCGCGCATTCAACAGGTGGCAGATGCCGCGATCAAGCATGGCCGCAAAATGGCGCTGGCAGGGACCAGCATGATTGACAACGTGAAGATTGCGCGCAAATTGGGTTATCTTGAGATCCCCGACGAATTGCTTGTGCCGCTCGATCAGGCCTTGCAAATGCAGGATCACAAAGTGGTAATCATGTGCACTGGCTCGCAGGGTGAACCCTCGTCCATTGTCGGGCGGTTATCAACAGGCACGAACCGCCAATTCGATCTGAAGCCGAACGATACGGTCGTTCTTTCCTCGCATCCCATCCCCGGCAACGAGGAAGCCATCAGCAAGACGATCAACCGCCTGCTCCGGCGCGGCGCAAATGTCATTTATGACGCGATTGCACCCATTCATGTTTCAGGCCATGCCAGTCAGGAAGAATTGAAATTACTGCTCAATCTGGTAAAACCGAAATACTTTCTTCCAATTCATGGCGAATTGCGTCATTTGAAGCGCCATGCTCAACTGGCCATCGAGGTAGGCATTCCTGAAGAAAATGTCATCGTTGTGGAAAATGGCCAAATCGTTGAACTCGCTGGCGGCCGCATCAAACTTGGACAGCGTATCCCCGGCGGCTATGTGTTCGTGGATGGACAATCTATCGGCGAGGTAGATTTCAGCGTCATGCGTGAGCGCGAGCAACTGGCACGCAACGGCATCTTTCTCATTGACATCAGCGTAGATAAGCGGACCGGACGGCTTTTACATGAACCGGAAATCATCACGCGTGGATTCGTCTCGCCGGAGGATGCCGAACGACTGATCCCTGAAGTCCGCAAACATATTATGAATGTGGTCAACGACGGCGGCTGGGATAGCGAAAAGGACATCGCAAACACAGTCAAATCCTATCTCTATGAAGAGACCAAACGCAGACCGATGGTGCTGGTCACTCTGAGTAAAGGATAAAAGTTTGCCCCACAGAGGGTCGCAGGGTATTCCCCATCCATCTCGCAGTGAAATACAACCAGAGTGGCAACTTGCGTTTTGATAGTAAAATTAACGCATGGAAGTTCAAATCGCGGTTGCCAAGATCAACAAATATGCCACCTCTGAAAGCGGCGACACGCTCGAGGTCATTGAGCGACCGAACGGAGGATTATCTGTCGTGCTGGCTGATGGACAGACCTCAGGGCGTGGGGCTAAAGCCATCTCACAGATGGTTGTGCGAAAAGTGATTGGACTTCTCGCCGAAGGCGTGCGCGATGGCGCCGCCGCGCGCGCCGCCTCCGATGCGCTCTACACCGAAAAAAAGGGCAAGGTCATCTGTACGCTCAACATCGCCTCTATTGATTTGCACACCAACACCATCGTCCTCACCCGCAACAACCCCGCGCCCATGTTCATTTGCCGCAACATGGACATGGATCGCATCGAAAGCGAAAGCAGTCCGCTCGGCACCTCACGCGATGTGCGTCCCTCCATTACCGAAATTGCCATCGAGACGGGCTTGCTCATTGTTATCTGCACGGATGGACTAATCCACGCGGGTGAACGACGCGGGCAACCGATGAACATCTCAGAAGTCCTGCGCGCCCTTATCGAAGATCAAGACCCCACTCCCCAGGAAATCGCAGATACCCTCCTTGCCCACGCCGTCATGCTCGATGAGAATCGCCCCACAGACGACATCAGCGTCCTGGCGCTCAAAGTCGCCTCGCGCACAGGCGATAACGTCCGTCGCATGACCGTCCGCCTACCCATTGAAGCCCCACACATATAGTATCTCCGCAAATTCAACAGCATAACACGCCCCACTTTTATATGGAGCATTCGGACAAACGTCCACTCATTGGCATTGTTGGTCCCTGCGGATCGGGCAAAACTACACTCCTTGCAGGCTTGGAAAAACATGGCTATTCCTGTCGTCACATCGCACAGGAACATTCCTACGTTCAAGCCATGTGGCAAATCATGACCAAACCAGATATCCTTATCTACCTTCACGCCTCCTTTCCTGTCAGCACTGCGCGCCGCAAACTGAACTGGCAGGAAAACGACTACCTAGAACAACTGCGCCGCCTCGCACACGCGCGCGCACACGCACACCTCATTATTGATACAGACCCTCTTACTCCAGAACAAGTCCTGCAAAAGGCATTAGACTACATCGAAAAGCGATCAACATGAGATGGACATGCGCTTCATTCCTAAGCCTGAGCCTGCTCGCCGTTTCCTGTTCTTTTTCCCCGCCGAGAGCAAATCCCGTCTCCGCCCCAACCGAGTCCCCCCTCCTCGACCCTCTCAAGAAACCCTGGGATGATCGCACCATCTTCAAAGAAGGTCTCATCACATCCGCACAGTCCACATTGGAAGACCTGCATGGTGCGAGCGTTTACCACATCGAACTCACGATTGCCGATGACCTGATGCACGTGACAGGCACCGAAGAGGTACGCTACACCAACACAGAAAACATCCCTCTCGAAGAGATACAACTTCGCCTCTTTCCCAACATCCTTGGCGGGGAAATGACGATCTCAACATTAACGGTGAATGGACAAAGCACTTCCCCCACATATCAATTGAACAATAGCCTGATGATTGTGCCACTCGCGACTCCTCTTCAGCCAGGAGAAAGCGTCATCCTGCAAATGGATTTTTCCGTCACCGTACCACAATCCATCGAGATGAATTACGGCGTTTTCGCTTATTACGATGATGTGCTTACCCTGGCGCACGCCTACCCCATGATTGCCGTGTATGACGACGAAGGCTGGAACGCTGAAATCCCGTCACCAAACGGCGATGTTATCTATGCCGACGCGTCGTTTTACATCGTACGCGTCCATGCCCCGAAGGATTTAACGGTGGTCACCTCCGGGCAGAGAATCCATCTTGACGAAACAGATCAGGCTCAGGCTTGGATTGTCGCGAGCGGTCCTGCGCGCGATTTTTATCTGGCAGCAAGTCGAACGTATGAGGTCACCTCACAAACGTTCGGCGAGGTCACCCTCCACAGTTACGCGCCAAAGGAATTGCAAAGCGGATCGCAAACAGCACTTGAAATCGCATCCAAAGCCATTGAAGTTTTCAGCGCACGCTATGCTCCCTACCCTTATACCGAATTGGATATTGTCGCGACTCCGACCCTGGCGCTAGGCGTTGAATATCCAGGTATCATTGCAATCACCTCGCGCCTCTACGAGGGCTCGCTGGACAATCTGCTTTTGGAATCCACCGTTGCACATGAAGTGGGACATCAATGGTTTTACAATTTGATTGGCAACGATCAGTTGGATGATCCATGGCTGGATGAGGCGCTGACTCAATTTGCTACACTTCAATATTATGCCGATGAACACGGATTCACCGGGGAGGAAATGTTTCGCGCCACGCTGCGGAGCAGATGGGCCCAGATAGGCATGGAGGAGATTCCCATTGGTCTGCCAGTGGCTGAGTATCAAAACGGCGAATATGGCGCCATCGTCTATGGACGCGGACCCCTTTTCTTCGAGGCCTTGCGCCAAGAAATGGGAAGCGCCGCGTTCGATGCGTTCCTGCAAGACTATGTGCAAACTTTTTCGTGGAAAATTGCCACGCCGGAAGCGTTGCATTCACTGGCTGAACAGACCTGCACCTGTAATCTCGATACGCTATTCGAGGAATGGGTCTATCCATAAAAAATCAAAGCGCGCAGTACCACCCCTTTTAGGCCAATACACATGGAAAATTCTTTCACGACCCGACCTCGCCCACACTAGCCATGCCCCCTCAAATGGGAGTATAATCACCGCCGCGTGGCGCCCCAGCGCCACATTTTCTTGAGTGGAGATGTCACCCGAATGATCAGAAATCTCACCTACCGCATCATCCTGATCGTTGTGATCCTCGCGCTTTCATTGTGGATTGATCTCAACGACAGGATCGAAATCAGAAACCCTTTTACCGAAGCCGTCGTGTACGAACGTAGCATTGCCCCGCGTCTCGGCCTCGACCTGCAAGGCGGTCTGCAAGTGTTGCTCGAAGCCGATCTGCCAGAAAGCGCCAAAATCACCCGTGATGACATGAATATCGCGCGCGATATTGTCGAAAACCGCACCAATGCTTTGGGCGTGAGCGAAAATGTCATTCAGGTCGCAGGAGACCGTCGCATCGTTGGCGAATTTCCCGGCACCGCCGAGGCAGATGCCATCCTCGACATTATTCAGCAGACCGGCCTGCTCGAATTTGTGGATACAGGCACTTATGCGCCGGAGATCGGCACCTATCTCCAGACCGATTACGCCTCCGGCCCCGCCGAAGCCGCCACTCCGTCAGAGGGAACCGCATCGGAGACCGTCTATCATACAATCATGACTGGCGAGGAATTGGACACAGTCAGTGTTTCACCCGATCAATTCAGCACCAATTACGTCATTGACTTTACCCTCAAACCGGAGGGGGCAAAGATTTTTGCCGATCATACTGCCGCGAACGTCGGCAAAATCCTCACCATCACACTGGATAAACGAGTCATCTCGGCGCCTGTGATCGAAGAAGCCATTCCCGATGGACAGGGGAGCATCAGCGGGAATTTCACTGCGGAAACCGCCAACGCCCTCGCCGTGCAATTGAAATATGGCTCACTCCCCATCCCGCTGAAGGTCGTCGAGACACGCATCATCGGTCCCACCCTCGGCGAGGATTCGTTGAGGAGCAGCATCATCGCCGGTCTGATTGGCTTTACGATTGTCATCCTGTTCATGGGCATTTACTATCGTCTGCCAGGCATTACCGCCGATATTTCCATTTTGTTTTATGCCGTCATCCTGTTTGCCGTTTTCAAACTCATCGGCGTGACCCTCACCCTGCCGGGCATTGCGGGCATCATGCTCAGCACCGGCTCCGCCCTCGATGCGAACATTCTCGTCTTCGAACGATTGAAAGAAGAACTGCGCAGTGGCAGAACCCTCAGGCAAGCCTTTGATCAGGCATGGAGCCGTGCCTGGCCCTCGATCCGCGATTCGAATATCGCCGCGCTCATCACCGCTGCCATCCTCTTCTGGTTTGGAAGCACCTTTGGCGCCACCATCGTAAAAGGCTTTTCGCTCACGCTTGCCATCGGCGTGATCATCAGTTTGTTCTCCTCGTTATACATCACACGGACACTGCTCGCTCTCGCGCTCGATCTGTTCAAACCCAAGAACCTCGAACGCTGGATCGGCATTTAGGAGTGGAATCATCCATGAACATCCTTGGAAAACGATATTTCTTCTTCGGTTTATCCCTGCTCATCATCATTCCGGGATTGGTTATCCTGTTCATCAAAGGACTGCCTCTGTCCATTGACTTTCGCGGAGGTAGCCTCCTAGAAGTAACCTTCACCGATAAAACCCCGGCACCGGCTGAGATTCTTCGCGTTTACGAAGCACAGGGCATCGAGGATGTACAGGTGCAGAGTAGCAGTCAAGGCAGTTACATCATTCGCTCGCAGTTTCTCAATAATGAAGCCCGCGATGCCGTACTCGCCGCGCTGAGCGAACAAATCGGCGAAGTCAACGTTGTCCGCTTTGACAGCGTAGGACCCAGCATCGGCGAACAGGTCACCACACGCGGGAGCATGGCCGTGGCTGTCTCCTCCCTGTTGGTGGTGCTGTTCATTGCCTGGTCCTTCCGCGGCGTGCAAAACGCCTTTCGCTATGGCATCTGCGCCATCCTTGCCATGATTCATGATGTTGCCATCATCTTCAGCGTCACTGCCTTTGGCAGTCTCTTCTTTGGTTGGGAGATTGACTCGCTCTTTCTCACCGCCCTGCTCACCGTCATCGGCTTCTCCATGCAGGATACCATCGTGGTATTTGACCGCATACGCGAAAACGCAAACATCTATCGCCGTCTCGATTACGAGACGCTCGTCAATCACTCCATCGTACAAACCTTGCAACGTTCCATCAACACCCAACTGATGACCGTGGAATTTCTCCTGCTGGCGCTGGCCATGTTCGGCGGTGTAACTCTGCGAGAATTCGCCGCCATCTTGCTCATTGGCTTGCTGAGCGGAACGTACTCCTCCATCTTTATCGCCGCGCCGATCCTTGTCCTCTGGGAAAAACAGGAATGGAGGACTTGGTTCAAACGTCGGGCAACCGCGTAATGTAGGTTTTGCAAAACAAACTTGCTCTGTTGCAAAAAAGATAATAGACCTGGGTACTCATTCCCACTCTCCCTCACCTCCACCCCTCCCACTGGGAGAGGGACAGGGAGAGGGCGAAAAGCAATGCCGATGACAATACTTTGTCCATGTTTGCAACAGAGTAAAACACACTTACAAAAAAGACTGCCGGTTTCGGCAGTCTTTTTTTACCTGATCAATTGGCGCGCCGCGAGTCTTGCATACAATACAACTCGCCTCACCAGTGACACGTACACAGCACGCCGCGACTCGAATAAATACTGTGGATAATCTCCGTCGAACCCTCTTAATAGCAAAAGCAATCTGATCACCTCCCAATTGTGATTATAACGATACATTGTTCCATCGCCTTTGCTTCATAAAATTCACTGACAAGACGAGGACGCACAAACAAGGTTACAAAAAAACGCGCCCACTTGCATATAACAAATGGACGCGCACAACCCACACGCAGAGATGTCCGAGGCCATCTTCAACGCGTTCGCTTACCCTCCGAGTTCCACTGCCAAGGCATCGTAATAGGTTCCGGCGCCAAACCCATCAATCAAAATATGATCGAAAGGCTTCATCTTAGGCAGTTCACGCAGGAAGGCAATCATGTTCGATGCCGCGCTCACATTTCCAAATTCGCTCAACACCCATGGCATTGGCAGGACAATACCTTCACTTTGCAAATGCTTCTCTTTCAACTTGTTGATCTTGTAATTGGCATGATGCACGATTGCCACCGCCAGAGATTTTCCAGCCATGCCCAGTTCACTCAACTTGGCTTGATAAGCGGCATAAACCTCACGCACTACCTGCACCCCTGTACGCACGAACAACTTGACCATTCCCATTGGTCCTGCCATTGAAATGGACGAGCCATCCGCAGGCTCATGCATCAAACCCGCTACCCGAATGTGGTTGGTGGAGGATTCGGTCACGTCTATATTCGTGCCATCTTCCGCTTTTCGTCTGGAATGCGGGTAATACATCGCCACCTGCAACACACCTTCATCGTCAAACACCTCATGCGATTTACCCGCGATAAACTTCATTGTCTCGCCAGGGATTATGCCTATCACACCACCGGCGTTTCCAAACAACTGCAATGCATTGGCATCATGCGAAGAGCCGACAAAACGACTCAACCCTTCGATCCCACCGACCAGCACTTTCTTGCCATAGAGTGATTCGGCAATGTTCCGCCTGAGTTGAAGGTTCTCGGGCAGATCGGGATTCAATGCTAAATGCAGACTACTGGTGGAGCCATCACAGGCCTTATGTGTGGCAACCTTCAGCGCGCTTTCAGGAATGCCCGCCGCTTTCGTGATGCGATCCAGATAATCCGCGGAGATCGGCGCGCTGATGCCGATCAAAACCGCTTCCACCTCAGAGGGCTTCCAGCCGCACGCTTCGATCGCCTCGCTCAGCAATTTTGCGCCTACCTCGACTTCGATTTGCAGATGCTCTTCATCCGTTAGATTCAGCGGGACGTGGTGTCGGCTGAGGAAACCCAATTCGGAGAGATTCAACTTTTCGGTCGGTTGAAGCGGATGACCAAGCCGCTTCTCCAGAAAAGCATGCAGAGCCTCATTGTCGTAAGAGTCCCCCCATGTGCCATATACACCGCCAATGCCAACGGCAGGATTCGTAACGCGTTCAAAAGCAAAGGGGATGCCACCGCTAACTGGAATGACCATTTTCTCTACGCCGGGGCGGTCAAAGAATGACACAACATTTGTTTGATGGGTTGTTTGAGTATCCATACGATCTCCTTATTTTCATGGTGAAAGAAACCCTTTTGGGGTCAAAAAGTTACGTGTATAAAGGACATCCCCGGCAGGTAAAAAAAACGATCTGCTACTGCACTGTTGTGAAGATAATAAACCTGGGTACTCATCCCCGCTTTCCCTCACCCCCTGCCCCTCTCCCACTCGGAAAATTGGGGTGAGGGCGAAAAGCGACGCCGATGACAATCCTTTGTCTATGTTTGCAATAGAGCAATCTGCTACTCCTCTTCCTCATACACATATCCTGTCCCCCGTACACTGACAATGCGCTTCGCCAATGCTGGAAATCCTTCGAGTTTATGCCTCAATCGGCTCACCAGCGGGCGGAGGATTTCAGGCGCCTCTCGCTGGGAGGTATCGTACCCTTGAACGAGCAAAACGAGTTCGCGATGCGAATAAACTTTTCCGGGATTTTCAATCAAGATGCGTAACAAGCGCCCTTCGGCAGGCGTGAGATGGATCATTTTCTCTTTCTTGCGAATCTGCCGCCTCGAAAGATCAACATGGGTGCCGTCCTTGAGGGTGTATTCTGAAATTCCTTCATCCACTTCCGGCGAGGCGGCACCGGAGCGCGCTTTGAGGCGTGCTTCGCGGCGAGCCAGTCCCTTCTTTACACTGTTTATCACTTGAGAGGGGGGAGCCGGTTTGAGCAAATAATCATGCACGCGCAAACGCAGTGCTTGCACAGCCGATTCGGTTGATCCAAATGCAGTCAGCAAGATGACCTCGGTTTCAGGCGAAACCTGATTGACCACCTGAACCACTTCCAAGCCATCCATGCCGGGCATGCGCAAATCCACGATCATCAAATCAATCGGATGGGTGCGCACATACTCGACAGCAGCTTGCCCATTCGGAACAGAGGCAACGGCAAATCCCTCCAACCGCAGGATTTCCGTTAATGATTGACGCGCCACAGGCTCATCGTCCACAATAAGAATATTCGGCTTCATTGCTGATCTCCTGTCGGTAAAAATAATCGAAAACAGGCGCCAGCGCCGCTCCCCTCCACAAGATCGAGCGCGCCGCCATGAGCAGTGACAATATTGTAACTCACTGTCAGTCCCAACCCTGTGCCTCCTTCTTTGGTGCTGAAGAACGGCTCGAAAATATTATTGCGGAGGTCTTCTGGAATGCCGGGACCTGTATCTTCAAAAAGCAATTCAACACCATGTTCGAGCGGCTTGGCTCGAATGGTCAAAACACCACCTGAAGGCATGGCATCGAATGCATTGAGAATGAGATTGAAGAAGACCTGTTGAATTTGACTGCTGACAGCATAAATGGGGGGAAGCACATCCGGAAAGTCGGTAACGACTTGAATCTGCCTCTGGCTCAATTGCTGTGAAGTGAGATTCAACACATGCTTCAACAATTCCAACACATCCACATATTCCGCTTTGATCGCGCCAGGGCGATAGAAATCCAGCATGCGCTGCATGGTTTTCATCAGTCGGTCGAGTTCTTCACGCGCCAGGTTGAAATACTGTTTGCGCTTTTCGGGTGGCACATCCTCGCGCCCGGCGAGATGCAAACAGTTCTGCACAGATTGCAAAGGATTATTCACCTCATGCGCGATGGAAGCCGTGAGTCTGCCGGCTGCCGCCATTTTTTCGGCGCGCAGTAAGGCTTGCTGCGACTCCTCCACGCGGCGAATGTAATCGCGCAGATCGGCATAGAGCCGCGCGTTTTCGAACGCAAGCGAAGCCTGCCGCGCTAGCAGGAGGAACATTTCGAGGTCGGTGCCGCGAAATGGAGGAACATTCGCATCGCGCGCGGCGAGGAGGATGCCGCGCAGTTTGGCGCGCGCGATGGGGATCAGGATTGCCGCGCCCAGCCCGAGCGTGGAAAGAAGCGACTGCGCTTCGCGCTCCCCCGGACCAGTTGCGTTGATCAGAATCGGATTCCCGTCCGAATCCACACGGTGGACAAGATCCGCCGCGAAGCCGTCTTCAGCCGCAGGCAGGATGTTGCCGCGCTGGGAAAGGATGAGAATTCTGCCATCTTCGATTTGATAGAAGGCGGCATTGGTACAATGCAAGGTATCGCAAATGGCTTTGACGATCAAATCCGTCAGCCGCTTTGTATCGGTCTCGGAAAATAGCGCCTCGGTCACATCGAAAAGTGGACGTAAAGCCTGCGCGCGGGCGGTTTCGCGTTTGCGGCGATTATCAGCCAGCGCTTGTTTTACGGAATCGAGCAACTCCTCTTTTTTCTCAAACGGTTTGAGAATCAAACCATCCACGCCCTGCCGCAGCGCACGAATAGCAGTCTCCACCGTGCCAAAGCCCGTCATGACCAGCACGGCAATATCGGGCTGGGCACGTTGCGCGCGGGAAATGACATCGAAGCCATCCACTTCCGGCATGCGAATATCCACGAGTAGCAAATCCACACGATGACTTCCTAAATATTCAATGGCGGCACGCGGATCGGTACAAGTTTTCACCTGATACCCAACGCCGCTCAAGATGCGCTGGCATAAGAGCGCAATGCCGGGTTCATCATCCACGACAAGGACAGAAGCCGTTTCCATGTTTCAGTCTGCAGGGAGCCACACGGTAAAAGTGGAGCCTTCGCCGACCTCACTGATGACTTCGATTTGCCCTCCGTGGTCGGTCACGATGCCGTATGTGACAGAAAGCCCCAAGCCGGTTCCTCCCTGATCTCCTTTCGTTGTATAAAACGGTTCAAAGATGCGGGCTTGTTCTTCGCGCGGAATACCAACGCCGGTATCCCGCACCGAGACGGTGACGCCCTCGCGTCCCATGCGGGGCTCGAATGAGGTGGTGATCTCCATCATGCCACCCTCAGGCATGGCTTGCAAAGCATTATGGACGAGATTCAAAAGAACTTGTTTGATTTGATTCTCGTCCATAGAAATCCAGGGTAAATCTTCCTGAATGTTCAATTTCAAGGACACGCCGCTGGTGTGGATGAGGTGTTTGCTCAAAGCAATGACATCCTCGACCACTTGATTGAGCGAAGCGCGGGCGCGCGTGCTTTCGCTTTGCCGCGCAAAATCGAGCAACCTGCGGACGACATCCCGCGCGCGACGGGCTTCGCGCAAGACCAACTCAAGGTCGGAGCGCGAAGGATCATCTTTGGACATGGCATCCAAGACAAGTTCTGCAAAACCGGTCACCGTCGTAAGCGGGTTGTTCAACTCATGTGCAATGCCTGCCGCCATTTCACCTACGGCGGCAAGTTTTGCGGCTTGCACAAGTCGGTTCTCAGCATGGCGCTGCGCCTGCATGCGCGCGTTCAACTCCATCTCGGTCTCGCGCAATTGATTGATGGTTTCCTGCAATTGCTGATATTGAGTGGCGCTGGTGAGGACAGTGGCAAGGATGCCTGCCAGCGATTCGAGCGCCAGAAAATCATTATGGGTAAACGCATTGCGCGAACTGCTTTCGACATCAATAATACCGAGAATCTTTTCACCCTCACGAATGGCGACACACATTTCCGAGCCGGCCTGCCATCCTCGAATGGGACGATAGCGCGGTTCTTGCAACACATCATTGACCAAAACACCAACACCTGTTTCAAAAACATGCCCTGTGATGCCACCACTGACCGGATATTCGACGGATTTCATGGCGCGTCGGACGACGTTCGGACTGGTGCCGCCAAAGCCGCCAATGGTTAATTTCCCGTTTTCATCGGCAATGAAGACCGTCGCCAGTTCATAGGCAAAATAGCGCGCCAGTAAATCGGCGGTGATTTCTGCTACCGCATGTGCATCCGTCAAACCGATGACCTGCTGCACTACCTCATGGATCAGACCGAGATTGCGAGCGCGCCCCTCCGCCTCTTCGCGCAAACGTGTGTAATCTGCCAGGCTCGCCAAATGACTCGCAATCACAACCAGCAGATTCTCATCATATAAACTGAAGGCATTGGCGCGTTCACTCTCCACGCACAACAAGCCGATCGTCTGCCCGCGAAAACGAAGCGGAACATAGATACCCGAAAGCGCGCCCTCATATAACGGCAGTGGCGCGTCCACTTCCGCTTCACCAAGGCGCACTTTCTGACGGAGGGCTAGCAGCGAGGCAATGACGCTATCATCTGTACCGCGTGGGGTGGAGACCAGGTTTCCGTCCCTCATGCGATATTCGTACAGCACGCGGTTATCTGAAGAGAGCAGATAGAGGAGAATCAACTCCGTGCCGAAGGCACGTGAAAGCAAGGCAAACACGCGCCGCGCAATCTGATCGAGATTGCGCCCTGAGGAAACGGTGAGCGCAAAATCGTTCAACATCGCAAGACGGCGCAAATGCACAGCCATTTCTGCAAAGGTAATGATAGCCTCGAGGGTAGGTGCAATATGCGCGGCAAGATCCATCAGGCGATTCCATTCCTCGCCCTTGAACTCAGAAGTGCGCCACAACGCCAGCGCTCCGATCAGCCGCTGACCGATGACCAGGGGGATACAAACCCATGTCTTAGTGTTCGTCTTCAAGCCTTTGTGAGGAATCTCAGACCACAACGCATCGCCGCGCTTGACCACCATAGGCGCAAGGTTTTGACTCATGCGCCGCAGCAAGACATGCGCGTCCATGGAAAGCGAGAGGTCCGCGCAGGAGGGTGCGTTCCATTGGGCACGCACTTCGAGCGAGTCGCCGCGTCGGAGGGCAAGCCACCCCCCTTGTACCGAAACGAGGCGGACGAAAGAGGCGAGAACGCGGTCGAGCGCGCGCGGCAGGTCGTAGGGATTCTCGGCATCGAGATCAGGTATCAACAACGAAGCCGCAACAGACGAAGCCGGCGATGGATTATCAACCTCCTTTTCACCTTGCATACCCTGGACAACCAACCGCCAAAGACGCTGATGTTCGCTGCTCAATTGATCCGCCCCGACAATGACAACGCGCGAAATGCCGCGCAAAGGAAAGGCATACAAACGCCCTGCCATCAATCCACTGGTGCGCGCCAGAGAAACAGAACGGCTTTGTCCTCCACTTAACGCGCCGCACAACCACGAATCCACTTCAGGCTTTGCAAGAAACCTGATCAGCGCGGGTTGATTCTTTCTCCCCAAACGGTAGTGCGCCATGACGCGCCACTTCCCTGCCTCACGCTCCACCAGCGCCGACCACATCGCGTTTGTCAACTGACTGGCTTCCTTGAGTTGATATTCGATTGTGGAATTTGCTGGCATGGTAAATATTATACGCCAATGTCTGCTTTACCTTTCAACGACGCAGGCAATGGTAAAATCCCAAACATGACCGACTTGATCATCATCGGCGGCGGCCTGGCAGGAAGTGAAGCCGCCTGGCAAGCCGCCCAGCGAGGCATCCAAGTCCGCCTCTTCGAAATGCGCCCTTATATCCAGACCGGAGCGCATCAGACCTCCGATTTGGCTGAACTCGTTTGCTCGAACTCCCTCGGCTCCAACCTCCCCGACCGCGCTTCGGGGCTTCTGAAGAACGAATTGCGGCTGCTCGGCTCCCTCCTGCTGGAGTGCGCTGAATCAACCTCCCTGCCAGCAGGCGGCGCGCTCGCCGTGGATCGCGAACTGTTCGCGCGCAAGGTCACACAGCACATCGAGGCACATCCTAACATCGAAATCGTGCGCGAAGAAGTAAAAGAAATTCCCGACACACCAACCATCATTGCCAGCGGACCGCTGACTTCACCCGCCCTCTCCCAAGCCATTGCGACACTGAGCGGAGAAGAACACCTCTATTTCTTCGATGCCATTGCCCCCATCGTTCAAGCGGACTCGATTAACATGGAGATTGCCTTTCGCGCCTCCCGCTATGGAACAGGCGAACAAGAGGAAGGCGACTACATCAATTGCCCGCTCACGAAAGAGGAATATTACCGCTTTGTCGAGGAACTGCTCAAAGCAGAACGCATCGAGTTACGTTCTTTTGAAGAGGCCATCAAAAGTGGAGTCAAAGCCGGGCATTTCTTCGAGGGCTGTCTGCCGGTTGAGATCATCGCCGAACGCGGTTTGGAGGCACTTGCCTTTGGTCCCATGCGCCCGGTGGGTCTCAAAGATCCGCGCACAGGCAAACGTCCCTATGCCGTCGTCCAACTGCGACAAGATAATCTGGCGGGCAGTCTCTACAACATGGTCGGCTTTCAGACCAATCTGAAATACCCCGAACAAAAACGCGTCTTTCGCATGATCCCCGGACTCGAACATGCGGAATTTGTACGCTATGGACAGATGCACCGCAACACCTTCATTGCCGCTCCAAAACTATTGCGCCCCACCCTGCAACACATCGTGCGCGATGATCTTTTCTTTGCAGGGCAAATCACAGGCGTGGAAGGATACATGGGCAACATCGCCACAGGCTTACTTGCAGGATGGAACGCGGCGCGCCTCCTGCGCGGCGAGCCTCTCATCACGCTTCCGCAAACCACCATGCTTGGCGCGCTGTGCCATTACGTCACACATGCCAACCTCAAGGATTTTCAACCCATGAAAGCCAATTTCGGCATCCTGCCGCCGCTCGAAGGAGGAGAAAAGATCGGCAAACGTGAACGCGGCAGAGCCTATGCAGAACGCGCGCTGGCAGATTTGAATCTCGTATTGAGCAAAGCGGCAGGCGCGGTCGAAAAAGCATGACGAATAAATCCATTGCACTTTACCTCTCCATTATTGGATTTCTGCTCTTCGGTACAATCGGCTGGTACGCGTTTTCGCTTCTTTCTCAGCCGGAGCCTGATACCGTTACCTTCAGCGGTGCCCGTGCCTATGACGACGTGCTAACGCAGGTAGCCTTCGGGGCGCGAACGCCCGGGTCTGAGGGACATGCCAAAGTCCGCGCGTGGATGCGGGAGGTGCTCACCGAAGCCGGCTGGCAGGTCGAGGTCCAGGAATCTGAAGCGCTGGGGCATCCCATCTTCAATCTCATTGCAAAACGCAGTGACGAACCTCCTCAGATCATTTTGGGCGCGCACTACGATACTCGCCTCTACGCCGATCACGATCCCGATCCATCCAAACGAACGGAGCCTGTCCCTGGCGCCAATGACGGCGCGTCGGGCGTGGCAGTGCTGCTCGAACTGGCACGCACCCTACCGGAGGACACACCTCCTCTTTGGTTAGTCTTCTTTGATGCCGAAGACAACGGCAGGATCGAGGGCTGGGATTGGATATTAGGTTCGCGCGAGTTTGTGAGGAATAACTCCGTTCAGCCGCGTGCAGTCATTATCGTAGATATGGTCGGCGACGCGGACCTGAACATTTACAAGGAGCGTAACTCGGATCCGCATCTGATGGATGAAATCTGGGCAGTTGCAAAAGAACTGGGTTACGAAGACAAGTTCATCCCAGAATATAAATATTCGATCCTCGACGATCACACGCCCTTTTTGGAGGCTGGGCTTCGTGCCATTGACATCATTGATTTCGATTATCCCTATTGGCACACAACGGCTGATACTCCTGATAAAGTCTCCGCAGAAAGCCTGGAGGTGGTTGGCAGGACGTTGTGGACATGGCTGATACGCCAGAACAGTCAACCCTGATAATTACCTACCCTCCCCCGGAATCATCTTCACCGCATTTTGCCCCTCCTGATGGGAGGAGCCGGGGGTGAGAGTGGGTAGGCAATTACCAACCCTGATACAATTATCACGCGCCCCCCATGTCAAACAATGAGGCGCGTTGTGCAGGCGAAAAGTTCGTGCCAAAAAAAACAGTAAAAACCCCCATTCAAAAACTGCTCGCAAAGATACGCTCCGCCTGGGTTATCCGCGTGGGCGAGGAAATGGCACGCGGCATGGAGGTGCGCTCAGATTTCGAAGCGCAACTCGAACGGTTCTTCGATCTGCTCGAACAATCCATCACGACAGGTGACCCGGCGTGGATGGATTCGATCCTGCTCGACTGGGCAAAATCGCAAACCGAGACCGATCTGGAAGAAGGGCTGTATCATGTCTCTTTCCTGATCAACCGCATGATTGCCCTCACCATTCAACTGGCGCGCGATTTGCTCACCAAACAGGATGCGCTCGATCTGTTGGGCGCGGTTATTCCCGTGTACACGTATGGGCTGGGTGTTGTATCGCGCTATGAAATGGAAACACGCGTAGCGCACATTTCCAGAGAAATGGAAAAGGTACAAAAACAAATGGAGCGCGTGGACAAGAGCAAATCGGCGTTCATCTCCGTAGCCGCCCACGAACTCAAGACGCCTCTCACGCTGATCGAAGGCTATGCCTCGATGATGGAGGATGTGATCCGCGACGGCAAAGATACCGACCTGAATAATTTGCTGGCAGGGATCAGCATAGGCATTGAACGCTTGCGCACCATTGTGGATGACATGATTGATGTTTCGATGATTGACAACAACCTGCTCACCCTGAACTTCCAGCCCACGCAGATCGCGCAAATGCTGGAGGCTTTGAAACTCGAGATGGCGGAGGTCGTCTCTTCCAGAAAACAGACAATGGAGATCAAGGAATTCGAGGGGAGCCGACAATGGATCTATGTTGACCCAACACGCATGATGCAGGCATTGAGGAATGTCATCAACAATGCTATAAAATATACGCCGGACGGAGGTTCGATCACGATCGGAGGCAGAACTTTGTCCGGGTTTATCGAAGTGACAGTCACGGATACCGGCATTGGCATTTCACAGGAGGATCAGGCAATCATCTTCGAGAAGTTTGGTCAACTCGGGCGCGTCGAAACGCACTCGAGCGGCAAGACCAAATTCAAAGGAGGCGGTCCCGGCCTGGGATTACCTATTGCGCGCGGCATTCTCGAAGCGCACGGTGGTTCCATCTGGGTAGAGTCGGAGGGCTACGACGAAAAGAGATGCCCCGGCTCCACCTTTCATATTCTCATCCCCATCCGCACCGAATCGCCAGACGAAAAGATGGCAAAATTATTCGAGTCGCTAGAAAACAAGAAAAAGAAAGAATAAATGTCGAAAAAAACTCCACAACCTACTCTCCCACCGCGGGAGCGCGCCTTCCTCGTCGGTGTGGAACTGTATCAACAAAAGCATCTTCTCCCGCTCGAAGATTCGCTCAATGAACTGGCGCTGCTGGCCGATACAGCCGGTCTGGAAGTGGTCGGTGAACTGACGCAAAAACTGGATCGCCCGCATGTGAAAACCTATATCGGTCCCGGCAAGGTGGATGAATTGAAAATGCTCGTCGAAGAGACGGGCGCGCAGGTCGTGATCTTCGATGATGAACTCTCGCCGCGTCATCAGCGCGAACTGCAAGAAGCCCTGGGAAAGAACGTCCGCGTGTTGGATCGGACGGCGCTGATACTCGACATTTTTGCACAGCACGCTCACACCAGTGAGGGCATGCTACAGGTGGAATTGGCACAATATGAATATTACCTGCCACGACTGACAGGTCAATGGACACATCTCGAACGGCAGGCAGGCGGTGGAGGTGGGCGCGCCGGTTCGACAGGCGGCGTGGGTCTGCGCGGACCTGGTGAAACTCAGCTGGAAGTGGACAAACGCGTCATCCGCAAACGCATTGCGCACCTCAAGCGTGAACTGGAAAAAGTGCGGGCGCATCGCATGAGGTATCGCGCGCAGCGCAAACGCTCGCGCATCCCCACCGTTGCTCTGGTCGGTTATACCAATGCCGGAAAGTCAACGCTCCTGAATCGTCTGGCAAAATCGGATGTGTACGTGGCCGATCAACTCTTTGCCACGCTCGATCCAACGACGCGGCGCGTCGAACTGCCCGGCGGTTATCAGGCGCTGTTCACCGATACGGTTGGCTTTATTCAAAAACTCCCCACGACACTGATCGAAGCCTTCCACGCCACTCTGGAGGAGATTGCCGAGGCAGATTTGCTCTTGCATGTTGTGGATATTTCACATCCCAACGCGATGAATCAATTCGAAGCCGTGCAGGAAACGCTGCAAGAAATCAATGCCCATCATATTCCGATTGTGACCGCATTGAACAAAGTGGATCGTCTGCGCGATCCGGAAGCCGCCAGACAAGCAGTGAGTCGTTTCCCGAAATCGGCGGCAATTTCCGCTTTGCATGGAAGTGGTATCGAGGACCTGCTGCGCATCATACAAGAGGAGCTATATGAAACCTATACCCCTATTCAGGTTCGCCTGCCCTATCAGCAAGGCGCGTTGATCTCGCTCTTTCATGAAGCCGGACAGGTTGAACGCATCGAACACGAACGCGGCGGTGTGCTTATGCGCGGACGCATTCCAGGCCGTTTGCTTGCACAATTCCACGACTGGCAGATTTCAAACGACCATCGCGAAGTGGAGGAAGAGGAAAAGATATGAAATGGATATCAAAAATGTTGGATCGAGCATCCGAGTACTTTGCGCATCGCAAAGGTCTGTTACCCCTCATCGGTATTTTGCTGGTTATTCTCAATTTCATCTTGCAGTTTGTTTTGGGATCTCACTTTATCGCCACGAGCAATTTATTTCTGCACCTTGGCGTGATCATTGCCATCTTTGGCATGATGCTGGCATGGGCACTCTGATTCGTCAGAGAGTTGAGGGTTGTGAGAGCAACATCCCTTCTTATAAACGCCTGTTCCCTCTCCCTTTGGGAGAGGGTATCAGCATTGTGCTCCCCTTTCCCATCGGGAGAGGGCCAGTGGTGAGGGGGTAAGAAGTTACTCGTAGTAACTCAATTCCTCATTTCGCATTGACGTTATCTCAATCCACTGTCAGCGTTTTGGATAGATTTCTTGGGAAATCGGGATCGTAGCCGCGCAATATGCTCATGTGATAGGAGAGCAATTGCAGCGGCAGGACAGAGAGCAGCGCGCTGATCTGCGCATCGGACTTGGGGATAACGATCAAGTCATCCGCGTTGGCGCGTAGACGCGCCTCCTCTTCGGCAACAACAATCGTCCGGGCGCCACGCACTTTCACTTCGTTGATCCCGCTGATGATGAGCGGCACATCGTTCGGACCCGCAACGAAAATAATGGGATACCCCTTGCTCACGGCAGAAAGCGGTCCATGCTTGAACTCGGTCGAGAGCATCCCTTCGCAGTGAGCATAAGTAATCTCTTTCAACTTCAAAGCGCCTTCCAAGGCGATGGGATAGGTCGCCCCATAACCAAGACAGTACATGTCATTCCACGCATTGATATCTTCAGCAATCGCTTCAACCTGCGGCGCGACCCTCGCAAGGGTTTGCTCCATCAGTTCGGGAATCCGCTCCAGGTCGCGCGTGCGGCGACCCGCCATGCGATAAGCGAGATACAGGAAAGTGATCACTTGATTGGTGAACGTTTTCGTGGCCGGAACGCTGATCTCATATCCACAACACAAAGGCAAACAAAGCGAAGTCGCTTTCGTTAGTGTGGAGCCGACTACATTGGCAAGTCCCAAACAGGTCATGCCGCGCGCTTCGGCGGCTTCCAACGCGTTGAGGACATCTTTCGTCTCGCCCGACTGGCTGACAAACATGCCCACATCATCGTGATTGACCGTTGGTGCATACTGCGCGATGAACTGCGGCGCAAGAATGGGGATAGCCGCCCGCCCCGCCAACTGTGCAAAATAGACTGCACCCAACAGCGCCGCATGATAACTCGTACCACATCCAATAAGATACAAATGCCGCGCCTTGTGGAATTTTTCAATCACAGCCTGGACCTCGAGGCTGGCCTCCAGCAAATGGAGAAGTTCACGCGCTACCTGGCTTTGTTCGTGAATTTCCTTCAACATAAAATGTGGATACCCACCCTTTTGCACGGCATCCATCGTTTCGGTGACCACTTCGGGCTGGCGCGTGATTAATCTGCCGTCTTTCACCGAGCGTATCTCGACACGGTCCGCCCAAAGCGTGACAATCTCGCCATCCTGTGGGCGAATCACCGTGCGGGTGAGCGGAAGAATCGAAGGCAGATCGGATGAAACACAAGTAAAGCCTTCGCCGATACCCACCACCATGCCCGAACCTTTCTTGAAGGCATAGAGTTTATCGTCATTCACACGCCCAATGACAAAGGCATAATCACCCTCAAGGTCGCCGTATGCCAGACGGATAGCATCAATGAATTCGTAACCACGATTGAGGTAACGCTCCACAGCATGAACACATGTCTCTCCATCGTTTTGGGAGCGAACGATCATGCCCTCCGCGATGAATTGCGCACGCAGTTCAACATTATTCACCACATTGCCATTGTGCGCACCGACCAAGTCGCCGTCAGAATCAAGATGGGGTTGAGCATTAATCTGAGAGGGCTCACCGAACGTTGCCCATCGTAACTGAGCGATGCCGCGTGAACCGCGCAGTTCAGCGAAGTTGTACTTTGCCGCCACCTCTTCCACCTTGCCCACATCTTTTCGCAAATCAATCTTATCTCCGTTCAGCACCGCCGCGCCGACCGAATCATAGCCGCGATAGGTCAATCTCTTTGCGGCTTCAATAAGGATGGGGCCCAGTTCGATTTCTTGATTGGTGACATATCCGAAAATTCCACACATGGAATGATTTTCTCCTGATTCAAAATGTCATGGGATTATATCCGTTCGAGAAACTTATTGACACAAGACTTTTGCGCGCGAAGGATTCTCACACCTCCCACGGTGCAATGCCGCGCCCGCCTCGCAACGACCCGTAAATGGTTTCCGCCAAATCAGGCATTACCTCCGCCGTCGCCGCCAGCAGACCGAAACAGCCCGCAATCATCATATCCCCAAAAGGAGCGGCAAAATACGGGCGTAACAACTCACGATTTACGATTGACGATTTACGATTTTCGATTTGCGATTGACGATTGAAGATCGAACGGCGAGGTCCTGTTACAACCACATCGAACTCGTCTTTTCCAAACTCAAAAACTTCGTCCGTGTACATCAGCGCGCCATGGCCCATATCATTGAACACATCCTCGTGCCTGAGGGAGGCATCCGCCAGTTTGCGAATCAACCCTTCCAGTTTTGGCAGATCAATCTCGCCGGTGTGATGTTCGAAGATGCCCTCGATGCCCTTCTCACCTAGCCGAAACGCCAGCACGTGGAAATTACCCACGTTACAGATAATCTTCTGTTCTCGCGCAGCCACGTTCGGATCGAACGTCGCGCCCAACACTGCCGCGGGAGCCGTATCCATCACCACCAACGGACAAGGCAAATCACGCGCCGAATCAGCCACTGCCTGAAGGCGTGTCATGACGCTGGGAATGTTGGAAGCAGGAAAAGCGAAAGAGGAAAGAGAGTTCCTGGCGCGGATTCTTTCATTCAGATAATCGAACCTGAACTGACGATCTGAAACGCCCGGTGGTGCATTGCCATGATCGAACACAGCAACAGCGACAGCCTCAAGATCATCCAGCGAAACACCATAGTCCTTGAACGTTCTGAAGATCAATTTGAAATCAAAATCTTTCAGCTCTAAACTTTCCACTTTCAATTTCCCCTGTCCCTCTTTCATCTTTCTTATCTCTTCTTCTCCGACGATCTTTATCCCTAGCGCCTCCACCTTCTCCAGTTCATCATTGATCGTCACTGCTGCAGAAGGCGTCATGTATACAGGAATGCCAGCGCGCACGCATTCTTCGATTGCCCACGCCGAGGGGCCGCCTCCCATCTGGTATCCGCTGAGCAGAATCGGGGTCCGCGAACGAAGCGCCTGCTTGAGGCGACGGAAAACAATCATCGTGGGAGAAGGCAGAATGAGTTTGAATCCGTTCTCAAGGTCGAGATTCGAATCGTACAAAAAAATATCTTGTGTACCGGTACCAATATCTACGGTTAAGACTTTCATGGTCCAATCTTCATACTGTTACACTTCAACACCCAACCACTGACGAATGAAATAGCCGATAATAAACGAGAAGATCGCCACGCCGAATGACAAGCCCGCCATTTCCAAAAATCGCTCGCGGAAAGGTTCATCCTTCGCCACAGAGATATAGTAATTGAAGATAGCGATGATAATGACCGCGGTACCGAGCGCCCATGCCAGATCCAAAAAATAGTTTTCGAATAGCAGATAGGGCAAGATGAGCAGAAAGACGGTGCCAATGTAGGCAATCCCTGTGTACACAGCGGCGCGCACAGGATGTTTATCCGTTTGTTCGGAACGCGTGGAGAGATACTCACTTGCCGCCATGGACATCGCCGCCGCGATGCCCGTGATCAACCCCGAAAGGGCAATCAATTTTCCATTCTGCAGAGCAAGCGTCAGACCGGCAAGTGCGCCGGTTAATTCCACGAGCGCATCGTTCAAACCAAGCACAACCGAGCCGGCATATTGCAGACGTTCTTCGCTCAACATGCCAATCAATTCTTCTTCGTGCTGATCCTCTTCACGCTGTAATCGTTCTGCATCCGGGATCACTGCCGCTACCTCCCCATAATTTATCTTTGCCCTTTCCTCGCCTCTCTCCATCAACTTGATACCAAACGTATATCCAAATATGCGACTCACCAGATAATACCACCACACCTTTAACCAGTTCGGCTGAACGTCTTGCAGGCTATAGCGCTTCCATTCATTATAGTGACGCAGTTCATCCTCTGCGATGCGATCCATAATTTGCGCATTTTCCACCGAATTGATCTTTCGCGCCAGTCGTTTGTAAATATGATATTCCGTGATCTCCGTGCGCTGGAATGCGAGCACTTTTTCGCGAATTTCTTTTGGCAACTGCATGATCTTCTCCTTCTGTTTTTGATATATGATCCGCTGCGTTCTCCGTTGACTTCCGGTTTGCAAACTTCGTCTTTCACGTCAGCGGATTTTCCTGAGCCAGAGGCTGGAACCGGGGCCCAACAAAAATGCCGGCATTTTAGCCGATAGCGCTTCTCGATGAAAGAATATCTTACCTTCCTCGGATAACGCAAGATAGTAATCTACTGGATCCAATTCAATCATTGTAGCGTTCGAAAATCAAAATCTTGTGTGTCCTTTATTATCGCGTTATATCATGTACAAGTCAAACCCACCTCAGGGCTTTCGCAACAGATTTGGTTTCTCAACCATCGGCACAACCACCTCTAGCATCCCCTGCCAAACAGGAAAACAACACACCTTTATTGGATATTATGGAGGTATTTTGCCCTGTTGCAAACATGAACAAAGGATTGTCATTGGCATTGCTTTTTGCCCTCACCGCTGCCCCTTCCTAGTGGGAGGGTTGGGGGTGAGGGAAAGCAGGAATGAGCACTTAAGGTCTATTATCTTCACAATAGAGCAAGGCATTTTTTATTTCCAATCAAGAGATCAAGACCAAGTGCCCACGCAAAAGTAGCACAACGCCAGGAGTTGTAATGCACACAAGACCATCCTCCCTTTGCAAACAGTAGAGGCGGGTGTATGATATGATTTTGCTCTCTACTGCGTCATGAAAGTCAGGAGTATTGCATGCCCGACCCCGCGTTGACCGAAGTCCTTGCCAGTTACGTTCCTCGCCTTATCCAAAATCGAATCGCTGCCAATCCCTCGCCGATCGAAGCGCCCATCGCAGAACAAAGCCATGCCGCGCTTCTCTTTGCCGATATTTCCGGCTTCACCTTTCTTACAGAACGGTTGGCTGAAAAGGGACCCGCCGGAGTCGAAACGTTGGCGCGTATCCTCAACGAATATTTTGGCGAATTGATAGACATCATTCACGAGTATGGCGGCGACGTCGTGAAATTCGCGGGCGACGCGGTGATCGCCCTTTGGAACATCGCTTCAGACTCCCCGACGCCTGATTCCGTTTCCCGAGCCGATCAATGGCAATGGACAATGCGCGCCGCCGAATGCGCCCTTCGCATCCGCGAGCGCCTCACCAATTATCAGGCTGAAGAGGCAAATCTCTACCTCAAACTTGCCATCAGCACTGGTCCCATCGTCACCGCCCATGTAGGCGGCGTATTCAACCGCTGGGAATTCCTCATCACCGGCAACCCTCTTGTCGAATTGGGTATTGCCAACAACCTTGCCAAGGCCGGTGAAATTCTTGTCGCCCCGTCCGCATGGAAACTGATCCGCAACGATTGTTTTGCCGAACCGCTGGAATTCGAATTGCGCGACGCCATCGCCCAGGGGGGGCGTCTGTTCAACCTCAATAAACCATCCTCCATCTTCTCCTCGAACCAAAAACCGGTCATTCCCCCTGAAGCAGAAAGCTCCCTGCGGGCATACATCCCCGGCGCCATTATCAATCGCCTCACAGCAGGGCAAAGCAGTTGGATTGCCGAATTACGCCGCGCCACTATCCTCTTCATCAACCTGCCTGATCTCGATCAGCACACGCAATTGGAGGAGGCACAAAATATTGCTCGCCTGATTCAACGTTCGGTCTATCGCTATGAGGGAAGCATCAACAAAATCAATGTGGACGACAAGGGTATTACCATTGTAGCGGCACTAGGCTTGCCCCCCTTCTCACACGAAGATGACCCGGCACGTGGCGTACAAGCCGCCCTTATGATCCGCAAGGAACTGACCCGCCTCAACGTGAGAAGTTACATTGGCATCGCCACAGGGCGCATCTTTTGTGGATCGGTTGGAAACGATAAACGCCGTGAATACACCACCATCGGCAATGCAGTCAATCTTGCAGCACGGCTGATGGGCACGGCAGGCAGACAGACCCAACTTATCCAAGCAGTTGGTGTTCCCATTCTGTGCGACCGCGTGACCTTTGACGCGGCAAAAGACATTGTGGAGTTCGAGACCTTGCCGCCTCAACAGGTCAAGGGTCGAAGCGATGCGGTGGAGGTCTTCCATCCTATTGAGGTAAAAAAGAGCATCGTTCGCCCAAAGACAGAGTTAATTGGTCGTCAGGAGGAAAAGGCACTTCTCGCAAACGCCCTGCAAGAATTGTCGCGCGGCACACCTCACCAGACCATTATCCTACAGGGGGAAGCGGGCATCGGCAAATCGCGTCTCTTCGAAGACCTTATCCGACAAGCAGAGACGCTGCACGTGAAAATGTTCAACGGCAGCGGAGATCCTATCGAGAAATCCAATCCCTATCATGCGTGGCGCATGATCTTTTACAAGATTTTCGACATCGAGGAATTTGCCGCAAAAGTGACATCTACGGAAGAAGCGTGGAACATAATCCAGAGCAAGGTTATTGCAAAACTGCAGGAGATTGACCCTGATCTTGTGCGCTACCACCCTCTGCTCGATGTCATCCTGCCGATTCGGATTCCGGACAACGATCTGACCGCCGCTATGACAGGCGAAATGCGCGGCAGTAACATCCGTGAAATGCTAATACGCGTGCTGGCACATGAAGCAAAAGGAGCACCGCTGCTCATTGTGCTGGAGGATTTGCACTGGTTCGATTCAGCCTCATGGACATTGCTGGTTGATGTTCAACAAAAAGTGCGTCCCATTTTCCTTGCACTGAACACACGTCCGCTGATGGATCCTGTCCCACAGCAGTTCAAACAAATCCTTGAATTTCCCGGCACCCGTTTGGTCAAACTCGAAGCGATGATGCTCGACGATGTAGAAGCGCTGGTCTGTCAGCGTCTGGGCGTGAAGTCTATTCCTCCGATGATCGGAAAATTGATTCGCGAAAAATCAGAAGGGCATCCCTTCTTCGCAGAGGAACTGGCTTATGCGCTGCGCGAGGCAGGCGTGCTTCTAATCGAAAACGAAGAATGTCATGTCAACCCGCGCTTCATGAACTTGGACGACCTGGCTCTTCCCGATTCGCTTCAGGCCGCTATCACAAATCGCATTGACAGCCTCGAGCCATCTCAACAGTTGACGCTCAAAGTCGCCAGTGTCATCGGGCGTATCTTCACCCTGCGCTTGCTACAAGCCATCCATCCCATTGAAACAGACAAACCCTTGCTCCGCACATATATGGAGGCTCTGACCCGACTGAGTCTGACGCTGGTCGAGTCGGAAATGCCCGACCTGTCCTACATCTTCAAACATGCCGTCACGCAGGAAGTGGCCTATAACCTGATGCTCTTTTCACAACGCAGGCAGTTGCATCAGGCGGTAGCAGAATGGCTGGAGGAGAATAACCAGCAGAACATCGAGTCATACTATACACTGCTCGCCTATCATTGGGCACAAGCCGCCGAAGCGCCAGAAACGAGCCGTAACGAACACGCCTTAAACAAAGCACTGGAATATCTCGAAAAAGCCGGCGAACAAGCCATGCAAAACTATGCCAACAAGGAAGCCATCCAGTTCTTTACGCAGGCGCTCGAATGGGAGAAGAAATTGCCCAAGCCACAAAACAAGCAGATCATGCGCGAGCGGCAAGCGCGCAAGGCATTTTGGCACAGCCGCATTGGTCTGGCATATTATGGATTGGGCTCCTTGCCGGATTGCGAAAAACATGTCCGGGAGGCACTACGACTGTTGGGAAGCCCGCTGCCAAAGGGAAATCTTCAATTCGTTTTCGGATCACTTCAACAATTCTTCCTCCAAATCTTGCATCGAAACTTTCCATCTCGCTTCATTGGCAATGCATCGAATGAACGGGAAAGAAAACTGCTCGTCGAAGCAGCGCGCCTTTATGAATTGATGGGGAGAATTTACTTTTATTCAAACGAAAATCTCCCCATCATTTACACTGGTCTGCGTTATCTCAACGTCGCCGAAAAAGCAGGTCCCTCCCCCGAACTGGCTGCTGCGTATTCTAGTATGGCTGTCCTTGCCGGCTTCGCGAAGATGCACAAACTGGCTGAAGCGTATGTAGAGCGCGCAGACGCGATCGCGAAAATCTTCAACGAGCCCTCGAATCTGATCACGGTGGGCGTGGTCACAAGTGCTTACAAGATTACGGTAGGGAAATGGGAAGAAGTCCGCAGACGCGTGGAGGAAGCCAAGGAAATCTGCGAGCGTCTGGGCGATTATCGCCAATGGGGTGATTGCGCCGCCATGCTGGGAGAAAGCGCCCTCCTCGCCGGCGACTTACCCTATGCCATGAACATTCAGATGAAACTACTGGAAGACGCACGCAAGCGCCGTAGCCCCTTGCATCAATGTTGGAGTTTGTTAGGTGTGGCGGTGAATCATACACGCCTGGGAAGACCGGAACAGGCACTCCCTCTCCTTGAAGAAGCACTTCGCATCCTGGAGGAGACCCCAAATGTTGCCTCCACCATCGAAACAAACGGACAACTTGCTCTGGTTCATTGGCGCCTCGGTCACGAAGACAAAGCGCTTGCCTATGCGAGCAAAGTTCTCGAAATCAGCGAAGGGCTCTCCCCCACCGTCTATTCCATGGATGTGGGCTATGCAGCAATTGCAGATGTTTATTTCGAGGGATGGGAAAGAACGCTTCGCGACCCAAGCCGCAGGCAGGATTCCGTTAAATTCAAATCCCTCGCCGAAAGATCGCTCAAACTACTGCATGCTTTCGAGAACGTCTTTCCAATCGGACAGCCGATTACGCCCTATTATCAGGGGTGGTATGAATGGCTGATAGGCAAACCTCATCAGGCACTTCAGACATGGAAGAAAGGCCTCGCCGCTGCACAAAAATATCGAATGCCCTATGAAGAGGGATTGGCACATTATCGTCTGGGTGTTTGCTTGCCAGCCAGCGACCCCTCGCGCGCTGATCATCTCGCCAAGGCGCGAGAAATCTTCGAGCGTATGGGTGCCGCGCACGAGTTACAAATGTTGAAGTCAGCTTCATAAAAAATGTTGCTCTGTTGCGAAGATACTAGAATATTAACTCAGCCTCGCTTTCCCTCACCCCAACCCCTCTGGGAAAAAGGGCAAGGGTGAAAAGCAATGACGATGACAATCCTTTTTCCATGTTTTCAACAGAGCAAAACAATGCTTATAAGGAAGGGAAAGTGACTCTCATTTCATCCGTCGTTGAAATTCCCGGACCAAAACCTGTTCCTATTTTAGGGTGGTTGCCTGAGTTGATCCGCTGTGCTGTCAATCCGCTCTCAGCACTCGAAAATTTGCGAAAGAAATACGGGGATATTGTCCGATTAGGGTATGGTAAAACTCCAGCCATCATTGTTTTCGGTCCTGAATATAACCGGGAGATCCTGCGCGCCCCCTCGAAGTTCTACAGTTACAATCTGGATTTTCTCCCCATTCCATTTCCACGAGATCATGCTGTTTCACGCGTGATGAACAGCATGCCTTTTTTGAACGGGGCGAAGCACAGCGATCACCGCTCCTACATGCTCCCTTATTTTCACCGCACCTTTATCACGCGTCATCATGACGCCTGCATTGAAGTCACCGAACGGAAACTCACCTCCTGGAAGATCGGGCAAATCCTTGATCTTCGCTCTGAAATGGAACGCCTGGCTATGTGGCTGGCAACCAAGCCCATCCTCGGTCTTGACCCGGAGCAGGATGGTGAAGCATTAGGCAGGCAATTGGAAAAAAGCATGAAATTACTGTTCTCTCCGCTTGCATTATTGTTTCCATACAATATCCCGGGACTTCCCTTCTATCGCCTCCTCAAAAGCGCGGAGGAACTCGAACGCGTGGTAAGAGAGTTGATTGCTCGCAGGCGAGCCGAAGGCACGCAGGGTGACGATATCCTTTCGGCGCTGATTCGGCTGAACGAACAAGAGCCGAGTCGGATGAGCGAGGACGAGATCGTCGGTCATACGATTATGTTCCGCGGCGGGTACAGTCCCAACGGCATGGCACTTTATTGGACAATCTTCCTCTTGAGCCAGCATCCCGATTACTTCAAAAAAGTTCTGAATGAATTGGATACAGTTTTGAAAGGACACAGCCCAACCCCGGAACAAGTAGAGAACCTCCCCTACCTCGAGAACGCTATCAAGGAAAGTATGCGCCTTATCCCTGCCGGGATCTGGACAGCGCGCTACAGTATGGAACCTTTTCGTTTGGGTAACTATCAACTGCCAAAGGGAACATGGGTCCTACTCAGCGCGTACGTTACGCATCGCATTCCCGAAGTGTTTCCTGAACCATATAAATTCCTGCCGGAGCGCTGGTTTTCCATTCACCCCTCTGCTTATGAGTTCATGACTTTTTCGGCTGGACCACGTTATTGCATCGGTCAATCCCTGGCGATGATGCAATTGAAGATCGCCTTGTCCATCATCTTTCAGCGTTACTCTCTTTCGCTTTTGCCGGGCACACGCGTGGATGTGGAAGGTCTGAATGCCATTCGTCCACGAGGGGGATTACGAATGATCGTCGGTGAACGGAGCGATCAACCCTCAGCCATTCCCTTTGAGGGGAGCATTCGTTCGATTGTGGATTTTGGCTGAGAAACCCTAACCCATTGCCCTATTCTGTGACAATTCTTCTGAGACGGTTGAGACGCGCGCTCAACATACCGGACGCAACAAGATCGAGCGCATGAGGCACGGAAAACTGTGCAGTATCGCAGCGCGGCAGCGCAGTTAAATGCGAAGCATGGGCGCGGAAGATATTTCCAAATCGCGTGGTCATGGCTGTCTTAAACCCGCATTCGGCGGCGATACGAAACTCGCGCTTCCCTGCTTCGCGGCGGTTGCCAAATGGATAGGCAAAGTGATCCACGCCTCTCTCAAGGTGATTTTCCAACAGGCGTTTCGACTCAGCGATCTCGAACACTACTTCGTGATCCGCCAGAACGCTCAAGACATAATGGTTGGCAGTATGCGCGCCGAGGGTCACAAGAGGATCCGAAGCCAGTTCCCTGAGCTGCTTCCACGTCAACGCAATCTCATCCACCTTGCGGAGCACGTCCACCTTGTGAGTATACAGAATGGATTGGGTCAGCGCGGCGCGTTGCGTAACGTTTGCAAACTTGAACATCGCGCGCAGTGCAGCAAAGGTCGCGGCTTTTTCATCATGCGTGCCACACGGGAATTCATACAGCCGTCCCTCGTGTTCAAACTCGATGCGCTTACGCTGAAGGATCAGGTCTTCGAGCAGATACCACCAGATTACCGCAGTCCGTTCGGGAAAACAGGTGCTGACATAAATGCTGAAAGGGATGTTGTACTTCTTGAAGATGGGATACGCGTACGTAAGATTATCGGCATAACCATCATCGAACGTGAACAACACAAAGGGGCGATCTATCCGCTTTTCGCCAACCAAGAATTGATGAAGATCATCGGGTGAAAAGACCACATAGCCGCGCTTTGCAAAAAAGGTGATGGTTCGCTCGAGCATCTCCGGCGTGATCTCGAGCGCGGCAGGTCCGGGGAGACGCGGTCGCGCGTCGGCGGGCAGGATGCGGTGGAACATCAAAATCACACCCGCGCCGGCATAGATCGGTCGCAGGAGGGGAGTGGCCATTCGCAAGAGAGCATTGAAACGATTCATAAATTCAGCACTTGTAATTCGGAATACATGGTATCCATCTCTTCGACCGAAACTCTCGAAGAGCGGAAAAGTCGGATTTGCCTCTGAGGGATCGAGAGCGAGAACGGCAGGGTTTTGCCCTTCAAATAGTGTTCACCGACCATCAGCCCTACTGTGCGTGTATAGAAGCATAACTTTGGCAAGAGATGTCCAACGTGATTAATGAACACATCCCGCCTGCTCAGGTAATGGATTTCGAGCAGCGGCAACCTTTTTCGTTTTGTCCTTCCAAATGAAATCAGCGAATTACCTTCGCGGGTTTTGAGGAGCGCGAAAGGAGTATCAAACTCGCGATGATCTTCGAAGACATGCCGGTCGCGGGAATCGAGCAAGGGAGCGATGCGACTCGCGTCAAAGAGCACTTCACATTCATCGCCAAACGAAGGAAACGGCAACAAAATTCTTGCCTCAGCATCGAGCGGTCTGAAGCCGAATTTCATCAAAAGGGGAGCGACGCGATTGCCGGTAAAATTCGTCACCGTTACATCTTTCATCCGTAAGACCTGAAAAAGCAACAGCAATCCTTCCGTGCGAAATTCTTCTTTCACGATCCAAGTGCAAAGATTGCAAAATTTCTCTTTACGCCCATTGATTTCCCGTATGCTGAATAGCGTACCGAGATAACCGACAACCTCTCCCTCCTCCTCAAGGATGAAGCCGACGTGCGCCTCTTCGCTACCCCAGCGCGGGATGAACAATTTTTGAAATTTCTCTTTCGAGGGGCGCGGCTCTCGAAACCCGCTGAAAAGCGGGTAAACACGTTCGAAGTCATCGGGCATGGCTTTACGAATGGTGGGCATGAAATGATTTTTCAGTTTGACCGATATTTGTCGAGCAATTCCCTGTCAAAATCGAGCATTGCTTGTACAAGGGATTGCTTTGTGATTTTACAGGGGCATGCACGTGTCACGAGCGGAGCCGCATCTTCTTGAACCGCTCGCCATGCAGATCCTCATCTACAATGTTGACCTTGACCGGCACTTTGAAGGCAGGCATGTGGGCGCGGCAATATTTTTTAATGCGCAAGGCAGCGGCTTTTGGATCTTCCGCTTCGCGCAAGCGCACATCTGCACAGACGATACTGCCGGTGATCGGGTTTTTCTCACCATAAACGACCACTTCGGCAACATTGTCAACTTGCTGAATGACAGATTCCACTTCTGCCGGATACACCTTCTCACCGCCCACATTGATCAACTCGGAACGGCGTCCCAGAATACGAAAATATTCGCCATCCACTTCAACTTCGTCACCAGTGATGAACCACCCATCCTCAGTAAAGGGACTTGGTGCGTTGAGATAGCCGAGCATGGCAGATTGCGCTTTGATATGCAGAATGCCATCCACGACGCGCGTTTCGAATCCTTCTCCCCCCAGCCTGACCCACAACGAATCGGAACTCTTTGACTTTGAGCGAAGAATCCCCACCTCGCTGAGACCATACGTTTGCTGAAGCGTGATGTGGGGAAACAATTCATGGAATCGCTTCAATGTGCTCTCGGGCATTGGCTCAGTACCGTATGTGACCATTTTGAGGCTTGATAAATCATAATGTTTGTACGCTTCGCTGAGCAAAATCATGTTGATAAAGGTGGGCGAAGTGGGGAGTAACTCCACGCGATGTTTCTCGATCGCCTCCAATACTTTTTCGGGGCTACGCTCCTGAACCGTGACGATACAGCCGCCGTTCGAGAGGGTATGCAACATTGTATTTACACCGCCGATATGATCGTAAAGCAAAAACGTGATCGTGCGCTGTTTGTGACGCCGCACTTTGAATTTTTCAAGAATGCCGGTCAAATCATGAAGCGCGGCTTTGCTTTTGCCGGTGGAGCCGGAAGAAAAGAGAATCAAGCCCGGGTGGCGACGCGCGCGTAAAACGGCGTAAAGGCTATGGGTCGCGTGATGCGGGAGGCGGTCAAAAACAACCGAATCATCCTCCGCGATGACGATCCGCATTTCGCCCTCCGCAATTTCAATAAATTCCGCCTTTTTCGCTTCGACAGATTTTGTAAGCGGAACAAGGATGCAGCATTGCTCGATGAGCGCGAGGAAAAGGGCAATAGCATTTGGAGAAAAATCGGCTTCGAGAATGACCACCGAACCAGGCAGGACATTGTTTTTTATAAGAGCCTGCTGCCATTCCAGCACACGCTCATGCAACCATTGATAAGAGAAGGAGCGATCGCGCCAGATGATGGCGTCATCGTTTGCATTTTCTTTGAAGACTTTGAGGAGAAATTCAATCATAGGGTGATGGGACAAAGATCGAAGTCAATCTGGTCTATGAAACCCCTCCAAGATAAATAACCTGACCAGTAACGAAGTCACTTTCGGGGCGCAGAAAGAAGTCAATAACGTTGATGACATCACGCGCTTCGCCCAGGCGGCGAATAGCTTGACGCGCGATCAGGTTTTGTATTTTTTCTTCCGGCACGCCGCGCAGTAAATCCGTTCGAATCGGTGTTGGTCCAATCGCGTTGACCGTGATGCCGCTTTCTGCAAGCTCGTGAGCAAGGACACGCGTCAGACTTTCGACAGCGGCTTTGGATGCGGCATAAATTGCTTCCCCTGCGAGATTCAGTGGCACGGCAATCGTTGTAAAGTTGACGATTCGCCCAAAGCGATTCTTTTGCATCAGGCGCGCGGCTTCTCGGCATAAAAGGAACACCCCGACGATGTTGGTTTCGATGACGCGGCGAGCGCTTTCGAGAGGCGTGAGCAAGGCCGCGTTCATCGAAGCAATGCCCGCGTTATTGATCAGCACGTCAAGCCGACCTTCATTTTTGCGAATGGCAGTCATCATCGCTTTGACCGCCTTTTCATCACTTACATCCAGTTCATAGTGACGATAATTTTCATGTACAAGGTCGGATGGATTCCGCGAGCAACCGATGACACGCCAACCGCGTTCCAGATATGTCTCGGCAAGAGCGCGACCGATTCCTTTGCGCGCGCCGGTAATGAGCATGACCGCGTCAGGCATCAATTTTCGCTCAAGAGTGTGTAAGCATATTCCGCCAGCGATTGCACAGAACGGAAGGGACTGCGTTCCTGCGACATGGCGCGTTCATCGGCAAGGGTGATGGGTTTGTCGAATTTATCGTGAAGTTTTTCTTCAACCACAACAATCAGATTGACTAATCCAAAAGAATCAAGTTTCGACGATTTTCCCAGCAGAGGCGTTTCGGGGAGCAGGTCGAGTTTGCGTTCATCGTCAAGTTGTTCATTGAATTCTGCAACGGCTTCCAACACCGCCGCGAGGACATCTTGTTGTGTCATGAGGTCTCCCAAAAAGATAAAATGACAATGTTGCTCTGTTGCAAACATGGACAAAGGATGTCGTTGGCATTCGCCCTCGCCCCTGCCCCTCTCCCAGCGGGAGAGGGGTTGGGGGTGAGGGAAAGCGGGGATGAGCACGCAGGTCTATTATCTTTGCAACAGAGCATGACGATGTAATTATACGACAGGCTTCAGCCTTAGCCGGTCATGCCCAGCCATAACTGATACAATCCAAAAATACACAATGTAGCCGCAGATATACCCAAAAGAGCGCGATTGACTTTTGGTCCTACCTGCCGCGCCATGCCAAATACAAGAATCGTTATACCAAGGGTGACAATGATGGTAGCATAGAATCCCGCCAGAAAGCCGATGCCATAAAGAGGTGTATCGCGCCAACCTTTGAGCAAAATGGGACCGGTTATTAAACTCCAATAGAGGTACGGACCGGGACTCAAGGCGATGATCAGCGCGGCGCGCATAATTCCCTGTCTGGCGCTCTGAGAATCCGGCTGTGGAACCTTCGCATCAAAATCTTTCCAGGCGCGATAAGCACCGAAAGCGAGATAGAGGATAAACAATCCACCCGCAAGATATAAAAACCTTTGAAACCAGATCGGGACCTGACTCAGGACAAGCAAGCAAAGAATGATAATCGGACCATCACTGATGAGCGGCGCGAGCGCGGCAGGAAGAGTCCGCTTCCAGCCGCGCAACAGCGATTGCGAGATGAGGTATGTCTGTAGGGGACCCGGCTGCACGGCCGCGGCAAATCCCAAGCCAATGCCTTGAAGAAAGTAGAGCCACATTTAGTTCACTTTTTGTAATTATCTGCCCTCACCTTACCCCTCCCATCGGGAGAGGGCTGGGGTGAGAGTGAGTGAACAGTTACCACTTTTTCGTTGAGTATCATATGGAGCGTAAAAACAACACCTACCGCAAAGTATCTGTAGGACAAGCGTTATAGATTCATCCTGAACGGGTTGCAAATGGGCACGTTATGTGTTGTTGTGAAGGATATTCCATCGTTTGAAGCCTGTTTTTTGCCACCACAAACCAAAGTTATATCCCATCCATGCAACAACAATGCCGCCAACGACATCTAGAATGTAATGCTGCCTGGTGAAAAGTGTTGAGAGCGCAACAATGATGACGATGAGTAACCATATCCATTTACCGCGCGGATACCATTCGTTGTAGAAGAAAGCAAGGATGACAGTAATGTAAATGTGCGCGCTGGGAAAGGCATCATGATCACCACCCGCAACCTGCAGAAAGCGCAAGAGCCTCGATAGGATGTCGGTCCCTGTGATTTCGGGCGGGACGACGTAGGTGGGAAAAAGAATAAAGATCGAGATGCCAAGCGAACACGTAAAGAGAAGACCTGCTAGAGTTGCACGGAAGAGATGCTCTTCCATTTTCCAAACAAGCCAGACGAGGGCGAATATCCAGAGAGGGTAGCACAACACATACGGAATAACCCAAATGACCCACAGCGGAAATACGTCAATGGGCAATTTGGGTTCGATGCCTCCTTCCAGAAGGAGGCTGGTGGGTGTGTAGATGGATTGGATAGCAACAACCAAAAGGATCAATAGAATACGCTTTTTAAGGGGCGGTTCCATGATAATTGCTCCTGTAGAAGATAGACCAAAATGAAGTTTACAGGGTGGCGAAATTAGTCTGTTTACAGTCTCAAAGAGACAAATCTCAATCGCTGGACGAAGATGATTTCGATGGAAAAGCAACGTCTCGCGCCCAGCGCGCGATGACGCGAATATCGTCCGGCGTGGTGCGGCAACAACCACCAATCAGGCGCGCTCCCGCATCGTACCATTTCCGCGCTTCCTCGCCAAACGATTCGACAGCCGGATGTCCATCCCAATCGTTCTTTACAGCATCGTATGCTTCGCCAGAGTTGGGATAGGTGAGAAGCGGCTTGCGTGTGTACTGTTTTGCTGAACGGATCAAGGACGGAACATATTTGGGCGATGTACAGTTGATGCCGATCGCCACAATTTGAGGATGGTCTTCGAGCAGTTTGACACAGTCTGCAAAGACTTGACCTTCAGAGATATGTTTTTCGTCGCGCGCACTAAAACTGAACCAGGCCAGGGTGTTTGGAAACTCCCTGAGCAATTTTGCAAGCGCCTGCGCTTCGATGAGCGAAGGGATCGTTTCGCACGCAAGAAGATCCGCACCGGCTTCAATCAATACCTTCATGCGAGGGCGATGGAAATCCATCAGTTCTTTCTCGCTGAGTCCATAATTGCCACGATACTCCGAGCCGTCTGCAAGGAATGCGCCATACGGACCGACCGAGGCCGCAATGAACGGCTTGATCCTGCCACGCCGGTTCGCTTCCTCTGCCCAGAATTCATCCCGCGCTTCGATAGCAAGCCACACAGATTTTCGAATCAAGTCGAGTGCTTCTTTTTCACTCAACCCACGCTTGACAAAACCTTGAATAGTGGCTTGATAACTGGCCGTGATGGCACAGTCCGCCCCGGCTTGGAAGTAATCATAGTGGAGTTGCTTGATCGCTTCGGGTTGTTCAAGCAGAATTTTGGCAGACCACAGTTCATCTTTGAGGTCATAGCCGCGGCGCTCAAGTTCGGTGGCGAGAGCGCCGTCTATCACGAGGACCGGCTGATGGTCAAGAATAGATGCGATGAGGTTCATATGAAGAAGGATACCATAAGATTGGACAGCAATCTCAAAAATGAACAAGGACGTCATGTTGTATAATCGCTCTCACTTGCTTGCCCACTCTTCAATCGCCCCTCGCCCCCTATTGATCTCTAATGCTCCCCTTTACTCCTCGCTCCTCCCAGCAACAAATCCTCCGCTACAGTGGCGGACGCCTCGGCATTGCCGCCGTCCCCGGCGCAGGCAAGACACACATTCTCTCTGCACTGGCAGCCAAGATTATCCGCGAAGGCTGGCTCGGCGACGATCAAGAAGTGCTTATCGTCACCCTCGTCAACTCAGCGGTGGACAACTTCGAAGCGCGCATCAAAAAATTTTTTGACAACCCGCTCCAAGCCCTCTACAAATATCGCGTCCGTACCCTACATGGGCTGGCGCACGACATCGTCCGCGAAAAACCCGCGCGCGTAGGATTGGATGAACGCTTCAGCATCATTGACGAACGTGAGGCGGGCTTCATCCGCCGCGAGGCGGTCAACGCCTGGCTGGCGAATCACGCAGAGCAATTGGATGACTACCTCGATCCTGCACTCGACAACTCCAAGCGGGATTGGGTGAAACGCGAGCAACTACCCGAATTGCTGGATTCCCTCGCCCTCGCCTTTATCCGCTCCGCCAAAGACCGCCTCTTGACTCCCGAAGACCTGCGCGCCAAACTCGACGCGTTTCCCACGCCTCTGCCTCTCGCTCACCTCGGCTGGAGCATCTACGCCGACTATCAGCGCGCTCTCGCCTATCGCGGCGCAGTGGATTTCGACGACCTTATCCGCCTCGCACTCACCCTCCTCGAAACCGACGAAGAATATCTCGCGCGTCTGCAATATCGCTATCCGTTCATCCTCGAAGATGAAGCACAAGACTCGAGCCTAACCCAGGAACGGATATTAAGTTTGTTAGCCGGTGAAAAGGGAAATTGGGTAAGAGTGGGTGACCCCAACCAGGCCATCTTCGAGACCTTCACCACCGCCTCGCCCGACCTCTTGCGCGCTTTCATCGAAAACAATCCCAGCATCCCCATGCCCGAGTCGGGGCGCTCCCAACCGTCCATCATTGCGCTGGCAAACCACCTCATTGACTGGGTGATGACCTCCCATCCCATCCCCGAAGCACGGACAGCACTATCTCTGCCACACATCCAGCCCGTGCCAGCCGATGACCCTCAGCAGAATCCGCCCGATAACCCCGAAGCCATTCGATTTATCAGCAAAAAATTCACACCGGAGGAAGAACTCGAAGCAGTGGTCAAGTCGGTCAAGAACTATCTCGATTCGTTTGCCGATGCCGCTATCGAAGAACAGCCCACAATTGCCATCCTTGTCCCGCGCAACCAGCGCGGCATTGAGGTCATTGACGCGCTGCGCAAACGCGGCATCGAACCCATTGAGTTGATTTCGTCCACATCCGAGACGCGCGCCGCGGCAGGCTCCCTCAGTTATCTCCTCTCTTATCTTGCCGACCCCGGATCAGCGCGAAAGTTGGCAAAGGCATATGAGGTGTGGAGAAGAAGTTGGCGGGAAGATCCGGAAAAAATGGCTCTCGTCAGCGATGTAGAACGCATACTGAGAAAGGTTGGAAAGGTGGAAGAGTATGTCAGCCCTCATCCCGCTACAAAGACTCCTCTCCCCGAGGGAGAGGGGCTGGGGGTGAGGGAAAAAGCGGAGCAAGTCATCGAAGAGTTGGATCAATTCCGTGTTGTTGTCCAGCGCTGGCTGAACGCGGTCACGCTTCCCATTGATCAGTTGATTCTCACTCTGGCGCAGGATGTGTTCACCGAAGCATCAGATTTGGCGCTGGCGCATAAACTCGCGCTGGTGCTAAAGCAAGTCGCGGACGATCATCCCGATTGGCGCCTGCCCGAGTTGACAACAGAACTGGCAGTGATCGCAAAGAACGAGCGGCGTTTTATTGGCTTTTCATCAGACGATTCGGGCTTTGACCCCGAACGCCATCGCGGGCGCGTGGTGGTGGCAACGATGCACAAGGCAAAAGGACTGGAGTGGGATCGTGTGTACCTGATGTCGGTCAATAATTACGACTTCCCCTCGAACATGCCGGGAGACAGATTCATTTCGGAAAAATGGTTTGTGCGCGGCGGCTTGAATTTGGAAGCAGAAGCACTGGAGCAATTGAAGGTCTTGGAAACAAATAACGAGTACCAGTGGTATGAGGAAGGCGTGGCAACCCTGCGCGCGCGGTTGGATTACGTCAAGGAACGCCTGCGACTGTTCTACGTAAGCATCACACGCGCAAAACGCGAATTGATCGTGACATGGAATACCGGCCGGCAGGGCGACGCAACGCCAAGTTTACCGTTGAGCGAGTTGATGGGGTGGTGGGAAAAAAGAGTCAGTGGGCAATAAACGGTTATCAATAGCGAATAATAATTTCACCCTCAACCCTGCTCCTCTCCCGCCGAGAGAGGGTTTGGGGTGAGGGAAAGCAGGGAATACCCAGGTCTACCGTCTTCGCAACAAAGCCACTTAAGGACTTTTGCACTGCAAAGACGCGGAGAAAACCCAAAACTCTCCGCGAACTCGGCACCTCGGCGGTAAATTTTCGGACACAAGCGTTTATCCCGAATTCACGTTTCTTTACATAAAAAACGGTCTCGGCACAATCTGTGCGAGACCATTGGTCAATGACACGCAAAATATTGCGGATGCGTTTGCCTTCCTACCCAAACAATCTCCCCAATCCCTTGCCACCTGTCTTCTGTAGCATCTTCATCATCTTTTGCGCCTCACGGAACTGCTTGATCAGACGGTTCACATCCTGCACGTCCACACCTGAACCGGCTGCGATGCGTCTTCGACGTGACGCGTTCAAAATATCAGGATTACGGCGCTCTTCGCGTGTCATCGAATTGATGATTGCTTCGGTCTGCTTGAAATTCTTTTCGATGTCCCGCGGGTCAATCTGCCGAGCGGCCCGTCCCAACTGACCGGGTAGCATTTCCATAATTTGCGCCAACGGTCCCATCTTCCGGATTTGCCTCATCTGTTCGAGCCAGTCCTCGAGCGTAAACTGTCCCTTCATCATACGTTCGGCAGTTTTCTGTGCGGCCTGCGCGTCGAACGCCGCTTCGGCTTTTTCGATCAGGCCGATGACATCGCCCATTCCCAAAATGCGCGAAGCCAGCCGCGCCGGCTCGAATGTTTCAAGCGCGTCGAGTTTTTCGCCCGTACCGATAAACTTGATCGGCACACCCGTCACCGAACGAATCGAGATGGCGGCGCCCCCGCGCGAGTCGCCGTCCATTTTCGTCATCACCACACCTGTGATCGAAACATGATCGCGGAATCCCTGTGCGATGTTCAATGCTTCCTGACCGATCATCGAATCCACCACAAGCAATGTCTCCACCGGTGGAACCTTCGCGGCGATAGCTTTCAACTCGTCCATCAATTGCGCATCTAACTGCGACCGACCGGCTGTGTCCACGATCAGGACACCGTACCCACCCTTTTCGGCTTTTTCGAAAGCGCGGCGGACCAGTTCAGGCGGCTTAAGAGTCAAATCCGCTTCAACCGGCACCCCAATCCGTTCACCGAGTTGTTGCAATTGTGTCACGGCAGCCGGACGATATGGATCGCCTGCGACTAGCATCACACGCTCTCCTTTCGAGCGAAGCAGACGCGCCAGTTTCCCTGCAACGGTCGTTTTGCCGGAGCCTTGCAAACCAACCAGCATGATGACGCGCGGCCTGGGACCCGAAAGGTTCAAGGGCGCAGGTTCTCCAAGCGTCGCTATCAATTCCTCGTGAACAATTTTGATGACCTGTTGCCCCGGCGCTAGTGCTTTCGACACCTCCGCACCAATGGCGCGCTCCCGCACGCGGGCAATGAATGATTTGACCACACTGAAATGCACATCTGCCTCGAGCAAGGCAAGGCGCACTTCGCGCATGGCTGCGTCCACGTCTGCCTCGGTGAGTTTACCGCGGCGGCGAAGTTGATCGAAGATTTGATTGAGGCGTGAGGTGAGAGATTCAAACATAAGGTAATGTAACGGCGAGTTTCCTCGTGAAATTTCCTTTCAGAGTAGGTTGAAGATTGTAGTGGCGAAGCAGATTCGGGTCAAGAGAGAAGCGGAAGGGGATAACGCAAGAGTTTTTCTGTAAAAGTGGTCTGACTTTCTTCGGAAGCAGAGTTCCTCAAAGGAGGGAGACTCGGAAAGACAAGGTTCAGGTAAAACGAGCGCACCCCCAACAAACAGGAACAGCACTTTTTTCAAAGGCTGTTCTCGTTTTCATTATGTGAGGAGGTTCAGCTGAACCAGGTTTTATAAGAAGGCTCGCCAGAGGACTTCCGCCTCGCCCAAGCCCCACATCGCGCAATCCCTTTTCCAGCGCCTACGGGTAGAACGGACCTTCCCGCATCTGCGGAACAGCAAATTTGATTTCGCTCAGCCGCGTGCGCACCCGTTTCGGCTTGAATCCATTAGCCCGGTCGCGCCACCTAGCCGGGCGTTCATGGGGCACCACGCCCAGGTACCGCTGCCGTTCCGCCTTCATCGCTGCATTGATCGCCACGCGGATCAGCTCGGGCAGGTAATCCAATCCTTGTTCGGCAATCTGCTCCAGAATTTCCTTTGGTAAGGTGCAAGCTGTTGATTCTCTATCCCTTTAGAAGAGACCTTAGGGTTAGGGTAGGTAATTACCTTTGCAAAATGTTTCTCCCTGTTGACAATCGCTTGTTATGCCCATCCCAGCAATCTAGCCGTCGTCGCTGTCAGAAAGGTGACCAGGAAGGCCGTTCCAAGCGTGATGACTACGCTCAAGGTTGCCCATTTGACCGATTTCGTCTCTTTGTAAATCGTCAGGATGGTGGTCGCACAGGGATTGTGCAGCAGCGAGAAGAGCATCAGGTTGATGGCGGTCAGCAGACTCCAGCCGTGTCCATCCACCAGGAGCGAGCGAATGGCTTCGCTCGTGGTGGGGCCTTCCACCATCATACCGGCGCCCAGATACATCATCATCATCGTTGGGACAACGATTTCGTTGGCCGGAATGGCGATGATGTAGGCCAGCAGGATGACCCCGTCCAGTCCGAGCAGCCAGCCAAACGGGTTCAGCCAGTCGGCAATGGCGCGCGCCAGGTTGCTCTCGCCAAAGGGGATGTTGGCTAAAATCCAGATGACGGCGCCGGCGGGGGCGGCGGTCTGCATGGCGCGCCACAGCACGAACAGGGTGCGGTCAATCAACGAGGTGTAGAGAATCCGCCCGATGTTGGGGACGCGATAGGGCGGCAGTTCCAGCGTGAAGGCGGAGGCTTCTCCCTTCAACACGGTACGGCTCAACAGCCAGGACATCAGGAAGGTAAAGCCAATGCCAATCAGCACGACGCCCACCACACTGGCAGCGGCAATCAGCGAGGCGGTTGTTCCGCTGAAACCGGCGGCGACGAACACCGTGCCGAGCATGATGAGGGTGGGAAACCGCCCGTTGCACGGCACGAAGTTGTTGGTCAGGATGGCAATCAGTCGTTCGCGCGGCGAATCGATGATGCGGGTGGAAACCACTCCCGCGGCGTTGCAGCCGAAGCCCATCGCCATCGTCAACGCCTGTTTGCCGTGCGCTCCGCTCTTGCGGTAGAGCCAGTCGAGATTGAAGGCCACGCGCGGCAGGTAGCCCAGGTCTTCCAGAATGGTGAAGGCTGGGAAGAAAATTGCCATTGGCGGGAGCATGACCGAAACGACCCATGCCAGGCCGCGATAGACGCCATCCCACACGAAACCGGTGACCCACCATGGCAGGCGCAGGGCCTCGAACAGCGCTTTTCCCTGATCTCCCAGCCAGAACAGCAGCGTGCCGATGGCTTCGGAAACGACGTTTGCGCCAGAGACGGTGAGCCAGATGACGACAGCCAGAAGCACGAGCATAATTGGCAGGCCAAAGATGGGGGAGGTCACCAGACGGTCAATTTTTTGGTCCAGATCGTATTTTCTGTCGGCGATGGTTCGGACGGCGCGCCGGGCAATCGTTTCGGCTTCCGCATAAAGCGATTTGACGATTTCATCGCGAAAGCCGGTAGAAAGCCCTGCGCGCAGAGTTTCAGCCTTTCGTAAAATGTCGGTTGCTTCCATAAAGTTCTCCTTATCGAATCGAAAAATCAGCAAAACGCGTAAAGTTTTTTGGTTTTCCTGGTGTTCTCGGCGCGTTTTGCGGTTGAAGGTTCATTGTTGGCCTTCGACTGCCATTTTGCGGCTGAAACGCACATCCGCGCGGCGCTGACGGGCAATCAGTTCGGGAAATTCGCCGTTCAGCAGTGCTTTTTGCACCCGCGCATCACCATCCAGCAGACGGATAGCCAGCCAGCGGGCATTTGGAATGCCCGGAACGAGTTGCTCTATCATTGGTACAAGCTCCTCGATAGCGCGGCGAAACTCCGGCGTGCCTTCCACGCGGCGGGGGGCGGTTTGGATAGAACCGTCAATCACCCCGGCTACTGTTTGCAAGAGGGTGGAAATGCCTTCGCCGGTGCGCGCCGTGATGGGAATGGCTGGCACGCCCAAATCGCGCGAGAGGCTACGGGTATCCACTTCCAGCCCTTTGCGGCGGGCTTCGTCCATCAGGTTGACGGCCACCACCACTTTATCGGTAATTTCCAGCACTTGCATTACAAGGTTCAGGTTGCGTTCCAGCGCGGTGGCATCGGTGACCACGATGGTGCAATCGGGCTGCCCAAACAGGATGAAATCGCGTGCCACTTCTTCATCCTGCGAGGCAGAAAGCAGCGAGTAGGTGCCGGGTAAGTCCACCAGTTTGTAGCGCACGCCGTTGAACTGAAACCCGCCCTCAGCACGGGTGACGGTTTTGCCAGGCCAGTTGCCGGTGTGTTGCTTGAGGCCGGTCAACGCGTTGAACAGGGTACTTTTGCCGGTGTTGGGGTTGCCTGCCAGCGCAATGACGCGGTCAAAGTTGTCAATTTTGATGCCCATCTGCTCCAGGTGAGTGTAAGCCGGGCAGGTGGCGCAGTTTTCAGTAGGGAGTTGGATTTTTTCGGTCATCGTTTCCTTCGTCAGTGGTTGAACGTTTCTTAAACTTTTGGCTTTCCAAAGTCCGGGAAACCGTTATCAAACTGGCTTGACCCAAATTTTGGCCGCCTGGTCGTTTCGCAGGGCAATCAGCGTACCACGCACGCGGTAGGCACGTGGGTCGCCGAAGAAGTTGCTCAGTTCGGGGGTAATCAACGCGCCGGGTGTCAGGCCCAAATCGAGAAAGCGGCGTCGGGTGAATCCTTGCACGCTTTCATCGAGGGCCAGGATTTGCCCCACGCGCGAATCGGCCAGGGCGTTCAAGGGAATGGCCTCTCTGGCAGGTTGTTCGCTATCCTGTTTTGGAACCACATGCACGTTTGCCGCAATGGAGGGCGCTAGGCGGTATTCGTTTTCGCCATCGGAGAGAACGTAACGACTGGGTGTTCTTTCGATGATGCGAATGACCTGTCCCAACCGCAGGCCTGCCGCCAGGATTTGTTCATAAGCCAGCGCGGGCTCGTCTTCGATGTGCAGGATTTGAACCGGTTCTTCGGATTGCCAGGCTGTCAGGGGAACGGTGGGCTGAGTGGCGATGTTGCCCTGCCGGTTGGGGATGGGGTCGCCGTGTGGGTCGCGGGTGGGGTGTCCCATTGCCGCCTCCAGGGCATCGAGTTCGGCTTCGGTCAGCGAATGTTCGCGTTTGTGTGCTTCGCTGTGAACTTTTTCCAGCGGCATGCGAGCTTCGTCTGCCAAATAGCGTTCCCACAGACGGTGCGCGCGGACGATGTGCAACGCCCAGCGTTCACCTTCGGGGGTGAGATGGATTTCGTTTCCGCGCGATTCCACCAGGTTTTGCGATTCCATTTGTTCGATGAGTTGAATCGCCCGCGCGGGGGAAATGTTCAGTGTGCCGGCCAGGGATTGCAGGCTGGCATGTCGTCCCTCGTATTCCCGGTCCAGCAGATGCTTGAGCGCGTCCTCGACTAGTTCGCGCCGCCGTTTCTCGCGCCAGGCTGCCAATTGTGCCAGGCCACCGTAAGAGGGCAGGAACAAACCAATCAACACTAGGAGAGTGAGAAGAATAAGCCATATCAGGATCATCATTTGCTCCTTTTACGAACAGTAAGTCGTTGCTACTATAGTCCGTGAGAATGGATCCGAAATCTTTCAAAAAATCGCCACCGAGAGAGTCTGCTCTTTGGTCGCACAAGCCTACTCTTGCACAAGCACGTAAATCCGACTGCTGATGGCTACCCCCACGACATGACGCACCTGAGCGGTTTGTCGCAATTCGATGGTCAGATTCTGGTCGAATGGGGAATGAGCCACAGCCTCTACTTGTGCGCCGGGAACGAGTCCCAGGCTTTCAAGATGCCGCAGCAGGGCCGGGTCACTGGACTGCACCCGCAGAATGACTGCTTTCTGGGGAGGCCGTAGCGAGGAAAGCGGCAGCGACTCATCAGCGGGCATTTCGAGCGATTCGTCTGGTATAGGTTCTCCATGCGGGTCGCGGATGGGGTGGTCAAGCGCGGCGGCAATACGCGCCTCGAATTCTTCGCTGATGACGTGTTCTAGCCGGCAGGCTTCCTCGTGAACGGTATCCCAGGAGTAGCCAAGCATTGTCACCAGGTAGGTTTCCAGCAGGCGATGGTGACGAATCACCTCCAGCGCGGCGCGGCGGCCCTCCGGCGTGAGAGTAACGCCCTGATGTTTGCGGTAGGTAACCAGGGGCGGGGTGGCGGTTGCCAGCCTTTGAATCATGCCGGTGACCGAGGCGGGGGCAACCCCTAAACGAGCCGCCAGGTCGGTGGTCGAGGCCATTCCGCCCCGCTCCGTGAGTGCGTAGATGTGCTTCAGGTAATCCTGAATGGTACTGGAAGGAATATTTTTCATACGAAAATAAAATTTAGGTTATCCTAAATTATTGTATCGCAAAAAAAAGAGTAAGTCAAGTCTTTGCCAGAAACAACGCATCCCCGCTATAGAGGTCGTAGCGGGTTTGGCCGAGGAGATTCCCGACTTCGTCGGTGACGGCAGAGGCGGAGCCAAGACTTGTGCTGAGCCCGTCGAAGGAAAGGGAGCGTCGTCCCAAACACAAAACAGTGTGAAACTCCTCTCGGAGACCCACAAAGGGGATTCGCGGAGCATACTCGAAGAGTGCGCCGCTCACAATCTCATTCATACAACTTTCAGGAACGTTTCGCGCAGTCGCTCGAAGGCGGGTTTATGTGCGGTTTTGCAAACTGCCGAGCCGAGGTAGAGGCGCAATCCCACTACCCTACATGCAAAGACGGGCTGGACTGCGAAGTCAGTTCGGTTCGTCTTTTTGTTCACACCACCTTGATCGGCATGAAGTCCATTCCCAATACGGCATGTGCTCGTTCCAGATTTTTTCTCAGGGCTGCTGAGATATAAATCGCTGCATTAATACGCTCACGGACCCGAAGGAGAAACATGTGCTGGCTTTCCACTGCCTGCAATTTGAAAGCAGGTTTGATGAAGTCTAGATGTGCATCTGGCTTGTTATACGGTATTTCGTCTGGAATCCACATTGTGTGTTCCCAGTCCAGAGCATCAATGTGGCTGAGAACGTTCAATATCCAATATTGCCTAATGGGTTCTTGGGCATCTTCATTGACAATGCTTACAGGTAAAAACTCAACGCTGCCGGGCCCGACAGTGGCTTCAATCACTTGCTTGGCAGGAAGCGAGAGGGCCTCGAGGTTGAGTCCGCACGATAAATAATCTACAGGCTGCGTGCCGCTAACAAACACGGTAAAGCTCGATGGCCAAATGTCCTTGACGGAGATCCCCTTGTTAAGAAGATTGTTGTCAAAGCCCTTGCCCTCTCTGCGAGTGGTTGTAATCAACAAGGGTTTTTTTTCAAACAACTCAGCATCATGTAACAATTTGTATATTAGAGCCCTTTTTGTCATTTCCGAATCTCCCAGAATTTCTTTCGCAGCATGTCAGGGTTTTTGATGACGGGTTTGATGGCTTTTCCTTGAAGGCGTTGACAAACTAATCGGCGCAGTTGCTTTTGCAGTTGGACAACCCATTGGAAATATCTCTCATTTGCTTTTCTACCCAGTTGTGATAAGCAGTTGGATGTCGTCCTCTATGTCCGGGCACAGGCAATTTATTTCAAGCATCATCCAGGTCCAATCCAAACTTGCTGACGATCTCTTTAAACCTCGGCGGAAATGTTTTGTCCTTGTTTGTTGCAAAATGATGTATTTGGGCAACAAGATTGTCGGCACCCTTTATAATCTCATCGCCATGCCGAACTATGTCGTCCAGCGGCACACCAGGCGCGAGCTCGCCTGGCTCCAGCAATCCTGCTCCGAGTGCAATGCCTGCGGCTTTGAGCGCCTGTTCGCGTACTTCGCTGTGCCGTTCACGAAGTGCGCCGTGCTGACGCGGAGACCATCGCAGAGGATGGTATCGTTGGCGAAGAGAAGAGCTGGGTGGAAGTGGATAAATGATTGACTTGTTCAATCATTATTTAGCAAACTTATTGAAATCAACTTGCCTTCTGAATTGTAAACAGAACCAAATTATGCCGCATTCGATGAGCAGTGGCCTTTATTCAATCTGTAAGGGTATCAGATCCCCATTTCACCCCCTCTTTTTCGTCACTCCCGACGGAAGAATTTGGTTGACACAATTCATCGACCATTTTCACAGCGTCCGATTTCCGGTAAACTTTATCTAATCATCCACAACAGGGTAAAAACATGAAAGAAAACCTCCATCCTTCCGTCCTCGGGCTGCTCCGCCGTAGGGTTGATCCTGCTGAGTATAAAGCCATTCGCCAACTCTGGATCGAACATTCTCTTGCAGAAGATGCGCGGGATATACCCGGCTTGATGGCAACTTTGACGGATGACTGCATCTACACTATTCTCAACAACGGTGTAAGTTGGCACGGTAAAGAAGGAGCGGCACAGTTCTATCATCAATTGCTTACCGCTTTTCCGGATATTCACTTCGACCTGCAAAACATCGTCATCGGACCACAGGGTGTCTTCGAGGAGGCACATGTTACAGCGACGTATCAGGCGCAGTGGTTGGATATGCCGCCTCCTGAGGGTCAACCCATTCAATTCGATGTGTTGATTCTTTTTCCCTGGGACCCGCAAAACAGATTATTCAAAGGCGAGCGAATCTGTTTCCTCAACCTTGGGTTGAGATAGCGGCTTCTCCTATCGCATCAACATTTCTTCCAGACGCTTCTTTACTTGAGGCCATTCCGAATCGATGATGCTGTAATAGACGGAATGGCGAATGCGCCCGTCGGGTAGGATCATGTGGTTGCGCAACACACCCTCCTTGACTGCACCAATGCGTTCGATAGCCTTCTGTGAACGTTCATTGAGCAAATCGGTTTTCAACTGTACGCGAATACAACCGAGTGTCTCAAAGGCATGTTTTAGCAACAGGTACTTGCACTCGGTGTTGACCGCTGTCCGCTGAAACTCGACCCCATACCACGTGCCACCGATTTCGAGGCCGCGATGTTCCGGTGTAATGTTCAAATAACGGGTAGCGCCTGCCACACGTCCCGAAGCGAGATGGATCACGGTAAATGGCAAATCGGTTCCTTTTTTGGCGCGGTTGAGAATATCCATCACCCACTTGCGCATGTCCTCTTCGGTGTCCATGCGCCCATACAACATAAAATCCCAAAAATCTTGACCCACCCCGATTTCCGCCAGCGCGGGGATGTGCGCTTCGATCATCGGTTCGAGGCGGACATGTTTGCCCTGCAAAACAATCGGTCTCACTTCCATGTCAGCCATTCCTCTTCCGGGGTGTCTTGCGTAGGGAGGTAAGGCATCTTTGGACCATCCACGCCAAGCAGTTCGCTCAACGCGGCGCGCATCGCAGTACGATCATCCCATAAAAATTCACGCGCGCCGAAACACATAGATTGTTCGTGGCCCTTGCCGCAGGCGAGAACAATATCACCGGGACGCGCCAGACGCAGTGCAAAGCGGATTGCTTCACCCCGATCTGCGACACGCCAAAATGTTTCTCCTTCGCGTCCGCCCTTAGACCTCGCGCCGGCAGCCATTTCCTCCAGGATTCCGTTCAACGATTCTGTACGCGGATCCTCGGCAGTCAAAATCGTCAAATCTGCCAATTCTGCGGAGGTTTCTGCCATCATGCGACGCTTTTCTTTATCCCGCAACCCCGCCGAGCCAAACACAGCAATGATTCGTCCCTTCTTTCCCCCATCTTTCTTCTCTTCCAGCATAGCCCGAGCCGCTTCCAAAGCAGACTTCAACGCATTCGGCGTGTGCGCAAAGTCCACAATAGCAGTGAAATTCTGCCCCATGTTAATCTGCTCCATGCGTCCTGGAACTCCTTCCAACGCCGCAATCCCACGAGCCGCTGTCTGTGGCGAGACCTCCAACCCATAGACTGTCGCCGTGAGCGCCGCCAGACAATTCGAGACGTTGTATGCGCCGACCAGTTTGCTCGTCACAGGAACCTCAAAATCTTTGCTTTGGGCTGTAAAGCGAATCCCATCCTGCCTATATGAGATCTCTGTCGCCACTACATCCGCCCCATCAGCCAAACCATAATTCACCTTATTTACTTTGATAAAGGCATTCAGAAAATCAAATGACTTTGGATCATCGCGGTTGATAACCGCCAGTCGTGGATTCCCCTGCGGCTTGGGCATAGTGACCTCCAAACTGGAGAACAGTCTTGCTTTTGCCGCGCGGTAATTTTCAAAATTGCCGTGTTCGTTCATGTGTTCATGAGTGATGTTAGTGAGCACGCCGATATCGAATTCGCAGGCATCCACGCGGTGTTGGGACCAGCCATGGGATGTAGTTTCCAACACAACATGCGTCAAACCAGCCTCTACCATCATGGCAAGGTAACGCTGCACATCGTGCGCATCGGGCGTCGTGACATGAAAGCCTGTATCCAGCACTTCATCACCGATCACGGCATTGACCGTTGAGATCATCCCTGCCTTGATGTTGGCCGCGAGCAGGATGTGGTAGATGAGATTCGTCGTAGTAGTCTTGCCATCTGTGCCGGTCACACCGATCACCGTCAGACGCCGGGCGGGCCAATCGAAAAACGCACCCGCGATCCACGTCAGCGCGCGACGCGTGTTTTCGAGTCGAATATAGGGAAGGGTTCCCAGCCTTGCGCGCACAGGAGATGCAAGCGCCTCCACTGCCCTTTCTCCCACCACCGCGACCGCACCATGGTCTATTGCATGATGGATGTAATCATGACCATCCGCGCTACCGCCCTTCATCGCCACAAAGAGGTCTCCGGGCTTGACGGCACGGCTGTCAATCGAAATGCCTGTGATGGGAATATCGGGAACGCCTTTCAAACAGAACGGCAGGGGTAATTCGGCAAAAATGTGTTGAAGAGATTTTTGTCTTTGCATGGCAATCCAGCAAAATAAGCAAGTTTTACAACATCAAACACTGATGACACGCATAGCAAAGGAGAGAGAAATTTTGTAAAGTGAGTTAAACAAAAAGGGCTTTGGCAATTTTACCAAAACCCTTTCTTTCGATTTCTTGCGGTTACCTCAAACTCTGCCGCAGGTTTTCGAGTTTGCCGGCAATCGAGGCGTCGAGGATCTTGTCTCCCACGCGTACCACCAGCCCACCCAAAATGGATGGGTCTACGCGGAAAGTTACTTCCTTCACGCCGAATCGCGCGACAATATCCTTTTTGACAGTTTCCTCTTCCTCCTTATTCAAAGGGAGAGCGCTTGTCACCATAGCAGATTCGCCTCTAAGGTCAGCATCACCCAATACAACGACCTTACCAGACTTGACGCCGGAGAAGAATTCATCAATCAGGGCGCGCTGCTTCTTTTCGTCAAGCGCCTCGCCCACGAGTTTGTTTGCGGCAGCGATAGCAAGTGATGCAACTTGATTGCGCAGATCGCCAAGGATGCGGTTGCGTTCAAGTTCCGCTTCGGCGATAGCGGCTTCACGTGCTTTGGCCGCCTCTGCTTCAGCGGCGGCTTTTACATCTCGAGCAGCGATTGCCGCGCGTTCGGTCGCCTCCGCGACGATCTTGCTGGCTTCTGCTTGCGCATTAGCAATGATCTTTGCCGCCTCTTTTTCTGCATCGGCGCGGGCTTCTGCGGCAACGCGCGCATCCTCCAAGCCTTGTGCAATTTTCTTCTTCCGGGCTTCCAGCATGTTCAGCATGGGTTTATATACCCAGGCGTTCAGCGTCAGAAAGACAATCGTGAACGCGATAATCTGAACAATGAACAAGCCAAGATTAATTCCAAGTGCTTCCATCTATTGCTCCTATCCGCTTATACGACTTTGAAGAGCATGAGGAATGCGATGACCAGGCAGTAGATTGCGATGGCTTCGGAGAACGCAATTCCCAGGATCATGTTGGTCAGCAGGTTGCCATACGTATCCGGGTTGCGAGCCATACCAGTAAGAGCGCCCTGTACGCTCAAACCAATCCCTATACCTGCGCCTGCTGCTCCGATCATTGCCAGACCGGCACCAACGAAGCGCATTGCATCCAGAATATTTCCTTCCATGATAAGTGCCTCCTTAGTTTTCTTATTTAGTATTTTTCAGATGGATATATATTTTATGTTGAGCGAAGGAATGAGACATGCCTTTGAAATTCCACAGGTAACCACTCTTCATTCGCTCTGCTCAGGATGAAGTCAGTTAATGTTCTGCGTGCTCTTCTCCGTGGCCCTGTGTGGCTTGCGCCATAAAGACCATGGTCAACATGCCGAACACAAACGCCTGAATGATCCCCACGAACAATTCAAACATCATCACCATTGCAGGCAGGATCGAGAACTTACCGAGCAGGCCCGCCACGATCGCCACCAGCACGATCCCTGCGAACATATTCCCGAACAAACGGAAGGCAAACGAGAGAACCTTCGCGAACTCGGAAATCAACTCAAGCAAGCCAACGAGGAAATCCATCGCGCCGAAAAACGGTACTTTGAACATCCTGCGCGTATTGAAGAACTTGCTCAAATACCTTAGCCCTTGGGCGCGGAAACCGATCACCTGAATCATCACAACCGCGATCAAAGCCAGCGACGCCGTGAAGTTCAAATCCACCGAAATACCGCGCAGAAAGGGGGCAAGGATATATTCTCCTTTCTCGTGTGTTAAGAGAACCCAATTGCCAAACAAAGGCTCAATGTGATGCCCCTCGCCGTGTGCATGATGAATCACGCCGATGGATTCGAAACCCGGGATCAACTTGAGCAGGTTCGCGAACAGCACATAGATCATGATGGTCGCAAACCAAGGAAAGATCGTCCTTGCCCATTTTGACCCTGCCGAGCTCTCGGTCAGGTTATAGAGGATTTCCAGGAATGTTTCCATCAGGTTGCCGATGCCGCGCGGAACGAGGTCGGTCTGCGCGCTTTTCTTTAAAGAACGATTGGTGAAATACGCAAGCACTAGCAGCAGGATGATCGTCACTGCCAGCGTAGGCAATGTGTTCACCAAATAGAATGGACCGGCAAAGCCGAGAAAATTTTCAAAGATGGGTTCCTCGATCAATTTTTCTGCCGCAACTGTGATTTCAGGCTGAACGGGGGCATACACTCCACCCAAAACAAAGCCTGCGATCATCAGTGCCAGCACAACCCACCTACGCCAGGGTCTATGTTTTTCCTGTTCCAAAATCCGCCTCCTAAGATTGATGAGTTTCCTTTTCTTTTTCTACTTCTTCCTTCAACCGCGCCAGAGTTTTGCGTGCCACAGTGAGCATCACAATCACCGACACGGGAATTCCGGCAAATAACAAAGCCAGTGTAAAAACCGGCTTTGTACCAAACACCTTATCCAGCCATAATCCGCCAAAGACGGAAGCCAAAATAACAATCAGCGTCAGACATCCCACCTGCCCAACCATTACAATCAACAACGTGGTCAGGATGCTTCTGCCTTTTTGTTCCGATTGTGTCATGTGGCACAATTATACTGACTGACCCAAGGGATGTCAAACAATATTTGGAGGGCGCTTCGGACTCCGGGAAGGCTGATTCCGTTATAGAAACCTTCGTCCACGCCGAGGCCGGAGATTCCGCTTCGGCTAGAGCGATGCCCATTTTACGGAATCAGGCACAGGGTTGGGAACGAAGCGCCGCGTCCTTCTAGAACAGATTCAATGCCGCCGCGTCCGACCAGTTAAACCACGGCGCAAAGACTGTTCCAATCAACACAACGCCAATTGCCAGTACGGCGAGAGCAATCGCATAGGGTCTCGTCAGCAACACGGGGTGATTTTCTTCGTCTTCATTGGGCATGCGATAGAGATATACGTATTTCATCACGTTCAGGTAGTAGTATACGCCGATGATCGAGTTGATAATGCCAACGAAGACAAGCCAAACGTAGCCAGCCTGCACACCAGCCGCAAAGACGATCACTTTTGCGATAAACCCTGCAAAAGGCGGCATGCCCGCCAGCGAAAGGAAGGCGGCAAGCATCATCAATGCCAGCCAAGGGTTGCGCCGACTCAAGCCGGCGTAATCGCGAATGTCTTCGAGCCCAGTGACACGGCTGAATGCCATGACAATGCCAAAAGCCAAAAGGTTGGTGACAATATATGCCGCAAGGTAGAAGATTACGCTTCCTGCGCCAAGCCGCGTCCACTGCAAGTTTTCACTCGAAAAGGCTACTACACCGATCAATGTGTATCCCGCATGAGCAATGGAAGAATAGGCAAGCAGACGTTTGATGTTCGTTTGAGGCAAGGTCAACAAATTGCCGATGGTCATGGTGACAGCGGAGAGAATGGCCAACGCTGTCGTCCATGAGATGGACAAGTCGGGGAAGGCGACGAAGAACAGACGCATCAGCACGGCGAAACCGGCCGCTTTCGAAGCAGTGGACAGGTAGCCGGAGATGGGGGTCGGCGCGCCCTCGTACACATCGGGCGCCCAAAAATGAAATGGAACGGCAGAAACTTTGAAGCCAATTCCCACAAGGATCAACGCCAAAATACCAAAACCGGTCACAAGGGAGAGTTCTCCGCTGCGGATCCTGTCAGCCAGTTGATAGATGTCGGTTGTCTCTGCAATGCCAAAAACGAGACTAAAACCATAGAGCATGATGGTGGAGGCAACTACACCGAACAGGTAATATTTGAAACCCGCTTCGGTAGATTTGGAGTCGGCAAGCATGAAGCCTGCAAGGATGTAAAGCGGGATGGAGGTGGTTTCGATTGAGAGGTAGAGCATAACCAAATCGGCAGATGCCGCCATGAGGTTCATGCCGATCAGCGAAGCGAGGAGAAGAAGATAGGCTTCACCGCGACGCCCCACTGTCTCGTGATCCATCAGGAGGAGGGCAGTCGCCGCGCCTGCTAACATGAACAACTGCTTGAAGAAGAAGCCCAGCCAATCGAAGCGAATCATGCCGCCCAAGGTGGTCAGAGGATCAGCAGGCTGACCAAACAATAAACTGATAAGCATGGCGGCAAACAAACCACCCGCTGTAAGCCAGCCAACGTTGCGGCGGCGTTCTTCCTTCCAGAACGGCTCGACAATCAAGACGATCATGCCAAGCAGGAGGATGAGTATCTCAGGGAGGATAGATTTGAACATGACAGGTGTGAACATTAGAGGCCTCTCACCAGACGCAGAATGTTTTGAACGCCAGTTTCGACCATCGGAACCATAAAGTTCGGATACAAGCCAATCAGGATCATAAACAGGCAGAGGGTAACAATGGCTACTTTATCCATTACGGTAATGTCCGTCAGATGACCCTGGAATTTTTCGGGCAGTTCGCCGAAGAACACCTGGCGGATGTTGCGCATGATGTATCCTGCCGTGATGACGATAGAAATACTGCAAATCACAGCAACCAGCCACTGCTCCCGCCATACGCCCAGAAAGATGGGAAATTCAGCCACAAAGCCGGAGAACATGGGCATGCCCATCGAAACCAAGCCACCGATAATGAAACCGACCGCCGCAAAGGGCATGACCTTCACCATGCCGCCGAGTTCGGGAAGTTGGCGGGTATGAGCGCGGTCATAGATCATACCGACGACGGCAAAGAAGAGAGCAGTCATTACGCCGTGCGAGAACATTTGCAAGCCCGAGCCCAACAACCCATCGCGATTGAGCGTGGAGAAGCCCAGCATGACCAATCCCATGTGCGAAACGGATGAGAAGCCAACCATGTATTTGAAATCCATTTGCACGAAGGCGATATACGCACCATAGACTACGGCAATCGCCGCAAAAGTCATGATGAGCCACGACCAGTATTTGGCACCTTCAGGGAGAAGCATGATGCCCACACGCAGCGCGGCGAAGGCACCGAGTTTCATCAGCACGCCTGCATGGAACATAGAGACAGCCGTCGGCGCAGCGACGTGACCATCCGGCGACCAGTTGTGGAAAGGCCAGATGCCACCCAGCACGGCAAAGCCCAGAAAGACCGGAAGGAACCAAAGATTTTGGAAAGTTTGTGAAAAGCGGGCGTGTTCCATTTGCAACATGTCAAAAGAGAGAATGCCGGTATTTTGGTACTGCTGCCAGTACATCACTAATACGCCCACCAATGCAATGACCGATCCGACGAACAGGTAGAGGGTCAATTTCATCGCGGCATATTCACGCGTCACTACCCAGCCCCAAATGACAATGAGCAAGTACATGGGGAAGACCGCGATCTCGTAGAAGAAGAACAGCATAAACAAATCGAGAGAGACGAATACGCCGAACACGCCGCTGGCCAGGATGAACAGGAAGGCAAAGAATTCACGCGGGCGATCCTGAATGCCCGCCATCACGTGCGGATGATCGTCGCCCCACGAGATGAGGACGCCGGTGAACATGACGACGCCGGTCAGCAGGACGAGCGGTGTGCTCATGCCATCCACGCCAAAATACAAACTAATGCCGAGCGCAGGGAGCCAATTGTACCTTTCGATGAATTGATAACCACCCACGGATTGATCGTAGGAAAAATACACCCAAAAGGACAAGATCAATGCGAAGGTGGCGGCTGCAAGGGCAACGGCACGCACTTCGTTCTTACGATGCGCGGGGATCAATAAAATAATCAGCGCCGCAACGATGGGGATAAACGTGATAACGCTCAAAACGGGGAAGTTCATCAGCCACCTCTTAGAACGGCATGATCACGACTTTGTTGATGACCTGCAAAATCCACGCCGGATACAAGCCAATCCAAAGGATCAAGACCATCAACGGAGCCATGACAACAATTTCGCGCATATTGATTTCGGTCAATTTGTGTTCGCCATGCGCCCAACGTTCGTTCAGGGGACCATGTAAAACTTTCCTGATTCCCTTCAAGATATACGCGCCGGTGAAGAGCAATCCTAGCATAGCGACCGATGTATAAATCGCCATAGCCGGTGCGGAATTGACGCCCACTCCAAACGCACCGCGCACGACCAGAAATTCGGAGATGAAACCATTCAGTCCCGGCAAGCCAAGCGAAGCCATGCTGGTAAAGATCAAAATGCCGCCATAGACTGGAACGAGCGGAAATAAGCCGCCGAAGTCATCGAGGTTGCGGGTATGGGTCCGTTCGTAGATGACACCGACCAGAAAGAACATGCCCGCCGCCGATAAACCATGATTGAACATTTGAAGGATGGCGCCATTCAATGCGATCCGCGCATCAGTATCGTTCGTTCCAACGGCAAAGGCCGCCGCGGCAACCCCAAGCATGACAAACCCCATATGGTTGACCGAGGAATACGCGACCAGACGTTTGAAATCCGTCTGTGCGAAGGAGCCGAACGCGCCAAAGACGATAGCAGCAGTAGCCAGGAACGCCAGCGCGCCGGCAAAAATCTTCGCTTCAAGCGGATAGAGCGGTAGTACAAGCCTCAGGAAACCATATGCGCCGAGTTTGAGCAAGACACCGGCCAGAATCATCGAGCCAGCCGTTGGTGCTTCGGTGTGTGCATCGGGAAGCCACGTATGAAAAGGCCAAACCGGCACTTTGATCGCAAAAGCAATGACAAATGCCCAAAACGCGATCCGCTTCACAGTAAACGCCGACATACCGAGAAGCGTGGAGGCAGGATCGAGAGAGGTCCAACGCTGATATAACGCGAGCAGGTCATAGGTCCCAAAGAGAACGCCAAGCAATTGCACAGCGAGTAGCAGGCCGAGGGAACCTCCCATCGTGTAGATCATGAACTTCATCGAAGCGTAGTTCCGATTTGCACTCCCCCACTGGTTGATGAGGAAGTACATGGGAACAAGCCCTACCTCCCAGAAGACAAAGAAGATCAGCAAGTCCAGTGCCATGAAGACGCCCAGCATGCCAGTCTCGAGGAGAAGGAACAGGATCATGTAGGTTTTGACCCTGTCGGTGATGCTGAACGAGGCAAGGATGGAGAGCGGCGTGAGGAGGGTGGTGAGTAAGACCATGGTGAGCGAAAGCCCGTCCACGCCGAGGTGCAGTGTAGAACCAATGGCCGGATACCAGGGATAATTCTCCTCGAACTGAAAGCCGGGCTGGCCAGGGTTAAAGCGGAACCAGAGAACAAGGGATAAGAGAAACGGTATGAGACTCGCTCCAAATGCAAACCAGCGCAAAAGGGCATTTTCCTCTCTAGGCAAAAAGAGCATAATCACTGCCGCGAGGGCAGGGAGAAAGAGGATGAGCGAGAGAAGGTGGGTATCAATGAAAGTCATCGCGTACTCCTTAAGCCAGCAGGAAGAAGTAGAGCGCAGCGCCAATGACCACAAACATCACCAACGCAAGCATCAGGTACTGCTGGATACGCCCAGTCTGAATGAAGCGCAGTTTGCCGCCAAACCAGTGCGTGAGGTTCGCCGATCCATCGCCAAAGAATTGATTGATGATGGGAAGGTCAATGTAATTGCGAAGCACCGCGCCAATTCGATCTGTGGCAGGACCGAAGATGTGCAGGAAGCCGTCAATCAGGCGTTTATCCGTCAGGTTATAAACGATCTTCTCGGCAAACCAATAAGCGGGTCTGACAAAGAGAAAATCGTATATTTCATCAAAGTAATATTTGTTCTTGAGAAGCGGGATTTGCAGTTTATCGTCGCTGACCGATTTCACGTTGCGATAAGCCAGCCAACCAAAGAATAAACCCGTCAACGCAACAACAAATGAGGTCAACAGTGGAATGGGATTGAATTCAACGGCTTCAGGATGTTCCGCCAGTGTGGAGCCGACGAATTCATGGAACCAGTTGGGGATCAGTCCACCGAGGACAGGAAAATGTTCGGGAATACCAACCCAGCCAGAGGTCACGGCGAAGAACGAAAGAACGAGAAGAGGGACGATCATCGTCCAGGGGGTTTCCTGCGCGTGTTTGGCTTCTTCTGTGCGCGGTTCGCCGAGGAAGGTCAGTGTGATCTGGCGCATGGTGTAGAAAGCAGTGAGAAACGCCGCGAGCGCCAGTGTGATAAACACCGCGTAGTGGTGATGGCCCCAGGCATCGGCAAGAATTTCATCCTTCGACCAGAAGCCGGCAGTGATAAGCGGAAAACCGGAAAGAGCAAAACCGCCAATCAGGAACGTCCAAAATGTGATAGGCATCTTTTTTCGCAAGCCACCCATGTTGAACATGTTTTGCGGGTCAACGCTGTGATTGCCAGTGTGAAGGACGCCATGCTCCATGCCGTGAATGACCGAGCCGGAGCCGAGGAAGAGCAACGCCTTGAAGAAGGCATGCGTAATGAGATGGAACGCCGCGGCGACATACGCACCGATGCCAAGAGCGGCAATCATATAGCCGAGTTGCGAAATGGTCGAGTAGGCGAGGACACGCTTGATGTCATTTTGAGCGACGGCGATGGTAGCAGCGAAGAGGGCTGTGAAGGCACCAATGAACGCAATGACAGACATCGTGGTTAAATCGAGACTGGTGAGCGGGAACATGCGCAGAACCGCGTATACGCCTGCAGACACCATTGTCGCCGCATGGATCATGGCGCTGACCGGTGTGGGACCTTCCATCGCATCGGGGAGCCAAACGTGAAGAGGAAACTGCGCCGATTTGCCAATCGTACCGATAAAGAGCAACAGACCAATCAAGCCTGCAACGGATAAACCAAGAACACCCGATTGTGTTTCAGTCAGAAGATGAAGGGTATTCTCGTTGAAGATTTCGCGGAAGGTAAGTGTTCCGGTCACGCTGTAAAGATAGGCGATGCCCAGCAACATGAATACATCGCCAACGCGCGTAGTCATAAAGGCTTTGACAGCCGCATCGCGGGCGGAGGGTTTGGCATACCAGAAACCGATCAAAAGGTAAGAACACAAACCCATGATTTCCCAACCGACAAAGAGCGTGAGCAGGTTATCGGAAACCACAAGCAAATACATGCCAAACGCAAACAGGCTGAGGAAGGCAAAAAAGCGCGAGTACATAGGCTCAACCGAAGGGACAACATGCTTGTGGCCATGTTCGTCGGTCACGGTTGCACCATGAGGAGGAAGACCCTTGTGATCGTGATCGCCCTCGGGCTGACCGTAGTTATGGTAGCCAATGCTGTAAAGGAAGATCATAAAGATCGTGATGGATACGAAGAACAGCGTCACCGCGCCAAGGGGATCAATCAGGATACCGATTTTGAACCAGGTATCACCGGTCGGGAGCCAGTTGATAGATGATTCAAAAGGATGTTCGCCCAAATGCTCCACGCCCAAGGCGCGGAAGAAGACGATCATGCTTCCCAGCCAGGAAAGGAATGCCGCGCCCACCGCCACCGTGTGACTGAGCGCTTTGCTTTTGTTTGTAAGCAACACGATCAAAAAGAACGCCAGCACGGGTGGGAGAGGAATAAGCCAGATCAATGTTTCTGTCGTCATCAAGCCTCCGAAGAAGAGAAAGAGCAAAGCATTCTCCGATCCTTCTTTCTCTTTTCTTAGAATTTCATCATGTCAATTTCATCTGCAACGACGGTGTTGCGGCGCCGATAAACCGAAATCACCAGCGCGAGGCCCACAGCCACCTCCGCCGCCGCCACCGCAAAGACGATGATGGCAAAGACCTGCCCTGCCATGTAGGTCACGTCACCATAGCGCCAAAACGCGGCGAGGTTGATATTCACGGAGTTGAGCATCAATTCGACACCGAGCAGGATCGCCACCACATTGCGCCGCGACAACACGCCGAACAAGCCAATGCTAAACAATGCCGCCGCAAGGATGAGATACCATGAAAGCGGAATCATGCGCGCCTCCTATTTTCGACCAAACGCAACGTAGACCGCACCGACCAGTGCCGCAACCAGCAAAACCGATGCAACTTCAAACGGCAGGACATAGGCATTTGGCGAAATCAGCGCCGTGCCAAGTTCCGTCATCGAATCAAAGCCGGAGGGATAAACTGCTGCGGTTTTCGAGAAACCGCTCCACCCCTGCAACAGATACACAAGCCCACTAAAGGTGAGCACCGCAATCAATGATCCAAACCACCAATGTCGGTTCATCTGTGGACCGCGATCGCGCATCTCTTTGCGGGTGAGCATCACAGCAAAAATGAACAGGATCGCAATCGCACCGATATACACCACCACTTGCACCACAGCAAGAAATGCCGCATTGAGAATGGCAAATACCACTGCCACACCAAACAAAGTGGAAACTAACCAGAGCGCGGCATGAACAAGATTGCGCGTGGTCACGACCATGACCCCGGAGCCAAGCGTAAAGAAAGCGACCAGAAGGAAGATGATTTGTTCAGCAGTCATAAAATTCTCCCATTCACCAAATTCTCCAATTCACCAAATCCTCCAATGCACTAAATTCTCTAACCTTCGCCTGCGACAAAGAATTTGGAAAACTGGACCATTAATGATGCGCCTCCGCCAATTGTTTTTTCCCTTCCACTCTCTCGCGTTCCTTGCGGCTGTAGAAGCGGGTAATTTCGAGCGCGCCCCATGCCACCAAAACGTTTGAGAGGAACATACCCGAAACATAGAGCCAGGTCGGAGCGTTTGCGAGAAGCGCGTTCACCAATGCCACGACCATCAACAAAGCAAAGGCAAGGGGCGTGAGGAACTTCCAGTTGAAAGCCAGCATGTGGTCAATGCGGATGCGCATAAGGGTATATCGGACCCACATGATGATCCAATAACCGATGAACGCCTTGAAAAGAATGACAGCAATCGCCAGAAAGGCGCTCACCTGTTCAAGGCCGAAAAACCGATAACCGCCGAAGAAGAGGATCGCCCAAAAACCTCCAAAGGTAAAGGCATGGAGCAACTCCCCCGCGTAAAACATGCCAAATTTCATGCCGGAGTATTCGATATTGAAGCCAGCCACAATTTCCGATTCGCCTTCCGACAGATCGAAAGGAGCACGCCCCAGTTCGGCAATCGCCGCAATGAGGAAAATTACGGCGGCAAGCGGTGCAAGCACCACATACCAAATGTCCTGTCCCTGAATGATGGCATTCATACCCATTGACCCTGCAAAAATCGTGGGGATCAACAGGGTAGTCAGCATCGGGATTTCAAACGAGATCATTACCGCCACCTGACGGAACGCGCCGATGAGGGCATATTTGTTATTCGACGCCCAGCCTGCCATGATAATGGCAAGCGTACCAAGCGCTCCCGCTGCAATGATGTACAACACGGCAACATTCAAATCCACTCCTGTAATAGTGGGAGCCAGCGGCACCACCGCCCACAGAATCAACACAGCCGTCATAGAAAGTATCGGCGCCAGGTTGTAAACGACTTTATCGGCTCCGCCGGGAGTGGTGTCTTCCTTGATTAGTAGTTTGATGATGTCGGCAAAAGGTTGAATCAAACCAAAGGGTCCCACGCGATTCGGACCGATGCGATCCTGAAAACGGGAGACTACTTTGCGCTCCACCCACACCAGGAAAATATCCATCACCATCAAAATCGTGATGAGAAAGAGAACGCCGATGAAACCAATGAGGACTTGGGCGGCGACCTCCGGCATTCCCCAGGCGGTCAAAATTCCCATCAGCCAGTCTGCAACTACTTTGAGAGGGTCTTTCCAAAAATTCATGTCACACTCCTGAAATTGCCTCGTCCCGATTTCTCTCCTACTGAACAGTGAAGCAAGACACGAAATGCACAAAACTTCTTCCTTACGCTGTGCAGGGCAATCGTTTGCCTTTACGCTTGTACACAAGCGCAGAAAACAAGGCAGGAGAGAGGTGAGAAGGACAGTTGTTACACAAAGAAAAGGCTGAGTGGATGAATCCATTCAGCCTTCTCTACACTCACATAAGATTTACGCCCACTCCAACATCCCCTTGCGCCAGGTATAGACGAGACCTGCGATGAGGATGAGAATGAAGATAATACCTTCCACAACAGCAAACAAACCTAATTGGCCCAATTTCACAGCCCAGGGGAAAAGAAACACCACTTCAACATCGAACACGAGGAACACCAGCGCAAAAATATAATACTGAGCCTTGAACTGCACCCAGCTGTCTCCAACCGTTTCGATGCCGCATTCATAGACACTCTGTTTAATAGGATTGGGTTTCTTGGGTCCCAGAATCCAGGCAACCGTGATGGCACCAATCGGAATGATCAAGCCAACGATAAGGAATAAAGCAACGTACACCCACGGGCTCATATCGTCTCCAATTAAAAATTGTGTGTGCGCGGCAAGTGGCACAAGTGGCAAAATTGTACCATAAAGTACAAGCGGCAGGCATTGAACGCCCATCCATGAGTTTGGGTGATATTTGTCATATTTTGCGGACGCGCCTGCCGCGCCTCTTGAACAGGAACTTGACAATGTCCTCGAAAAAAGGAAAACCGATCACCGTCCCCACAATCGAGCCGATCAGACCGGTCGTGCGCGCAAAATTTGCCGATAAGCCGAGGAAATTCACCGCTTCGATCTCAACAATTTGAGCGGATACCGTTTTTCGGCTTTCTTCCCCGCTGATTTTATCTACGAAGCGCAGATAGAACCAAATTGTGCCGCGATAGATTCCCGGCTCGCGAGCGCGAATACTCCAATAAAACGTTACGGTTTGACCCTGTGTAAATGCCTGACTGGAAAGTTCCGAAGGCGAGACTTCTACCCCTGCAATATCGAATCGTGCTTCTGCAACCACATGATGGGTTTGATACACATTGGGAATTTCGATTACTTCACCCGTGACTACATTGCCTTCCACAACGGCGGTCGGCGTGAGATTCCCTTGTTCATCCACCTCAAGCGTCAGGCGGACGATATCCGAATCGCCTGCCCGGATGCGGGGAGGAAACTCAAGGATGAGGCGCCTCCTCTCTGGAATGGCAGGCGGCGCAGACGGAATGGCAGCAGGAGTTGCCTGCGACTCAGAGGGTTGTGTGGGAGCCGGGCTTGCTGCAACGGCAGGCGCTTCCTCCACAGGGACAGGAGCGCCAATGCCACACGCGAGGACGATAATGCCCAAAGCCATCCATGCCGCGAGGAGTGGGAAAAGGCTACGGGGAGATAAAGGCATCTTGTTCACGAAACAGGTTCCGGCTGAGGAAGAAGCGAGGAGGGCGTCGGCAGTTGTAGATCGGCCGGTGGAATGGTCTGGATGCGCGTCTCGCGCGCCAGTGGCATGAATCCCCAAATCAAAAGCGCGAGGGAAATGATCAAGATGAGGACGCCAAGCAGGACGCGGAGGCGACGCGTCATTGCTCCACCTCTTCCACTTCAGTGTACCAGCGAACGCGCGTGCCAACGCGGTCACGCAGTTGCCAGGCGAGGGACTTGGGCGCGCGAGCGATGGCTCTTTCAATTTCGCTTATACGATTCGAGAGAAGACTACGCTGTTCGTCCGATAACTGTATGTCTTCTGCTCGCAGAATTTCTTTGATGCGTTCGAGATTGATGGAGACCGTCTTCCACAAGCCCCAATCGTTGGCACATAGATTTGCAATGTAAGCGGCATTGACTCGCTTCTCGTCATCACTGCCAATTTCGTTACAAAACAGAAGAGAGAGGAGGTCCAGCGCGTCCTTGCGATTGAGTTTGACGATCTGGGCTTTCGAGAGGAAGAGGTCTGCAAGCGAGACGGTGATCGGATCAAGGCGGAGGCGACTGCTCATGGGCAGTTTATGGCACATTTCAAAATCGCCGACGAATACGTCCACATGCCTATCGGTGTCCTTGTAGTAATAAATTTGTCGTCTGGCATCGTTTAAGAGATTGAAGCGCTTATTTGGCACATATTCGATGCTCTCGAAAAAGGTCTTGAGTTTTGGGTATTCGATGGGTTCGACGACGAAATCAATGTCCTGATATTCGCGCTCAAGGGCAAGTGGAAGGTTTTGACAGTGAAAGCGAATAGCCACGCCTCCGATAGCCCGGAGGCAAATGTTTCTTTCGCGCGCCGCTTCGACCACGCGGCGCATTTCACGCAGCAGTTCGGGAAAGGAGATCGTCACGTTGGATCGAGGGATGCTCCTGCCGCTCTAAGCGTTTTGCTGAAGCAGGAGGAGATTGAATGATCTGGTTTATTCTACGCGTTTTTTTCTCATCCTGTCCCCTCTCCCAATGGAAGAGGGGACAGGGCGAGAGTAACTCTATTCAACCGGTATCTCAGCCTGAACTTTGTCCAGGTCAATGCCCTTACTCTTGCGGTAGGATTTGAAACCGTAGTAGATGACAGCCGCAAGGAGGTAATTAACGAGCATGTAGATGACGGAACTGGTGTTTTTGTAGCCGATGCCGTACAACCCATTCGGATCAATCAGCCATTCATAGAGGAGGAATAGCAGGAAACCACCGAAGATAACACCTGCTACGGTAATCAACGGAATACCGAATATGTTGTATTGGGCAATCGGCGAAGCTTTATACAGGTCCGGTTTGCGATAAGGCAGAAGGATAGCCGCGATGGTCGTGCCGAGGTAGGTCACAGCAATGACGAGGGTGGAGCAAAGCGTGAGGGATCGGAAGTTGGCAATGTTATACGAGAACAGATACGCAACGATGATCGAAGGAACGACCATCAGCAGCAGCGCGTAAATCGGTGTGCCGGTGCGCTCGTCCACTTCGGCAACCTTTTCGGGGAGCAGGCGGTCGAATGCGGCGGCAAAGATGACGCGCGTGGAGGAAAGGAAGACCGTGCCGCTCCAGCCAAACCACCACAGGCTCATCAAGGCAACGACAACAAATTGCACGACTCGGTTGGAGGTGAGGAAAGCGGCAAACAGAGCAGGGTAGGGCCAAACAGGTAGCGCAGGAACATCAGTGGAATATCCCCACGCGTAATTCCACCAGGCCGCGCCCGCTTGAACATAGAAGTCCCAGCCGATGGTCTTGCTGATGGAATAGAGCAGGAGGATTCCAAGGAGCGTCGTTCCCGCAAGTGCCCACCCCATGCCGGCAACGTTGCGCTTGAAATCAGTCGCACCGCGCACTTCGCCATAAAGCGTTGCGCCCCAGTTGGGCCACAAATTGAAGAACACCAAATAGGGAAGGACGAGGAAGATAGAGAGCAACGCACCGCCGGTCAACGGCGTGATCGCCCCTGCGTTAGTCCCCAGCGCGACCGTTGCATCATAAACGCCGGGCTGCGCGCCAAAGAGCGCTACCGCGTTCGCTTCGAGACCCGCCTTGAAGGCTTCGGGAGTGCCGCTCAACAGCAGCGCGATGACGATCAGCAGTCCCAACATGCCACCATAGAACGAGAATTTCTGAATGCGCGCGTAGGTTTTCATGCCAAGCCCGATGAACACGGTGACAATCGCAATCGTGAGAAGCGAAGCTACGAACGCGCCGTGATCACTGCTGGCAAACCACAAGGCCGCATCTTTTGCACCGGCGATGCCAAGCAGTGGCACCAATACAATATGACGGAACATATCGCCATAGAGGGGCACCCACAGCCACAGGATAAACCACCAGCCCGTGACGGCGAGGATGAATCCCACCGCCCCACCGAGGATACGGCTCTGCCAGACGTAATCCCCTCCCGACCGTGGCATTACGGCGATCAGCGCAGCGTAAATGATGACTTCAAAGAAGATGAAGATCGCGCTGATGATCAAAGCCGGGATCATTCCTCCCTCAAAGTAGTACATCTGGCTAAAACTATACAACCCCAATGTGATGAGGTTGATCGAGAAGAACGCGTAGACGAACGCGTCGAAGACCGACCACGAACGCACCAGGCCAGTCGCCTTACGGACAAACAGGTTGCTCATGAGAACGCTCCTCCTTTGTAGGAATAGTTTCGACGTGCTACCTGATGTAACACGCAACACCCGAATAAGTTAACCTGAAGTTAACACGTAATCTTCAATCTTGTTTTTGCCGAGCGTCACAATTGCGCCGAGCAAAACACCTTGTTCATACATTGAGCCGGGGTTAATACAAAGCGTTCTTCCGATTCGCGTCACACCGCGCCCCTCGTGAATGTGTCCGTGCAAGCCAAGCAGCGGCTGGTAGATTTCAATCGCTTCACGCAATGCCGTCGAACCGACTGGTTTGAGCGCCTGACCAGCCATCTTCGGGCGCAGGTTTTCATCCAGTTCTGGCGCTTCGTCGAGCGTGGATTTATACGGTGGCACGTGGATATTGAAAACCGCGTTGTGCGGGTCTTTGAGGCGGGAGATCATCGCTTCATAACGGACCTTGAGCCGGTCCTCGTCCTCTTCGCGGTGCGTATCCCAAGGCGTTCGATTCGACCAACCGGATGCGATCATCTCGTGGGTGTCGTCGAGGGGAATCACCTGCCCCTCGGCATGAATCACGCTGCGGCTGGCGCGAACGATGTCGTCCACCTCATCCATGTCGTCGTTGCCGGGACAGCAATAGACCTTCATACCGGTGCCATTCAGTTTCTTATCCGCCAAATCCATCCATTGCTGGACGACCTTCAAAACTTCCTGCAAAAAGATTTGATGCACGCGGGCGGGGTCTTTTTCGAGTTCAGCGATCTCGTCGGGAGTGGTCAGGTAGGGATAGTAGCCGCGACTGCGGACGCGCTTTTGCATATCGGCGAGTTCGTCTTCGTTCGTAATCTGAAACTCCTGCTCGAGGAGAGTGACTTTGTAGTTCTTTCCGCCCTGATGGATGAAAGGCACCACCGCCTTGCCTGTCATGTCGCCGCCGAGGATGAGGACATCCACGCCGTAGAACTTCCCTGCATTGAGAAACTTGCTCCAGCAAATATCCGAACCGTGAATATCCGTAGCGAAGAAAAGTTTGGTCATCGCAAATCCTTTGGCGAGATATGATAGGGACGAGCCCGGCAATTGCAATTATACATCCCCTAGCCGCACTCAAAGTACTCGGCTTGCTGTGGAATTATAATCAGCACAGGAGTTCTTACAGGTAAATAGCCATCCATGAATATCGGAGAGCCGTCCACGAATGGGACCATGAAGGCACGAATGAGAGTCGCGCATTCGTGAATTCGTGAATTCGTGGACGGTTTACCCGATCACTAATCACTGAACAATGGAGACCGAATGAACTACCCTCCCGAACCGTTTCGAATCAAGGTAATAGAACCTATTCGTTTGATTCCACCCGCCCAGCGCGAAGCCGCTCTCAAAGCGGCGGGGTACAATCTCTTTGCCCTCAAAGCCGAAGATATTTTCATTGACCTGCTCACCGACTCCGGCACGGGCGCGATGAGTCAGGAGCAGTGGGCGGCGCTCATGCACGGCGACGAATCCTACGCAGGCGCGCGCTCGTTTCACCGCCTCAAAGCCGCTGTGGAGGACATCTTCGGCTTCAAGTATTTCGTCCCCACGCATCAGGGACGTGCCGCAGAGAACATCCTGAGTGCACTACTGGTCAAGCCCGGCATGTACGTCCCCAGCAATATGCATTTCGATACCACCGATGCCAACATCCGCGCCCGAGGAGGGCGCCCTACAAATCTCGTCATTGATGAAGCGTTCGATCCTGATATGCCACACCCTTTTAAAGGGAACATGGACATCGCCAAATTACGCGCTTTCATTGAAAAGGTAGGGGTGGAGAACATCCCCTTTGGAATGGTAACCGTGACGAACAACGCGGGAGGCGGACAACCGGTTTCGATGGAGAATCTCAAAGCGATTGCGGAGGTTTATCACGAGTACGGAATCCCGTTCTTTATTGACGCGGCGCGCTACGCCGAAAACTGTTTCTTCATCAAGCAGCGTGAACGCGGCTACGAATCGAAATCCATCAAAGAGATTGCGCGCGAAATGTTTGCCCTCGCAGATGGAATGTGCATGTCTGCAAAGAAGGATGCGCTTGTCAACATTGGGGGCTTGTTGTGCGTGAACGATGAGAAGTTGTTTCAAGACATCAAGAATGAATTGATTTTGCGCGAGGGCTTTCCTACCTATGGCGGGCTCGCGGGACGCGACCTCGACGCGATGGCCGTGGGCTTATACGAAGGGCTGGATGAGGAATATCTGGCATATCGCGTGGGACAAACGGCTTATCTCGCTTCCCGATTAAACGAAGTGGGCGTCCCCACCGTCCAACCGGCCGGTGGACACGGCGTGTACGTCAACGCCGGCGCGATTCTTCCGCACATTCCCCATCACGAATTTCCGGCGCAGGCGCTTGTGGTAGAACTTTATCGTGAAGGGGGGATTCGCGGTGTGGAGATCGGTTCGGTCATGTTTGCATATCCTGACCCTGAAACAAAGGTTTGGCATTACCCCACGCTCGAACTGCTGCGCCTTGCTCTTCCACGGCGCACGTACACGCAAAGTCATCTGGATTATGTGGTGGATACACTTGCAAAAATCAAAGCCCGCGCAAGTGAACTCCGAGGCTTCCGATTGACTTATGCTCCAGAACTGTTAAGGCATTTCACGGCAAGGTTCGAGCCACTATAGAAATCAACATATTGAAATTTCTTCTGCTCGTTTCTGGTATAATTTCGCCGCTCAAATGGAGAGGTCGCGTAGTCTGGTTTAGCGCGCACGCCTGGAGAGCGTGTTCACCGAAAGGTGACGCGGGTTCAAATCCCGCCCTCTCCGCTGAAAACGTCTCACAAGGTGAGGCGTTTTTGTTTTTCAAAAAACGACTGGCACCTCATAGGCGCCAGTCGTTTCAATCTTTGTTATGGTGTTGGCGTTGCCTCTTCAACAACCCGCACGCCGGCATAAATTATTGGGTTTGTGGGCGAGGCGTCGGGGGAATGTCCCGCAGGGACCAATCCTTGATTTACCAGTACTTCGTAAAGCAAAGAAGCCTCCCATTCGCCTTTGCCCAAAATATCGGTAGCCGGCGAAGAGGATCCCGGCTCGCGGCGTGATCCTAACAATATCGCCTCGTAACTAGTCAGGTCTAAACCGGCACTTCGTTCGGTCAGATCGGCATTGTGGCAAGAGGTGCAGCCTAATGCTGTTGGGGACCACAGGTTGTTCTCCATAAATAGAGGCTGAATGTCATCTTCATAGGTACCTGTGCAGGGTTGCCCGTTGACATCTTCAAAAGGAAAGGGTTCCGCATTTGGATAGCCAGCAGAAACCCACGCGCCGATCAGATCGGTTGCCCCAACTTGGCACTGATTGAACTCAGCCGTATTGGATTCCAGTTGAGGCGCGGCATGGGCAACAGGGATCAAGGTCGGGATAGGTGTGCGTATCACTTTCGGCGCACCCTGTGGGCAGGAAAAGGAAAAGCCACAGGCTGAGACATATACAAAACTGAACCACGCGACAAGCACAAAGAGAAACCCGCCAAGGATGCCATAGATCATTTTACGAACGTCATTCATATTCGCAAACTCCTTCTCTACTTCGATGCTTTCAATGTGCGAAGGAAGTTAACCACATCCCAACGTTCGGAGACGGTCAAGTTTTCGTTGAGGGCGGGCATACGACCCTCCAGACCATTTGTAATGGTGAGGAACAGCGAGCCATCGCTCTTCGCCTGGACCACATCGCTCGTCAGGTTGGCAGGCTTGAAGTTCACAAGGAAGGGAGCGATCGGACCGTTTCCTTCACCAGTTGCGCCGTGACACATCTGACAGTGAATCGCGTAGAGCTGCGCCCCGCGCGCAATGGACGCTTCATCTGCTGGAACGGGGTTTTCGGGCGCGCCCACGCCGGCGACGAAAACCGCCCCTTCGACCGGAATCGAACGCTCGGGAGGAGGAAGCGGGTTCTCCATGTTCTTGTAGGCAGGCTGAATCTCCATGAAACTGACCCAATCAATCTTGATAATATCGTAAGTGAAAAGCAGGAGTATTCCAAGAAGAACGCCGAGCGTCAGGAACACCCAAAAGAGTTGTCTCAGTAGCCTCATAAATGTCGCGCCTCCGCGGATTCTACGGATTCGGCGCCCAATTTGACGAGCGCATCCGTGAATTTTTTCTGTTCGCTTTTAGGACAGGTGAAGAAGACAGCAATCTTGCCATCGCTAACTTCCGGCACATATTCCAGGGGACGATAGTTGGGGAAGAAACTATCCAGAAACACGCCCAGAAAGGTGGCAAGGAGCATGAAAAGCATGGTCATCTCGAAGAGGATGATCATGCCCGGCGGAATGGGCAGGATAGACTGACCGCCAACATAGATGGTGTAGAGTTGAGGGGTGCCAAAGTTCAAAAATGCACCAAACAGGAAACCTGCTATCGCGCCACCGAGCGCAAGTTTCGAAACATTGCTCTCCGGTCGCGGACGTCCCAGCACTGCTTCCGCGATAGGCACGCCGGAAATGACCGAGATGTTTTCATCGGTGATGCCCATTTGGTGCAATTTTGCGATTCCATCCGCAGCGTGATCTTCTTCTGAAAAAAGGGCAATAAGTCGTGTATTCTCAGACATGACATGCTCCATTCATCATTCCATAATCATTCAATTTCGCTCACGCTTGGCACAACTGTGCGTCCCACTTTGCGCGTCGAGTGCGCCATTTGACCTTCCTGTACTTCCCACACCGGAATCAGCGGAATCAGGCGCGAGGCAATCAGGTAGAAGAGGAGGAACATCGAAAAGGTACCAATCGTCAGGACGATCTCGATGCGCGGGAAATACAATTTCCAAGTAAACGGCATACGATTGATAGCCAGTGAGACTGGAATAATGATGTAGCGCTCGAACCACATGCCCACGTTAATGAGCAAGCCTACAGAGGCAACAAGCCAGGAAATCTGACGCCATTTCTTATTCCAGAGAATCAACCACGGAACAGCAATGTTGAGAATCAACATAGCGAAAAACATCCACGCCATGGGACCAGCTTCGTGCCAGTGCAGGAGCGTGTCCGTCCACTTATCGCCGCCGTACCATTGGACAATGTAATCGTTGAAGAAAAAGTAAGCCCAAGCCATTGAAACGATCAGCATTAATTTTCCAAGCGCGTCGAAGTGTTCAGCGCGGATGAAGTAATCCATATGTTTCATCGTGGAGCGCATGATGAACAGCACAATCGCCACCGCGCCCATGCCGGAGTGTAGCGCTCCAATGACGAAGTATGGACCGAACACTGTCGAAGACCAGCCTGGCCGCATCGCCATAGCAAAGTCCCAGGACACGATGGTATGAACCGAGAACATGACCGGGATGATAGCAAAGGCAAAAATGTTCATGGCCGTGCGAAGGTGCAACCATTCGCCTTCCGTTCCACGAAAGCCCAGGGCAAGAATCTTGAAAAAGGTCTTGCGCCAACCTGTGGAGCGGTCACGCGCCATCGCCAGGTCTGGGATAAGAGGCAGAAACAGATACATCGTGCTACCGAGAACATAGGTCGTAATCGCCAGCAGGTCCCACATCAGCGGGGAGTGGAAGTTAGGCCATAATTGCCGCGCGTTGGGAATGGGGAACAGCCAGTACGACAACCACACACGACCCATGTGCATGAAGATACTTGCACCAGCCTGGATCAAGCCGAAGGTGGTCATCAATTCTGCTGCGCGGGTAAACGGACGGCGAAACTCTGCCTTGAAGACGCGTAAGATCGCTGAAATAAATGTTCCTGCATGGCTGATACCGATCCAGAACACGGTGTTGACAAGAAAAACACCCCAATACGACGGACGCATGACGCCGGCTACGCCTAAGCCCTCCGCAATCAAGTAGCCCCACGCATAGAAAAAGCAGACCGCAACAAGGATGGACAAAATGGCAAACACCACCCAGAACTTCCAGGATGTGGCGTACATAGATTCCATGACCATCGCGTTCATTTCACCGCGAGGCCTTGGATCGTGCATGAGATAACGGCGTAGATCGTGTTCGACTTCCTGGTTTTCGTGCGCCGCGGCGGCGCCAGAGAGATGTTTGGATGCAACAGCCATATCTTTATCCTTCCTTGAGATAGGTCACGCGGGGAAGTGTATTGAGTTCTTCGAGATGTTTGACGCCGCGCGCCTGTTTTGATAACTGACTCACCAGACTTTCGGGATCATCCATTCGACCGAACGTAATCGCATTCGCCGGGCAGGCTTGCGCGCATGCGGTTGTGAATTCGCCATCTTCCACTTCGCGTCCCTCGGCTTTCGCCTTGTCTTGTGCTTTGTGGATGCGCTGGATGCAGAATGTACATTTTTCCATCACACCCCGACGGCGAACGGTTACATCGGGATTTAACTGATTGTGCAATGGATAAACAAGTTGTCCGTCCACTTCATTGGCATGGAAGGGATCAATGTGGTAATCCCTCCAGTTGAAGGAACGCACCTGATATGGACAGTTATTTGCGCAATAGCGCGTACCCACACAACGGTTATAGACCTGTAGGTTCAGTTCCTCTGCCTTGCTGTGAACCGTGGCAAAGACCGGGCAAACCGGTTCACACGGTGCATGTCCGCATTGCTGGCAGAGCATAGGCTGATAAGCCGTCATGTGTACTTCGGGATATTCGCCCTCCCAGAAGCGTTCGATGCGAATCCAGTGCATCGTTCGTCCATATCCCGCGTCCTCCTCCCCCACGAAGGGAAGATTATTTTCCATGGCGCAGGCGGCAACACACGCCTGACATCCCGTGCAAAGGTCCATGTCAATGACCATGCCCCATTTCCCCTCTGCCTCCTCTACGATTGCGCCTTTGGCGCCTACGAGATTTAAATCTATGGTCATGTTTTGCTCCTCTAATGTTCTCCAAGTCCTTCACCATATACGCCGATGCGGCTTTCAAGGCGAGACAGCACCTGCTTACGTCCTGTCTTCTCAACCCTGACGCGCATGGCGGCAAATGCTAAATCGCCGGCCTGATTGAAATGTAGACCGAGGACATCGGCGGGATTCGCACCACGCCCTTTGGCATATCTTCCATAAGCAGTGTGACCCTGCCCAAACGGCATGGCGATCACGTCGGGACGAATGGCCGGGTACAGATAAACAGGCGCTTCCACCTCTCCAGCCTCGCTCACGATCTTCACTACATCATCGTTCTCAATGTGTAATTCGTGCGCGGTCGCGGGGTTCATTTCCACCCAGGTATTCCACATCACAGTTGTTGTGGGATCGGGCAATTCCTGCAGCCAGGGTTTATTTGCTCCCGCCTCGGCAAGCGTAGGCGAAACAAACGGCAGGAAGAAGAACTCTCCTTCGCCCGCAAATTTCGCCATCTCGATATTCAGCGTTTTGCCAAGCGCGCTTGCCGCCGAGGGCGCTACAGGTTGGGTGTTTTTCCACCATCCACCATACTGTTGGAAATAAGCAGAGAAGGTATTGATTTCCGGCGCGACGAAAGAACCGCTCACATCGCCGACGAGATTCGCCAGTTTGCTCTGAATATATTCAACTTCATCCACATAGGGTAGCGCCTGTGCAAATTTCCCACCGGCGAGTTGTGCGGCGGCAAGCAACACATCCACTGTCGCACGCGTGTTGTACAGAGGTGAAACAACCGGTTGCGCGCCCGAAAGAACAGACTGGGGCACGCCTGTGGCAACGCGTTGGTAGCCCCAAGATTCGAGGCCATGATGATCTGGGAAAACATAATCCGCCTGCAAAGCAGTTTCGTCGGGGAATGTGGCAAACGAAACCACTAAGGGAACCGATGCAAGCGCTTCTGTAAAGCCAAGCGACTTGGGCAATTCAAAGACCGGGTTGACGCCATGCACAAACAGAACCTTGACCTTTCCGTTTTTCATCTTTGCAACAAAGTCGGTCATTTCCTGAACGCTGGCGGGGCGATGATAGGTATCCTGATTCGGAGCAAGCGGCGAGAGGGAGACGCCACCCGGATTGCCAAAGTTACCCATCAATGCATTGAGAGCAAGGACGGCTTCAGCGGTGAAGAGACCATTGCTCTGTCCCAATGCCGCGCCGCCCGGAATGGCAAGCGGGCTTTGTGCATCCGCGATAAGTTGGGCAATGTGTTCAAGGGTTTCCAACTTCACGCCAGCAGTGGACGCCACATCGAGCGGATCAACACTTGCAAAGGCGCGCGGGACGGGTCCTCCCTTCGCTTCAGCCACGAGTCTGCCGAGGGCAAGGGCGACCAGGCCCTCGGTCCCGGGAAGAAGCGGAATCCATTCATCCGCTTTGGCGGCAGTTTGGGACATGCGCGATTCGAATTGAATGAAGTAACCACGTCGTTTGGGGTTGCCGCGTCGCATGAGGGCAAATTGACGCGTATATGCGACGGGCGAGAGCCAAGTCTCGAGGAAGTTCGCGCCAAAGGAAAGGACCAGGTCAGCGTTGGCAAGATCGAAGAACGGCATAGAGGGCTGACCGAGCAAGTTTTCAGCCGCCTTGCTGAGAGTAGCGCGAGATTCGAACATGCTCAGCGCGCCGAAACGGAGCGGGGCAGGCGCGCCGATGGAAGCCGCAAATTCGGAGAGCAAGTCGAAAAGATGATCAGGCGCTAATCCCACCAGGAACGCAATTTCAGAGGGAGCGTTGTTTTTGAAAGCATCGGCAATCACTTGAAGCGCCGCATCCCACGTCATGTTTTCTGTGTCTTCCGCCCCACGCTTTAGACGACGAATGGGTCCCGTAACACGATCAGGATTATATAAGCCATGTAATGTGGCTTGACCGCGCGCGCAGGTCTTGCCCAGGTTGACGGGATTGTTCGCGTTGCCCTCCACTTTGATAGCACGCCCCTGCATCGTGCGAACAACGAGGCCACAGCCAGCCGAACATTCGCGGCAGGTCGTGGCGTAATAAGTGCTCAAACCGTTATAGGTGTATTCCGGCATCTTGATGTACGGTTCGCGCGTCACATAGCGCGAGGCCGGACCGCAGCCGGTTAGCACGGCAGTCGTCGCCGCGCCTGCGCCTGCAAGTTTCAGAAAATCACGCCGGGAAATTTTTTTGCTCATAGTCTGTTCCTTTTACCCACATAAATTTAGTAATGACATGTTCCGCAATCGGTGAGTTTGATGAGTTTTTCTTCATCTTCACCCGCTCTCTCTCGATGACAATTGAGACACCACCCCATGTTCATCACTTGCGGATTTCGAGCAATTTCGACCTTACTCATATCGCCATGACAGTCTTCACAATTCAGCCCTGCGGCAATATGTGGACGATGGTTGAAGTGGACAAAGTCCGGAACTTGCGCCACAGGAACCCATTGGATGGGTCTGTTGTTTTGCACATAGTCCACCAATACAGCAAGCCTGGGGCTGGTCTGTGTTTTGGCAATTTGTTGATGACATCCCCAGCATTTGTTTTGCGTTGGCAGACCTGGTGAAGGCCCGCGCAAGGCGCCAGGGTGACAATACAAGCATTGAACGCCGAGATTGACATGGATGTCGTGCCGGAACTGAATCGGCTGTGGTGGAGGCTGTTGTGTGAGATAGATTCCGTATGCAGCAACACTGAACAGAGACAACGCCGTAATCAGTACTGCAATCCTCCCCATTGGGCTGAGCACCCATTCAAAAAATTTCCTGACCATGCATGCTCCTTGACCTGGATTTGTTCGTGAAATAATGCACGATATTATACTAAATCAAGCCTTATTTGTAAACAATGTCCCAAAAAAGGGTGTGCACTCAAGAATTATCGGCAACATAGCTCTGTAACACAACTCCCAGGAATTGTGTAACTTCTGCGTGGACACCAAAACAGTATTGCCCAACTCCAACGCAGGAACGAAAACGCCATGCGGGAGACCGACTCAAAAAAAGTCTGTCTCTGCAACACGACGCGGCGATTATACTTCAAAAAATGGATGGAAAAGAGCGGCAATCTCTCATTCTTCACAAGCCGCAGTAAATTAACCATCTACGCCGCGTGTTATACTACAGGCGCATGCCAAACAAACTTCTTCGCCCCCTAATCATGATTGGGCTTAGCCTGATGCTTGCATTTGTCATTGCCGGAATGACCTATTCACCTCAATTCTCCAGCCCGGCAAACACAACGGGCGCATACACATTCTTTCAAACCACGAGCACTCCTCTGCCTCAGGAGGAGGATCATTCCGAGGTCGGTTCAACTGATGGGATTGTATTAATGGGCGGCGTGATTGCTTTGATCATCATCCTGCCCATCATGGCAAAATACAAAGCATGGGCAAAAACGGGATGACGATCAAGGCGACTTCCAGTTTCTCGCTCTTTCAATTCGTTCGCCCAGCGGGGGATGTGAATAGAACAAAAAGACTACCCATTTTTCAGGGTCTACTTCCCCAAGATTTTGATTCGCCAATCGCGTAAATGCGGAAGCAAACGCTTCATGCTTACCCGTGACCTGTAACGCGTACTCATCGGCTTTTCGCTCCCTCCAGCGTGAAAAGGCGTTTTCGAGAGGCATAGTAACGAGTCCATACGCGCCAAGGATCAACATCAGCGCGGGGAAGGCGGCGACATCAGCCGCACCTGTGAAGCCGAAATAGCCGATAGCCCATTTCAGCGCCAGCGAAGCGAGATATAAACCGACAGTTGTGCTGACCGCGCCGAATGTGATAAACAATGGAATATCGCGATGTACATGATGTCCCAGTTCATGGGCAAGAACGGTTTCGATCTCATCGGCGGAAAATTCGTTGATGAGTGTATCGCCCAAAATGATACGACGTGTGTTGCCGATACCGGTCAAGGCCGCGTTAGCAGACTTTGTCCGTTTGGACATATCGAATTTGAACACCCCTCGCACTTTCGTATTGGCGCGCCGTGCAAGATCGAGCAAACGATCCGCAAGGTCCTTATGTTCATCGCCCAAGGGAACATACTTGTTGAAGAGGGGCATGATGAGAATGGGCGCAAGGTTGGAAAGCAAGACACTGAAGATGAGCAATCCACCCGCCGCCCAAAGCCACCACAGATCGCCGGTCAGACGCAGCGCAAGATAAAGCATTTCCAGCAAAAACAAGCCGATGGGCGCGCCGACTGCCATTCCCTTGATGAGATCAGTCACCCAGCCTTTAAATGTCTGATTCGATTGTCCAAAGCGATGCGGGAGGACGAAGCCGCTGTAATAACTGAGAGGGAGATTCAGGATGAAATAGATTCCGCCGAAAATCACAGCAAAGAGGGCAACCAGCAACCATTCCGAACCAGTCGTCAGCGACCACTTGTCGGTAATCAGTGTTTTGAGCCCATTGCGCAGAGAAATTGCCCAACCAAAAAATAGCCATGCGGAGGCATACACTGCGCCAAAGAGTGTATCCACCAGCCACAAGCGGCGGCGTATACGTGCATATTGTTTGGCTTGTTTCTGTCGTTCGGGGTCGAGGGTGGCCATAGGGTTTTCTGTTCGGGGGAGGGTAGTGGAATGGAGGAATGGAGAAATTGAGGAGGGGAGAATTGAGGAGGGGAGAAATGGAGAATTGGAGTTATTGTGTTTCCATCTCACTTGCTAGCAGAGCGAGGATTTCTTCGGTCTTCATCACTTTGCCATAGGACTTGAGGGCAGCGAGAAAAGATTTGTGAACCAGATCAGCAGGAATGAGGGTATCGCCATATTGAAGATCACGTGTTGCACAGGCATCCTCCGCGATGAGTATTTGAAAGCCATAATCCGCGGCCGCGCGGGCAGTCGCGTCCACGCACATGTGCGTCATCATGCCGGTAATCACCACGCGTTCGATCCCCCAGCCCTTCAACATCTCCAGTAAATTGGTTTCACGAAAGGCGTTTGGGTAATGTTTATAGACAATCGGTTCACCCTCAAAATGAGCAACCGAATCATGAATATCCGTGCCGCGATCACCAGGGATGAAAAACGTCGCACCGGGATTCTTCGAAATATGCTGAACATGTACGTGATGTCCACCATGCTCGCGAAAGCACTGAAGCAGTTCATATGCCTTCTTTGCGGCATCGAGCGGATTCACCAGCGGATATTTCCCGCCAGGGAAGTAGTCGTTTTGAATGTCAATAACGAGTAATGCTGTTTTCATCATCTCAACTTTGTTCAACGCAAGCCTTTATCTAAACTCTTCATCCTTGCAATTCACTTCCTTCCAAAATCTGCCGGGATCTCACCCCACAAATCCGTGTCCCATTTTCTCACGGCATCGTCATCCAACTGGTTTTCTGCCAGCCAGTTCTCCGCGCTACGGATCATGACAAAAAGCGGCGCGTTGTGCGCGGTACGTTTGAGCCGCGTTTTGCACTCGCCTGTGTATACCCATGAAATTGCGTTTTCTGAATCGGAATAAACGGGCATCTCTTTTTTGTTTTTCACCAACCATGTCAAAGCATGAACGATTGCCAGAAACTCCCCCACATTGTTCGTTCCATCCGGGAAGGGACCGAATCGAAAAATCTCCTGTCCTGTTTCGGTATCCACACCGCGATACTCCAACTGCCCCGGCGAGCCGCTGCAAGCCGCGTCCACACAAATGGAGGGAAGCACAGGCTGGACGCTTGCCTCTCTCCACTTTCCCAAAGAGGATGGTTTACCCTTATACGCCTCATAGCCGGACCGAAGAGCCGCCTTCGCTTCCTTGAGCGTATTGAAGGCTTTATATTCCGCGCCGGCAAAACCCTTCACCTGCTTCTCGCACTCCGCCCATGAGGTGAAAATTCCGCTTTTGCGTCCCTTCCACACAACGTAAAACTTTTGCCTGGATTTAGACATCGCCAAAAAACACAGAATTCTCTCACGCGGCCAAACCAACCGGCTTCCCCATCATCTAGCCTTCTTCCTGCCAACCCTGCTCTTCGACTGCCATGAAGATGTCTGTTGCGGAAATCATTCCGATCAGGGCGCCATGCTCATCGGCAATGGGAAGATGATGGATATTGTGTTTTTGCATGATTTGTGAGCACTCTTTCAATGTCCAATCCGGATTGCCGGTGATGATGGGACCGGACATGATCTCGCGCACGGTCGTCTCTGCCGGGTCACGGTCCGCTGCGACGATCTTGTCGCGGATGTCAGTTGTCGTCACAATACCATAGGACGGATTCGTCTCGCTGATGTCAACCACTACGCTGTGAATCTTACGCCGACGCATGAGGGTCAGGGCATACTTTACGCTCGAATCTGGATCCACAACCACCACAGGGCTGGACATCCAGTCACGGACTTTGTTAGGCATATCCTCCTCCAATGTAAGTTATCGAATGGAAAGTTTTTCCAGTCTGTATTTGCTCCGTTGTAAACATGGAAAAAAGATTGTTGTCGGCGTCGCTTTTCGCCCTCATCGGGTTGGGAGTGAGGGAGAGCAAGGAAGAGTTCCCATGTCTATAATCTTCTCAACGGAGCAATCTATATTATTTTACAACCAATTCCACCGAATCCATGGCAAATAGTGAACCATCTGCGGCACTGATATCTTGCACCTCCAAACGGATGAGTGCGTTGGATAGCACATTGCCAAGCGGTATAAAAGCATCGAATGTACCGGACGCGCCTGGTTCTTCTGCTGTAACTGTGATATATCCTTCCGAAAGAAGGACACCACCCATATCATAAATGCGATAGACCAGATTGTTCTCGAACGGAGCAATCGCCACCCTGCCCTTGAGTTGAACGGACTTGAACACCTCTGCTCCATTCACAGGCGACTCAATCGTGATGGTGCGAGGTCGCCCATCCGGTGTAAAGGTGGTGTAATCGGTCATGTTCAATTGATTATCTGTGAACCGATAATGACGCGTGGTCCGCAAGGTGGGGCAACACATGGGATCATCAAAGCCGTGAATGATTGCATCGAGGAAGATCTCCCCATTCGCAATCGCCAAGGCATTGATCTGCGGGCGATCATCCACCAGCGTGGAAGTTTGAAATACAAGTGATCCATTCATCTCAGAAAATACAGCAAGAAAAACAAAGACACCCGTTCCGCCATAATTCTCGGAGACCAACGCTGCGACTTCATCTACGCCGTCCGCGTTCAAATCGCCACGCGCCACGAAGTCGGTCATCCTCACCGAGATATATTCTGCACTTTCGGGCGTCCCTTCTTCGTATTTCCCATCGGTCAATTGAACAACGCGCAATGAATCGGTCAGACCAAGCTGATAAGGCGCGCGACGCGCTCGCACCGCGAAATCAGGTAAAGGCGTGGAGGTAACTTCAACCGGTGGCGTAGTGATTTGAGGAGGAGATGGCGTGTCAAGAGGAAAAGCAGGGGTATTCTGAACAACAGGCGCGGCGGAAATACTACAGGCAAGCATCGGTAAGGAAAACCAGAAAAGGAAAGAGAAGATGTGTTTCATACAAGTTCCTCGGTCGAACGCCAGGTTAAAAACAGGACTTTGCTCTGTTGCAAACATTGACAAAGATTGTCGTTGTCATTGCTTTTCGCCCTCACCCCTGCCTCTCTTCCGCTGGGAGAGGGGTTGGGGTGAGGGAAAGCAGGGATGAGTACCCCGTTCTACCTCAACAGAGCAACAGGACTTCGTTTTCGGGTTTACCGCGATCAACCAATAAATTCAACCACCGTTGCTTCGCCCTGACCGACACCGACGCAAAGCGTAACCAGTCCAAATTGCACATTGCCGCGCAACTTCATTTCATGCACAAGCGTTGTCATCAAGCGTGCACCCGAACAGCCAAGCGGATGTCCAATGGCAATCGCACCCCCGTTGACGTTGACGATTTCGGGGTCGAGTTCCAAATCTTCCATCACTGCCAGGGTTTGTACGGCAAACGCTTCGTTGATTTCGACAAGACCTATATCCTTTATCTGCAAGCCCGCGCGTTGAAGGGCTTTCTTTGTTGCAGGCACGGGACCGTAGCCCATCACGCGCGGCGGCACCCCCGCAGAGGCGGAAGCAACGATGCGCACCAAAGGCTTATAACCGAGTTCTTTTGCCTTGTTTTCACTCATAATTAGCAGTGCCGCGGCGCCATCGTTCAAGCCAGATGAATTTCCCGCAGTAACCGTTCCGCCTTCTTTGGCAAAAGCAGGTTTTAGTTGAGCAAGGGCTTCCATACTGGTATCCCGGCGGGGACGTTCATCGGTATCAACGATTTTTGGATCCCCCTTTTTTTGAGGAATGGGAACAGGGAGAATTTCCTGTTTGAATCGTCCCGAGTCAATCGCGGCAATGGCGCGCTGATGAGAACGCAAGGCGAAGGCGTCCTGTTTTTCACGCGTGAGGTGCGGACGTTCTCGCGCGATGTTTTCGGCAGTCTCGCCCATGGATTCGATTCCGTACATTTCTTTCATTTTGGGGTTGGGATAACGCCAGCCTAATGCAGTATCCCAGGCGGTGAGATTGCCAAAGGAATAACCCGCTTCGGCTTTGGGAAGTGAATAGGGCGCGCGAGACATAGACTCCACGCCACCTGCGATATAAATCTCTCCCTCGCCACATTGGATGGCACGCGCCGCCATGTTGATGGCAGTCAATCCCGAAGCACACAAGCGATTCACGGTCACCCCTCCTACTTCCACAGGGAGACCTGCAAGCAGGGCGGCCATGCGTGCCACGTTGCGATTGTCTTCGCCGGCCTGATTCGCACAGCCAAGGAAAACTTCTTCGATGAGAGCAGGATCAAGGTGATTGCGCTGAACAATCTCTCTGATAACGAGAGCCGCCATGTCGTCCGGGCGAACCGAAGCGAGAACTCCACCCAGAGCACCGATCGGTGTCCGGATGGCATCTATGATGACAGCATGGGTCATTTCATCCTCCAAATGATTTTCATCATGAAATTCTACCACCCCAAAATGAATGATATTCGTTCATGCACTCGAGGACGCTTGTTACTACTCCATACATGCCGAGGAGGGTGATAATAATCATGTGCCAATCCCGCTAATTTACATCCGACTACTCAGATAAGGAGCCCCCATGCCCGCCAAAGGTTGGATCGAAGTCAACGATCTTTATTGCAAAGGTTGCGAACTATGCATCAACGCATGCCCCCAGGAGGTGATGGAACTGGACATGACAAGGCTCACTCCCAAAGGCTACCACCCCGCGCATATCTTCAAAGAAGGTTGCACGGGGTGTGCCATTTGCGCGCTGGTCTGTCCGGATGCGGCAATCACGGTGTATCGCGAAGTGACCAAAGCACCGGCAGTATGAAAGAAGAAAGAAACCTCTTTCATCTTTCCTCTTTCTTTACTTACAAAGAGTGATAACGGAGAAAGATCAAATGCCCAAAGAATTATGGAAAGGCAATGAAGCCATCGCAGAAGCGGCAGTGCGCGCGGGGCTGGAGGCGTATTTCGGCTATCCCATCACTCCACAAACTGAAGTATTGGAATATCTCTCGCGCCGCATGCCCGAACTGGGACGCGTTTTTTTGCAAGCCGAGTCGGAACTCGGCGCAATCAACATGGTATATGGCGCAGCATGCGCCGGCGTACGCGTCATGTCCACCTCATCGAGCCCTGGCATCAGCCTGATGATGGAAGGACTCTCCTACATCGCGGGAACCGAGGTGCCGGCCGTGCTGGTCAATGTGATGCGCGGCGGACCAGGGCTAGGCAACATTGCGCCCTCGCAAGGTGACTACAATCAAGCAGTGCATGGCGGCGGTCACGGCGATTATCGTCCCATTGTGCTCGCACCTGCTTCAGTGCAGGAGGCAATTGATCTGACAGTTCTTTCCTTCGATCTTGCAGAAAAATATCGGACAATCTGCATGATCATTCTCGATGGTTCTATCGGTCAAATGATGGAACCGGCGCAGATGCCGGAGATGAAGCCGATTCAACGCGTGGATTGGGACTGGGCAACGAACGGCAAAATGGGAAAGCGCGAGCGCCGCGTCTTGACCTCGATTTATCTTGATCCCGTTGAAGAAGAGAAGCTCAATCTCAGGCTTTTGACGCGTTGGAAGGCCATTCAACAGAACGAAGTCCGCTATAAGGAATATTTCCTCGACGATGCGGAATTTGTCGTAATCGGCTTTGGCACAGCGGGACGTGTAGCGCTTTCGGCTGTGCGACAAGCGCGTCAGAAGGGAATCAAGGTCGGCTTACTGCGACCGATCACGGTAGCTCCCTTCCCTGCGGAAGTCATCGAACAATTGACAGAACGCGTGAATGCTTTCCTTGTCACTGAGATGAACTCCGGGCAAATGCTGGAGGATGTTCTGCTGGCTGTGAAAGGACGCGTGCCTGTCGAATTCTATGGTCGCCTGGGTGGTGTAGTCCCGTTCCCTGATGAAATCCTGCACGAGATCGAGCGGCTCACTTCGAGCAAATTGAGCGTGAATGTGAATCCGCGAGATGCATGGCTAACGCGCATTTCTCAACCTTCCATCACGTAAGACGAGGGTAATATGACAACACCACATACTCTGGTCTATGAACGCCCCGCAGGCTTTACCGAAATGCCCACACACTATTGCCCTGGCTGTACGCACGGGGTAGCGCATCGCCTCATTGCAGAAGTATTGGAAGAAATGGGCATCCTGGAAAAAGCCATCGGCGTCGCGCCGGTGGGATGTGCGGTGTTTGCCTACAACTATTTCGACACCGACTTCGTCGAAGCTCCTCACGGACGCGCCCCCGCCATGGCGACTGGTCTCAAGCGCGTGTTGCCGGATCGCATTGTGTTCACATATCAGGGAGACGGCGATTTGGCTTCAATCGGCATGGGTGAGATCGTCCACGCCGCGGCGCGTGGCGAAAACATTACTGTTATTTTCATCAACAACGCCAATTACGGCATGACCGGTGGACAAATGGCTCCAACCACTTTGCCCGGCATGAAGACGACCTCTTCACCCAATGGGCGCGATGTCGAGACTCAAGGCTTCCCCATCCGCATAGCGGAGATGCTCGCCACCTTGGAAGGTGTGGGATATTGCGTAAGGCGGTCGCTGCATGATCCGAAGAACATTCGCCTTGCAAAGAAAGCCATCCGATTAGCATTCGAGACGCAAGCCCGAGGCCTTGGTTTTTCGTTGGTTGAACTCCTCTCAACATGCCCAACGAACTGGGGCTTGACGCCGGTCGAGGCACTGAAGTTTGTTGAACAGCAGATGGTACCGGCCTTTCCGTTGGGTGACTATAAAGTGAGCGAGGCAATCCAGCAATTAAAAGTTTAGAAGATTAGGAAAGGTAGAGAATTCTTCAGGAGTGAAGTGGCTTATGCAAAAAGAAATTATCATCGCCGGGTTTGGTGGGCAGGGTGTGCTCTTTGCCGGGCAGGTGCTGGCTTACGCAGCAATGGACTTGGGTAAAGAGGTCACATGGATTCCCTCCTACGGTCCCGAAATGCGCGGCGGCACGGCGAACTGCACAGTCATCATCGCGGATGAAGAGATCGGCTCGCC